>NZ_JBHLTC010000012.1:0-210739 GCF_042434725.1 Kribbella deserti | reverse complement strand
GCGCAACGTCTCCGCATTCATCCCCAACCGGCCAGACACCGCCACAATCGCGGCCCACTCGGAGCCGTAATCCTGAACATGCTCAGTGACCAGCCGGACCGCCTTGGCCTTGGTCTGCTCGTCGTACTTGCTCGGCATAGATGACACCTTCCCAACGAAGGAGGTGTGCACCAAACCCGGGGTGGTTCAGACACCCCAACCCCACCCAGGTGACGGCAACCCCCGAACTACCGACGGTCGGACGCAAAATGCGGCGAATGTGGACAACCCTCCCGCGAAGTGCCTCGAAGAGTTGCCGTCGCGGGCATCGGCTGGCAGCGGCGCGGTTCCACCGGACGGTTGCGTGCACGCCCCGCCGCGGGCGGGTGACACAAGGAGGCACTTCGCGGAAGGGTTATCCACACTTCCCGCATTCCGTGTACGCCGTGGTGGTGACGGTCGGCGGCGGTGTGGGGCGCCCGCATTTCGCGTCCGACCGTGCGCAGGCAGTGCGAGTCGGCCGCATTCCGCGTCCGACCGTGGGAAAACACTTCACGCGCGTCCGTCCCGCCTTAACCGACGGTCGGACGCGAAATGCGACGCGCCGAACCCCGCTCAGGTGACGGTCGGACGCGAAATGCGACCCCGTCGAACCCCAGCTAACTGACGGTCGGACGCGAAATTCGCCGAATGTGGAAAACCCTGCCGCGAGGTGCCTCGAAGTGTTGGCGTCGCGGTGTCGGCCGGCGGGGGCGCGGTTCCACGGAGGGTTCCGGTCCTCTCGGACCTGCGGGGAGCCCGGCGCAAGGAGGCACTTCGCGGAAGGGTTATCCACTTCCCGCATTCCGTGTTCGTGGTGGTGGCGGTGTGGGGCGGCCGCATTTTGCGTCCGACCGTGGGGAGGGAAGGAGGGGAGCTCGGCCGCATTTTGCGTCCGACCGTGGGGAGGGAAGGAGGGGAGGGCGGCCGCATTTTGCGTCCGACCGTGGGGAGGGAGGGGCGTTGGTGGGGGTTATCCCTTGTGTGGTGTCGCGGTTGGGACATTGTCATCAATTGGCAAGGTGCGGTGGGGGAGTTCTGGCCTAGGGTTCGGACACCTCTTTCCGTCCCACTGGAGGACCGCCCATGTTCAGCGCCCGTACGCTTCGCCGGGTTGCGGTTGCCGCCGCGCTCGCCGCCGGTGCCGCCTGTCTTACTCCACCGGCGCTTGCCGCCAATACCAGCGAGGCGACGGTTTCGGCCGTTCAGGCCGGCCTTCGCTCGTATTTCGTGATCACCGCGCCGGGGGCCACCGATGGCCCGAAGGCGGCGGTGCAGAGCAACGGGGGCACGGTTTACGCCTCGTACGACGCGATCGGCGTTATCGTGGCGCACTCGTCGTCGACCGGGTTCGCTGCCGCGATGCGCGGGGTGACCGGCGTGCAGAAGGTCGGGGCCACCCGGACCTCGGACGTACCGGCCGCCGCGGCGAATCCGGCTATTCCGGGCGCGCCTTCGCAGATCACGCCTACCGCGAACGAGACCAATCGCGCCGACATGGTGCAGATCGGCGCGGACAAGGCCTGGGCGGTCAATACGGGATCGCCCGAGGTGCGTGTCGCCGTACTCGACACGGGTGTGGACGACCAGCACTACGACTTGAAGGCGAACTTCGACGCCACCCGGTCCGCGTCGTGCGCCTACGGCAAGGCTGATACCCGCGCAGGCGCGTGGCGGCCGGTTGGCGAGCACGGAACCCACGTGGCCGGCACGATCGCCGCCGCGAAGAACGGCAAGGGCATCATCGGCGTCGCGCCCGGGGTGAAGATCTCGTCGATCCGGATCGCTGAGCCGAGCACGCAGTTGTTCTTCCCGGAGAACACGGTCTGCGCGTTCGTCTTCGCCGGTGACCAGGGCGTCGACATCACGAACAACAGCTATTACACGGATCCCTGGCTGTTCAACTGCCCGAGCAACGTCGACCAGGCCGCGATCCTTGAAGCGGTGAAGCGTTCGGTGGCGTACGCCGAGGGCAAGGGCGTGCTGAACATCGCCGCCGCCGGCAACGAGAACTACAACCTGGCCAGCAAGACGACCGACAGCACCAGCCCGAACGACTCCACCGCCACGAACCGCACGATCACCAACGACTGCCTCAACCTGCCGGGCGAACTTCCCGGCGTTGTTTCGGTTTCGTCGGTCGGAGCCAGCAACACCAAGTCGTCGTTCTCCAACTACGGCACGGACAAGATCCACCTCGCGGCGCCGGGTGAGTCGACGTACTCGACTGTGCCGGGTGGTCGCTACAGCTCCATGTCCGGTACGTCGATGGCCTCTCCGCACGTGGCAGGTGTTGCCGCGCTGCTTGCGAGCGTCAACCCGACCGCGACGCCGGCCCAGCTCCGGGCGGCCCTGGCCGCTCAGGCCGACGACCTGCCCTGCTCGGGTGGTTGCACCGGTACGGCCGCGAAGAACTCGTACTTCGGCGAAGGCCTGGTCGACGCGGAAGAGGCCGTCGGTGACGCGTCTCCGGCCGGGCCGAGCGTGACCAGCCCGGGCAACCGTACGGGCAAGGTCGGTACGGCGGTGTCGTTGCAGGTGGAGGCGACCGATCCGGGCGGTCAGGCGCTTACCTTCAGCGCGACCGGTCTTCCGGCGGGACTGACGATCAGCGCGAGCGGGCTCATCACCGGTACGCCGACCGCTGCTGGTACGTCGAACGTGACTGTGACGGCCAAGAACGCCGACAACCGTACGGGTTCAGCAACCTTCACCTGGACGATTACGAGCGACAACCCGGGTGGCACGGTCACGCTGACCAAACCGGCCAACCAGTGGAACTTCCGCGGCTGGGCGATCCAGGGCCTGCAGATCCAGGGATCGAGTACGGCGGGTGGCAGCCTTACCTACACCGCGACGGGTCTTCCCGCCGGTCTGACCATCAGCGCCAGCGGACGCATCACCGGTACCCCGACTACCGCGGGAACTTCAACCGTCACGGTGACCGGCAAGGACGCTGGAGGCAGTACAGGTTCCACTAGCTTCACCTGGACCATCTACGGCTTCTAACCGCGCAAACCAGCCGTAACCACCCGAGCCAGCCCGAACCACCGGAGCCAGCTCGAACCACCGGAGCCAGCTCGAACCACCCGAGCCAGCTCGAACCACCCGAGCCAGCTCGAACCATCTGAAGACGCCAAGACCAGCGAGACCCCGGGCGAACCATGCCCGGGGTCTCGCTGCATTACCACCCGGAAATGGCCTGAGAGCGGCGCTTAACACCGTGTTCATAATCGGGCAACAGGTCCGTAACGGCTGATTGACACCGTCGACTTCGGTCAGTTCAGGAACACCTGAGGGGACGGCCGCAAACGAAGGGACAGACGGTTGAGCTACAAGGCCGAGTACATCTGGATCGACGGTACGGAACCGAGCGCGCGCCTTCGCTCGAAGACAAAGATCCTCGCCGACGGCGCGGAGCTGCCGGATTGGGGCTTCGACGGTTCGAGCACCAACCAGGCACCCGGTGACAACTCGGACTGCGTACTGAAGCCGGTCTTCTCCTGCCCCGACCCGATTCGCGGTGGTGCGCACAAGCTGGTGCTGTGCGAGGTCTACCTCGTCGACGGCACCCCGCACCCGACCAACAACCGGGCCAAGCTGCTGCCGATCGCCGAGCAGTTCGCCGAGCAGGACTCCTGGTTCGGTATCGAGCAGGAGTACACCTTCTTCCAGGAGGGACGCCCGCTCGGCTTCCCGGCCGTCGGTTTTCCCGCCCCGCAGGGCCCGTACTACTGCGGCGTCGGCGCTGACGAGGTGTTCGGCCGCGAGATCGTCGAGAAGCACCTGGACGCCTGCATCGAGGCCGGCCTGGCGGTTTCCGGTATCAACGCCGAGGTCATGCCGGGTCAGTGGGAGTTCCAGATCGGCCCGGCCGGTCCGGTCGACGTCGCCGACCACCTGTGGGTGGCCCGCTGGCTGCTGTACCGCATCGCCGAGGAGTTCGACGTAGCCGCGACCCTGGACGCGAAGCCGGCCAAGGGTGACTGGAACGGCGCCGGCGCGCACACCAACTTCTCCACCCGGGCCATGCGGGAGGGCTACGACGCGATCATCACCGCGTGCGAGTCGCTCGGCGCCCCGGGCAAGGTCGAGGAGCACATCGCCGGTTACGGTCACGGCATCGAGGAGCGCCTGACCGGTCACCACGAGACCGCTCCGCACGACGTCTACAGCTACGGGGTCTCCGACCGTGGCGCTTCGGTCCGCATTCCCTGGCAGGTCGAGGTGGACAAGAAGGGCTACATCGAGGACCGGCGCCCCAACGCCAACATCGATCCCTACAACGTCACCCGGCTGCTGGTGAACACCTGCTGCACGGCGCTGGAGAAGGCCGGCCAGGTCTGATCTCGCACTCGCACTGCCCACAACGTCGTCCGGCACCGCCGGGCGACGTTGTGTCATTCTGGCCGGACGCAACTAGGCGAGACAGACGCAACCAGGCGTAGACAGGCGAAACCACGCGCCATCACCTGACTGACGTCTGTCGCTCTCTGCGATGGGGTGTGGCGATGAACTGGCTGGCACCGGTCGGATTCGGTCTGGCCGTTCTTCCGCTCTGCCTGACCCCGGGCGTGAGCTTCACGCTCGTCACCGAGCGAGTGCTCGGAAGCGGTGTCCGGGCCGGTGCCGGAGTGATCGCCGGTACGTCCTTCGGACTGCTGACCCACGCACTACTCGCTGGGGTCGGGTTGTCCGCGCTGGTCATGAGGTCCGCCACGGCCTTCACCGTGGTGAAGCTGCTCGGCGCGCTGTACCTGATCGTGCTCGGAGTCCGGACCATCTGGGCGGCCCGGCCGGCGGCCACCGCGGCCCAGGCCGGTGACAGGTCCTCAGGAAGGTGCTCGCTGCCGTGGAACAACCGTGGCGACTTCGTCCAGGGCTACCTGGGCAACGTTCTCAACCCCAAGGCCGCCGCGGTCTATCTCACCCTCGCGCCGCAGTTCCTGGTTCGGGATCACCCGCTGCTGCCGCAGATCATGCTGCTGTGCGCCGCGCACGTGATCGTGGCGGCCAGTTGGCTGCTCATCTGGGCCGGGGTCGTGCATATGTCCCGGCGCGCGTTCCGCACTCCCACGTTGCGTACGGCGATGTCCAGGATCTCCGGGCTGGTCCTGGTGGCACTGGGCGTGCGAACCGCCGTCGCCGCCAGGTGACGCCGAAGCCATCCCTGACGGCCGGATCCCGGTTCGGCGGCCCGGAGACGGGTACCCCGAGGGGAACCGGGAGGAGACGAGATGGCGCGCGTAGTACTGATCACCGGGGCGTCCAGCGGGATCGGCCGGGCCACGGCCCAGGCGTTCGCGGCCGAAGGGGCGAACCTCGTTCTGGCCTCACGATCGCCTGACGGCCTTGCCGCCGTGGAGGCGGAAACGAAGGCCTTGGCCGGGGAAGTGCTCACCGTGCCGACGGATGTCGCCGACGCCGAGCAGGTGGAGGCGTTGTTCGAGGAGGCCGTACGGCGGTTTGGCCGGGTTGACGCCGTCGTACACGCCGCGGCCGTGCTGGCGTACGGGCGGTTCGAGGATCTCCCGGCCCAGGTCTTCGACCAGGTCATCCGGATCAACCTCGGCGGTACGGCGAACGTCAGCCGCGAGGCGCTCAAGGCGTTCCGCGACTCCGGTGGTGGCCGGCTGGTCCTGGTCGGCTCGCTGCTCGGGATGATCGCTTTGCCGACGATGGGCGCCTACACCACGTCGAAGTGGGCGATTCACGGTCTCGCGCACACCTTGCGGATCGAGGCCCGCCAAACGCCCGGGGTTCACGTCAGCCTGGTCTGGCCTGGTTCGGTCAACACGCCGATCTACCACCAGGCGGCCAGCTTTCTCGATCGGGCGAATCGGGCGCTGCCACCGGTCGATCCACCCGAGAAGGTGGCCCGCGCGATCGTGAAGACGGTGCACCGGCCCCGGCGGTCGGTTTCGGTCGGCCCGGTGAATCACTTGGTCGCCCAGCTGTTCGCATCGCTGCCAGGGGTGTACGACGCGGTGGCGGGCCCGGTGATCCGGGGAGGCGGAACCACCAAGGAGCCGGTGCTGCCGAACCACGGCAACGTCTTCGAACCGAAGCCCGAAGGTGAAGCCGTGCACGGGAAATGGGGACGGCACTGGTTGCGCGGTATCGCCCTGGCGGGCGCCGCCGGACTAGCCGGTGCCGCCGCAACCGCCTACCGCCGTACCAACCGCTAGAGCCGCCGTACGAGCCTTAAGCCGCAGCAACGCTAGAACCGCCGTACGAGCCTTAAGTCGCGGGCAACCGCTAGACAGAACCTACTTCCGGAACCGGAGGCGGTCGTGCAACAGGGCGGCTCGGGCGGCGTTGGAGCCGCACGCGCCGTGTACGCCGCCTCCGGGATGTGCCGAGGCTGACGCCAGGTATAGCCCGCCCACAGGCGTTTCAGCCCGCCCAAGTCCCGGTACGGGCCGGAAGATCAACTGCTGGTGGAGAGCCGCCGTACCGCCGTTGACCGCTCCGCCGACCAGGTTCGCGTCACGGGCCTGCATCTCGTGCGGGGTGAGTACGCGGCGCGCAATCACCTTGCTGCCGAAGCCCGGGGCGAACCGTTCCACGCGGGCCTGGATCCGGTCGGCCATGCGCTCACCTTCGTCGCGGTCCCACGCGCCGGTCAGGCCGTCCGGCCCGGCGTCGTGCCGGACCCGTTGCGGTACGTGTGTGTAGGCCCAGACCGATTCGGTTCCAGCAGGTGACCGGGTCGGATCGGCCGTGGTCATCTGGCCCATCAGCAGGAACGGGTCGGACGGTACGGCGCCGGCCGTGATCTGCGCCGCGGTCCGGGACAACTCGTCGACCGATTCGGCGATATGAACCGTGCCCGGGGCCAGCTCGGGCTGGTCGCGCCACGGGATCGGCCCGTCCAGGGCCCAGTCGACCTTGACCGTTCCCGGGTCCCACTCGAAGCCGCGCAACCGCTTGAGCAAGCGCGCGGGTAGTACCTCCGGCGGCAGCATGTCGCCGTACAGCGCGGGGGCGGAGACGTCGGCCAGTACGGCGCGATCGGCCGCGAACCGCGTGCCTTCCGCCGTGACCACACCAACGGCACGGCCGTCGCGAACGGTGATCTCGGTGACCCGGCTGTCGCAGTGGATCGTGCCGCCGACACTGGTGAATCGATCGGCCAGCGCCTGGCTCAACCGGCCCGCGCCACCAACGGGCACGGGATATCCGTACTGCTGGCCGAGCATCACCAGCAGCCAGCCCATAAAGCCCGAACCGGCCGACTCCGGGTTGATATCGGCGTGCTGCGCGTTCGTGGCGAACAGCATCCGCCCGGCCTCGTCGGAGAAGTGCTGCTCACCAAGGGCCCGTACGGACGTGAGGAACAACCGCAGCCGGTCGAATCCACCGGGCCGGGCCAACCGCATGCCGAGCCGGGCACCCGCGCGAACCGGCGGGAACGGAGTCAGCAGGGCATCGATGACGGCGGGCCCGAGCCGGCGCCAGTCGTCCACGAGCGAGAGCCAGGCCTCGCCGTCGGCCGGATTGGCGAACGACGCCGCGGTGTCGGCCGGGTCCGGGTGCACCAGCGACCAGCCGCCGCCCGCGAGCGGGTTGCCGACCGGTGACGGGGCGTTGGACCACGCCAGGCCGTGTTGCTCCAGCCGTAGGGCGCGCAGCGTCGGTGATGCCGCCGCGAGCGGATAGAACGAGCTGAACGTGTCGTGCACGTACCGGCTGTCCACGTCCCGGGCACTGCGCACGGCACCTCCGGGCGTGGGCTGTGCCTCCAGCACGGTGACGTCCCAGCCTTGGTCGGCCAGCAGATTGGCGGCCACCAGCCCGTTCGGGCCGGCTCCGATCACGATCGCGTCGGTCATCCGTCACCAGTGTCCAGGGAGTGGTCCGGGCATGCATCGGGTACTGGGCGGCCATGAGCCAGAACGAGCGGGTTGTGCACGCTGCACCGGAGGACGTGTTCAAGATCCTCGGCGACGGTTGGACCTACGCGGGCTGGGTCGTCGGCGCGGCCCGCATCCGTGACGTCGACAAGGGCTGGCCGGAACCGGGCCGCCGGATCCACCACTCGGTCGGGTCGTGGCCGGTGTTGATCGATGACACCACCACGGTCGAGGCGTACGAGCCGAACAGCCGGCTCAAACTCAAGGTGCGGGCCTGGCCGACCGGCGAGGGCTACGTCGAATTCACCGTGGCGGCTCATCCGGAGGGCTGCCTGGTGACGATGCGCGAGGACACCGCGGCCGGTCCGGCCAAGCTGATCCCGAAGCCGGTGCTCGACCCGGTGCTGAGCTGGCGCAACACCGAGTCGCTGCGTCGCCTGGCCCTGCTCGCCGAAGGCCACCACCACGCCGGCAGCGACTCACCCGGCCCCAACTCGACTGCTTGATACCGGTGCTAGCTCGGCGGTGTGAGCCGGTGCAGGCGGTGCCGGATCGCCTCGGCGGACTTGTAGAGCAGGTCGTTGGCCTGCTGCGCGGTCTGCCGGCAGCCACACGCCTCGTCGTTCGACTCGGCACACGCGCAGCGGAAACACTCTTCCGCGCTCGCCTCCACAACCGCGGGCAGCTGGGCGTGGATCGCGACCAGCCGGCGTAACCGGGGATCCGTCATCGCGGCATCCACCAGATCCACGCCGGTCGCGCTGTAGTGCTCGGCGAGAAAGGCCGCGAGCACCTCGGCCACCTGCTGACGTGTGGTCACCGCCGCGTGGTACCCCGTTCGTTCCGGCTGACACCGAGCACCGCGTCCTGCCCGGCCGGCGAAACGTCGCCGACCGGACAGGACCCGATGATCACTTACCGGTGGCCTTCTTGGCCTTTGCCTGCGCCTTGCCCTTCACCGTGCCGATGGCGTCCTGCGTGGCCGAGTAGGTCCCGTAGAGCGCCGGATCGGGCGCGGGCGCCGTACCGGGCCCGCCGAGCGGCTGCGGGTCCGTCAGGTACTCCAGCCCGTCCTTGCCCTTCGACCAGCCACCCTTCGGCCCGTCCGTACCGTCGGACAGACCCCAGATGGTGTGGTTGTGGTCCTGGTTCTCCTCGTCCAGATACGCGTTCGGCACGATCGGTGTCTCCAGTCCGTCGGACTCCAGCTCCTCGATGGCCTTCAGCCACTGCTTCTGGTGCACGGTGTCGCGGGCCAGGTTGAACCGCAGCATCTCCCGTACGCCGGGGTCGTCGGTCATGTTGTAGAGCCGCGCGGTCTGCAACCGCCCCTGGGCCTCGGCCGCCGCGTTGGCCCGGAAATCGGCCAGCAGGTTGCCGCTGGCGATGATGTAGCCGCCGTTCCAGGGCACGCCCTGGCTGTTGTTCGGCAGCGCGCCACCGCCGGCCACGATGGCCTGCTGCGGATCCATGCCACCCAGTACGGCGGCCATCACCGGGTCCTTGACCGACTCGGCCAGCACGGTCGAGGGGGCGCCCTCGAGCAGCCGCGCCACCATCGTGGCGAGCATCTCGACATGGCCGATCTCCTCGGTCGCGGTATCCATCAGCAGGTCCTTGTACTTGCCCTCGACCCGGCAGTTCCAGCCCTGGAACAGGTACTGCATGGTCACCGTCATCTCACCGTACGCACCACCGATGAGTTCCTGCAGCTTCCTGGCGTAAACCGGGTCAGGGCGTTCCGGCCGGGCTTCGAACTGCAGTCGTTTGGTGTGGCGGAACATGGATCCTCCATCCAGTTTGGCGAGGCCCGGGGGTACCCAAGGGGCGGCCAGATACACCGATCGCGGGAAATAGGTTCACACTGGCGGAGAATGGGGGAGAACTGTCCTGAAGGGGGGACCTGCCTGTGATACCCGAGTCGTCTCCATTGGTGTCGCTCGACCAGGTGATGGCGGATATCGCCGCGGCGCTGAACGTGCCGATCGACCTGGACGACACGCTGCGGAGCCTCACCAGTAGCGCGGTCGAGAACATTCCCGACCTGATCTCGGCCAGCCTGTCGGTCACCCACCGCGACGGCTCGATCAAGACGGTCGCACCGACCGACTCGCTGTCGGTCCAGGCCGACCAGCTGCAGTACCTGCTCGGTGAGGGGCCGTGTGTGCGGGCGGCGCTGGAAGAGCCGGTGGTGATCGTGCCGGACATGGCGACCGATCCGCGCTGGCCGGTCTATGGCCCGAAGGTCGCCGAGATGGGGGTCGGCGCCCAGGTGGCCTTCCAGTTCCGGGCTCAGCACGATCAGGTTCGCGGCGCGCTCAACCTGTACTTCGCCACCGCGCGGCAGATCGATGACGAGACCCTGATGCTCGGCCGGATGTACGCGACGCATATCGCGATCGCGATGGGCTGGGCCCGGCACGAGGAGACGCTGAACGAGGCCATCCTGACCCGCAACGTGATCGGCCAGGCGGTCGGCGTACTGATGGAGCGGTACAAGCTGGACGCGGATCGCGCGTTCGACTTCCTGGTCCGCACCTCGCAGACCGGCAACGTGAAACTCCGGGTGGTCGCGGAGGCCCTCGTCGCCGAAACCACCGACCAGGCCCGCCGCTGACGGGTTGGCGTGGTTCAACGCGAGGCGGTGGCGGCGACCCGGTGTACGAATGAGTGCGGGCCTTCGGTCACCAGGCGCAGGACCGGCGCGGAGGCGCGCGGCCCGCGCAGCTCGACGTTCCCATCCAGTACGACGAGGCCGGCGTCCCCGGGATCGTCCAGTGGCTCGCTGACCCGGCGGAACACGAACTCCGGATCGTTCGACCACTCGTCCCGGGTGGCGGCGATCTCCCGTGGGCCGGCCGGACGGGCGATACCCGGTCGGGCGGGCTCGCTCCACGCGGGCAGCGGGTGCGGTGACGACTCGGCCCGAACGGGCTCGCCGGGCAGCAACCACAGCGTGCGTCCCGGCGTACACCATCCTGCGAGCAGTCCCAGCAGGCCGGCCCGCTGTGGCGCCGTACAGATGGTGCCGGAATAGCCGACGCGCAGGTTCACCAGCACGCGGTGTTCGTCCTCGCTCAGGTCGGTCACGCCGAGCAGCTCGGCCGCCTCCTCGACGGACAGTCCTTCTTCGTGAGTACGGCGAACCGGCCAGCGCGGGAACGCCGGCCGCGGCCAGAGGTAGGGCAGATCATCGGGTACCCCGGGAAAGATCGGCCCGTAGTACGTCGGGTCCTTCCGGAGCAGGGCCGAGCGGTGGGACAGGTGCACGGCCTCTTCGCCCAACCACGGCGGCAGCGCGCCCGCGGCGGCCAGCGTGGGCTGCTCCGGAACCTCCCCGCCGGTGAATTCGAGCAGCGTCGGCAAGGTGCTGTCGGTATGACCCCGCGCGCCCCATTCCCGGCACACGGCCGTGCCGTAGCCGACCAGGGCACGGGTGAAACCGCGCCACATACCCACGGCCGGATGGTGCTTCCACCCGTAGTCCGGCCAGACCAGCGCCCGCAGGATCTGAAGGGTTTCGACCCGCTGTTTGCCTAGCCGCCGATCGTCCAGCACCGCGGCGCTGGCAGCGAAGTCGGCATACGGCACAAACGTCTGCATGGGCCCCCAGTGCCCACTTCAGACCTTCGCAAAGCGGTCCAGGGCGGCAAGAACGGTCTCCGCCATGCCGGGATCACCGGTGCCATGGCCCGCCTCGTCGATCAGCCGGAGGTCGGCGTCGGGCCAGAGCTGAGCCAGCTGCCAGGCGATATCGGGCGGGCCACTGACATCGAGCCGCCCGTGCACGAGCACACCGGGAATACCGGCCAGTTTGGTTGCCTCCCGCATCAATTGGCCGTCGGGCAGCCACGCCGCGTGCCGCCAGTAGTGCGTGACGAGCTTCGCGAAAACCATCCGGAACCGGGCGTCGCCGTACCGCGGGTCCGGCTGGTGGTTGGCGTGCACCGCGACGTGCGAGTCCTCCCAGGTGCACCAGTCGCGCGCCGCCTTCGCACGCACGGCCGGATCCGGATCGGCGAGCAGCTCGGCATACGCGTCGACGAGGCTGCCGTCGCGCCGCTCAGCCGGTACGCCGTCGCGGAAGCGGGCCCACTCCGCGGGGAAGACCCGGCCCATGTCCCGGGTGATCCACTCGACCTCGCGGCGGGTGGTGTTCGTGACGCTGAACAGCACCAGTTCGGACACCACCCCGGGATAGGCCTCGGCGTACGCCAGGCCGAGCGTCGCGCCCCAGGAACCACCGAAGACCAGCCAGCGGTCGATGCCGAGGTGATCGCGGAGCTGCTCCAGATCGCGGATCAGGTGATGCGTGGTGTTCACGCTCAGATCCACGCCGAACTCGCTCGCGTGCGGGGTGGACCGGCCGCAGCCGCGCTGGTCCAGCAGCACCACGCGATACGCCGCCGGGTCGAAGAACCGCCGCCATCCCGGCGTACAACCCGAGCCTGGGCCGCCGTGCAGCACGACGGCCGGCTTGCCGGTGGGGTTGCCGCAGACCTCCCAATAGACATGGTTGCCGTCACCAACATCCAGCAGACCGGTCTGGAACGGCTCGATCGGGGGATACATGGCGCTCCTCGAGAAATCTAACAGTACTGTTATATTCCTATCATGTACCGCGGCGCCGGAACCCACCTCAGACATGTGCTCGAGTTGCTCGACGGCGATGTCGCCAAGGTGTACGACGAGCAGGGCCTGGCGGACTACCGGCCCAGGTTCTCCCCGGTGGTGCGGGCTTTGCTGGCCGAGGGGCCGCTGTCGATCCGGGCGCTCGCGCTGGCGGTCGGCGTGACGCATTCGGCCGCCAGCCAGACGGTGAACCAGATGGCGCGCGCGGGGTTCGTGGCGCTGACGCGCGGCGCGGACGCACGCCAGCGAATCGTGCGGCTGACCGAACGGACCCGGGAGTTGCTGCCGGTGATCGAGGCGGAGTGGGACGCGACCGAGGCCGCCATGGCCGAGCTCGATCAGGAGTTGTCCGTGCCACTGGCGCAGGTGCTGGCGGAAATCGAAAGCGCGCTGGAAAAGCGGTCCTTCGCGGCGAGGATCGCCGGAAACGTTCAGGATCGACCAGATCAGGACTAACATCGCGGGCCATGAGGGCCCTTGTCGCGGTGCTGCTGTCGGCAGTTCTCGTGGGGTGCTCGACCAGTGCGCCGAAGACGGCGCCCACCCCGGTCGGCCGGGAATTCCCTGCGCCAGCCGTGGCGGCGCTCGATGACGGACAGGCCGCCGCGAAACTGCAGGCGGTGCTGGACGAGGTCGTGGCGTTGTTCAAGACCACGCCCGGCGCCGAGACCGCCGCCCGGGGCGTGACGGCCGCCGTGATCGTGGGCGATCGCTGGTCCTGGACCGGTGCCGCCGGCGCGGACGCCCTCGGTGAGACGCTCCGGCCTTCGACCGAGATGGCCACGGCCAGTATCACCAAGACCTTTGTCGCGGCCGAGGTGCTCCGCCTGGCCGAGGCGGGCCGGATCGACCTGAACGCGCCGCTGTCGCGGTACGTGAAGCACCGGTTGACGGCCAACGGCGCCACCGTCCGGCAGTACCTCGCGATGACCGCGGGTGTGCCCGATTTCCTGCCCAGTGACTACGAGAAGATGGCGAAGGACCTCGCCGGTGCGCCCGCACGACGGTGGACCGCCCGGCAGGCGCTGAAGTACCACACGTCGGCGCCACGTAAGCCCGGTTCGCCGTACTCCTATAGCAATGCGAGTTATCTGCTGGTGGGGATGGCGATCGAGGCCGTCACGAAGAAGCCGCTGGCCCTTGCTCTGCGCAACGATCTGGTGAAACCGGCCGGCCTGCGCCGGATCGCTTTCCAGGACGGCGAACGCCCGCAGGAGCCGATCGCGGGTTCGAAGTCCGAGGTGTGCGGAACGATCCCGGACGGATTCATCCCGTGCCGGTCCGTGGCCAGCTCGTCGGCGGCGGCCGGTTCGATGGCGGCCGACGCCGCGACGGTGGCGCGCTGGGGATACCAGCTGTACGGCGCCCGCGTACTGCCCGCCGCGATCGTGGACCAGCTGATCTCGGGCTCGCCTTCGGGCTCGAGTGAGTACGGTCTCGGCACGATGCGGTTCTCGTCCACGCTCGGCCCGCTCGGGGACGCCTTCGGTCACCGGGGCAACGCGCCCGGTTACACCAGCCTGCTCGCGGTGATTCCCACCCGGCGACTCTCCGTCGCGGTCCTGCTTGCGGACGGCAACAAGAACGTGGACGCGGTGATGACGAAGTTCCTGACCGCATTGGCGCCACTCGTTCAGGGATAATGTCGAGAACGGCCCGCGGGCTCCGTCCTACCGGTGGAGGCGCCGGCCGGCGTCACCGGTGACGAAGGAGACAACAACGTGAAGTTCCTGCTGATCATGACCGTCAACCCGGCCATCTGGGAATCCCTGACCGAGGCCGAACGTGATGCCGTCATGACGGGCCACGGCCCCTTCATGGAGACGATCCAGAAGTCCGGGGAGTTTCTCGGCACGGTCGCGCTGGCCGAACCGGCCAAGAGTGCCGTGGTCCGCGTGCGGGACGGCGCCCCGGTGGTGACGGACGGCCCGTTCGTGGAGTCGAAGGAGTTCCTCGGCGGCTACTACCTGGTGGAATGCGTGGACGAGGCCCGGGCATACGAGCTGGCCGCGATGATTCCGGACGCGGCCGTGCCCGGCTTGGGGATCGAGGTACGGCCCGTGGTCTTCTCCGCCGGGCCGGAATGAGCGCATCGATCGAGGACCTGCTGCGCGAGTTGGCGCCGCAGGTCCTCGGCATCCTCGCGCGGCGCAACGAGCGGTTCGACCTCTGCGAGGACGCCGTCCAGGAGGCCCTGCTGGCGGCGGCCACGAACTGGCCGGTGGAGGGGTTGCCGGACAACCCGCGCGGCTGGCTGATCACTGTCGCGTCCCGGCGGCTCACCGATCTGTGGCGCAGCGAGAACGCCCGGCGCGAGCGCGAGGTCAAGGCGTTCCGGCTCTCGCTGGGCGAGGTGACCTCCGGTGAGTTGTCCTTTGGCGGGGTCGGGGCCGAGCCGGCCGCCGTACCGGCTGAGGACGACACCCTCACGCTGTTGTTCCTCTGCTGTCATCCGGCTTTGTCCGCGTCGTCCCAGCTGGCGTTGACCTTGCGGGCGGTCGGCGGTCTCACCACCGCGCAGGTGGCGCATGCGTTCCTGGTGCCCGAGTCGACGATGGCGCAGCGGATCAGCCGGGCCAAGGACAAGATCCGCTCCACTGGTACGACGTTTGCGATGCCGCCGGAGGAGGAGCGGGACGAACGGCTCCAGGTCGTGCTGCAGGTGCTCTATCTGATCTTCAACGAGGGATACACGGCGTCGTCCGGGCCGGATCTGCATCGGGTGGAGCTGAGCGCTGAGGCGATTCGGTTGACCCGGGCGGTACGACGGCTGCTGCCGGATGACGGTGAGGTGGCGGGTCTGCTTGCGCTGATGTTGCTGACCGATGCGCATCGCCCGGCGCGAACGGGTCCGGACGGCTCGTTGATTCCACTGGCTGAGCAGGATCGCTCGCTGTGGGACGCGGCGGCCGTTGCCGAGGGCACTGAATTGATCGAGGCGACGATGCGTACGGCGCCGCTGGGGCCCTATCAGTTGCAGGCGGCAATTGTTGCTGTGCACAACGAGGCGGTTCGGGCCGAGGACACTGATTGGGCGCAGATCGCGGTGCTTTATCAAGTGCTGGAACGGATCTCGCCGAATCCGATGATCACGCTCAATCGGGCAATCGCGGTCGCGATGGTGGACGGCCCGGATGCTGGGCTCGCGCTGCTCGAACCGCTCGGGGCGGATCGGCGGATGGCCGGACACCATCGTCTTCATGCGGTGCGGGCGCATTTGCGTGAGCTGGCGGGGGAGTTGGATGCGGCGCGCGCGGGGTATCTGGAGGCGGCTCGGCGAACGACCAGTCAGCCCGAGCAGCGCTACCTGACCGCCCGCGCGAGCCGTCTCTCAGTCGCCTCGGGCTAGGCGGCGGTGAGGCGGGTGCCGAGGGTCGGTAGGTCGGGGAGGAACCAGACCTCGCGGCCTTGATTGCATTCGCGAACGAACGCGTCGAGGTTCGGGCGGGCTGCGGTGTGGTGGGAGATGTCGCCGATGACGGCGAGGCGGGATCCATACATGACGAATCGCTGAACCACTTCCCCGGCGATCCGGCTGCTCAGGTCGAAGAAGTCGTCCGCTAGGCGCGTCACCGGCACCGCGAAGCAGTCCGGGTTCTCGAAGTAGTGCTCACCGATGAGATCCACCACATCCTGCTGCGTACGCAACGCGGGCCCTTCGGTCGAAACCACCGCCACCACCTGCTCGCCGTACCGGACGATCTGGCTCTTCATCCCGCTCCCTTTGAATCTCGTTTTACTCTAAACGGCTTTATTAAAGCTTCTCATGTGGAAGGTTAGGGAACAATTCGCCGTGGTGGCTTCGGTGGTCGTGGCCAGGTCGGTCTGGGGTTGGATGCGCTTTTAGCGGTGGGGTACGACGACGTGCGGTGCGTGCGTACGTACGTACGTGCGTACGTACGTGCGTGCGTGCGGGTGGCTGCGGTGCGTCCGCTCGGGGCGTTGGTCTTCGCCTGGCTGAGGCGTGGCGTTGGTGGGGTGGTACCGGTGGCACCCGTCCCCCTGAGTGGTCTCGATGGTCAGGTCGGTCCGGGCCGCGTCAAGGGTTGGGAATCGGCTGCGCCGACGCTGCGCGCCCTTGACCCGACCCGAACCGACCAAAGGCGGCAGCTATCAGGGGGACGGGTGAGGTCTGCCCGGGTCCAAGCCGCCCTGCGCACCGCGACAAGTCGGCCATACGACACACGCTGTCCCCCGCCGTACGAAACACGCCGGCCCGCCGTCCGCCACGTGCCGGGTCGCGCTGCACTGCGCATCGGAGTGGCCGTCCAGCCCTCGCCTCCCTTCTCACGGTCGGACCCGAAATGCGGTGTGCCCGCGCGGGGCTTTCTCACGGTCGGACCCGAAATGCGGTGTGCCCGCGCGGGGCTTTCTCACGGTCGGACCCGAAATGCGGTGTGCCCGCGCGGGGCCTTCTCACGGTCGGACGCGAGGTGCGGTCCGGCTGCGTCCGCCTTTCTCACGGTCGGACGCAGAATGCGGCGGCGAATTGCTCGGCGCCGACGGTTGGCACGGTGGCTGGGGTGGGCTGGGGCGGCTGCCGAGTTTTGGTGGGGCTGCCTGGTTGCAACCGGGTAGCGGCGCAATAACTCGGTAGTGGTGGTGCTGAAGCCGGGTAGTCGCGCTAGAACCCGGCATCAGCGTCCGGGGCAAAGCGTTTGAGGTGGCAGCGTGCCGCTGGTGGAGACCTTCGCGTGGGTTGGGCCGGTGCCTGGCAGTGGCCAGCCACTTGGAAGGTGGGTTACCACTCCGGAATCCCAGGTGGTAACCCACCGTGTCAGTGGCCAGCCACTCTCCTGGGCACTCTCCTGGGGACTCGCCGGGCCGGTCGCCGCGTCGACGTGGCGAATCGGCTCGCGCTTAGGGTCGGCCGGGGGCGCGGGGTGGGGATAGGCGTGCCAGGTGCCACTGGTGATGAGGGCGTGGGCGGTGACGATCTCGGCGGTGATGGTCCAGTTGTCGAGGTGCGCCGGCGGTGAACCAGGCGTTCATTCATTGCTCGACGCGAGGCTTGCCGAGGTAGATGGCGCCGTACGACTCGATCGTTACGCATTCGTCGGCCAGCGTGGCGTGCGCGGCTGGGATGTCGTGGCGGCAGCAGGCTTCGATGTACGCGCGCAGTTGGTTCATCGGTTCAGCCCTAGGGAGCAAGTGCCGAGAGAAATGTCGGGTGGGGGTGGCATGCTTCGCGGCAGGGAATCGGCCGAGGAGGGACGTTGCAGCGCTGGAGTTCGGAGCAGGTGCTCGGCCTTGCGTCCGACGCGGCTTCGGTCCGGGCCGGGCAAGGTTTGGCCCGGATCGCCAAGTGGAGTTCGGCCGGTTGCGACGAGCGGGCGGTTTGGGGTTTGTGCCAGGGCAGTGGCGCCAAGCCGTACCAGACATCGGTTGATCTCGACGGGCCTGCGTTCCGGTGTTCGTGCCCGAGCCGGAAGTTCCCCTGCAAGCATGCGCTCGGGCTGCTCCTGCTGTGGTCCGCGGGCGTTCTGCCGGCCGAGGCGGAGCCGGCTTGGGTGGCGAGTTGGCTGGCGGATCGCGAGGCCCGCGCCGGCAAGGCCGATCAAACCGACGACGCAAAGACTGAAAAGACCGCCGAGCCCGCGGATCCTGAGGCGGCCGCTAAACGGGCGGCGATGCGGGCCGATCGGGTGGCCTCGGGGGTCGCCGAGCTGGAGGCCTGGCTGGCGGACCAGATCCGGCACGGCCTGTCCGGTTTCGAGCACCGGGGGTACGACGAACTCGGCCGTCTCGCCGCGCGGATGGTGGACGCCCAGGCCCCTGGTCTCGCCGGGGCGATCCGCCGGGCGGCCGGGGTGATCGGCCGCGGCGAAGGTTGGCCCGGTGCGTTGCTGGAGGAGCTCGCGCTGATCCACCTCACCGTGCAGGCCCACGCGCGCCTTGGGGAATTGCCCGCGCCGCTGGCGGAGACGGTTCGCGCGCGGATCGGCTGGACGGTCGAGACGGCCCGCGTGCGGAATGAGGGCGAGAAGGTCGATGACGAGTGGCTCATGCTCGGCCAGGTGGTCGAACCCGATGACCGCCTCACCGTTCGCCGGGTCTGGCTCCGGGGCGGTGATACCGGGCGGATCGGGCTCATCCTCAACTTCGCGGCGCCCGGGCGGCAGCTCGACTTGTTGCCGGGCGGGCCTGGCGACGTCGTACCGGGCACTCTCGCGTACTACCCGGGCGCTTTGCCGATGAGGGCATTGCTGACGCCGACGGCCGAGCCGAAACAGGGCGCGCGGCCTACTGGTACGACGGTCGACGAGGCGCTGGCGTCGTTCGCCGAAGCGCTCGGCACGGACCCGTGGAACGAGCGATTGCCGTTCGTGCTCGCCGAGGTCAGACCCGCCCGGCGCGGGACCGGCTGGGCCTTGGTGGATGCCGCCGGGGACGCCGTACCGCTCTTTGCCGGGGTGGATCCCTGGCCGTTGCTGGCCGTCTCGGCAGGGGAGGCGTTGACCGTCGCCGGGGAGTGGAACCGCGCCGGGTTTCGACCGGTCACCTGCTGGCACCAAGATCGGGCGGTGGCGCTCGCATGACCGGCTGGGACAAGCTCGTGAGCGCGGCGTTGCTCGGGACCGATCGGCGTCCGCCGAGCGCCGACGACCTGCCCGAGGCCGTACGACGCGACCTGGATGCGAGTGACCCCGTTCGGTTGGTGCTGGACGCGGCCGCGCTGGAAACGACGTACCGCCGGGCCGGCCGTTCCCCGCTCAAAGGCCTCGAGCCGATCGAACCTCCACAAGGCGAGGACGCGCCGTTGATCCGGCCTGCGGCGATCGGGCGTCTCGCGATGATGCTCGGCGGCGAACAGGCGACGGTCCTCGGCGAGTGGTTACGACTCGTGCTGGATCGCGGCTGGGCAGTACCGCCGGAGTTCCTACCGGCCTTGGCCGACTTCGCCCGCGGGCGAACGGAGTACCGCGCCCTCGTCGCGGCCGCTGCCGGTCGGCGCGGTCCCTGGCTGGCGGAACTCAACCCGGACTGGCGATTCCTCGCCCTGCACAACGCCTCCGACTCCGAGCAGGACTGGACCCACGGCACGCCGAACCAGCGCCGCGCCTGGCTGATCCGCACCCGCGAGCAAGACCCGGCCGCGGCGCGCGAGGCCTTGGCGGAAGTCTGGCCAAGTGAGCCCGCCGTTGTGCGCGCGGAATTCCTTGCCCTCTTGACCAACAACCTTTCCCCGGCCGACGAGGACTTCTGCGAACGAGCCCTGGACGATCGTGCGGCCGAGGTCCGTCGTACGGCTGCCGGGTTGCTCGCGCGGATCCCCGGTTCGCGTTATTCCGCGCGGATGGCGGCCAGAGTGCGGGAGTGCCTGGCGTTCGAGCCCGGGCGGGTCCGGGTCAGCCTGCCGCGCCGGTTGGACGACACCATGCTGCGCGACGGCATCACCGCCAAACCACGTCTGGCCATCGGCGAGAAGGCCTGGTGGTTACGGCAGATCCTCGCCGCGGCAGCCCTTTCGGTGTACGACGTGCGGATGGTCGAGGCGGAGGTGAGCGGGTTCGACCGGGCGTTGTTGCTGGAGGCGCTGGGCGATGCCACGGTGCGCGAGCGCAATGCCGAATGGGCCCGGGCCCTGCTGACGACCAAAGCCGCGAGTGCACGCCTGATCGCGGTCCTGCCGCCAGAGGAATGGGCCGCGGCCGTCGGTGCGCTGGGCAAGGGTGGTGAGCTGGCCCAGGTGGTCGGCGGTCTGCCGGTGCCCTGGCCGGAGAGTTTGGCGGTCGCGATGCTCGACCTGCTGAACCGGGCCGGACCGGATCAAGGCTGGGCGCGGCTCGCGAGTGCCGTCGCGCAGGCCGTGCCGGTCGCGGCGCTGGACCACCCGATCACGGCTCGTGCGGTGGACGAGGAACAGACCTGGCGGCGGCGCCTGATCGAGACGCTGACCTTTCGACGCGAGATGTACGAGGAGCTGTCATGACCGAATCCGTCGCCTCCAGCACCGAGGTGATGCGCCCGCACGCCGAGGAGGAGTACGCCGGTGAGCTGGCCGCGCTTGCGAAGACCGACGACCGGCCGCGTCCGCCCGCCTGGTTGTTGTCCCCGGCGGCCGTCGTCACGTACCTGCTCGGTGGTGAGGCCGACGGCGTCGAGATCACCCCGAAGTACGTCGGCCCGCGCCGGCTGGTCGAGGTGGCGGTGGCAACCCTCGCGACGGATCGGGCCCTGCTTCTGCTCGGCGTACCAGGTACGGCGAAGACCTGGGTCAGCGAGCACCTCGCGGCCGCGATCAGCGGCGACTCGACCCTGCTCGTCCAGGGCACTGCGGGTACGGCGGAGGAGTCGATCCGTTACGGCTGGAACTACGCCCAGCTGATCGCCCAAGGCCCGTCCGAGGCGGCGCTGGTGCCGAGCCCGGTCTATCGCGCGATGGCCGGGGCGAAGATCGCCCGGATCGAGGAACTGACCCGGATGCCGTCCGACGTGCAGGACGCATTGATCACCGTGCTGTCGGAGAAGTCCCTGCCAGTGCCCGAGCTGGCGACGGAAGTCCAAGCCCGCAAGGGTTTCAACGTGATCGCGACGGCCAACGACCGCGACAAGGGCGTCAACGAACTGTCGAGCGCATTGCGCCGCCGCTTCAACACGGTGGTCCTGCCGTTGCCGGACTCCGCCGAGGACGAGGTCGCGATCGTGTCCCGCCGGGTCGCGCAACTGGGCGCCGCACTGGAACTGCCCCAGCAAGACGACGCCCTGGCCGAGATCCGCCGGGTTGTCACGGTCTTCCGCGAACTTCGCGCGGGCCGGACCGAGGACGGCCGGACCGCGGTGAAGTCGCCCTCGGGCACGCTGTCCACCGCCGAGGCGATCAGCGTGGTGACCGGCGGTCTGTCGCTCGCGGCCCACTTCGGCGACGGCGTGCTCCGGTCGTACGACGTGGCCGGCGGCATTCTCGGCGCGGTGGTGAAGGACCCGTCGGCCGATCGCGTGGTCTGGTCGGAGTACCTGGAAACGGTGGTTCGTGAGCGGGAGGGCTGGTCCGACTTCTATCGGGCCTGCCGGGATATCAGCGGATGACCGTTCACCTCTTCGGTATTCGCCACCATGGACCAGGGTCGGCCCGCGCGCTCGCGACCGCCCTCGCCGAGTTGCGCCCGGATGTCGTACTGATCGAAGGTCCACCCGAGGCGGACAAGGTGGTGGCGCTCGCTGCCGACGAGGCGATGGAACCACCCGTCGCGCTGCTCGCGTATGCCGTGGACGATTCGACCCGGGCCGCCTTCTGGCCGTTCGCCGTCTTCAGCCCGGAGTGGCAGGCCATTCGGTACGGCCTGGCGGCCGGAGTGCCGGTGCGGTTCTGCGATCTGCCTGCCGCCTTCCAGTTCGCGGGATCGTCCGGCGACAAGCGCAGCGGGCTCGCGATCGATCCGCTGGCGGAGTTGGCCCGCGCCGGTGGGTACGACGATCCCGAGCGGTGGTGGGACGACGTGGTCGAGCATCGCCGGGATGGCGCTCCGCCGTTCGAGGTGATCGCCGACGCGATGGGCGAACTCCGGGCCGGGGAGATGGCCGAGGGACGCGAGGCGCAGCGCGAGGCGTACATGCGAACCGTGCTGCGTAAGGCGATTCGCGAAGGGTTCGAGCGCATCGCCGTGGTCTGTGGCGCCTGGCACGTACCGGCGCTGACCGAACCGTTGCCCCCGGCAACACACGACCAGCGCATCCTGAAAGGCCTGCCAAAACGCAAGGTCGCCTGCACCTGGGTGCCGTGGACGCACAGCCGCCTCGCGACCGCCAGCGGGTACGGCGCTGGGGTCACCTCGCCCGGCTGGTACCACCATCTCTTCACGGCGCCGGATCACGTCACCACTCGCTGGCTGACCCAAGTCGCCCAGGTATTGCGCAAGAAGGACCTGCCGGTGTCGAGCGCGCACGTCATCGAGGCCGTGCGGCTGGCGGAGACCCTGGCGGCCCTGCGCGAGCGGCCGCTCGCCGGGCTGAGCGAGGTCACCGAGGCGACGAGAGCAGTGCTCTGCAACGGCAACGACGTTCTCCTCGACCTGGTCACCCGTGAGGCGGTAGTCGGCCAGCTGCTCGGCAGCGTGCCGCCGGACACCCCGCAGGCGCCGGTCGCCGCCGACCTGGCGGCGCAAACCCGTCGGTTACGAATGCGCCGCGACGCAACCGAGCGATTCGTCGATCTGGACCTGCGTAAATCGAACGACCTGGCGAAGTCCCGCCTTCTGCACCGCCTGCGCATTCTCAACGTCGACTGGGGCGAACCAGCCGAAGGCGAACGGCAGAACCAGGGCACCTTCCGTGAGACCTGGGCGCTGCTCTGGGAGCCGGGCCTGGAGGTCGACCTCGTCGCCGCAGGCGCCCACGGCACCACCGTGCTCGGCGCTGCCACCACGGTGATGCTCGCCGCCGCGGCCGATGCGTCGACGCTCGCCGAGGTCACTGCCGCGCTGGAGCGATCGTTGCCGGCCGATCTGCCCGACGCTCTGCCCGAGTTGTTGCGTGGCGTCGACACCCGCGCGGCCAAGGACGCGGATGTGGGCCACTTGATGGCGGCTCTCCCGGCTCTGGCGCGTTCGGCCCGGTACGGCGATGTCCGCGGCAACGACACCGGCGGCCTGGCCGAAGTGGCCGAGCGCATGGTCGCCCGCGTCTGCGCCGGCCTCGGCCGTACGGTGCACGGGCTGGACGCGGAGGCCGCCGCCACCGTGCTGACGTTGATCGAGGGCGTGCAAGAGGTGACTTCGTTGCTATCGGCAAGCGTTCGTGACGAGTGGCTGACCACCTTGCAGGGGTTGAGCGACCGGGCCACGGTGCCACCGCTGATCACCGGGCGATTGACCCGGCTGATGCTCGACGCGGATCGGCTCGACTCGGCCGAGGTCGCGCTCCGCCTCGGCCGGGCGCTCACCCCAGGCGTCGAGACCAACGCCGCCGCGGCGTACGTCGAGGGCTTCTTGGCTGGGCGAGGCCTGTTGCTGATCCACGACGAACGTCTGCTGGAACTCGTCGACCGGTGGCTCGCGGCCGTTCCGGATGCGGCGTTCCTGGAGGTTTTGCCCTTGCTGCGAAGGACTTTCGGCACCTTCGCGCCACCCGAGCGGCGGTCCATCGGTGAGCGCGCTCGCGATCTTCGGGGTAAACCCCGGGCCGTCGCCGCCGTACCGGACCTCGAGGACGAACGAGCCGCCGCCGCGCTACCCGTCGTACGGCTCCTGTTGGGGGTGAGCGCGTGACCACCGGCGACGAGCGGCTGCGCCGGTGGCGGATGGTGCTCGGCGGGGAGGCGGACGAGAGTACGGCGCAGAGCCTGTCGCCGGAGGATCGCGCCGTGGACGAAGCCCTTGCCGCGTTGTACGAGGGCACCCCGGAAGGCGCCGGCACCAAACGCGCCGCGGGTCTCGGCGCCTCCGCGCCCCGGGTGGCCCGCTGGCTCGGGGACATCCGCCAGTACTTCCCGAGCAGCATCGTGCAGGTGATGCAGCGGGACGCGGTGGACCGCCTCGGAATCACCCGGCTGCTGATGGAGCCGGAGTTGCTCGGCGCGGTCGAGCCCGACGTCCATCTCGTCAGCACGCTGCTCACCCTCAACGAGGTGATGCCCGAGCAGACCCGCAACACCGCGCGCGAGGTGGTCCGCAAGGTGGTGCTCGAACTGGAGGCCCGCCTCGCCGAACGGACCCGGGCCGCCGTCACCGGCGCGCTGGACCGGGCCGCGCGGACCACCCGGCCCCGGCACAGCGATATCGACTGGGATCGCACCATCCGGGCCAACCTCAAGCACTACTCACCCGAGCTGGGCACGATCGTGCCGGACCGGGTGATCGGTTACGCCCGCCGCAATTCCAGCGTGCAACGCGACATCGTGCTGGCGATCGACCAGTCCGGCTCGATGGCCGAATCCGTGGTGTACGCGAGCCTGTTCGGCGCGGTGCTCGGGTCGATGCGCGCCCTGCGGACCAGCCTGGTGGTCTTCGATACCGCCGTGGTGGATCTGACCGATCAGCTGGACGATCCGGTCGACGTACTGTTCGGCACGCAACTGGGCGGTGGGACCGATATCAACCGGGCGCTGGCCTACTGCGAGGGTCTGGTGGTTCGTCCGGCCGAGACGATCCTGGTGCTGGTCAGCGACCTGTACGAGGGTGGCGTCCGCGAGGAACTGCTGCGCCGGGCCCGTTCCCTGGTCGAGTCCGGGGTGCAGGTTGTCGCCCTGCTCGCGTTGTCCGATTCCGGCGCTCCGTCGTACGACGCGGAGAACGCGACCGCGCTGAGCGAGCTAGGCATCCCCGCCTTCGCCTGTACGCCGGATCTGTTCCCGGATTTGATGGCGGCGGCCATTCGCCGAGAGGACCTGGGCGTCTGGGCCGCAAAGGCCCTACCCGACTGAGAGCCCCGATCTGACCTGAGAGGCTGGGGTAATGCGAATCGTTGCGCTGACCTCGTTCCTGCCCGCCTACCTCCGTCTCGAGGCCTGGGCCGAGCGGAACGAGCACGAGATCGTCCTGGTGGTGACCCCGCCCGTCGGTGCGAACCAGCGGTACGACGCCGCCGCCCGGCCGTTTGTGCTGGACCTGCCGGAAAGCGCGAACGTGCTGATCACCGGCAAGCTCCGTTCGGTGGCGGCCCCGGCGATCGCGGCGCTCGAACCGGACTTGGTGGTGTCGATGGCGTTCCCGCGGCTGATCCCGGCCGAGATCCTGGACGTTCCGGCGTACGGCGCCTACAACCTGCACCCGTCGCCGCTGCCGGCCGGGCGTGGGCCGAACCCGATCCGCCTGGTCTACGAAGGCGCGGAGACGATCGGCGCGACCCTGCACCGGACCGAGGCCGGTTTCGACACCGGCGCGATCATGGCCCAGCGCGAACGGCCGCTGCCGGCGGACCTCACCGGTGCCGCGATCTTCCAGGCCTGGGGCGAGATGCTCAGCGAGGTGCTGGAGGAGGGTACGGCGAAGGCGTTCGCGCGCGATCCGGGCGTACCGCAGGATCCGGCCCTCGCCAGCCAGGCCCCAGTGTTCACCGAGGCCGAGCGCTGGCTCGACCTGACCGAACCGGCCGCCGTCATTCGCCGGAAGGCCGCCGCCCTCAACGTCACCTCCGTCACCGCGCGTACTCCGATCCAGGGCGCCGAGGTATTCGTCCGCGAAGTCCGGATCGAGCCGAGCGCGGGCCTGACCCCCGGCACGGTGATCGACAAGCACCCGGACGGCTGGACCGTGCAAGCCGCCGACGCCGTCGTACACCTGGTGGCGGAATGAACCCCACCGCCTGGCAGTCCGTCGACCTGGATGCCCGCCTCGCCTGGGCGAATCGCTGGATGACCCACACGAAGGCGGCTGGCCAGGCTCTCCCGCGACTGGACGACGTCCGTCTGGCCGTGACCAGCCATCTTGATCTGAAGGCCTTCGTGATGCTGTCGGCCCTGCTCGACGCGGGCGCGGCGATGATGGTGCACGAGGCCGATCCCGCGACCACCCATACGAACATCGTCGGTCTGCTGGGCGATTGCGGAGTAACCGTCGGGTCCGTTGGCGAGTGCGTCGACTGGGAACCGACCCACACGGTCGAGATGGGTGGCGACATCGTGGTCGAGGCCGCCACCCGCGGGTACGACGGCATCGTCGCCGGGGTCGAGACCACCCGGACCGGGCTGAGCCGGATCAGCGCGCTCACGCTGGCGCATCCCGTCTTCGACGCGGACGCCCTGCCGCTGAAGAACCACCTGCACAACCGGTTCGCCGTCGGATCGAGCACCTGGCAGACCGTGCTGTCGCGGACCAACCTGTCCCTGCACGGCCTGGTCGTTGTCGTGGTCGGGTACGGCGAGGTGGGCGGCGGTTTGGCCCGGTCCGCCCGGGGTCACGGAGCGCAGGTTCTCGTCGCGGAGGTGGATCCGGCCCGAGCCACGATCGCGACGTACGACGGCTTCGAGACGGGCCAGCTCGCGGAGCTGGCCGCTCGCGCCGACGTCATCGTCACCGCGACGGGCCGCCCGGGCGCCGTACCGGCCCTGCCGAACTTCAAGCCCGGGTGTCTCCTCGTCAACGCGGGCCACTCGCCGGACGAGATCGACCTGCCCGCGCTCGGCCCCGCCACCCGGGTGATCCCGGCCGTGACCAGCCACCAGGTGAACGGCCGTGAGGTACTGCTGTTCGCCGATGGGCACGTGGCCAACCTCGCCGCGGGTGACGGCGACAGCCTCAACGCCTTCGACCTGACCGCCGCCGTCATCGTCAACTCGACCGCCTGGATGATCGCGAACGGCCACAACTACCCACCCGGCCTCCACCCGCTGCCCCATTAGGTCCGGGCGTTAGGCTGCTTGGATGGAGCAGGTGGTGTTGCTGGACGAGCAGGGCCGGGCCGTCGGGGTGGAGGCCAAGGCCTCGGTGCATCATGCCGCGACACCTTTGCACCTGGCCTTTTCGAGCTACGTTTTCGACGCGCGCGGGCGGTTGCTACTGACCCAGCGCGCGCTCGCGAAGCGAACCTGGCCAGGAGTCTGGACCAATAGTTGCTGCGGGCATCCATCGCCCGGTGAGTCGATGCAGCTCGCCGTACAGCGCCGGCTCCAAGACGAGCTCGGCGTGACGGCGACCGCGGTCGACCTGGTCTTGCCCGCGTTCCGCTATCGCGCCGTGATGGCCGACGGCACCGTCGAGAACGAGCTCTGCCCGGTCTACCGGGTCACGACCGACTCGGACCCGGCGCCGGACCCGGCCGAGGTCGAGGAAACCCGCTGGATCGACTGGACGCCGTTCGTCGACGACGTCCGCGGGGGCCGCGCCGGGGTTTCACCGTGGTGCGTGCTCCAGGTCGAGCAACTCGCCGCGCTCGGCCCCGATCCCGCCGGCTGGCCGATCGCCGACCCCCGCGACCTCCCACCCGCCGCGACGGCTTAGCGCGGCGTGTCGTCGGGTACGGCGAAGATCTCGGGGTCGTTGGGGTCGACCAGGAGATCGAGGCGGGCGCCGATCAGGTAGTCGCCGCTGTCGAGGGTTTTGTACTCGACCTCGTACGGCGCGAGGCCCGGACCGGTGACTCGCAGCGTCAACGCGGTGGCGCTTTCGTCGCCGAGGGAGCTCGGCCGGGTCGCGGTGATCTCACCTTCGGCGCGGACGCCGTAGGCGCGCAGCTGGGCGGCGTACCGCCTCTCCAGGAACTCGCCGCGCCACATCGCGAGCGTGAACGGAATGCCGATACAGGCGACCACCGCGCCGATGGCGACGGTCATCCACCGTCCCGCGTCGGCCTCGGTCTCCGGGATCAGGAACCCGGAGACCATCAACGCCGGGCCGCTCAAGGCGAAGAGCAGGCCGAGGATCCAGCTGAGGACGAAGGACAGCGGGCCCTTCTTCTTCAGCTGGACCGCTCCGGACGCGTCCACCAGCGCGAATGCCATGGCAGCAGGTTGGTTCCGCCGCACGGTCAAAGCCATGGCCTCGGTTCAGCGGCGGCGGAGTGCGCGGGCGACTTCCTGGCGGACCGAGGGCAGCTGCGGGTAGAAGGCGTCGCCCGGGCACGCGGTCGAGTTCCAGTCGCGGTGGCCGGAGATCGCCGCGACGGTCCGGGTGGCGCCGCTGATCGGGTTGACGTAGTTGACCGTGCCGAGCGGATCGACCTTGCACAGCTTCGCCAATGCGGCCAGGACCTTCACCAGCGACCGGCGCTGGGCCGCGGCGGGCTGGCGACCGGTGAAATCGCCGAGCAGCGAGACGCCGACGTTGGCCGCGTTGAACCCGACGGCGTGGGCCGCGTTGCTCATGTGCGGTACGTCGCCGAGCGGGCTGCGGAACACCGGCAGGCCGTCCTCGCCGGACCAGCGGCCTTCGTAGACCACGCCGTTCGGGTCGATCAGCAGGTGGTAGCCGATATCGCCGAAGTCCCGGGTGATCGTGTGGGTGTAGTAGATCGCGCGGATCGTGGCGGCGTGATCGGGGCCGAGCGAGTCACCCGCGGTGTGGTGCACGGTCAGGGCCTGGACCGGGAAGTACGCCTGCGGGTACCGCTCGGTGCCGTCCGGGTTGAACCGCAGGGTCTCGTCGGCACCCCAGCCGGCCCGATTCACGAACGCGCAATCGGCCGTCGCGAACGACGTCGAGACCGAGAGCGAGCTCACGCCGAGCGGGCCGTCGGTGGTGTTCAGTGCCACGATGAGCACGTTCTCGGCCAGCGGCGGCGGCTTGACCTCGTACCGCGAGGCCTTCTGGGCGCCGAACAGGGCCAGCCGGTTGGCCGGGCCCGCGGGATCGGCCTGCGTGCGGCCGTCCGCGTCGCCGGTGACCAGCGGGCGCCACGCGCCCCAGCGGCCGTTGTGCTCCAGCCGGTAGACACCGCCACCCTTGGGACCGGTCCAGCTCACGCTGACGAAGTCGAGCGGGAACTCTGCGGCCGCGACGAGTTGCCCGGGCGCCGCGATCTCGGCCAGCGTCTCCGGCACACCCTGCCCAGCGGCGTACGGCGCGTGCGCGAGTGGTCCGGCGGGCGCGGCGGCGGCGGTGAGCGGGCTGGCCAGCCCGGCGGCGGTGCCGGTGGCGGCGACCGCGCCGATCAGGGCCTGGCGGCGTGTCAACATCGTCGACCTCCTGGAAGACATAGGCGGACGGACCCGGCAAAATCCCAGGCCACCCGCCGACCTTAAGTCCTCGCGGTGCCACCCCCGCCGCCTTTCGGTCACGGTGATAACCCGGCCGGCCTCATTCAGGCTTGGCCGGCTCGTTGTACACCCCGGCGGGCGTCTGGCCGGTCAGCTCCTGGATCGCGGCCATGATCTTGTCGGTCGCCTGCCGGCGGGCCTGGGCCGGGCGAACGCCTTCGCCGGGCGGTTCGAAGACCAGCGGGGCGCCGTACCGGATGGTGGGCCGGTGCAGCCGCGGCCAGCTCTTGCCGATCGGCTGGACCCGGTCCGTACCGATCACCCCGACCGGTACGACCGGCGCGCCCGAGGCGAAGGCCAGCCAGGCGACACCGGTCTTACCGCGGTAGATCCGGCCGTCGCGGGACCGGCTGCCCTCGGGATAGATACCGAACGCCAAGTCGTCGGCCAGTACGGCGAGGGCGGCGTCGAGCGAGGCCTGGGCGGCGCCATGCGTACCGCGTTCCACCCCGATCGCGTCGATCGCGGTGAAGAACGCGGCCACCAGCCGACCGCGCAGACCCTTGCCGCGGAAGTACTCGGCCTTGGCCAGGAAGACCACCGGGCGGGGCGCCCACAACGGAATCACGATGCTGTCGATGAACGACAGGTGGTTCGACGCCAGGATCACCCGGCCCTGCCGTGGCACGTTCTCCCGGCCCTCGATCACCGGCCGGTAGACCAGCCGCGCCAGCGGAGCGATCACCAGTCGCACGATCGCTTGAATCATCAGGCCTCCAGGGGTTGCGGAAGGCTAGTGTCCCCCCGATCGGCCCTGATCGCCGCCAGTGGTGCGAATGATGAGCACCGCGACGGCCGCGACGGCCATGCCGATGACGGCGAGCAGGCCGATGGTTTCGCCGAACATGAGCCAGGCCCAGACCATGGTGGCGGGCGGTACGAGGTACATCAGGCTGCTGATCCGGGTGGCTCCGGACAGCCTCAGGTTCAGCAAGTAAAACCCGTAACCGCCCGCGGTCGAGAACAACACCAGCCAGACCACCGCGCCGTAGAACGCGGGCGCGGCCGGAGCGCTGAGCTGGCCGGTGCCCAGGGCAAGGGTCGTGAAGAAGATGGCGGCGATCACGCACTGGATCGCCAGGCCGTCGATGACGCCGACCTTGGGCCGGCGCCGCCGATCCAGGCAGGTTCCGACCACGAGGCCGACCACACCCGCGAACGGCAGCAGGTAGACCGCCGGCGCCGCATGTCCCGCGCCGAGATCGCCAGCGACCACTAGGCCGACACCGCCGACCCCGAGCACCAGACCGACCCACTGCCAGTGGCCGACGCGTTCACCGAGCAAGGGCCCGGCCACGGTGGCCACCAGAATCGGCTGGAGCGCGCCGATGAGCGCGGTGATGCCCGCGGGCACGCCTTGATCCACCCCGCTGAAGATCAGACCGAGATAGGCGCACTGGCTGAACAGCGCCATCAGCACCTGGGTGATCAGGTCGGCTCGCGCGATCCGCGGCCGTCGCCAGGCGAGTACGGCAAGGCCGATCGTGGCGGCGACCAGGTAGCGCCAGGCCAGCAGGTTGAAGACCTCGCCGTTGTCCGTTCCCCAGCGGGCACCGATGAAGCCGGAACTCCAGAACACCACAAACCCCGTGCCGGCTCCGACCGCCAGCAGGCCGGTACGACGGACAGGTGGTGCGGACAAAGTCGTCATGCCGCCCACGTAACCATACCGGTCGGTATACTCGCAGTATGTTTTCCCAGCAGCCGAGACAGCTGCCCTGGTGCGTCGGGCGGCCCCAGCCGGCCATTCCGATCGCCCAGACGCCGGCCGCGGAGCGAATTCTTGCCGCGGCCGCCGATCTCTTCTATACAGAAGGCATTCGCACGGTCGGCGTGGACGCGATCGCCGCTGCCGCGGGGGTGACGAAGAAGACCCTGTACGACCGGTTCGGCTCCAAGGACAACCTGATCGCGGCCTACCTGCAGCGCCGGGACCAACGCTGGCACGATTTCCTCGATGAGCAGTTGCGCCAGCGCCGCGCGACCGAACCGGAGCAGGTCATTCTCGCCCTGTTCGCCGCCTTGACCGACTGGGTGGCCGACCACCAACGCGGTTGTGGCTTTCTCAACGCGGCGGCGGAACTCGCCGAGTCGGATCATCCCGCCATGCCACTGATCGTCGGCCAGAAACGCTGGATGCGCGACGAGTTCGCCGCCCAGGCCAAGCGTGGCGGCTTTCGCCGGCCGGCCGAACTCGCGGACCGCCTGCTACTGCTCCACGAAGGCGCCCTGGTCAGCCAGCAGGTGGCCGCGATTCCCGACGCCACCAAGGTCGCCCACCGAGCCGCCCGCGACCTCCTGTCCACCTGGCCCCGCCGCTGACCGCCGAACGGCGGGCGCGACGGGGGAGGTCGGCATTAGCCGTACGGCGTACCGGCTGGCGCGCCGAGCCGCCTCGCTCGGTACAGCAGAGACGCCGAGCGCGTCGGGCAGGAACAGCTGACGAACGGGCTCACTGGGGACACCTCGCGGGAGCCGAGCATCCCAAACGGCGTCTGAGCAGGGGTTATTACCTCTGCGAGGACCCCGTTGGCTCTGCCAGGACCCCGGTCCCCCTGCGAGGAGCCCGTTGCCTCTGCCAGGAACCCGTGCGGGGCAAAGCAGCGAATCTCGCCGAACCAGCGACCGGCGAGATTCGACGTGGCGACGAGCCGACGAGGCGGTCAGACGGCACAGACGGAACAGACGGAACAGACGGAACAGACGGAACAGACGGAACAGGACGCGAAGCGGCCCGGCATTCTGGGGGGAATGCCGGGCCGGTTCGGTCAGGGGTGGTCAGGCGCGGTAGGCCGTCCACATGTTGCTGATCCGGGTGCTCTGGCCCGGACTGAACTGGTTGTAGCAGGAGTCGTACGAGTAATCCATGTAGTTGTGGATCGGGTCCAGGCCCGGCAGCGAGCACGAGTCGCGGCCGACCGGGCAGCCGTTGGTCGAGCTGCTCTGCGCCGGGGTGTCGGCGACCTCGTCGTTCGTGGCCGTGCAACCGCCCTGGAAGGTGTGGTAGAGCCCGAACCAGTGGCCGGCCTCGTGGGTCGCGGTCTCACCGAGGTTGTAGTTCGTGGCGGTGCCACCCGGCAGCGAGGTGTACTGCACCCGGATGCCGTCGACGCCCGGGTTGCGGCTGTAGTCCCACGGGAAGGTGGCGATACCGAGGTAGCTGAAGTTGACCAGCCAGATGTTCAGCGCGTTGGCGCCGCCCTTGCGGGTCTGCTTGCGGTAGGTCGCGCTCTGCTTGTCCTTGTGCCAGTTGGTGTTGTTGTACCGGTACGTGGCGACCAGGTTGAACGTGAAGCCGGTGTTCGCCGCGGAGGCGGATTCCCCACCGGCGAAGGTCTTGTTCAGCACGTCCATCTGCTGGGCGATCTGGGTGTCGGTGACGTCGCCGTTGCCGGCCGCGTCGCGCATCACGTGCACGTAGACCGGCACGCTGGCAGCCGCCAGGGCACCCTTCGGTACGGCGATGCCGCGGGCCGCCTTGGCCTTCAGGATCTGGGCCGTGCGGGCTTCGACCGCGCGCTGTTCGGCGGCGGACATCTCGCGGTGGTCGGCGCCGCGGCCACCCTTGGCGGCCGAGCCGGTCTCCGCCGGGGTGACGCAGTTCAGGCTGCGCAGTTCGTCGACGGGCAGCCGGGCCGAGGCGCTACCGCCGAGCGGGCTGAACGCGAGCGCGGTGCCGGTGAGCACCACTGCCAGCGCGCGGGGACGGGTGATGAGAGATCGCATCGAAGCGCTCCTCAGGGGATCGTGGCCGCGACTGGGCGGGCGGCCGATTGCCCGGAATAGTGCGCAAAATTTCGCTGTTCCGGAAGCGATCGTCTCGTTCCTCTGTAAAATCTAGGGAAAACCTTCGGTCCGTCAGGTGGTCCCGGCGGGCACTTCCAGGCTGCCGTACCGCTCCATGCGCTGCCAGCGCAGGCGGGAACCGGCCAGTGCGGTGAAAACCGATTGAATAACTACGAGATACATCAGCTGGCGGTAAACGAATTGCTGCAGTGGAAGACTCCACAACGGACCGGGCCGCTCGCCGTCCAGCCGGAACGCGTAGAACCCCATCGCGGCCTGCAGGCCGAGGAACGCCAGCCACAGGCCGATGATCCGGACCGGGTCGAGGAACACCAGACCGTACAAGGCGAACACGTCCACCACCGGCGCCAGCAGCGGCAGTAGGACCTGGAACAGCAGCAGGTAACCCAGGCCGCGCCGGCCGAGCTTGCCCGCGGGACCGCGCTGGACGAGCGCCCCACGGTGCTTCCACATCGCCTGCAGAGTGCCGTAACACCAGCGGTAGCGCTGCCGCCAGAGCGCACTGAGCGAGGCCGGGGCCTCCGTCCAGGCCTTGGCGCGCTCCTCGTAGACGACCCGCCAGCCATCCCGGCACAGAGCCATCGTGAGATCGGTGTCCTCGGCCAGCGTCACGTCGCTGACCCCGCCGATCCGCAGCAGCGCGCTGCGGCGGAATCCGCCCACGGCGCCGGGCACGGTCGGCATGCACTCGGCCAGGTCGAACAAGCGCCGGTCGAGGTTGAACCCCACGACGTACTCGATGTGCTGCCAGCGGCCGAGCAGGCCGCGGCGGTTGCCGACCTTGGCGTTGCCCGAGACGGCGCCCACCCGCGGATCCGCGAACGGCTGGATCAGCATCCGGACGGCGTCCGGCTCGAACACGGTGTCGCCGTCCACCATCACGACCAGCTCGTACGACGCCGCCTGCAGGCCGGTGTTCAGAGCGGCGGGTTTGCCGGCGTTCGGCTGCCGGATCACCCGCACACCGGGCAGCCCCAGCGACTCGACCAGGTCGGCGGTGCCGTCGGACGATCCGTCATCGACCACGATCACCTCGACCGGATGGTCCGAGGCCACCAGCGAGCGGACCGCGGCCTCGATGCCGGCGGATTCGTTGTACGCCGGCACGATGACGGTCACCGGTTGGGTCACCGCTGGGCCCCACTCCAGGCTGGTTCGGCCCCGGGCATGGCGCCTGGCCGCGACCAGTACGGCGATGGCCCGCAGCACGCTGAGCGCACCGGCGGCGTACAGCAGCCAGGTGATGATCGTCAGCGTCACGTCACTGAGCCGGATCGCGCCGATCACCGCGAGCCCTCGCCACCGCTCGGAGGTGGTGGCCGGCTGCATCGGCTTGGCCAGGCCGACGGACTCGCTCACGGTGGTGAACCGGAAGCCCTTGCGGCTCAGCTGCGGGATCAGCCGTTCGAGCGCGGCCAGCGTCTGGGTGCGATCGCCACCGGCGTCGTGCATGAGCAGAATCTGCCCGTTGCGGCCTTTCGGCGTCGAGTTGGCGACGATCCGGTTGACGCCGGGCCGGCGCCAGTCCTCGCTGTCCTGCGTGCTGAGAACCGTCAGATAGCCCTCGGCGCGGGCCCGTTGAATGGCGGTCCAATCCGGATCGGCCACGGCGTTCGCGCTGGAGGAGTACGGCGGTCGCAGCAGCGGAGTGCTGATCCCGGCCGCGCCCGCCAGGATGAGCTGGCTCTGCCGCAGTTCCAGGGACCGGCGCCAGTCCGGCAGGGTGGCGAGATCCGCATGGGTGAACGTGTGCACACCCAGTTCGTGGCCCTCGGCGACGATCCGCCGGGTCAGCGTGGGATGTTTCGCAACCTCCGTGCCGACCACGAAGAAGGTCGCCCGCACTTTGTGGGCCCGCAGTAGGTCGAGCACTTTCGGCGTCCAGACCGGATCCGGCCCGTCGTCGAAGGTCAGGGCGATCGTGCGGGGCTTCGGCCGGGCCGAACGGTGCTTCGTGCCCGCCGCGTCGATGATCGGGCCACCGGCCGAGATCTCTCGCGGCACGGCCTTGGCCGAGGATCGCGGTGGCGCCTCACCGTCAGGCGCCGTGCCGAACAGGTGCTGGGTGTATCCCTGTAGCAACAGGGCTCCCGCGAGGCAGACCAGCAGGATCGTCAGGACGACCCAATGCGTGCGCAGCGCGACGTCCCGGCCGTGCCGCGATCTTCGTGCAGCCATCGGTCAGGGCCGCGCGGGCGACTTGGTCCGGCCGGGAGGAGCCGTCGGCTTGCCGCGTTCACGTGTTCCGGGCGTCGTGGTCGGGCTCGAGCCGGTCGTCGGCGTACTGGTCGGCGAGGTCGTCGGCCGGTTGGTCTGGCCAGGCGTGGACGGGCGGCTGCGAGGAGTGATGGTCGGTACGGCGGTCGGCCGCGCGCTGGCCGGAAGCCGGGTTGCCGCCGAGGTTGGTACCCCGGTCGGAGTGGTCGACGGCTGCGACGTCGGCTCGACGGTGCGAGCCGGCACTGGGGTCGGCGTCACGACTGGTTTCGGCTTCGACAGCTGCCGTACGGCGTCGGGGAGCGGGATGAACGGGGTGTTCGGCGCGGGCCCACCGAGCAGACTGCTGGCGAGCAGCACGAGGTATCCGGCGGCGGGCACGGCCAGGAGGGCACCGAGGCGGCGGACGGAGCGATGGCGGCGGCCGCTGGGATCGACGAAGATCGGTTTACGGCCGGGGAACGGCGTCACAGCTGCGGGAGTTTAGCCCGTTGTGGGCCACCCTGACGAACGGCGAAATTTCCCGTGACGACGGGCCTGAAGCCGGTAACAGACTGTCACCCTTTTGGGCGGAAGCCAGCTTGAAGTATTGCCAACACCCTGGGCGGGGTCTACTTTTCCCTTGCGGCTGGGGGGTCGCCTCAGTGCGATCGTGGGGGTCGCGGGGGCCCGGGGCCGCGGGGGTGGAAACGTATGGGGGTTCTTCGCTTTGTTTCGTCGCGCCTGATTTCGGTCGTCGCGGCGGTCAGTCTGCTGGCGGGCATGCTCGTCGTCACCGCGCAGCCCGCCCGGGCCGCCGAGAACGGCGTCGACGACCTGCTGGGCCTGCTGGGTGCCGGCGGTACGCCGAACAGCCTGGCCACCTGGACCTCCGGGCTGGCCTCGGTCGACAAACTCGGTGAACCCTTACCACTGGTCTCGGCCAGTCCAGGGGGACTGCTCGGCCTGAACGACCTGTTCCTGAAGGCGGTCACGGACGAGCTCGACTCGGCCGTGGACTTCGGTGATCTCGGGGTCGACAAGGACATCACGATCGACGGCGGCCGGACCGGTCACCTGAAGACGACGGTGAGCGATCTCGGCGCGGGCAAGAAGCTCGACATCCTGGCGACGGTGGACCGCACGGTCACCGGCCAGGATTTGCGGCTGTCCAGCGCCACGCCGAAGGTGGAACTGTCCGTGGCCGACGGCGTCACGCTCGCGCTGAAGTCGCGGCTGGCGCTGAGCGTCGTATGGACCGGTGGAGCCGACGACAAGGTCTACCTGGTCCGGACCGACAGCACGCCGCGCCTGGACGTCGACGCGCACGCGAGCATCGACAACGCGACCGCCAAGGCCGCGATCGGCGTACTCGGGGTGTCGCTCACCGGTTCCAGCCTGGACGTTGACGCGCACCTGGTCGGCACCGTCAGCGACCCCGACAACGACGGCAAGCTGTTCTTCAGCAACAACGGTGAACTCGCGCAGGCGGGATCGCTCGAGGGATTGTTCACGGTCGGGCTGGACCCGCAGGGCTCGCAGCCGATCGACGCCTCCGACCCGGACTCCCGTGGCTCGGTGCACGCCACCTTCCAGCTCGGCGCGGCCGCGTCGGGTGTGCCGGTTTCGTTGCCCTCGGCCATCAGTACGACCGTGAAGGTGAACTGGAACGACATCGGTGTCGGTGCCCCGGTGGTGGAGGCGCCGGATCTCGCCGCCACCGTCGGCAAGTTCCAGAACATGAGCCTGCAGGACCTCGCCGAAGGCCTGGCCCAGATCGTCGCGTCTCTGACCGCGATCCAGAAGGCGAAGTACGACCCGGACCAGGGCGGTCCGCTGCCGACGATCGGTGACCTGGATCTGCCGTTCATGAAGGGCACGCTGGCCGACGTGATCCGGATCAACGACGTGCTGAAGGCGTTCCTCGCCGCCAACACGGTGCCCGCCCCCGGCCAGCCCGGGTTCGTCGCGGGTGTGACCGATCCGGCGCAGGCGGGCAAACCCACCTTCACCTCGCTGCAGGATCTGCTCAAGAAGCTCGACGACGCCTCGGACATCGACTTGAGCGGTCTGGTCTGGGAGGCCGCCAACAGCAAGCTCGCCCTGACCCTGAAGATGAAGAAGCTCGCGCCGGACACCGCCGTCGATCTGGACCCGGTGAGCATCGAGGCCTCCGGCCCGACCGCGACGTACGACACGAAGACGCTGACCGTGGCCGGAGCCGGCTGGACGACGAACCAGTGGGTCGGCCGTCGTGTTGTCGCCGGTACGTCGGCCGGCGAGGTGGCCGGCAACGACGCCAGTACGATCACGCTGAAGACCGACTGGGCCGGCGGTAAGCCGCCGGCCAACTCGCCGTACGTGATCGCGGGATCGGAACCGCACATCGGCGCGGTCACCTTCGCGAACCGGATCGACTCCAGCGGTCAGGGCATTCTGAACGCGAACAGCGAACAGACCTTCGCGAAGGTCAAGCCGTCGTTCGAGGCCTCGCTCACGCTGGTGCTGGACCTGCAGGACGCGCGCACCGGGAACGCCTGTATCGGGTTCCTCGGTAGCACCAAGGCCTGCCCGTTCACCCAGTCCAACGGCGCACTCGACACGGTCATCCCGTCGCTGCCGCTGAACACCGACCGGATGATGATCCGGACCGGGTCGTCGCTGTTCTCGGCCGACTTCCCGATCGACACCGCGGTGGACCTGACCGCGAACGCCGGCTACTTCAAGGTGAAGCTGACCGGCCAGCTCAAGGTCTGCAACTCCTCGCTCGGCGACACCTGCGCGGCCGGTACGCCGACCGGGCACATGCTGAGTATGGGACTCAAGCAGCAAGGTGACGCCCAGCACGACCTGCGGTTGTCCGAACTGTTCAAGCAGCTGGTGGATTCACCCGCCGCGCTGCTCGACGTGGACGTGAACGTTCGCGCGTACGGCGATGTGACCGTGGCGGTGCCGGAGGCGGAGCAGTTCCTGCCGGCCGGCGCGACCACGAAGTTCACCGCGAAGTGGGGCGACCTGACCGATCCGTCGACGATCGCCCTGGACACCGGTGACCTGTCCGAGGTGTTCAAGCTCGACTTCGACGCGGACGACCCGAAGGCCTTGTTCACCGCGTTGATCAAGACGCTGCAGACCCTGTCGAAGCAGCTCGCCTCGGCCAACACGACCGCTGGTTCCGGTGTGTTCGACAAGGACATCCCGGGCCTCGGCAAGTCCCTGCGCGACCTGCTGGTCAGCGACGAGTCCAACGCCGGCGCGGGGGTTTCGTACGGCGCCGACACGGTGGTGGACAACAACCGGAGTGAGGCCAACGGCGATCTCTTCGGCCCGCACCTGGTCGGGCGCTCGATCGTGGTCGGGACCCAGGTCGGCATCGTCAAGGCGGTCGCGCCCAACGGCAAGTCGCTCACGATGACGAAGGCATGGGAGTCGGTGCCCGCCCCGGGAACGCCGTACATGATGCGGTCGGCACTGGACGACGCGACGGATCGCCTGCTGGCGAACACGCCGGACAACATCCAGGACGCGGTCAAGCTGCTGAACGAGACACTCGGCACGCAGGCCGTGAAGTTCCGTTACCTGGAGGTCGACGGCAAGCCGAACCTGGTGCTCGACGTCGACTGGAAGCGCGACTACCGCGCGGCCGCGCCGATCAAGCTCTCGCTCGGCAACCTGAACGGCTCCGACCAGACGTTCGCGGCGGCCCAGGCCAGTGGACTGGCCCAGGTGGACGTGACCGGCCGGGTGAAGGTGGGCCTGGTGGTTCCGCTCGCACCTGGTGACGGACCGGCCGACGGTGCCGCGCTCAAGGTGCTGGAGGATTCGTCGATCAGCATCGGCGCGAAGGCCACGCTGACCAACGGCTCGGTCCAAGGTGTGGTCGGCCCGCTGTCGATCGCGCTGGGCAATCCGGCCGCGGGTGCGCCCGCGGCCGAGAAGGCCCAGGCGAAGGCGGATCTGAGCATCGCGCTTTCGAAGTCCGGCGCGGCCGCGAATACGCCGGTCTCGTTCAGCGACTTCCTCGGGGCGGTCGGCGTGAACTTCAACGCCAGTAACGGCACGGTCTCGTGCGGGGAGACGCTGGACACGCCGCTGATGGTGTGCGGCAGCCTGCCGATCTTCCTGAACAACACCGGCGCGGACGACGGCTGGGTGCCGATCGGGCAGATCGCCCTGCGGGTACCCGACTCGACCAATCCGGCCGACCTGGTCGACCTGGATGACAACCTGCCGGCCCCGGACGACGCCAAGAAGGAGCTCGAGCTCCCGGCTGACCTCGGTACGCGGCTCGCGAACGCGCTGCTCGACTTCGGCAACTTCGGCGACGGCCTCGAGGGTTATCTCGCGGCGATCGAGCAGGCCTTCCGGACCGCGAGCTTCCAGGGCAAGTTGCCGCTGATCGGCGAGGACCTGCAACAGGGCGCGGACTTCATCGGCGACCTGCGGACCAAGCTGCGCAGCTCGATCTGGAACGAACTGCCCGGTGGCGGCCGTCCCGCGAACTCCAAGGAGTTCAAGGACTTCATCAACACGAAGCTGGCTGCCGCGCTGGCCGAGGTACAGATCGCGGCCACCGAGGTCTCGGTCGACTTCGACTGTACGGCGACCCTCGCGCCGGCCGCCGCGCCCACCGTGGCGGAGAGCCCGGACGACGTCGGCACAGCGACGTACGAGTATCAGATCGTCGCGTACCAAGGCACGGGTGACGGACCGAACGACGACACGGTGCCCAGTCCGGCAGGCCAGACCACCAAGGGCGCGGCCACGCTGAACGGCACCAACTTCAACCACCTCACCTGGGCGTCGGTGCCGAACGCGACCGGCTACAAGGTGCTTCGCAAGGCTCCGGGCGACACCGGCTTCAAGCTGATCAAGAAGCTCGGCAACGTCTTGGTGCACGACGACAAGGGCGACACCGCCTCGGACTACACCGCGGCGACCCAGCAGCCCGATCTGGCCGTCTGCGGTCTGAACGACATCGCCGGGGTCTTCCTGGAGTTCACCGCTCAGCGCGGCAACGTCAGCCCGGCCAAGGGTTGTGAGAACACCGGTGCGCCGAAGCCCTGCTTCCACACCAGCCTGCCGCTCGACATCGGTATCCCGGGCCTGGCGCTGCGCCAGGGCAAGGACGGCACCGAAGGCATCACCGTCGACGCCGGTTTCGCCCTGCACTTCAAGCTCGGGCTGAACAAGACCGACGGCTTTTTCGTCAACACCCACGACGGCTGGGGCGCGGACAACAAGGCGCGGGCCGAGCTCCAGGTGGGGCTGGCCTTCGATCTGCCCGACACGATGGTGGCCGAACTGGCCTTCATCAAGATCAATGTGGACAAGGCAACCGGTGGTACGCACGACCCGACCAAGCCGTTGTTCGCGGGCGCCTTCCAGATCGACCTGAAGGCCCCGGGCGAGAACAGCTGCTTCAAGGGCGACGAGCCGGCCTGTACGGCGGACGAGGACGCGAAGATCAAGTTCGCGGACCTCGGTTCGGGTGGCGACCTGTTCGGGATCTCGCTCAGCGGGGCGTTCCACCTGGACTGGATCGTCGAGGCGCAGGTCGACTCGGCCTTCCCCGGCATCCGGGCGAACTTCCAGCTGATGTGGTCGTTCAATAACCAGGCCCCGGACGGAGCCACGGCGCCGTACATCGCCTTCAAGGAAGTCGGCATCAGCGCCGGCACCTTCTTCGAGGGCCTGCTCGGCGACGTGGTGAAGGAGATGAAGCGGGTCACCGGGCCGCTGCAGCCGGTGATGGACACGCTGTACGCGCCGATTCCGGTGCTGTCCGATCTGAGCCGGATGGCCGGTGGTGACGACGTCACCTTGATGACGCTGGCGAAGACGTTCAGCACGCTGGCCGATGGGCCGAAGCTGGACTTCGTCGACACGATCAAGGCCGTGATCGAGTTCATCAACCGGCTGCCCAGTTGCAGTCCGGACGCGGCCAACGACTGTTACGTGCCACTGGGCGAGTTCGAGATCTCCGGTGAGAAGGCGCTGAACACCAGCAACTCGCCGACGACCGCGGACAAGATGTACGAGGGCACGCCGAACGCGAAGTCGGCCAACGAGGTGAAGACCGGCCTGAACGACAAGAACGAGCACGCGAGCGCCGCGCAGAACCCGATCTTCGGTGGTACCGGCCTGGCACCGAACGAGGGTGACGCGGAGAAGTCCGGGATCACCTTCCCGATCCTGGAGAACCCGGCTTCGGCGTTCAACCTGCTGATGGGTGGCGACATCACCCTGGTCGAGTTCGACTCGGGCCCGCTGACGCTCGGCTTCAGCTGGCGGCAGGCCTTCGGCCCGGTGTACGCACCGCCGCCGGTGTTCGTGACCCTGGCCGGTTCGGCCGAAGTCAGCCTGCGCATCGTGGCAGGCCTGGACACCTACGGCATTCGCAACGCGGTCGAGGCGGCCCAGAACGGTACGCCGGTGGGCGCGATCGACGTACTCGACGGGCTGTTCTTCAAGACCGTCGACAACTCCGGTACGCCGATTCCGGTGGTCAAGCTGACCGGTGAGATCGCCGCGGGGGCAGCGGTCAGCGCGGTCATCATCACGGTCGGCATCGAGGGCGGACTGCGCCTGACGATCGGGTTCTACTGGAACGACCCGAATGACGACGGCAAGTTCCGGGTCAGCGAGTTCCTGCACGCGGCCCTGAACAACCCGCTGTGCCTGTTCACGGTCAGCGGCAAGCTGTCGCTGTTCCTGCGGGTCTACATCACGATCGGCGTGAGCATCTTCTCGGTGTCGTTCAGCTTCACGCTGGCCGACGTGACGCTGCTCGACTTCTCGGTCTCACCGGACTGTGAACCGCCACCGCCGAAACTCGGTGGCACGGTCGACGACACGCTCGTGGTCTACGCCGGCCAGTTCGGCAAGAACGCGCAACGCGGCTCGCCCTGGGGCAACGACGAAGCGGCGGTGGAGAAGGACACCGTCAAGGTGATCTCGCTGCACTACGCGCAGAAGCCCGGTGACGAGGCCGGTACCAACGCGGCCTTCGACGGTTTCGCGGTGGAGATGCTCGGCGAACGCCGCGAGTACCTCGACCCGAACCTGAAGCGGGTCGTGGTGGACGGCTCCGGTTACACCAAGCCGATGAACATCACCTTCATCGGTGACGGCAAGAAGGAGACCGGTACGAACGCGGGCAACAGCCCGGCCATCTTCGACAAGGAGGCCGTCGCGATCGGCGGCGACGCGGCCGACGTGATCACCACCGGACGGGGCCTGTCGTACGTCGACGGCCGCGGCGGCGACGACATCATCGTCACCGGGGACACCGGTGGGCCCGGCTCGAAAGCGATGGTCGCCGGTGGTGCCGGCAAGGACACCATCACCGTCGGCAACGGTGACAACCTGGTCGCGGGTGACGCCTCGCTCGGCACCGCGACCAAGGCCCGCAAGGTCACGCACAACGAGCAGGACAAGGGTGGTACCAAGGATCTCGCCGGCGTCTTCGACTGGGAGTCGATCGCGGATCCGACCGGCCAGCCGCAGGGCAGCAACACCGGTGACGACACGATCGGTGTCGGCCTGGGCAAGAACAAGGCCCGCGGCAACGCCGGTGGCGACACCATCTCGGTGGCGACCGACCGTCCGGACGGCACCCTGCCGGCCGGGATCAACACCTTGATCGGTGACGCCGGTAACGACCGGATCTCCGGCGGCTCGAACGCGGACCGCATCTTCACCGCGGCCGAGACCGAGTTCGGCGTGGACGAGGACGGCCCGGCCGACACCGGCGCGACCAACACTGTCGACACCGGCCTCGGCAGCGACAAGGTCTGGGGCAGCACGGGTATCGACCTGATCACCAGCCATTCCCAAGGTGACCAGACGGCCCGTCTGCTCGGTGGCTCGAACGACGACATCCTGCTCGGCGGCTTCGGCACCGACGAGGTGTACGGCGGGCCCGGTCAGGACTACGTCATCGCCGAACCGGCCCAGGTCGGCCCGAACACCGGTGCCGACATCATCGACGGCGTGAACTTCGGTCCGCGCCGGCTGGTGACCAAGCTGCCACTACCGGCCGGGGTGGCGTCCAACGCCAAGACCCTGGTCGGTGGCCTCGGCGACGACCACGTGATCGGTGGTGACGGCCCGGCGAAGATCTTCGGTGACAAGCGGATCGACGGCGAGCTGTGCAAGCCGGGCGAGCCGGTCACCTCGGACCCGGTCGGTGAGAGCAGCAGCGAGGCCGACGGCGACGGTAACGACCGGATCCTCGGTGGTGCCGGTATCGACACGGTCTCCGCGGGTGGTGCGAACGACCTGGCCGAGCTGTTCGGCGGCAACGACCTGGCCTGTGGCCAGGAAGGCAAGGACACACTGCGCGGTGGCGGTGACAAGGATCACCTCTGGGGCGGCAAGGACGCCGACATCCTGTACGGCGACGCCGGAGTGGACTACGTCTTCGGCAACACCGGCAACGACGTCGCGTACGGCGGCACCGAGGCGGATGTGATCGAGGGCAACAACGGCGCCGACTGGGCGACCGGCGGCGCGGGTGACGACCTGATCTACGGCGGCACCCGGGCGGCAGGCCGGACCGACACCGGAAACGACGACCTGTACGGCGATCTCGGCCAGGACAGGTTGATCGGCGACAACGGCACGGTGGACAACCCGGAGACCGGGGCGGACGCCGCGGCGATTCCGTTCGACCTCGACGGCGAGACGGCCGCGGCCGGAACCGGCGACCGCATTCACGGCGGCGACGGCCACGACACGGCGTACGGCGGTCTCGGCGCCGACCAGGTCAACGGCAACGGCGGCAACGACCACCTGGAGGGCAACAACGCGGCAGACGTCGTGCACGGCAACGATGGTGAGGACGCCATCGTGGGTGGTTCGTTCCAGCAGGCGTCGGACGGCATCGGCCGTCCGGACACCGGTGACCAGTTGTTCGGTGACGCCGGACCCGACCTGCTGGCAGGCGACAACGCCATCCTGGGGCTGACCAGCGATCCGGCCGCGACCACGCCGGTGACCCGCAACCGCGGCTTCGCGCTGGGGCACACCGTGACCCTGCTCGACCTCGGTCTGAACCCGGCGGCCGCGACCTCCGGCAACGACCAGATGTCGGGTGGTGACGGCCAGGACGTGCTCTACGGCCAGGACGGTGAAGACCGGGCCAAGGGTGACGACCAGGACGACTACGTCGAGGGTGGTCAGGGCAGCGACTGGGTCGAGGGTGACCTGGCCGATGACGACCTCGTCGGCGGCAGCTCGACCCCGTTGGCCGGAGCGGGCGCGACCCGGACCGGGCAGCGTGACACGGCCGACGCGGTCTTCGGTGGACCCGGTGACGATGTGGTTGCCGGTGACAACGGTCAGGTACTGCGCCCAGGCGCCGGCCAGACCCCGACGCGGGCCACGGTCCGCCTCGGCACCGAGCCGGGTGAACTGATGGCCGGCCGGATCGTCGAGCGGTACGACCTGGCCGCACTGCCGGCCGCGGACCGCTTCGGCGCCGACCGGTTGTCCGGTGGTGCGGGCGTCGACATCATCTGGGGTCAAGATGGCGGCGACTTCGTCTCCGGCGGCAGCGGTGCCGACTACGCCGAGGGCAACGGTGGCGCCGACGTACTCCGGGGCGACCTGTCGCTCGCGGGGGACTCGGAGCTGACCACGGTGGCTCCGCTGGCCGACCCGGGCTGGCCCGGTGACGCGAGCGCGGCGGCCGTGCTCGAAGGCGCGCTCACGCCGGACGGTCAGGACGACCTGATCGGTGGTAGCTCCGCCAAGGGCTTCCGCGACACCGGTGACACGATCGAGGCCGACGGCGCCGCGGACGTCGTACTCGCCGACAACGGCACCCTGGTGCGCACGGTCACGGGCGCGCCGGGTGCCCGGGTGGAGAAGGTCTACGCCGATCGCTATCCGAACGGCACCCCGCCGGCCGGGGCGACCGTCTCCCGCACGCACGACCCCGACTTCAGCGAGCCGAGCACGCGCTTCTGCACCGAGGCGCAGGCGACCTGTGAAGCAGTAGGGGCCTTCGGCAACGACAAGGTGTACGGCGAGGCCGGCGACGACGGTATCTGGGGTCAGGACGGTGACGACCTGATCCTGGGCGGCGCCGACAACGACGACCTGTACGGCGAACTCGGCAACGACAAGCTGTTCGGGGAGAACGGCGAGGACGCCATCCTGGGTGACCGTGGTGGCGTGGTGAACCAGCGGCTCGACACCGGGGACAACCCGGCACAGTTCACCTTCAGCCTGAACTCGCCACCGGCCGAGACCTACGTCGGGTTCCGGCGCGGGGCCTACGACCGGCGGGTCGACCTGGAGCACGACGTCGACGGCGACCAGTGGATCGGGTCCGCGACCAGCGCGGAGATGCCGCACGACGGCATCACCACCGGTGGCCGGGACCAGATCCGGGGTGGCGCGGACGCGGACAACATTCACGCCGGGTACGGGGACGACCTGGCCAACGGCGACAGCGGCGGCGACCAGGTGTTCGGCGCCGACGGTGAAGACGTGCTCTGGGGCGGTAAGGGTTGCGACCCGGTCCTCGACGCGGCCACGCCGGACTGTCTCACCAACGGCGTGTTCGATCCGGACTCGCGCGGTACCAACGACCGGTTCATCGACCACATCTTCGGTGGCGTGGGCGAGTCGGATCCGGCCAAGCAGGACGTGATCGGTTCGGATCTGCTCGACTTCAACCCGCGGGGTGCCTACCCGGGTGACTGTGCGCCCGGCGACTGGCCGGTCACCACCGGTTCGGTCACGGTCGACCCGTGCCTGTGGTTCGAGCTGACCAACAAGTCCGACGACACGGCCGATCCGGAAACGCTGAAGAACAACAACCACCACCAGGGCACGGACTGGATCTACGGTGGCTGGGATCGCGACGTGATGCAGGCGGATGTGGCGCAGAACGGTCCCAACCCGGGTGACCGGCTGATCGACTGGAACGGCGCGTTCAACCTCTACACCCACTGCAACGCGGCGTACGGCGGCTTCAATGACGTACGGCAGCACTCCCCGGCGATGAAGGACTTCATCAACCTGCTCGCCTGGGGTTCAGGCGCCGGTCGCGCGACGACCGACGTGACCACCGCCGGCACCTCGGCGTACCGGGAACTGGCCTTCGCCTACAACCCGGACTTCAACACCCACGCGGTAGGCCCGGCCTATCCGACCACTCCGGGTCATTTCGAGGCCCCCGTGGCCTGCAATGACTGATCACTACTAGGAGCCTGTGAGGCCCTTGCCCCGTTGGGGTGAGGGCCTCACAGGTTTTTGAGGCTCACAGGTTCTCTAGGTAGGCCGCGGTGGTGGTGACGGTGCCGAGCTTGGGGAACATGTAGTCCACGGCGAACTCGTGCGCGTGGGCGTCGAGGCCGGTCATGGCGTCCGCCACGAAAACCACCGCGTAGTCGTGTTCGTCGGCGATGCGCCCGGTGGACTCGACACCGAAGTTCGTCGCGATACCCGCGAGCACGACGGTCTCGATACCGCGCTCGCGCAGCGCCTCGTCCAGGCCGGTGTGGTGGAAGGCGCCGAGCGTGCGCTTCACGATGACGAGATCGCCCTCGGCGGGCTCAACCGCCAGTTCGCTGCCCTCCGGCTGTACGTCGACGCCGGGCCGCTCGACCCGCACCCAGACGATCAACCCGCCTGCGGCACGGGTGGCGTCCGCGAGTTCCACGCAGCGCGCGAGCACGGCGGTTCCGTCGTACGGGCCGGTCGGCAGGGCCACGATGCGAGGCATCAGGTCGATCAGTACCAGCGCGGTTTTTGTCGTATCGGTCACGGCCGCACTCTATGACGCCACGGTGGCGCGCACGCGACCGTTTTCGGGCGCCGGCGCTACCGCGCACCAGCGGTGAGCCGACCAGGCTGGTCTAGCCGATTCCGCTAGATCGACCCGGAGGTTGTCCATGTCCGTCACCCGGTGCCTTGTCGCCGCCGGTTTGACCCTGCTCTCGCTGAGCCTGGTCGCCGCACCCGCGCAGGCCTCGACTCCCAGCGATGATCCGGTGCGCGCGCTGAATCGCCACGCGCAGCCGATCCGGAGCACCGAACCGTTCGCCCGGGCCGCCGATCTGCGCGGCCTGGAACGCGCGATCGGCCAGGCTTCGGTCGTTGGTGTCGGGGAGGCCACGCACAGCAGTCACGAGTTCTTCACGCTGAAGCACCGGATCTTCCGTCAGCTCGTGGAGCGCAAGGGGTTCCGGACCTTCTCCCTCGAGATCGCCTGGAGTACTGGGCTCCGCCTGAACGAGTACGTCCTGACCGGCAAGGGCGATCCCGCGGCCATCCTGCGCGCGGAGGACGCCGTCTGGGCGACCCAGGAGTACGTCGACCTGCTGAAGTGGATGCGCGCGTACAACCGCAGCCATCGGGACAAGTTGCGGTTCATGGGCAACGACCCGGTCTATCCGGGTAACCCCGTGTTCGCCGAAGTGACCGGCCATCTCGGCCAGGAACACCCCGCGCTGCTTGCGGCATACCAGCGGCTGCAGGCCCGGCTGCGGCTCGCAACGACGGAGCCCGAGGCCTGGCGCAACGCGTACATTGAGCGGCCGCTGGCGGAGCGCAAGGCTGTAGCCGCGGAAGCCGCTTCGATGCACCGCAAGTTGGCGCGAGCGTCCCGCAACGAGTGGGCCGTTCAGAATGCCCTGGTCATCGCGCAAACCCTGCACCTGCTGGCTTTCGACTTCACCCGGCCTGAGGAGGAGGCGCCGCGCGCGATGCTGTTCCGCGATCGCACGATGGCGGAGAACACGGCGTGGTGGCATCGGTACACCGGGGACAAGGTCGTGCTCTCGGCGCACAACGGACATGTCGGTTACGTCAGCCCCGATCGCTACTACCCGAAACTGCAGGGCGCGTTCCTCCGGGACCAGCTCGGCCGCAAGTACGTCAACATCGGCATGTCGTATTACCAGGGCGGTTTCAACGCGCAGGACGAAACCGGCGCCTGGAAGGAATTCCACCTCGGCCCCGCGCCGGCCGGATACAACGAGCACACCCTCGACCAGGTCCGGTACCGCGACTTCCTGATCGACACCCGTACGGCGCCCGCCGCCGCGCGCGGGTGGCTCGACAAAACGAGGCCCACCCGCGACGTCGGCACGGCTTATCCCGACCCGGACAACCTGATCGCGCTCGGCCGCTCGTACGACCTGGTCGTCCACCTGCACCGGGTGACCCCGGCCCGGCGCCTTACTTCACCGCTCCAGCGGTCACTCCGGCCACAAAGTGGCGCTGGGCGAGCAGGAAGCCGATGACGACCGGGATGCTGACGACGAGAGCCGCCGCCATGATCTGGTTCCAGTAGACGTTGGTCTGGGTGGAGTACTGGCGCAGGCCGACCGACAACGTGCGGTTGGCCTCCGTCGTCATCACCGAGGCGAACAGGACTTCACCCCAGGCCGTCATGAACGAGTAGATCGCGACCGCGATGACACCTGGACGGGCCGCGGGCAGCACCACCCGCCCGAGCGCGCCGAGCGGCCCGCAACCGTCCACCAGGGCGGCTTCGTCGAGCTCGCGCGGAATGCTGTCGAAGTAGCCGACCAGCATCCAGATCGAGAACGGCAGGCTGAAGGTCAGATAGGTGACGATCAGCCCGATCCGGGTGCCGACCAGCTGCAGCCCGATCGAGTTGTTGATGTTGACGAGATCAGGAACAACGGCAACAGGAACAGCACGCCCGGGAACATCTGCGTGGACAGCACCGAGGTGGTGAACGTGCCCCGGCCGCGGAAGCGGAAGCGCGAGACCGCGAACGCCGCCAGGATCGCGACCGCCACACTGAGCACGGTCGCGACCACGGCCACGATCGTGCTGTTCACGAAGTAGCGCGCCAACGGCACCGTGCGCCACATCTCGAAAAACGGTTCCACCGTCAGATTGCTCGGCCACCACTCGAAGGCGCCTTGTACGTCGCTCAGCGGTTTGAGCGAGGAGGTCGCCATCACGTACAGCGGAATGACGGTGAAGACGCCCAGCACGGTCAGCACGACCGCGCGGTAGATCTTGAATCCTGTGGTGTCACGCACGACGCGACCTCCGGTTCGTGATGACGAGATAGCCGATCGTGACGACAAGCAGGAACAGCAACAGCAGCACGGACATGGCCGCACCCGAGCCGAAGTTCCACGTCAGGAAGGACGCGTTGTAGATGTGGAAGGTGATCAGGTCACCCTTCGGCGGCTGTGCCGTGCCGAACAGCACGTACGGCGTGTTGAAGTCGCTGAAGGTCCACAGGAACAACACGAGAACCAGCACCAGGTTGACCGGCCGCAAGGACGGCAGCGTGATGTTGCGCCACTGCCGGACCGAGCCGGCGCCATCCACCGACGCCGCTTCGTACACGTCACGCGGAATGCTCTGCAGGCCCGCCATCAAGGTCAGGAAGGCGAACGGCCAAAGGCGCCAGACCGCCACCGTCACCAGCGACGTGAGCGCGTTGCCGCCGAGCAGCCAGAACGGCCGGTCCGACATCAGGCCGAGGTTGTCGACCAGCACGTGGTTCACCATCCCGGTGTCCCGCTGCAACATGAAGTTCCAGGTCAGGATGCCGGCGTACGCGGGCAGCGCGTACGGAATCAGGAACAAAGTGCGCATGAAGCTCCGGCCACGAAAGACCGGCTGGAGCGCGACCGCGGCGGCCATGCCCAGCAGCCACGAGATCGACACCGTCAGCAGCGAGAACGCGATCGTGACCAGGAACGAGCGCAACAGGCCCTGGCCGACCGTGCCGTTGAGATCGACCGCGATGCGGTAGTTGTTGAAGCCGGCCCAGGGCGCGGCCGACCAGTTCGCGATGAAGAACTTGGTCAGCTTGACGAAGCTCATCCAGATGCCGACGAACATCGGAATGATGTGGATCAGCAGTTCCAGCAGGACGGCGGGTGCCAGCAACAGGTACGGCAGCCAGCTCTTCTGCCCGGGCTGGCGCGGGGGTCGCGCGCGCGACCCCCGCCGCCGTGTGGATTCCTGGACGGCGACAGCCATCAGCCGCCCGCCGTCACCTGGTCCTGGGCATCTTTGAGGGCAGCCCGGACATCGTCGGCGGTCACCGTGCCCCCGGTGGCGATCTTGGCGAACATCGCGTTCATGGCCTTACCGACCGTGCTCTCGTACTGGTCCTCGGCCGGTACCAGCGGCAGCGGCTTGGACTTGGTGGCGTAGATGTCCTGGAAAATCTTCGCCTCGACCGGGTTGTCGGTGAACACCGGCGTCTCGTTCTTCAGTACCGGCAGCGAGGCGAACGGCTTGCCCAGCGTCTTCTGGGTGGCCGGATCCGTCATGTACTTGACGAACTTCAGCGCCGCGTCCTTGTTCTTCGTGTTCTGGAAGATCGACAGGTTGATACCCGCCACATGCGAGGCGACCTGCTTGCCGCCGGCCGGCGACGGGAAGGCCACCACGCCGTACTCGCTGCTCTTCATGCCGTTGGCGACGATCGAGGAGGCGGCGTTGTTCTGGTTCAGCACCATCGCGACCTTGCCGGTGGCGAAGTCGTTGACCGCCTTGGTGCCGTTGTCGTACTGCGCGTTGGAGGTGTTCGCGACCTTGTCCTTCTGCATCAGGTCGAGATAGCGCAGTACGCCCTGGACGTTGCCCTCCTCGGTGAACGTCGGCTTGCCCTCGGCGTTGAACCACTCGGCGCCGTTCTGCGCGCCGTTGATGAAGGCGAAGTGCACGTTCTCGGTGTAGCTGCCGGCGGCCAGCGCCATGCCGTACACCTTCTTGGCCGGGTTCGTCAGCTTCTTCGCGGCGGCGACCATCTCTTCCCAGGTCGTCGGCGGCTGCAGTCCGGCCGCGGCGAACATCGCCTTGTTGTAGTACAGGCCGTAGGCGAGACCGTAGAGCGGTACCGACGTCGGCGGCTTGCCCGCGGCACCACCGGTCGCGAGGGCGGTGTCGATGAACTTGTCCTTGCCGCCGATCGCGTTCATCGCCTCGTCGTCGAACGGCAGGAAGGCCTCGGTGGCCTGCAGCGACGCGGCCCAGGTATTGCCGATGTTGACCACGTCCGGCGCCTGGCCGGAGGTGATCGCGGTCTGGATCCGGGTCTGCAGGTCGTTCCAGCCGATCACCTCGAGGTTCACCTTCACCCCGGTCTCGGCGGTGAACTTCTCCAGCACAGGCGTCAGCACCTGCTTGTCGTGGTCGAGGCTGGTGCCCTGGTTACTGGCCCAGTAGGTGAGGGTGCCCTCGCCGGAGCCTCCTCCACCGTCGTCACCGCCGCACGCGGTGAGGCTGATCCCCAGTGCGGACACCGCTGCCGCGGCGATAAGCGAGCGCAGTCTCACGTCGAACTCCTTGATCGTGACAGCTCCCCGACCGGCGGGGAACGGGTCCGGCCATCCTCACCGAACCGGTTCAGCATGGGAACCCAAACCGGTTCAGTCGACCGGTCTTCGTTACCGGTCCGTAATCTCCGGAGACCTCTTGCGCGCTGTCCTGAGCGTTTCGCGCCGCTACGGACGGAATCAGGCGAGCTGGTCGGCTCTTGCGAGCAGATAGCGCTGCTCGGCCAGGCTGAGCGTGGCCCGGGCAGCGAGCCGGTACGCCGCGATCGCCCCGGCGAGATCGCCCATTCGCTCCAGCAGATGCGCCCGGACGGCGTCCACGCGATAGCTGCCGGGTAGTTCCGCGAGCTCGCGCAGGCCCGCCGCCGGGCCGTGGACCTCCGCGTAGGCGACGACCCGGTTGAGCGCGACCACCGGGCCCGGGGCGATCGCCGCGAGCAATTCGTACAGCCCGAGGATCTGGAACCAGTCGGTGTCCTCGGCGCGCGTGGCCTCGTCGTGCAGCGCGGCGATCGCGGCCTGGAGCTGGTACGGCCCTGGCCGGCCGGCCCGCTCGAGCGTACGGGTGACGAGTTCGGTGCCTTCGTGAATCAACGCGCGGTCCCACTTGCCGCGGTCCTGCTCGGTCAGCGGCACGAGGTTGCCCTCGGCATCGGTGCGGGCGGCGCGGCGCGCGTCGGTGAGCAGCATCAGCGCCAGCAGTCCGGCCACCTCGCCGTCGCCCGGAAGGCGCTCGTGCACCTGCCGGGTGAGCCGGATCGCCTCGGCGGAGAGATCCACTCGCTGCAGCGATTCACCCGAGCTGGCGGTGTAACCCTCGTTGAAGACCAGGTACAGCACGTGCAGTACGGCCGTCGGGTCGATCACCTCGGGCAGCACGAACGACGCTCCCTTGAGCTTCGCCTTCGCCCGGCTGATCCGCTGCGCGATCGTTGCCTCCGGTACGCCGAAGGCGCGCCCGATCTCGGCCGTGGTCAATCCGCCGACGGCCCGTAGCGTCAGCGCGACCTGCGAACTCGTGGTGAGCGACGGGTGGCAGCACAGGATCAACAGCGTCAGGCTGTCGTCCACGGCAGATCCAAGCGGTGCTGGTTCCATCGCCGCCACGGCCTCCTCCCGGCGCTGCCTGGCGGTTTCGCTACGCCAGATCTCCGTACGACGCCGGGTCGCGACCGTGATCAGCCAGGCCTTCGGGTTGTCCGGCAGACCTTCCTCCGGCCATTGCGTCGCTGCGGCCAGCAAGGCCTCCTGTACGGCGTCCTCGCACAGGTCGAACCCGCCGTACCTGCGGGTGAGTGCCGCGAGAACCTGTGGCGCCAGCTCTCGGAGTAGGCCTTCGACGCTCGGTCGTGGGGTCACAGGAGGTCGTTCAGCTCCCGTGTCGGCCGCACCTCCACCAGACCGAACTGCGCCTCGGGAATCCGGGCGGCGGTCTCGATCGCCTGCTCCAGGTCATCGCAGTCCAGCACGTAGAACCCGGCCAGGTGCTCCTTGGTCTCGGCGAACGGCCCATCGGTGCTGAGCACCTCGCCACCCGGCCCGACCCGCACCTGCTTGGTGGCGGCCGGCTCTGCCAACGGTGCCGTGGCCACCAGCCGGCCTGACGCGGCCAGGTCCTTCGTCAGGCCCGCGTAGTAGTCCAGTCCGGCCGACTTCTGCTCCTTCGGCATGCCCTCCCACATCTTCCGGGTCTCAAGATTGCCGTAAATCAGCACCAGAAACTTCACCGCGGACCTCCATCGATGTCGAGAACCAGCCCTCGGCTCCTACGTAACAACACAGTAGGCATATCAACCCCAAGGAGCAGTCATGTTCGAGCACACGAAAGCGTTCAGCGGATTCTCGGCCGACGACATCCCGGCGGCCAAGCGGTTTTACGCCGAAACCCTCGGCCTGAAGGTTTCCGAGACCAACGGCATGTTGCTGCTGCATCTCGCCGGAGACCGGGACACGCTGATCTACCCCAAGGACGACCATCAGCCCGCGACGTTCACCATTCTGAACTTCCCGGTCGACGACATCCATCAGGCCGTCGCGGATCTCGCCGCGCGCGGTGTCACCTTCGAGCAATACGAGGACACCGACGCCGCGGGTATCGCGCGGAACGAGGGACCGCTGATCGCGTGGTTCAAGGACCCCGCGGGCAACGTGCTCTCGGTCATCCAGGAGCCGGCCATCTGAACATTTCGCGGATGCCCTCCGGCGGGGCCATCCGGTCGGCGCCGAGCTCGATCCGGGTGACCGCGTCGGCGTAGTCCATCGGTACGTACGGCTGGTGCATCTCGGGCCACAGCCGCCGCATCCGGGCCATGCCACCGAACGACGCACTCTCGTCCTGCAGCACCATCGGGTCGCCGTACACGCCGGGCTGCAGGCCGAGAGAGGCGCCGTAGAAGATGGCGGAGCTCATCCGGTTGGAGGCGACGCGGCGGAATCCGCGCAGCACGCGGAGCTGGTTGGCGAGGAACTCGTGGTCGGTGTCCTTCCAGTGCAGGCCGCGATAGCCGTGCGTGATGACCTCGAACCCGGCGTTCTCGTAGATGGCGCGAACCTCGGGCATGCCGTACTCGTGCCAGTACAGGCAGACCGTGATCGGGCCGTCCTCCTTCTCCTTGATCTCGCGGACCAGGCCCTCGTGGGACCCGCTCACGTGCTGACCCTCCCAGCCGTGGAACGGGTAGAAGATCGTGCCGGTGGCGTCCGGTGCTTGTTTCGCCAGCTCGGGCTCGATCTTCAGCAGGTACATCCAGGGTGCGCCGACCACCGCGTAGTTGCGACGGCCCATCGCGTGCCCGCGGCGGCGAACGCTGTCGGACCAAACGAACTTCGGCATCCCCTCGCCGAACGCCGTACCGACGGCGAAACCGTCCAGGATGTTCCAGCCGTGCTGGAGGTAACCCCAGATCCGCTGGGACTCCTTCAGTCCGGCGTACTGCGCCATGATGTGGGCGTGCCCGTAGAAGTGGTTGGCGTGGTGCATGTCAGGCGCCCTTGCCCGGAATGCGGCGGGTGAGCGCGCGCAACTTGGAGGCCGGGCGCAACACCATGCCGCCGACGCGGTAGGTGCGCGAGCCGCGAATCCGGTTGACCGTCACTTCGAGCCAACTCACCTGCGACCGCAGGTCCTCGATCTCCGCGGACAGCCGGGTGATCGCCGCCGCCGCCTCCCGAAGCCCTTGCGGCACAGGGATCTCCGCCGCCGGAGCGAATCGCGGCCCGGTCTCGGCGGCCACCTCGGCATCCAGCTTCGCGGCAGCCTCGAACAACGCCTGGTCGCACTCGATCCCGGCACCAGCGGCCAACCTGGCCACTAGTTCCTCCGGCCGCGCGCCTGCCGGCCAAGGGGAACGAACCCCAGCGGCCAGCTGCCGAACGGCGTACCGAGTGAGGTTGCGAACGGCAACAACCTTGGCGTCAGCGGACAGTTTCAGCTGCCAGGCCGGATCCAGTACGGCGAACCCGTTGTCAGGCGTGACCACCACGTTGTCCGGTACGGCGATGAGGGCCTGCTGCTGGCCGGCGAGCCACCTGACATACGCCGTGGCCAACGCCTGCAGGTTTTCCTGGTCGTCCACCCGGCAGGCGGCCAGGAGACGATCCTCCAGTAGAGCCCCAGGCGGTACGACGACGTCGTTGCGGCCGGACAGGTTGCGCCCGGGCGCGGGGTTTCCGCTGACCACGCGACGGGCCCAGCGTCGTTCGTCCTGGCGGTCGAGCGACACCACCAGTGGCTGGTCATCGGCACCAGGCTCGGCCGCGAGTACGGCTGGTAGGCCCGTCGCCTCGGCGCCCAAGATGAACCACCAGGCGGGGGCGAGCGGAAGACCCAGGCCGTTCGTCAGTACGTCGCGCACAGTGTGCCGGGGGTCGGTGAACGCCTCGGCCGGATCCATCGCGGTGGCGATCGTGGCCTGGAGCAACGGATCGTCCGCGTGGTCGGTCAGCAGGCTCGCGCTGACGGTGAGGTGCGGCTGCGTCGTACTGGGGTAGACGGCGTAGCTCGCCTTGTGGCCAAGAGCCTTCTCGAGATTGGCCAGGCCCGACGGCGGTTCCGCGCTGACGAGGCGGGGCCAGGCATCATCGGTGGGCAGGCCGGTATTGGCCGCGCTGATGAGTTCGTCCAGGCCGAGGTTGTTGCTGACCGCAAGGATCAGACGACCGCCCGGTTTGACCAACCTGCGCAGGGTTTCAACCGACTGCTGCCAGGTCAGTTCGTTGCTGTCGGGGCCGTAGAGCCGGGTGATGCCGTCGAGGGCGATCACCACGTCGTACTCGGGTTTGGCTTCGACACGGTCCAAGCCGCCGCAGATCACCTGGGCGTCGGGGAACTTGCCCGCGAGCGCCGTGGCGTCGTCCGCCGATCGGACCAGCAGGTCGAGACCTCCCGCGCTCGCGCCCAGCGCCGTCAGTACGTCGAGGTGGTGCGGGCCGGCCACCAGCACCCGGTCGGAACCACCGATCAGCGAGCGCAGCAGCGGCACGGCGACCGGGCCGGACATCGCGGCCGGACCGCTCACCGGGTCGAGATCCGACCACTCGAGGATCTCGCCACCGACCAAGCTGAGCCGTTCGTTCATGCCGTTTGCCCTCCGGGCGCGTAGTAGTCAGAGCTGTCGCGGCACGCCGGAGCGTCGCTCAATCGCCGCACAAGATCATCGCCGTCCTCGACCAGCAGGGCATCGCCCCGGTCGATGGCCGGTCCCAGATACTCCCAGCCGGGCAGTTTCACCACCACGGTGCGGCAGCCCAGCACCATGCCCTCGAACAACGCGGTGGTGGAGACTCCGACCTGGTAGCGGGCCGCCGTCAGCAGGTCGTTCGTCGATTCGGACGGGCCCGCGGACAACCGGAAGTTCTTGGGAAAGTCCGTCCGCTCGTAGTCGGTCAGGTGCTCGCTCGGGTGCAACCGGAACACCACCTCCAGCTCGGGCCGCTTCTCGGCCAGCTGGACTGCCACCGGCAACAGGAACGAGCCGATCGTGCCCTGCGAGGCGACCAGGACGAGGTTCGGGTCCTTGGCCTTGGCCTCCGCCTCGGTCAGCCGCCGGATGAACGGCGCTCCGACCACCCGGGTGGTCATACCCGCGGGGAGCTCGACGTTCTCGGTCCAGTACTTGCCGAAACACCACAGCTCGTTCGGCTGATCCGCGACCTCCGGACGGCCGGGATAGCTGTAACCGAGGTGGAACGGGCTCATCGCGCCGTGTTGCAGCTCGACCACCGGGATGCCGAGATCCCGGGCGGCAGCGACCACGTGCTGGTGGAAGTACGCCACGACGACGTACACCGTGCCAGGCCGGGTCTTGCTGAACAGCGCGCGATAAACCGCCCGCAGGCGGCGGTGCTTGGTCAGCTCGCGCGTGACCAGCCCGCTGATCGGGACCTTGATCCCGGTCAGGCGATGGAGCTCTTCCTCCGCCTGCAAGGCTCGCGCCGCGTCGACCGTGCTCAGGCCGATGCGCAGCTTCTGGCGGACCTTCGCCTCGGCGTTCGCCGCGGAGGTGAAGAAGTCGAGGGTGCGGCTGTTCGGCAGGGGAGACCCGTTGATGCTGCTGTCGAGTACGAGGACCTTGCCGTCAAGCCCGGCCAGGATCGCGTCGGAGTAGATGTCCTTGCCGTCGATCTTGCGGTGATGCGGCACCATGACCGCGTCGTACTGCCGCCTGCCCAGGAACGGGTTCTGGCGCAGTAGCGCGGTCAGGTGATGCGTCACCAGCTTCGCCTTGGCCTTGCGGCCGCGACGGACCGGGTGCGGGTCACCGTGGATCCCGGACCGGCGGCTGAGCTCGTGGAACACGCGCATCCGGATCACCGGCCAGATGCTGACGCCGTCGATTTGCCAGTCAAGCAGGGCGAGCTGGGTCTCCGCCGTCCACACGGCCCGGCACACCGTCGCCACCGACAGTTCCATGGACCGTCCGGTACTCGTCATGGTTGATCCCCACTATGCCCGCGAGACTGCCGATCCCCGAGAAGAATCGCCGGAACCCCTTCAGCAGCCAGGGTTTCCTGGCCAGCACCAGACCGCCGAGCAGGAACACGACCGACGAGGCGAGTCGCGCTGAGGCGAACGCCACGACACGGAGATAGCTGCCCGGTGGCGAGCCGATTAACAACCGGCTGATGGTATCACCGCTGCCTGAGCGAAAGGCCCGTCGCCGCAACCAGGCCAGCGTTGTACGCGATGGCGGCACCTGCTCGGTGATGACCGCCTCCTCGCACCACAGGATCCGGAAACCGGCCTGGTGTACGCGGAGGAAAAAGTGCAGGTCACTGGACCCGGTGAAGCGGAAGGCCGGATCGAAACCGGGCGTCACCCGGTGGTAGACCCGCTGCGCCACCAGGGTGTTGTTGGTGTAGGCCTTGTCCAGTTCGTCGCCGGTCTGATGCTTGCCGACGGAGTTGTGTACGTCACTGTGGTGGTTCCAGGCCGGTGCGCCCTCAGGCAGGATGCCCTTGATCGGGCCGGTGATCACGTCCGCGCCGGTCTGTTGCCAGTAGCCGACGAGCGCCTGCAGCCAGCCGGGCGGCGCTTCCTCGTCGTCGTCCACGAAGATCAGCGCGTCGTCGTTCCAGGCGAGCTGGACCGAGCGTTCGCGCGCGAACGGAATGCCCGGCTCGGGTTCGACCGCGGACTCGATCGGCAAACGCGCGTTCTTCGAGGCCTCGGCGATCACCTCGGCGGCCGAACCGGCGGCGTCGTTGTCGACGATGACGATGCGTACGTCGTAGGCCGCGGCGGTTGCGGGCTCAAGTTCTTGGCTCTGCAGGCTGGCCAGCAGTTTGGCGAGCAGATCGGGCCGACGGCAGGTGATGATCGCGATCGCGATGCGCTGCCGGCCATCCGCGGCCGCGGGCGAGGGTTCCACGGCTGCACAATAGAGCCTCTGCCCTGATAGTGACCAGGCGACCACCGTGCGTGGCCTCTTGGCGGGCCGGTTGGTGAGACACGCATCGCGAGTATGGTCGGCCGGGCGTCACCCGAAATCCGACCGAGAGGACTCCATGCTTCGTCTCACCCTTGCCGGTGTGCTCGCCACGGCGACCGCCATCGCCGTGCCCGCCGCCGCCGTCCAGCCCGCGCCCGCGTACGCCGCCCAGGCGTCGACGACGGCCGCCGCGCAACTGGCCGCGATCAGCTGCTCGACCGCCACCGGCAGCAGTGACTTCTACGACGGGCCGTCGGCCTCGAAGGTCTACGACGCCAAGTTCAGCTCAGCGCCCGCGATCGCGCAGCTCAGCACGCACACCCCGCAGGGCGCCGGCACCTGGTTCAACTGGGACGGCGCGGGCAAGCACCTGCTGCTGGTCACCTCGTACCGGACCGGCTCCCGCTCGCTGATCATCGGGATCAACCCGTCGACCGGCAAGACCGTCGGCATCGTCGCGATCGCGGCCTCCCACGTCGGCGGTATCACCGTCAGTAACGGCTGGGCGTTCGTCTCGGGCACCAACTCCGGTAGCAACGGCACGATCCGTAAGTACCGGCTGTCGGAACTGCGCACGGCGATGAAGAAGGCCGGTACGCCGTACCTGAAGCAGGTCGGCTCCGCCCGGGTCGTCTACGGCTCATCGTTCATCTCCAGCTACGGCGGCTACCTGTGGTCCGGCCGGTTCCAGGAGAAGACCCGCGGCAAGATGTACCAGTACAAGATCAACGCCAACGGCTCGCTCACCACGATCAACCGCGCGTGGGAGATCCCGACCAAGACCCAGGGCCTGCTGGTGGCGAAGAACCACTTCATCTTCAGCACGTCGTACGGCCGGAGCAACCGCAGCAACGTGTACGTCGTTCGCCGTGGCCAGCCCGACCTCGACCGCGCGCGGCTGAAGTGCTTCCGCGCGCCGAGCATGTCCGAGGGCCTGACCGAGTTCGGCGGCCGGGCGTACCTGGTCTTCGAGTCCGGATCGCACCTGTACCGCTCGGATTCGCGCACGCTGAACGTCATTCCGCGCATGCACAAGACCCCGCTGTCCGCGCTGACCTCGATGGTCTGACGCGCTGCCCTTCGCCGTTCCTGCGCGCGGCCGTCAGGTCGTTCGCAGGGCGGGGAAGGTGAGCTCGATCGCGCTGTGGTCGAGGGTGACCGGCATTGAGCCGCTCAGCTTGGCCTCGGTGGCGGCATCCGCCCGCAGGTCGTGACCGGCCAGGATCAGGCTGATCGCCGCGCTTGTCGTCAGCAGTACGACGTTGCGCCCCGGGCAGACCGCCGGCCCGGCGCTGAACGGCACCAACGGCCAGTCGCCGTCGGATCGGCCGTCAAGCCAGATGGCGGGCTCGAAGCTGTTCGCGAAGTCGAGTGCCTCGTCGTCGCGATGGAAAACCGAGCTGATGATCGCGAACTCCGTGCCCACCGGTGCCGTCCGGCCGCGGAACTCCACCGGCCGGGTGTTCTGCCGGAGGATCACGAGCGTGGTCGGCCAGAGCCGGACGGACTCGTTGATCGCCGCACTGGCCTGCGGTAGCAGCGGCGAAGGCTGCGGAGCCCGGGCCTCCTCGATCACCGGCGCCGCGAGTTCGGGCCGGGCGGCGAGTACGGCGAGGGCGCGCCACAGGGCGATTCCCGCGGCGTCGAAGGCGAACAGCCAGTGCGGGACCTGTCCGGCCGGATCCAGGTCCTTGTCGGCGGCCCGGAGACCACCGGCCAGCGAGGTTGGCGGCGCGCTGCCGACGTACGCCCGGAGCCGGTCGGAGAACCGCTTCCTGGTCCGATCCGCCCGCCAGTGGAGTTGCGCCCAGTTGGCGTCGCTCCGCAGCTGGTCGAGCTGGTCGGTCAGGATCGTGTCGTCCCGCGCGGCGTCGCCGAGCACGATCCGCCGGGCGATCCGGTACCAGATCTCGCGGAAAGCCGGCCAGTCCATCGGTTCCAGCGTGGCCAGCTCGGCGCGCAGGATGTCGAGCATGCGCTGCCCGTTGCGATGTACCGGCTGGCTGCTGTCGAGGGCTTGCTCGTTGAGCTCGCGACGGGCCGCGCGGATGGGCGGATCCGAGGTGAGTACGGCGTGCGGCTGGAAATGCCTCAGCGCCCCGACCTTCTCGTCGGTGGCGGCGGTGAACGGCTCGGGCGTTTCCGCGAGCAAGCGTCGTACGTCGGCTGGATCGATGACCAGGGCAATGGTTCGGCCCGGGATCCGCAACAACACCGGCCCGTCGCCGTACCGCTGCCGGAATCGCCGGACCACCTTCAGCGCGCGCGACTCCAGGTCGAACCGTTCCGCCAGCACGAGCGCCCGAGGCCGTCGCAGGATCGCGCCCTCGGCCACGAGCGGCAGCAGGGCGTCACGAACCGCCCGGGCGGAATCGGTCACGGTTGCTGTGGGCAACATGTCGCTGCTCATCCCGCGGCGCTGATCGTGGTTTGGCCCCAGCTACGCAACAGGTGATCCGCGGCCAGGTTGTCGACGCCGAGCGAACACGCCGCGCCGAAGAGCACATCGCCCAAGCGGTGCGGGTCCTCCCGCACGAAGCTGTCGCACAGGTCGTGCGCCGCGATCTGCTCGTGTACGGCGTCGGCCTCGACGTGTTCGTTGAAGTACCGCGCGGCCTGTTCGTCGGCGCCGAGCCGGGCGGCACCTGCGGCGTACCGGCGGTTGGGGGCGGTCGACGTCATCTCCAGGGCCGCCAGGTGGCCCAGCAAGGCGCCGGTCCACTGGCGGTGCAGGGCGAACAGCGACATCACGTTCGAGACGGCCAGGGTGACCGCTGGCACCTCCGGCACGTAGTGGCCGTAGGTGTCGTTGAGGCCGAGCCAGCGCATGGTGGACCGGAACAGCTCGGCGTGCATCCGCTCGGGCCGGCCGCCGCCGTACTCGTCGGCCTGGATTTCCACCAGCGCCGCCTTGCTGACCCCGTCCAGCCGGGGAATGCCGAAGCTGTGCGGATCGGCCTCCTTCAACTGGTACACCGAGCGATTCAGCACGAACTCGCGGAACTGCTGCTTGGTCGCGTGGCGATGCAGGTACTTGGCGAGGCTCGGGCCGTTGTCGTTGTCGATCAGCTCACGTAGTTGCCTCGAAGCCGGTTCCGAGGTGATCCCGACGGGCGCGAAGCTGCCGCGCAACCAGTCGAGCCACGGCTGCTCAAGCTCGGCCCGGAAGGCCAGCACTGCCAGGTCCCACTCGGCCTCGGGCGGTACGTCCTCGAAACCGCGATAGTGCAACTCGTAGCAACACCAGAGCGCAAGCTGAAAATCCTCGTCCTGCCAGACCTCACCGCTGGTGGTCACGCTCGGGGCGGCCGTCGTTCCGCCGGTCAGGTGGCTGGTGAGCCAGTCCGTCAGCGGGCCACGGGCAGGGGGAAGCCGCATCTTGCACTCCTTGAGGGTTCGTTCGGACCACCCCGGTACCCCGCCGAACCACCGCACATGCAACGTGTCCGGATGGGTACTGGGCTCGCATGAGCGATTCGAAGGCGGTCATCCGGGCGTATCCGGACGGGCCCTTGCTGGTCCGCGGCGAGTTCGAGCTGCAGGACGAGAACGGCGAGCCGCTGGACCCCGAGCGGGCCACGATCGCGTTGTGCCGCTGTGGGCGTTCCGCGCTGAAGCCGTTGTGCGACGGCAGCCACGCCCTGACGCGGAAAGCGCATCGCGCCTGAATCGCTGCTCAGCGTGACGGGCCCGGCGTGTGGTGTGCCGCCGGGCCCGTCCATCCAACTTCGTTCCTGCTAGTCGAGCAGCTCCGTTACGGTGCCCGCGGCAACGGTGTGACCGCCCTCACGGACGGCGAAACCGAGGCCGACGTCCATCGCGACGGGCTTGGCCAGTTCGACGCCCAGTTCCACCGTGTCACCCGGGTGCACGAGCTGGATCTCCCCGAGGTCGATGCCGCCGGACACGTCCGTCGTACGGAAGTAGAACTGCGGCCGGTAGTCCGCCGCGAACGGCGTGTGCCGCCCGCCTTCCGCCGTACTCAGCGCGTGCAGTTGCGCGCGGAACCGCCGGTGCGGTTGCACCGTGCCCGGCAGTACCAGCACCTGGCCCCGCCGTATCTCGTCCCGCTTCACACCGCGCAGCAGCACCGCCGCGTTGTCGCCGGCCTCGGCCGACTCCAGCGACTTGCCGAACGTCTCCAGACCGATCGCGACACTGGTCACGGTCGGGCCGAGACCAACGGCCTCGACGGTGTCGCCGAGACGCAGCGTGCCGCGCTCGACCGCACCCGTGACGACCGTGCCACGCCCGCTGATCGTCAGCACGTTCTCGATCGGCATCAGGAACGGCTCACCCAGCTCACGCGGCGGCACCGGCACGTACGCGTCGATGGCGTCGAGCAGCGCACCGATGGCCCCGGTCCACTGCGGGTCGCCCTCGAGCGCCCGTAGACCGGACACGCGAACCACCGGCACCTCGTCACCGGGGAAGCCGTACTCGGCCAGCAGCTCGCGGACCTCCAGCTCGACCAGGTCGAGCAGCTCGGGGTCGTCGACCGCGTCGGCCTTGTTCAGCGCGACCACCAGGTACGGCACGCCGACACGCCGCGCGAGCAGCACGTGCTCCCGCGTCTGCGGCATGGCGCCGTCCTGCGCCGATACGACCAGGATCGCGGCGTCGACCTGGGCCGCGCCGGTGATCATGTTCTTCACGTAGTCGGCGTGGCCGGGCATGTCGACGTGCGCGTAGTGCCGCGTCGCCGTCTCGTACTCGACGTGCGAGATGTTGATCGTGATACCCCGCGCGATCTCCTCCGGCGCCCGGTCGATGCCGTCGAACGCCACGAACGAGTTGTTACCCGGGTCGCGCTCGGCCAGCACCTTGGTGATGGCGGCAGTCAGAGTGGTCTTGCCGTGGTCGACGTGTCCCATCGTGCCGATGTTCAGGTGCGGCTTGGTCCGCACGAATTGGCTCTTGGCCATGATCAATCCTTGTTCTTCAGGGTTTTCCGGCAGGTGAATGCACAGCTCGTTGCCGTCGGAGCTGGTGCCAGGACCGTGGAAACCGGCCATTCCCCTTTGTTCTTCGCGCCGTTCGCCCGTTGGTGGCCTGATTGCAGGTCTCGGGGCGCGCGGCGGCGGTTGGATCGGGGAGTGGCGGCCGGTTCAGCCGACCCTCCTCCGTCGGTCCTGCTGGAGCAGGAGGAGGGTCAGCGTCGGGCGCCGGTATCGGGCAGCGTCTTCAGCGTTTCCGCGAAGGAGCCCGAGGTGCACACGGCAGCGCCCGGCAGGCTTGAGCCTGACAGGAACGCGAAGGTGGCCGTGGCGAACATGCTGATCACGGTAGAGGTCAACACGGCTGGGAGCAAGCTAATTCCCGGGCTGGTGCCTACACGGTTTTGGGCGGTTGGTGGTGTGATGTTTCCCTTTGTGGATAAGGGGTCTTCTGGGATTTGGTGGGGTTTTTGGGTTGGTAGCGTCTTGGGCATGTTCGAGGGTGATCTTGGTGGCTTCGAACCGGCTCAGGTGCTTTCCTTCGCCGGTGAGTTCAGCGCGTTCAGGGAGCGGGCAGACGTCCGGATCCTTGAGGTTGCGCTGGCCTATGCCGATCTCCATCCGGAGCCGCGGGTGCCTGAAACGCCCCCGGTGTTGGCCGGTGTCGTGGCTGGGCCCGAGGGCCTACCGGGCATGGAGCATCTCAAGGTTTACGGCGGCGAGGGCTGCCCGGAGGTGGCGGAATTCGCCGTTGCCGATCTGGGGGTCGCGTTGGGGATCTCGTCGGCGGCTGCCGCTGGGGTGATGAGTGACGCTCTTGGGTTGCGGCACCGCCTGCCGCTGGTTTGGGCCCGGGTTCTCGCGGGCGAGGCTCGGGCATGGCGTGCCTGCCGGATCGCCCGGGCCAGTGCTGCGCTGCCGAAGGACGCAGCCGCGCTGGTGGACAAGGCTGTGGAGAAGATCGTGAACCGGGTCGGGCCGGATCGGCTGAAGAAGATCGTCAACGCCGCTTTGTGGACCGCCGATCCGGAGCGGGCCCAGCGCAACGCCGAAGAAGCGGCGCGGGCTCGGGGCGTGTGGATTGGCCGGTCCGACGAGTTCGGTACCAACACGTTGTTCGTTCGGGCCGCGACGGGGGATGTTGTTCGGCTGAACGCGACCATTAGCGCGTTGGCCCGGGCGTTGCGGGAGTTGGGGGATACGGATTCGGCTGCTGCGAGGCAGGCGAAGGTGATCGGATGGCTTGCGGATCCGGAGGCGGCGATCAACCTGCTTGCGGCGGCGCGCCATCTGGCCGGGACCGAGTTCGATCCGGTTCCGCCGGCTTCCTCGGCGGCTGCGTCGGCAGCGGAGGGTGGCTCGGATGGTGGTGACCGGTTCACGCGTGCGGCGTTGGCTGATCGGCTGCCTGAGCGCCTTGCGGAGTTGAAGGCCCGTGCCCGGAGTACGGCCAGGTCTCGCGAGCGACTGCTCAACGAGGCACGGCTTTCCTCTCCGGGTGCGGGTCGAACCGCGCGGGCGGCTGATGCGGTGTCTACCCCTGCGCCGGGCGGCGAGCCTGGGCCGCCGAGGGACGAGGCGGACTCGGCCAGCGTCGCGGTGGAAGACCTCCCGGCTGCCGCGGCTCCGCCCGCGGCGGATTTGGCGCGGCCGGGCGGATGGACCTCAGCGGTCCGGGACCTCGGTGGCGGTCGGCGCGACCTTTACGTACACCTCAGCGATCTCACCTTGGCCTCCGGTGAAGGCGTGGCCCGGGTTGAGGGCATCGGGCCGATGCTGTTCTCGCAGTTGCGCGAGGTCTTCGGCCATGACCAGATCGTGGTCAAGCCTCTGATCGATCTCAACGATCGGGTCAGCGTCGACGCCTACGAGACACCAGCCCGGATCCGGGAACGGGTCGTGCTGCGCGATCTCTACTGCACGTTTCCCTGGTGCGGCAGACGGGCGACCCGCTCGATCGATCTCGATCACATCGTTCCCTACGACCCGGGAGGGCCGCCGGGGCAAACAAGCACGGACAACCTGACTCCGAGCTGCCGATACCACCATCGTTTGAAGACCCACGGTGGCTGGAAGGTCATGCGGCTACCCAACGGCGGGCTGCAATGGACCAGCCCGTACGGCACGGTCGTCATCGTCGACCACACCGGCACGCGGTACGGCTCGGCCACTCGCCTGACCGGGGTGCGACGGGCGGACGATGGCGACAGCGTGCCCATCGATCGTCACCGCCTGTCCGGCGACGACCTCGATCCGGAGACGGAGATCAGAGCTCGTTCTGCGTAGGTCGTGAGGCGGTGGGCACTGGTGGCGGATGACCGTCTATGGATTCCATGCGTCGCATGAGCAGATTCCGCCCGGCGATCTGCTAGCCGCCGTCGTCCGGGCAGAGCAGGCCGGCTTCGGCGCGGCCATGTGTTCGGACCACTTCAGCCCGTGGAGCGAACGCCAAGGACAGTCGGGCTTTGCCTGGTCGTGGCTAGGTGCCGCGCTCCAGGCCACCAATCTCACCTTCGGTGTGGTCAACGCACCCGGCCAGCGGTATCACCCGGCGATCATCGCCCAGGCCATCGGCACGCTCGGCTCGATGTTCCCGGGGCGGTTCTGGGCTGCCCTCGGTTCGGGCGAGGCCAGCAACGAGCACATCACCGGCCAGCCCTGGCCTCGCAAGGAGGTCCGGAACCAGCGCCTGCGCGAATCGGCCGAGGTGATCCGTGACCTCCTGAACGGCGAAGAGGTGAGCCGGGACGGTTTGGTCACCGTCGACAGAGCGCGGCTTTGGACCCGGCCACAGCAGCGCCCGGACCTGTTCGCGGCTGCGGTGTCGCCAGAGACCGCTCAGTGGTGCGCCGATTGGGCGGATGGCTTGATCACTGTCGCAGCGCCTGCTGACCGTCTACGCGAGGTGATCTCGGCGTACAGAGACGCGGGCGGCCGAGGCAAAGTCTGCCTGCAGGTTCACCTGAGCTATCACGAGAATGAAGACGAGGCGCTGCGGATAGCGCACGACCAATGGCGTTCGAACGTCTTCGCGCCACCGTTTTGCTGGGACGTCGATTCGGCGACCGTCTTCGACCAAGCGGCGGAGCACGTCCAGCCGGAGGCGATGCGCGACGCGGTCCGCGTGTCATCCGACCCAGGCCGCCACGTCGAGTGGCTCGCCGAGTACGCCGACCTGGGCTTCGACGCGATCTACTTACACCACGTCGGCCAGGACCAGCGCGACTTCGTCGACGTATTCGGCGACCAGGTGCTACCCCGACTGGAGGTAACCAAGGTATGAGACTGACCCAAACGGCAGATCTGTGGTGGAAGAGCGCCGTGGTGTACTGCCTGGACATCGAGACCTTCTTCGACACCAACGGCGATGGCGTCGGCGACATCAGGGGCCTAGGGCAACGAATAGACCATCTCGCGGAACTCGGCGTGACCTGCCTGTGGCTGATGCCGTTCTATCCGACACCGGATCGCGATGACGGCTACGACATCACCGACTTCTACGGCGTTGACCCGCGCCTCGGTACGCATGGTGACATCGTCGAGCTGATCCGCCTGGCGGCCGACCGCGGCATGCGAGTCATCGCCGACCTGGTCGTCAATCACACCTCCGACCAGCACCCCTGGTTCCAGAGCGCTCGGTCCTCGCGCGAGTCGCCGTACCGCGACTGGTACGTCTGGCGAGACACCCCGCCAGAGGACGGTCCCGAGGGCGTGGTGTTCCCCGACCAGGAAGACAGCCTCTGGCAGTTCGACGAGCAGGCCGGCCAGTACTACCTGCACAGGTTCTACAAGCATCAGCCCGACCTCAACGTGGCCAACCCCGAAGTCCGGGAAGAGATCAGCCGCGTGATGGGCTTCTGGCTGGAGCTAGGTATGTCCGGCTTCCGCGTCGACGCCGTACCGTTCCTCCTCGAGACGGCAGGCGCGACGGATGCCTCCGACCTGCCCGACCCGCACGACTACCTGCGAGACCTGCGAGCGATGCTGGCCCGTCGCAACGGACAGGCCGTCCTGCTGGGCGAGGTCAACCTGCCGTACCCCGAGACGCAGAAGTTCTTCGGCGACGAGGACGGCGACGAGCTGACGATGTGCTTCGACTTCATCGGCATGCAGCAGCTCTATCTGTCGCTGGCCAGGTCGGAGCCGGGCCCGCTGATCAAGGCGCTGCGAGAGCGCCCGAAGGCAGCAGAGGAAGGCCAATGGGGCACGTTCATCCGCAACCACGATGAGCTCACCCTCGACAAGCTCACCGACGACGAGCGCCAAGAGGTCTTCAAGGCGTTCGGACCCGAAGAGCACATGCAGCTCTACGGGCGTGGCCTGCGTAGGCGCCTCCCGCCGATGTTCGGCAACGACCAAGCCCGGCTGCGTATGGTCTACAGCCTGCTGTTCTCGATGCCCGGCACTCCCGTGCTGTTTTATGGCGAGGAGATCGGCATGGGCGAGAACCTCGCAGTCGAAGGCCGCAACGCGGTCCGGACCCCGATGCAATGGACCGAGGGCTTCAACGGCGGCTTCTCCGTAGCCGACCCCGCCGACCTCACCGTGCCCATGGTCGACGGCGAGTTCGGCCCCGACAATGTCAACGTGGCAGCCCAGCGCCGCGACCCGGACTCCCTGATGTCCTGGATCAGACTCCTGATCCAGGAGTACCGTGCCTGCCCCGAACTGTCCTGGGGCGACTGCACGGTTCTCGAGCACGACGCCCCGGCGGTCTTCGCGCACAAGTCCGACTTCGAGGGCTGCACGGTGGTTGCCGTGCACAACTTCTCGGACCAGCCCGCCGAGTTCACTCTCGCGGTGGCGGGCGCCGGCCCCGGCCTGCGCTTGATCGACCTGCTGAAGGTCGGAGAGGCCGAGGTAGCCGACGACGGTACGACCCGTCTGGAGCTCGAGCCGTACGGCGCCCGCTGGCTGCGACTCCTACGCCCCGGCGACCGCTACGTCATCTGAGCAGGCCAGCCAGACGAAGCCAGTAAGAAGACAATGCCAAGCAGAAACGGCCGCTACCCCGATTCCGGAGTAGCGGCCGTTTCTGCATATGCGGTTCAGCTGTCCGAGGCCTGCTTGCGCAGTTCCTCCTTCAGCTCGTCCTTGCCCATCCCGGATACGCCGCTGACGTCGGCGTTGCGGGCCTGCTGCAGGAGCTGGTCCTTCGTGGTGTCCGCGGGCTGCTGACCGAGGTGCTCGGCCCGGCTGGCGGCGAACGCCTCACCCAGCTCAAGCCGCCGGTCGTCACTCAGCCGGTCCCGGATGCCCGGAAGAACCTTCGACTCCTCTTCCTCCACGTGGTGCGTCACGGCGTCAACCAGCTCGTTCAGGACCTGGTCGAAGTCGGGCGACTGCGGGTCGGTGGCAGCCAGCTGTTCCAGCAGTTTGTCCGCCTCGACGTGCTCTTCCTGGCTGTGCGCGACCTCGTCGGACTCGCCGGCCTCGTCCTTGGCTGCCGGGTAGACCTCGGCTTCCTCGGCCCGGCTGTGAGCGGTCAGCAGGGTGGTGAGAACGGGAACCAGATTCGGCCGCTTCTCGGGATGATTTTTCAGCTCATCGAAGAGCCGTTCCACCTCACGGTGGTCCTGCATGATCAGCTCGACAACATCTCCGGCCACGGCAGTACTCCTTTCTAGGTGTGCTGGGCGCCCGGTACCCCGGTTCAATCGCCAATACCCGGGTACCGGGGCGGCACGAACCGAAGCGGAGGAGAGGTCGATGCGCGCCCTGGTGCTGAACTGCACGCTCAAACCCTCGCCGGCGGAGTCGAACACGGCCAAGCTGGCCGCCGTCGTCATTGAAGCCCTGCGCAAGCAGGGGGTCGAAACGTCCGAAGTCAGACTCGCGGACCTGAATCTGCCTCCAGGAGTTTCCACCGACGAAGGGCCCGGCGACGACTGGCCGGGTGTGCACGAGAAGCTGCTGGCGAGCGAGATCCTCGTGGTCGCGACGCCGACCTGGGTGGGCCGGCCGTCCTCCATCGCGCAGCGCATGCTCGAGCGGATGGACGCGATGATCAGCGAGACCGACGACGAGGAACGACCGGTCGCCTACAACCGGGTCGCCGGCGTGGTGGTCACCGGTAACGAGGACGGCGCTCATCACGTCATCTCCGAGCTCAGCGGCGGGCTGGCCGATATCGGTTACACGATTCCGGGCCAGGCGTGGACGTACTGGAACCGCGGTCCCGGGCCCGGCCCCAGCTACAGCGAAACCACCGAAGGCCATGAGTGGTCGCACAAGACGGGCCAGGCGATGGCCCACAACCTGGTGGCGGTCGCTAAGGCGCTAGCCGCCAATCCGATCGGGAGGCCGCAGTGAAAGCACTGACCTGGCAGGGCAAACGGAAGATCGCGTACAGCGACGTACCGGACCCGGTGATCAAGGAACCGACCGACGCCATCATCAAGGTGACGTCGTCCGGCATCTGCGGATCGGACCTGCACTTGTACGAGGTGCTCGCGCCCTTCCTCGATCCCGGCGACATCCTCGGCCACGAGCCGATGGGCGAGGTGGTCGAGGTGGGCTCGGAGGTGGACAACCTCAAACCGGGGGACCGGGTGGTGGTTCCGTTCCAGATCGCCTGCGGCCGGTGCTTCATGTGCGAGCAAGGCCTGCAAACCCAGTGCGAGACCACCCAGGTCACCGAACAAGGCATGGGCGCCGCGCTCTTCGGTTACACCAAGTTGTACGGCCAGGTGCCGGGCGGACAGGCCGAACTCATGCGCGTTCCGCAAGCGCAGTACGGCCCGATCAAAATCCCGCAGGGCCCACCCGACGACCGGTTCGTCTACCTGTCCGACGTACTACCGACCGCCTGGCAGTCCGTGGAGTACGCCAACGTGCCCAAGGGCGGCACGGTCGTCGTACTGGGTCTGGGCCCGATCGGCGACATGGCGGCCCGGATCGCGGTCCACCGCGGCTTGCGGGTGATCGGCATCGACCTGGTGCCGGAGCGGCTCCAGCGTGCCCGGGTACGCGGCGTGGAGACGCTGGATCTCAACGAGCACGACGACATCGCCAACGTGGTTCGCGAACTCACCGGCGGGCGTGGTCCCGATTCCGTCATCGACGCCGTCGGTATGGAGGCCCACGGGTCACCGAAGGCCAAGGTGGGCCAGCAGCTCACGGGCATGCTGCCGGACGCGATCGCGCGCAAGGTGATGCAGACCGCGGGCGTCGACCGGTTGGCCGCGCTCTATCTGGCCATCGACATGGTTCGCCGCGGCGGCACGATCTCGCTGATCGGCGTGTACGGCGGTGCGGCCGATCCGTTGCCGATGCTGATCATGTTCGACAAACAGATCCAGCTGCGCATGGGCCAGGCCAACGTGCATCGCTGGGCCGGGGACATCCTGCCGCTGTTGAGCGACGAAGACGTGCTCGGCGTGGATCTGTTCGCCACGCACCACCTGCCGCTGTCCGAAGGCCCCGCGGCGTACGAGATGTTCCAGAAGAAACAGGACGGCGCCGTCAAGGTGCTGCTCAACCCCTGACCCCAAGAGCAAGCTGACCGCGCACGCTGAGCCCGGAGGCACTGGTGCAACGGATCGAGACGAGCCCCCTGACCGAAGAAGAACTGAGTGGCCTGGACGCCTACTGGCGGGCCGCCAACTACCTTTCGGTCGGGCAGATCTACCTGCTGGCCAACCCACTACTGACCGAACCGCTGGCGCCGGACCACCTCAAACCGCGCTTGCTCGGCCACTGGGGTACGACGCCAGGACTCAACCTGGTCTACGTCCACCTCAACCGGATCATCCGGCAGCGCCAACGCAAACTGATGTACGTCGTCGGCCCGGGCCACGGTGGTCCGGCGATGGTGGCGAACTCGTGGCTCGAGGGCAGTTGGACCGAGTTCTATCCCAACACCACCCAGGACGCGGCCGGGATGGGCCGGTTGTTCAAGCAGTTCTCCTTCCCGGGCGGAATCCCGAGCCACGTCGCGCCGGAGGTGCCTGGCTCGATCAACGAGGGCGGCGAGCTCGGGTATTCGCTCAGCCACGCCTATGGCGCCGCCTTCGACAACCCCGACCTGGTGGTCGCCTGCGTGATCGGTGACGGCGAGGCCGAAACCGGCGCGCTGGCCACCTCGTGGCACTCGAACAAGTTCCTGGACCCCCGCGGCGATGGCGCCGTACTGCCGATCCTGCATTTGAACGGCTACAAGATCGCGAATCCCACTGTGCTCGCGCGGATCGGTGACGAGGAACTCACGAGCCTGTTGGAGGGGTATGGGCACGAGCCGATCCTCGTCGAGGGGTCCGAGCCGGCCGAGGTGCACCAGGCGATGGCGGCAGCGCTGGATCGTTGCCTGGACCGGATCGACGAGATCCAGGCGGAGGCCCGTTCGCCGCAGGGCCTGGGCACCCGGCCGGCCTGGCCGATGATCGTGTTGCGTACGCCGAAGGGCTGGACCGGTCCGCGCACGGTGGACGACCTCCAGGTGGAGGACACCTGGCGGTCCCACCAGGTACCGCTGTCGGGCGTACGCACCAACGAGGAGCACCGGCGCCAACTCGAGGACTGGCTGCGGAGCTACCGGCCTGAGGAACTGTTCGACGCCGAAGGACGACCGGTGCCGGAGTTGCTCGAACTCGCGCCCGGACCAGAGTTGCGGATGGGGTCGAGCCCGTACGCGAACGGCGGGGTGCTTGCGCGGGAGCTCGAACTACCCGATCCCAGCGAGTACGCCGTGGCCGTGAAGGTTCCCGGCGCGGAGAACGCCGAGGCCACGCGGGTCCTGGGCAGTTACCTGCGCGACGTCTTCAGCATGAACGCGCCGTACCGGAACTTCCGCGTGGTCGGCCCGGACGAGACCGAGTCGAACCGCCTGGGCGCGATCTACGAGGTGACGGACAAGGCCTGGAACGCGAACAAGCTGGACACCGACGAGAACCTGGCCCTCGATGGCCGGGTGATGGAGATGCTCAGCGAACACACCTTGCAGGGCTGGCTCGAGGGCTATCTGCTGACCGGGCGCCACGGGTTGTTCTCGTCGTACGAGGCGTTCGTGCACATCGTGGACTCGATGTTCAACCAGCACGCCAAGTGGCTCAAAACGGTGAACCGGCTGGAATGGCGGCGGAAGATCCCGTCGCTGAACTACCTGCTCACCTCGCACGTGTGGCGGCAGGACCACAACGGCTTCTCCCACCAGGACCCGGGCTTCATCGATCACGTGGTGAACAAGAAGGCCGAGGTGATCCGGGTCTATCTCCCACCGGACACCAACACGCTGCTGTCGACGATGGACCACTGCCTGCAGACCAAGAACTATGTGAATGTCGTGGTGGCGGGCAAACAGCCGCAACCGAGCTGGCTGGACTGGGAGTCGGCCGCGCTGCACTGTGCGCGAGGCGCCGGCGTATGGCCGTGGGCCAGCAACGACCAGGGCGATCCCGACGTGGTGATGGCCTGTGCGGGCGACGTACCGACGATGGAGACGCTCGCGGCGGTCGACTTGCTACGCGAACACCTTCCTGACTTGAAGATCCGCGTTGTGAACGTGGTCGACCTGATGCGCCTGCAGGATTCCGCGGAGCACCCGCACGGGTTGACGCATCCGCAGTTCGACGCGCTGTTCACCACCGACAAGCCGGTGATCTTCGCGTACCACGGCTATCCCTGGCTGATCCATCGCCTCACCTACCGGCGGCGCAACCACGAGAACCTGCACGTGCGCGGGTACATCGAAGAGGGCACCACCACCACGCCGTTCGACATGGTGGTGCGCAACAACCTGGACCGGTATCACCTGGCGATGGACGTCATCGACCGCGTGCCCGGCCTCGGTAGCCGGGCGCTCACCTTCCGGCAGTACCTGGAGGACCAGCGGGTCCGGCACCACGCGTACGTGACCGAGTACGGCGAGGATATGCCGGAGATCCGCGAATGGCGCTGGGGCCGACGCGGTTAGCTGACAGCGGCGAGCGCGGGGCGGCCGCGGCCGACGGCGCGCAGGTCGTACGGGCGGTAGTCGAGCAGGCGGACCGCCGTACCGGTGCGATCGGCGAAAACGGCATACCGGCCGGTGGATCGATCGGTCGGTGGCACCAGCCAGTCCAGGTCGAGGTGCTGGGCGTAGAAGGTGTCGACGTCCCCGACCTCGTAGATCGCGCCGGAGCGCAACGCGGATTCGACCGGGTCGCGAACCAGCATCAGCGTCGGTGGTTCCGAACGGTCGGAACCCAGCAGCACGGTCTCGTCGTCCGGCCAGCTCAGCGGGTACAGGCCGAGGTCACGGTAGTAATCCACACTGGCGTCAAGGTGTTCGACCGGACGGAGCTCGAACAACAGCTTCACGGGGCGTCCTCCTTCTTCGCTGGCGCTTGATTGCTCTGACGGGTGGTGCTGGGCTGCTGGCGGACCTCGGCCGTGTCGGCGGCAAGGGCCGTGAGCTGGTCCGCGAGGGCCGGGTGGCTGGCGGCAAGGTGGGGTGTTACATCGGCGAGAGGCGCGATCAGGGCGGCGCTGTCGTTCTCGCCGAGGGCGGCGCGGACTCGGTCGACGCTGGCCTGGGTGGCGGGATCAAGGCCAGCGAGGGCAGTGATCTGGCCGGCGAGACCGCGCAGGGTCGCCGAGTTGTCCCGGGCCCAATCGGCCACCGCGCGATCGCCGGCCCGGCGGTCCCGCGTCGCCTGGACGCGTTGGTCGCCGGTCAGACTGGAGTCGCCGCCTTGGTCCTCAAGCCGAAGGAACCGTCGTTCGGCGGCCTGCCGGCTGGCCAGCCCGAGCGCCGGGGCGATCTCCGCCCAGCTCGCGCCGCGGTCCCGGGCGGCGCTGATCAGCAGCGGCTCCCAGCGGGCGATCTCCTGCAACAGGCCGCGCAGATCCGTCAGGCCGGTCAGCAACTCGACCTGAGTGGTCGACTCGTCGTCGAGCCGGTTCACCAGCGCGGCGAGCGTGTGGATGACCTCCGTGGCCGGGCGCGGAGGGGCTGCGGCGTCGAGGGTCATCGGTCCTCCATCGGGAAGCGGCCGTCGTCATTCCAGTGACAACCCTACTTGTCGTCGTTCCGATGACATGCTACAACAGGAAATGCGTATTGACCACCGTCGCGTAACGACAAACAGGAGGTGGAAAGGCGATGTTGATGCGCACCGACCCGTTCCGTGAGTTCGACCGGCTGGCCCAGCAGATGCTGAGTGGCGCCGCGCCCGGCACGTGGTCGCGGCCCAGCCCGATGCCGATGGACGCCTACCGCAGTGGCGAGGAGTTCGTTGTCGTCTTCGATCTGCCCGGCGTGAGCCCGGACGCGATCGATCTGGACGTCGAGCGCAACGTGCTCACCGTGAAAGCGGAGCGTCGCCCGGCCGACGTACCGGACAACGCCGAGATGCAGGTCGCCGAGCGGCCGCTGGGTGTCTTCTCCCGGCAACTGTTCCTGGGCGATTCCCTCGACGCCGACCGCATCGAGGCCCACTACGACGCGGGCGTGCTGACGCTGAAGATCCCGATCGCGGAGAAGGCCAAGCCCCGCAAGATCACTGTCGGTACGGCGGGATCCGACCGCCAGCAGATCAGCGCCTGACATTCCGCGGCGCGCACATGGCACTGCCCTGGGCTGTTGGGCCCAGGGCAGTGCTTTGTCGCGGGTGGCTCTGCCGGCTGTTGATCAGCGCGGTACGTCGCCTCGCCAGGCGCCGGTCTCGCTGCCTCGTGACTCGATGAACTCCTTGAAGCGCTTCATATCGCCCTTCACCTTGCCCTCGATCACGCCCAGCTTGTCGCCGATCTTCTCGGCGAAGCCTTCGGGATCGATGTCCATCTGAGCCGTCACCCGGGTGTGGGTGTCGTCGAGCTTGTGGAACGTCACCACACCGGCGTGATTGGGTCCGCTGTCGGACTTCCAGGCCACCCGCTCATCCGGGTGCTGCTCGGTGATGGTCGCGTCGAACTCCCGGGTGGCACCACCGACCTTGGTGACCCAATGCGTGTGGGTGGCATCCAGCTGACGGACCTCTTCGACACCGTCCATGAACTTCGGGAACGACTCGAACTGGGTCCACTGGTTGTACACCGTGGTGACCGGGACAGCCACATCGACCGATTCGGTGATCGTGCTCATCGGCTCGTACCTCCTTGATCTGTGGGGTTCTCCCTCCGGGTACCCAGCAATCCAGCTCCAACACGGGGTGATTTCCGGTTTGCCGACGGGTACGGGCGAAAGCGACCAGGGATGGAGGTCCGCAAATGCCGACCGTGATTATCACCGGCGCCGGAACAGGGATCGGCGCGAGCACCGCACTGCACCTGGATCGAACGGGCTGGCGGGTGTTCGCCGGCGTGCACGATCCGGCCGATGGCGAGGTGCTGGCCAAGGGCGGGTCCGACCGGATGATGGTCGCGCCGCTCGACGTGACCGATCTCGCCAGTATCAAGGGCTTTGTCGCGAAGGTCGACGATCAACTCGGCGGCGAAGGACTGACCGCCCTGGTCAACAATGCGGGCGAAGGCGTCGCCGGACCCTTGGAGTCGCTGCCGGTCGACCGCCTTCGCCACCAATTCGAGGTCAACGTCGTCGGCCAGGTGGCGATGACCCAGCAGGTGCTGCCGTTGCTGCGCAGGGAACGCGAGCGGCCGCGCATCGTTTTTGTCGGCTCGATCGGTGGGCTCGTCGCGGTGCAGTTCGCGGGCGCCTATCACGCGTCGAAGTACGCGATCGAGGCCATCGGCGATGCCTGGCGGCAGGAACTCGCGCCCGACGGCATCTCGGTGGTCCTGCTCGAACCGGGGCCGGTCTCGACCCCGATCTGGGCCAAGGCTGCGCACGCCCTGGACTCGCTGCCGGTCGCCGAGCGCTATCGCGAGCGGGTCGACGCCTTCCAGGAGACTTTGCGCAAGCAGGGCAAGAACAGCGCCAGCCCGCATTCGGTCGCGGAGCTGATCGCCAAGGCCCTCACGGCGGAGCACCCTCATACCCGCTACGCCGGCGGTCTCGCCGCCACCGTCGTACCCAAAGTGCGTCGCCTGGTGCCGGATCGCGTCTTCGACAAACTCGCTCAGCGCGCCACAAAGTGACACTGCCGGTTCTCGATCAGTCACCGGGGTCAGTGGAACAACCGCAGCGAGAATCCCATTGGGAAGCCTTTTCCCAGCGGGGGTTTGAGCTTATCGTGAGCGAGCGTACGCGGAAAGTACCCGCCCACTCTCTGCGATGAGGAAGCCCATGCCCCCATATTTACGTTTGCTCACGGCAACCACTGTGCTGGCCGGATCGATGCTCGCGGCCCCTACCGCGACGGCCGAGGTCGAGCCCGGCGGCTGGACGTCGTACTCGCCCGGTTTCACTGTGCAGGAACGCGGTTGCGGCCAGGTCAACGACCTGACCTTCCAGCTCACCTGCTCCACCACCAGTGGTGACCAGCGCGCCGAACGGCGTTATGCCACCTATTCGAGCGGTTCGCGGCAGTTCGAAGGCTATTTCCGGATCACCAGCATGGCCGGCACCCGGATCAGCCTGAAACAAACCTTCAACGAAAGCGGCTCCGGCCCATTCTTCATGCTCGCGGTCGAACGCGGTGGCCGCCTTTACCGGGTTGGTGGTGACACCATCGAAAGTGGTGCCGCGCCGGTCGGTACCACCGTGCGGGTCAATACCGTGCACGTTGTCGGTAGTGCCCATCGCACCTACATCAACGGATCCCAGCGGCACAGTATGAGCAGCCCTGGTGGCAGCTTCTACGACAAGTTCGGCTCGTACCGGACCGACAGTGGCGCAGGCCCGATCACCACGCAGTGGAGCGGTATTCGCTTCTGGCGGAAGTAGGCTCCGTTGCCACGATTGGCCTGTACGGCGGTCCTGCTGGCCGTGCTCACCGGGTGCTCAGGACCCAGTGCGCCGGCCGGCGGGGCAGCCGCCGGATCGCCCGAGCCGCGGCAGACGGGTGCCGTAGCGCTCGCCGCCACGCTCGTTTCACCGATCGATATCGAGCTGAGCTGGACCGGAACGCCCCGCGAGGCCGCCAGTGCGATCGTCGAGTTCGCCACCGAACCGGCCGGCCGGTACACAATCCTCGAGTTCGTACCGACCGGGCGAACGACGTTCCGGCATCCGGACTTGATGCCGCGAACGCCCTTCTATTACCAGGTCACGCCCGTGCTCGGGCCGGTTTCGGCCGCGCTCGACGTCAACCTGGCCAAGGGCGGCGGTCGAACCGCGCCGGGTGCAAGCGCCGTCCGGAAGGTCCCCGTGCGCGAGGCCGCCGCGGCGCCGACCGGCCTGCGGGTGGTGCCGTTGAAGGACGACGGCGCCCGCGTCACCTGGTCCGACAATGCCGAAGGGGAGGAGGGTTACCTGCTGGAGATCCGGTCGCAGGGCCAGTCCAGCTATCGTGTCGCGGGCTTCATCGATCCGGACGCCACCTCGGTCGAACTCACCACGTTGCCCGCCGAGCGCAAGGCGTCGTACCGCGTCCGGGCCTTCTATCGCGGCACGCCCTCCAACCTCGCGCACCAAACCACCGGCGCGGCCTGAAGCGATACCCGGTCAGGCCGCGACCCGGTCCTGGCGGATCAGCACGGTCTGGCCGTCGAACGTGCTGGATTCGGCCAGCTGCAGGTTGAACCGGCTGCGGTCGGCGCTGAACACGCGCTTGCCGCCGCCGAGTACGACCGGGTGCACGACCACGTGGTACTCGTCGATCAAACCCAGCTCGGTCAGTACGCCGGCCAGCTCGGCGCCACCGGTCAGCAGCAGGTCCTTGCCGGGCTGGGCCTTGAGCGCGGCGATCTCGGCTCCGAGGTCCGTCCCGACTACCCGGGTGTTCCAGTCGGCCGAGGTCAAGGTGGTCGAGCAGACCACCTTCGGGGTCTCCCGCCACAGCGGCGCGAACTTGAGGTCGTGCGGATCGTCCGACATCGTTTCGGCCTGCGGCCAGAACGACGACATCAGGTCCCATGTCCGCCGGCCGTAGACGAAAGTGTCGACGCGGTCGTGCAGGCCGATCGAGTACGCCGACAGCTCCGGGCCCATCAGCGGCCAGTCGAACTCACCGTTCGGGCCCTCGATGAAACCGTCGAGCGACTGGTGAACGAAGTAGATGAGCTTGCGCATCCGGTGACTCCCTGGTCAGTGCACCCGGCGGGTGCTTTCACAGGCAGGACGGAGCCGCCTCGGCTCTCTCGACATCTGACTCAGATCTTTTTTCAGCTGACCTTCAACTCGGCTCGGATGGCTCACGGCTTGAACCAAGCCCTGCCCGAATTCGCCGCGCGATCGTCATTATCGGTGCCGAGGCATTGACAGCGGGTGAACTTGGCGTGAAGGTGAGAGCGCTCTCACAGTATTTCGGACCGCCCCCTTCCGGATGGACTGTGAATACCGGCCAGGTCACCGCTCACCTGGTGTGAGCCGATCCGCCCCGATCGGCTTGCGAGCCGTGCCCCGGTATCTCACTCGTCACTTCCTAGGGACCGACCTGAGGAGGTATTCGAGCGTGCGTATCAAGCAGAAGACATGCGCCTTGCTCGCCGCCGCGGCGACCGTCGCGGCCGGCCTGACCGCCATCGTCGCCCAGCCCGCCACCGCGGTACCGGCGACGATCCCGCTGAAGTTCACCAACAACTCTGGCCGCGCCGAGCCCGTCTACATCTACAACCTCGGCACCGAGCTCTCGACCGGCCGGCAGGGCTGGGCCGACGCCGGTGGCGGCTTCCACCCGTGGCCGGCCGGCGGCAATCCGCCCACCCCGGCGCCCGACGCGTCGATTCCCGGCCCGGCGAACGGGCAGTCGATCACGATCCAGATCCCCAAGTTCTCCGGCCGGATCTACTTCTCGTACGGGCAGAAGCTGGTGTTCCGGCTGACCACGGGTGGTCTGGTGCAACCCGCGGTGCAGAATCCGTCCGACCCGAACCGCAACATCCTGTTCAACTGGTCCGAGTACACGCTGAACGACTCGGGCATCTGGCTGAACAGCACCCAGGTCGACATGTTCTCCGCGCCGTACGCGGTGGGCGTCAAGAAGCCCGACGGCAGCACCATCAGCACGGGCCGGTTGAAGCCGGGCGGTTACAACGGCTTCTTCAACGCGCTGCAGGGACAACCAGGTGGCTGGGGCAACCTCATCCACCGCAAGCCGGACGGCTCGATCCTGCGCGCACTCGCTCCGCTGTACGGCGTGGAGACCGGCGCGTTGCCCGCCTCGATCATGGACGACTACGTGAACCGCGTTTGGTCGAAGTACAGCACGCAGACGCTGACCGTGACGCCGTTCGCCAACCAGCCCGGTCTCAAGTACTACGGCCGCGTATCGGGTGGTGTCATGAACTTCACCAACGGTTCCGGCCAGCTCGTGACGTCGTTCCAGAAACCCAACGCCAGCAGCATTTTCGGCTGCCACCAGTTGCTCGACGCACCCAATGACCAGGTCCGCGGCCCGATTTCGCGCACGCTCTGCGCCGGCTACAACCGATCGACGCTGCTTACCAATCCGAACCAGCCGGACGCCGGCAACTCGGGCTTCTATCTCGACAACGTGACGAACCACTACTCGCGCAAGATCCACGCGCAGATGGCCGATGGCAAGGCCTACGGGTTCGCCTTCGATGACGTCGGCCACCACGAGTCGCTCGTTCACGACGGCAATCCCCAGATGGCCTACGTGACGCTCGATCCGTTCAACTGACCGCCCACGCCTACAAGCCCGTCGACCCCAGTGGCCGGCGGGCTCGCTGGTTACTGAAGGGTCGCCAAATCCAGTCGAGTGTTAGAAGGTGAGAACGGTTCGTCAGGACCTGTCAGTGAGGCTGTTGGAGGAGCGATGTCGATCTCGTCCGTCACCGAGACCGGTAAGGCCGCTGAGGAGCGGGTACGGCGCGAGCTGGCCCTGGCGTTGCGCAGCGGGCCTTTTCCAGCCGCGTTGCACCTGGCGATCGAGGTCAGCGGTCTGACGCTGGATCAGATCCGCGACTGGCTGGGCGATCACGGCGCCCATCTCAGCGTCGCGACGTTGAGCTACTGGCGCCGGGGCCGGAGCCGCCCCGAGCGAGCCGCCTCCCTTCGCGCGGTTCATCTGCTGGAGCAACTGCTCGAGCTGCCGCCGGACGGGCTGGTTTCCTTGCTCGGACCGAAACGCGCCCGGGGCCGCTGGATCGGGCATTCCCCGGGCAGCTTGGACTTCAGGCAGCTGTACGCCGACTCGCGGCCGGAGGACCTGCTCAACGCGGTCGGCCTCCCGCATGGTGGAGCGTTGCGCCGGGTCAGTACGCATGTCACGGTGCGCATCGGTGCCGATCGCAAGGTCCATTCGATCAAGGTCCGCGAGCTGGTCCGGGCGGCCGTGGACCGGGTATCGCGGTGCTGCGTGATGTATTTCGCCGAGGAACAACCCGACCACCCGCCAGAGCTGACCGGCGTCGAGTACGCGCGGGTCGGCCGGCTCGGCACCGATCGCCGGATCGGCCTGATCGCGGCCGAGCTGATCCTCGATCGGGTCCTCGAACAAGGCGAACCCGCGCTGCTGGAGTACGAGTGGCGCTTCGAGCCGTCGATGTACATCGTCAACTACGAACACCGGTTCGTCGATCCGATCCGGGAGTACGTACTGCAGACCAGGTTCGAGCCCGGGGTGGCTCCGGCGCGATGCCATCGCTATGACCGCCGGACCGTTGCCGCGCCCGAGGGCAATACCCAGGAGCTCTGGATCGGCGCCTCGAACACGGCCTTGCTGGCGGAGACGGATGTTGCCTCGGGCATCGTCGGCATGCGCTGGACCTGGCCCGGCGAGTAGACCGCCGGCGTCTCGTGGACGGTTAACAGTTTTGGCCTGAACTGTTAATGGGCTGTCTTAACAAGGCTGTTCGGCACGTCGTGGTCCTCCCTACCGTCGGTGCGGCACCCCACCGCCCAGGAGGAACCATGAGAATCCCGTTACGCCGGCGCAAGGCCATTGCGATCATCGGTCTGGTCGCCGCCGCGTCGATCGCCATCACCCAGGGTCCGGCCGCCGCGGCAGCCCCACCCGAGCCGGAAGGGGTTGTGGTCAGCAAGGCCAAGAACCCCGTGCCCGGCAGCTACCTCGTGACCCTGAGCCCGAGCCGCTCGCTCACGGCCGCGGCCGTGAGCGAGACCGCGAAGGCGCTTGTCGACCGGCACGGTGGCCGGGTGAACAGCGTGCTGACCGCAACCATGCAAGGCTTTGTGGTCAAGGGCCTGTCGGCCAAAGAGGCCCGTCGGCTGGCGGCCGAGCCTGGCGTGGCCGAGGTCCGCCAAAGTGGCACCACCGGCATCGCCGGCGCGTACGGCGCGTACGGCGCGTACGGGGCCTACGGCGCGTACGGGGCCTATGGCGCCTACGGTCCGGGCGGCACTCAGAGCAATCCGCAGAACTGGGGCCTGGACCGGATCGACCAGCGGGACCGGCCACTCGACAGCAAGTACACCTATCCGAACGACGGCGCCGGTGTGAACGTCTACATCGTCGACACCGGTATTCGCTACAGCCACCAGGAGTTCGGCGGCCGGGCCAAGTTCGGCGTCGACCTGCACGCGACGCAGAACCAGGGCAACGACTGCAACAACCACGGCACCCACGTGGCCGGTATCGCCGCCGGTACGACGCGTGGTGTTGCCAAGAAGGCCAACCTGATCTCCGTGCGGATTCTCGGTTGCGACGGCCGGGGCGAGGACGCCGGGCTGATCGAGGCCGCCGAGTGGATCACCAAGAACGCGGTCAAGCCCGCCGTGGTGAACCTCAGCGTCTACACCGACGACAAGGACATCGCCGTACCGGCCATCCGCGCCTCGATCCAGGCCGGCATCCAGTGGTCGCTGATCACCGGCAACAACGGCGGTAACGCCTGCAACTACGGCCCGGGCGGTCCGATCTCCGAGGCCCTCCAGGTCGCCAACTCGACCAACCAGGACACCCGGGCGTTCGACTCGAACGCTGGCACCTGCATGGACCTGTTCGCGCCTGGCTCCGGGATCGACTCGGCGTTCAAGGGCAGCGACACCTCGTACGGCCAGCTGAGTGGTACGTCGATGGCGGCGCCGCACGTCGCGGGCGCGATGGCCTTGCGGCTGAGCGAGGTCCCGGGCAGTACGCCGGCCGATCTGCACAAGTGGGTCATGGACAACGCCAGCACGGGCAAGATGTCGGGCCTGGCCACGGGGGTGCCGAACAAGCTGCTCTACGTTCCGAACGCGCCCACCAATCCGACCGATCCCGTCGCGAAGTTCACCGCGAGCTGCCCGACGGGTGGTTTGGCCTGCAGCTTCGACGCGTCGGCCTCGACCGATCCGGACGGCACGATCGCGTCGTACGCGTGGGCCTTTGGCGACAACACCAATGGCGACGGCAAGACGGTCAACCACACGTACGGAACGGCCGGTACCTACACCGTGCGGCTGACCGTCACCGACAACAGTGGCAAGACCGCGAGCACCGAGCAGCAGGTTCGTGTTGGGGACAGCGGTGGTGGCCAGGCACCGACCCCGAGCTTCACCGTGAACTGCCAGGCGGCGCTGAACTGCGCCTTCGACGCCTCCGCCTCGAAGGACCCGGACGGCTCGATCGCGTCCTACGCCTGGGACTTCGGCGATGGTGCCAAGGGCAACGGTGTACGGACGACGCACGCCTATCCGGCCAGGAGCGCGACGTACTCCGCCAAGCTCACCGTCACCGACAACTCCGGTCAGACGGCCACGACGGCCAAGCAGATCCAGTGCTGGTCCTTCAGCGCCACGCAGGGGTTCTGCTTCAGCAGTTGATCTCCCACCAGTGAGGAGAAGTCCATGAGAACACTCGTTCGTCTGGCCGCCGTCACCGCGGTCACCGCCGCCTCGATCGCGCTGGCCATTCCCGGCGCGACCGCCGCCCCGCGGGCTGCTACGGATGACCCGAGTCCGGGAGTTGTTGGTGGCAACCCCGCCACCGTTGCCAAGTACCCGTTCATCATCTCGCAGCACCGCACGGGTGGTGCCCGTCCGGCGGAGCAGTCCTGCACCGGCTCGGTTGTTGCCAAGCGCATCGTTCTGATCGCCGCGCACTGCAAGTTTGCCGAGGGCACCAAATACCTGGTGTACGGCCGGGATGATCTTTCGGACACCAGCAAGGGCGTCCGGATCGAGATCGAGGAATACCGCACGCATCCCAACTACAACGCCAACGACGGCTGGCGAACGGGCTGGGACGTGGCGGTCATCATCGCCAAGTCGGACATCCCCACGCCTGCCGGCATGGCCTATCCCGAGATCGCCAAGTCGGGCGACACCCTCCCGATCGGGACACGAGGTACGGCGATCGGATACGGCAAAACCGACGCGCAGGACGCCAACCGCAACAGCAAGCTCTACGAGGCGGTCCTTCCCGTGGTGGAAGGCCAGAACTGCAAGAACATCAACTCCCAGTACGACGACCGCTACATGATGTGCAGCGGTTACGGCAGTGGCGGTCCGAGCCTTTGCCAGGGCGACAGCGGTGGTCCGTACTACTACAACGGCAAGGTCTACGGCGTCTTCTCGTGGCTGCGAACCGACTGCGCGTCGTACAACGCTCACGGCCGGCTCTTCGGCGTGATGGGTGACTGGGTCCACCAGCAGCTCGGCACGAGTGGTCCGCCCACGGGCGGTCAAGCGCCGACGGCAAGCTTCACCGTCAACTGCCAGGCGGGTCTGACCTGCGCGTACGACGCCTCGGCCTCGGCGGATCCGGACGGCTCGATCGCGTCCTACGCCTGGGACTTCGGCGACGGCAGCACCGGGACCGGCGTGAAGACCACGCACGCCTATCCCGCCAGAGGCGCGACCTATACGGCCAAGCTGACCGTCACGGACAACTCCGGCAAGACCGGTACGACCGAGCGACGTGTGCAGTGCTGGTCGTTCGGTTCGGGTCAGGGGTTCTGTTTCGCGACCTAACCCCTCGACCGTGCAGGTGGCCTCCGATCGGCGGGCGCGATCGGAGGCCACCGGGTCACGTCTCGACCAGCGCGGGTACGGCGATGCGCTCGGCGTGCGCGTAGACGTTGAGCGAGCCGTTCCGGATGAACCCGGCGAGCGTCAGCCCGGATTCGCACGCCAGGTCGATCGCGAGTGACGAAGGCGCCGAAACCGCGCCCAGGACGGGGATTCCGGCCATCACCGCCTTCTGGGCCAGCTCGAACGAGGTCCGTCCAGACACCACCAGGATGCATCCGCGAGCCGGGATACGCCCTTGCAGCAAGGCCCAACCGACGGCTTTGTCCACGGCGTTGTGCCGCCCGACATCCTCGCGGACCACCAACTGCTCGCCTTCGGCCGTGAACAGCCCGGCCGCGTGCAAGCCGCCCGTACGGTCGAACACCTGCTGCTGCGACCTCAAGACATCCGGCAGCCCCGCGAGTACGTCGAGCGCCACCCGCACGGGATCACCCAGGGGCAGGTGGCGCGACTTCAGCCGTACGGCGTCCAGCGAGGCCTTTCCGCACACCCCGCACGAGGACGTCGTGTAAAAGTTGCGCTCGACCCCGATCTCGGGCGGTGCCACGCCAGGCGCAAGCGCGAGATCCAGCACGTTGTAGGTGTTCCGTCCCTCGTCGTCGCGGGAGTCGCAGTAGCGGGCACTGAGGATGTCGTCCGGGCCGCCGATCACGCCTTCGGTCTGCAGGAACCCGTGCGCCAATTCGACGTCGTGGCCGGGTGTACGCATCGTCACCGCCAGGGCCTTGCCGTTCACGCGCAGCTCGAGCGGTTCCTCGACCGCGATCGAGTCTGGCCGTCGCCGCGTCCCCTCGGGTCCGAACCGGACGACTGGCCTGCGCGCGATCAAACGCCCCACGAGTGCTCCCCTTGTGTCAGTGGCAACAACCGGGCGGTGATCGCCGTGGCGGGCCCGGGTTCGACCACGGCGAGGGCGTCGGCCATCGCGACGCCACGCAACATGGCCGAACCACCGTGTCCCACGGGTTCGGCGGCGCCATCGCGGAGGCGGACCGGAACCAGCCGGGTGCTGGCCGGATGGCAGTCCAGGCCGCCGCGAATAGGTGCCGTCGGCAAGAACGCGAGTGGTTCACCCCGAAGGCCGGCGATGGCAGGTACGGCGAGGGTGAGGAACGCCGTCAGCGCGGCGAGAGGGTTGCCCGGCAGGCCGATGACGAGCCGACCGTCCGGCAGTATCGCGAGCGCCTGGGGATGACCAGGGCGACAGGCGACGCCGTCCACCAGCAGCGAAGCGCCGAGGGAGTCCAGCGCGGGCCTGAGGTGGTCCGCGGGCCCGGCGGCGGAGGAACCCGAAACCAGGATGAGGTCCGCCTCGGCCCCCGCGAGTGCTGTCACGAGGCGTTGGCGCGAATCCGGTACGCGCCTCAAGGGCAATGCCGTTGCCTGGTGCAACAACCCCGGCAGCATCGGGCCGATCGCGTCGCGGGTTCGGCCCGGACCGGGCATGCCACTCGTGACCAGTTCGTCGCCGGTGACAAGGGCCGCAACGCGCGGCCGGGGGATGACCGTCAGGTGGTCGAGGCCCAGCGCGGCGGCATGACCGAGGACCGCGGCCCGGATGGGAGTTCCGGCCGGTAGCAGGACTTCCCCGGCTCGGCATTCCTCACCGGCGTACCGGATGTGCCGTTTGGGTCCGACCGTGCCGTGGACTCGATCGCCCTCACGCAGTACGTCCTCGTCGGGCAGTACGGCGTACGTGCCAAGGGGTACGGCGGCGCCGGTCACGACCGCCATCGCCTGACCGTCGGTCAACCGCCCTGGGCTGTTCGAACCGGCCCGGATGGTCCCGATGACCATCCACGGGCCTGGCCCGCGCACCGCGTACCCGTCCATGGCAGAGCGGTCGCAGGGCGGGAAGGCGGCCGGCGCGATCAGCGGTTCGGCCAGTACCGTGCCAAGGGCCTGCGCGAGCGGTACGGCGCGTGGGCGCAGTGGTTCGGCGGCGACATAGGCGAGCTCGCGGGCCTCGTCCCAGCCGACGGCATGCCCGGTATGGCTGGACACCAGAACCGCGCGCATCAGCGCCCCAGGCGCAATCGGTCGGCGGCACGAACCGCGACCGGATCGAGTTCGTTGCCGCCGGCATCGAGGTATTCGAGCAGGGCCGCCGTCATCCGTGGTTCCCAGAACGTCCGCAGATGCTCCGCGATGGCCGTCGCGGCGCGGTCCGGCGCCTGGTGGTGGAACTGGATCGCGATCTCGTTGGCCAGCCGCACATGCGGTGGTACGCCGTGCCCGCTCATCAGTCGCTCACCGCCACCGGCTCGCGCTCGGAAGACACTGTGGGCTGCTCGGCGGTGAGCGCCACCTGGACCGCGGTGACCTTGTACTCCGGGCAGTTCGTGGCCCAGTCGGAGTTGTCGGTGGTGATCACGTTCGCGCCGGTGACGGGATGGTGGAACGTCGTGTAGCAAACGCCCACCGGCATCCGCTCGGACAAGACGGCCCGCAGCGAGGTCCTACCGACCCGGCTGGACATCGAGACCATGTCGCCATCGGTGATGCCGCGCACCTCCGCGTCGTGCGGGTGCAACTCCAGCAGGTCCTCGGGATGCCAGGCAACGTTCGCGGTACGACGTGTCTGCGCGCCGACGTTGTACTGCGACAGGATCCGCCCGGTGGTGAGGATCAGCGGGTACTTCCGGGTCGACCGCTCACTCGTCGGTACGTACACCGTGTCGACGAAGCGGCCCTTGCCGCGGACGAACCCCTCCTCGTGCATGATCGGCGTCCCGTTCGGGGCGTGCACGTTGCACGGCCATTGCACGCTGCCGACCTTGTCCAGGTGGGCGAACGAGACCCCGGCGAACGTCGGCGTGGTGAAGGCGATCTCGTCCATGATCTCGGCGGACGAGTTGTAGTACATCGGATAGCCCATGGCCTGCGCGATTTCGCAGACGATCTCCCACTCCTGCTTGCCCGTGAGCGGCGCCATCACCGGGCGGACCCGGTTGATCCGGCGCTCCGCGTTGGTGAAGGTGCCGTCTTTTTCCAGGAACGACGTACCGGGCAGCAGCACGTGCGCGAACTTGGCCGTTTCGTTCTCGAAGAGGTCCTGCACGATCAGCAGGTCGAGCGCCGCCAGGGCCGCGTGCACGTGGGTGGTGTTCGGATCGGACTGCGCGATGTCCTCGCCCTGCACGAACAACGCGCGAAAGGTGCCCTCGATGGCCGCGTCGAACATGTTGGGAATCCGCAGGCCCGGTTCGTCCAGCAGCGCCGTACCCCAGAGTTGTTCGTAGACCGCGCGGGCGCCGTCGTCCGAGACGTGCCGGTAGCCGGGCAATTCGTGCGGGAACGAGCCCATGTCACAGGAACCCTGGACGTTGTTCTGGCCGCGCAGCGGGTTGACGCCGACGCCGGGCCGGCCGATGTTGCCGGTCAGCATGGCGAGATTGGCCATGCCCATCACCATCGTGGAGCCCTGGCTGTGCTCGGTGACGCCGAGACCGTAGTAGATCGCGCCGTTGCCGCCGGTCGCGTAGAGCCGGGCGGCCGCGCGGAGTTCCGCCGCCGGTACGCCGGTGATGGCCTCGACCGCCTCCGGGCTGTGCTCGGGCGAGGAGATGAAGGTCTCCCAGTTGTCGAAGTCCTCGCAGCGTTCGGCGATGAACTCGCGGTCGGCCAGGCCTTCGGTGACGATCACGTGGGCGAACGCGTTGATCACGGCAACGTTGGTGCCCGGCGCGAGCTGGAGGTGGTGCGCGGCCTCGATGTGGGGCGAGCGGACCAGGTCGATGCGGCGCGGATCGATCACGATCAGCTTCGCGCCCTGGCGAAGGCGCCGCTTCATCCGCGAGGCGAAGACCGGATGTCCATCGGTCGGGTTGGCGCCGATGACCAGGATGACGTCGGACTGGGCGACGGACTTGAAGTCCTGGGTTCCAGCCGACGTACCGAAGGTCTGCTTGAGGCCATAACCCGTCGGCGAGTGGCAGACCCGGGCGCAGGTGTCCACGTTGTTGTTGCCGAAGACGGCTCGCACCATCTTCTGAACGGCGTACACCTCTTCGTTGGTGGTCCGGGATGACGTGATCGCGCCGATCGATCCCGCGCCGTGCTGGGTTTGGATCTCGCGAAGGCGTCGGGCGGTATAGGTGATGGCCTCGTCCCAGCTGACCTTGCGCCACGGATCGGTGATGGAGTCGCGGACCATCGGCTCCATCACCCGGTCCGGGTGGCTCGCGTATCCGAAGGCGAACCGGCCCTTCACACACGAGTGGCCCTCGTTCGCGCCACCGTCCTTGTGCGGGACCATCCGGACCAGCTCGTCGCCGCGCAGCTCGGCCTTGAAGGAGCAGCCGACACCGCAGTACGCGCAGGTGGTGATGACGCTGCGAGTCGGCATTCCCAGCTGGACAACGGTTTTCTCCTGCAGCGTGGCCGTCGGGCAGGCCTGGACGCAGGCACCACACGAGACGCAGTCCGACTCCATGAACGAGACACCCGCGCCGGCGGCGACCTTCGAGTCGAACCCGCGTCCCTCGATCGTCAGCGCGAATGTGCCCTGGACCTCGTCACAGGCCCGGACGCAGCGGGAGCAGGTGATGCACTTCGAGGCGTCGAAGTCGAAGTACGGGTTGGACGTGTCCTTCGGGGCGTCGAGATGGTTCGCACCGGCGTCGACACCCGAGCCGTACCGGACCTCGCGGAGGCCTGTCACGCCTGCCATGTCCTGCAGTTCGCAATCGCCGTTGGCGGAGCAGGTGAGACAGTCGAGCGGGTGATCCGAGATGTAGAGCTCCATCACGCCGCGACGGAGTTTCCCAAGTTTCTCGGTCTGAGTCCGTACGACCATGCCAGGCGCCACCGGCGTCGTACACGAGGCCGGCGTACCGCGAGCGCCGTCGATCTCCACCACGCACAACCGGCAGGAACCGAAGGCCTCCAGGCTGTCGGTGGCGCAGAGCTTCGGGATGTCGAGGCCGGCCTCCTTGGCGGCGCGCAGCACGCTCGTCCCGGGTGGCACGAGCACGTCGATCCCGTCGATCGTCACGGTGACGGTGGCTTCACCGTGCCGCGCGGGCGTGCCGAAATCCGGTTCTTTGAGCAGGGTCATGCGCTGAAGTCCTCTCCGAAATGGCGTACGGCGCTGCGAACGGGCATCGGGGTCAGTCCGCCCATCGCGCACAACGAGCCGTCGGTCATCAGCTCGCACAGGTCATCGAGCAGTACGAGGTTCTTGCTCCGGTCCTCACCCGCACGGATCCGGTCGATCGTCTCCACCCCGCGGATCGCGCCGACGCGGCACGGGGTGCACTTGCCGCACGACTCCTCGGCACAGAACGCCATCGCGAACCGGGCCATCGCCGCCATGTCGACCGACTCGTCGAACACCACGATGCCGCCGTGGCCCACCATCGCCCCGGCCGCCGCGAAGGCCTCGTAGTCCATCGGCAGGTCGAACTGCTTGACGGGAAGGTAGGCCCCGAGCGGCCCACCAACCTGTACGGCGCGAACGGGCCGGCCGGACGCTGTACCACCGCCGAGGTCGTTCACCAGTTCGCCGAGCGTGATTCCAAAGGCGGTCTCGACGATGCCACCGCGGGCGATGTTGCCGCCGAGCTGGAAGACGCTTGTGCCGAGCGAGCGGCCGGTGCCGTACGACGCGTAAGCCTCGGCGCCGTTCGCCAGGATGGTCGGCACCGAGGCGAGTGAGAGCACGTTGTTCACCACGGTCGGACGGCCGAAGAGGCCTTCCAGGGCAGGGATCGGCGGTTTCGCGCGAACCGTGCCGCGTTTGCCTTCCAGGCTTTCCAGCATGGAGGTTTCCTCGCCGCAGATGTACGCACCCGCGCCGACACGGACGTGCAGGTCGAACGTCAGCTTCGAACCCGCGATGTCCTCGCCCAGCCAGCCTTTGGCCCGGGCCGCCTCGATCGCCTTGGCCAGCGCTTCGACCGCGTCGGGATACTCCGAGCGCAGGTAGACGTAACCCTCGGTCGCGCCGACGGCGTACGCGGCGATCGTCATACCCTCGATCAGCACGAACGGATCGCCCTCGATCAGCATGCGGTCCGCGAAGGTGCCGGAATCGCCTTCGTCCGCGTTACAGCAGACGAACTTGAGATCCGCGTCCGCGCCGAGCACGGTGCGCCACTTGATACCGGTCGGAAAGCCCGCACCGCCACGGCCGCGCAGGCCCGAGTTGGTGACCTCCTCGACCACCTCGGCCGGGGTCATCGTGAGCGCCTTGCGCAGGCCTTGCATACCGCCGTGCTGCTCGTACTCGTCGGCCGAGCGCGGATCGATCAGGCCAACGCGGGCGAAGGTCAGGCGTTGCTGGCGGCGCATCCAGTCGAGGTCTTCCACCAGGCCGAGGCTTTCGCCTGCGCCGTCGAGCATGCCCGCGGCGATGAGACCGTCGACCTGCTCCGGGGCGATCGGGCCGTAGCCGATCCGGCCCTGCGGGGTTTCGATCTCGACCAGTGGTTCGAGCCAGAGCATGCCGCGCGAACCGGTGCGCACCACCTCGACGTCGCGGCCGATCGCCTTGGCCGAAGCGGTGATGCGCTCGGCGACCTCGTCGGCCCCGACGGAGACAGCTGCCGAATCCCTGGGTACGTAGACCTTCATCGGGCTTCTCCCACGATGGCGTCGAGGCGGGCCGGACTGACCTTGCCGTGCAGTTTTCCGTTCACCTGGACGGCTGGGCCGAGGGCGCAGTTGCCGAGGCAGAAGACCTCTTCGAGCGTGAGTCTCCCGTCCACCGACGTTTTGCCGAAGCTCAGTCCGGTACGGCGTTTGACGTGCTCACCGAGGGCCTCGGCGCCAACGGCCTGGCAGGCCTCCGCCTGGCAGATGCGCAGCGTCGTACGGCCGGCCGGCTCACGGCGGAAGTCCTTGTAGAACGTGACAACGCCGTGTACCTCGGCGACGGACAGGTTGAGCACGTCCGCGATCACGGCGACGTCGACCTGATCGACATGACCGAGATCCGCCTGTACCGCGTGCAGGATCGGCAGCAGCGCGCCGCGGAGTTCGCGCAGCTCCGAGGCGATCTCCCGCACTCGTGCCGTGCGCACCGCGGCCGGGTTCGTCGTGTCGATGGTCATGTCACGAGGGTCGCCGTCCGGCATGAGCAGCGGCAAATACAACTTATCTATGTCGTCATAGGTGGTGCCTATCGTGACGGCCTGGGTACCGGACCGCTTACAGCCCGGGTCCGAGGGCTATCGGTGCTTGAGTCAAGGAGGACGTCGCGATGATCGTGGTCACCACACCGACAGGCCGGGTCGGGTCGCGGGTAACGCGGCTGCTGGTCCAGGCTGGAGAGCGCCCGACCGTGCTGGTCCGGGATCCGGCCCGGCTGGACCCCGGACTGCTGCCGTACGTCGATGTCGAGGTCGGCGATCAGGGCGACGTCGACTTCGTGGTGGGCGCGACGAAGGGCGCCGAGGCGTTGTTCTGGGTCGATCCGCCGACGGGTGACGACGACCCGGTAGAGGGTTACGCCCGGATGGGGTTCAGCGCCGCGAGAGCAGTGCTCTCGAATCAGATCGGGCGAACGGTTTTCCTCAGCAGCGTCGGCGCGGAGAAGCGCAAGGGCGCGGGCGAGATCGACGGCCTGGGCCGGACCGAGGAACTGCTCGACGCGACCGGCGCCGCCGTACTGCACTTGCGATGCGGCTACTTCTTCACGAATCTGCTGCTCGACCTGGAGTCCGTGCGCGAAGGCGTGCTGCGTACGACGATGCCGCTCGACGCGGTCATGTCGTGGGTCGATCCGCGGGACATCGCCGAGATCGCGGCGGTCCGGCTGCTGGCGACGAACTGGGTCGGCCGGCACGTCCAGGCGGTGCACGGGTCCGAAGACCTCAGCTTTGCCCGGGTGGCCGAGATCCTGACGCAGGTGCTCGGCCGGAAAGTGGCGGCCGAGCGGATCACCGACGACCAGCAGCGCGACACTCTTCGCTCGTTCGGCATGACCGAGGCGCAGGTGGAGGGCATCGTCGGTATGTCCGCCGGCCTCCGCGACTTCACCCCCGAGAACCCTCGCGACTTCCTGACCACCACCCCCACGACCCTCGCCGCCTGGGCCCAATCCCACCTTCTACCGGCGCTCTGAGTCGCCTCGACCGCGGCTAGGCGCCGGCCTGGCGGGCTCGGTGGGTGGCGGCTTTGACGCGGCTTTGGCATTGGGACGAGCAGAAGCGGCGCTTGCTGTTCTTGGAGGTGTCGACGAAGACCCGGTCGCAGTTCGGCGCGGCGCAGACACCGAGCCGCCCGGCGAGATCGCTGCCGAGCGCGATCGCCAGCCCGGCCGCGCAACCGGCCGCCCACCCGTTGGCGAGACTGTCGTCCGGTCCGTGGAAGTGCAGGTTCCACCCGTCGGTCTGGTCGAGCTGAGGCCGGGCGTCGGTGGCTCGCAGCAGGGCGTTGACCTCCGTCGCGGCCCGATCGGTATCACCCGCGTGAGCCGCCTCGAAAACCACTCGCATCCGGCCGGCCACGTCCGCCAACCGATCCGCGTCCGCTGCCGTGACCTGAGGACGTGGTCGGCCATCCGCCGATAACGCCTCCGCAACCGCCTCGACCCGGTCATCACCCATCGGCGCGATCAACGCCGTACCTCCGGCGTGCCCGGGCGTGAGCCGGTTGACCAGCTGCACCGAGGTGGTCAGCAGGATCAACACGTGACTATCGAAGTTCACTTGACCAGTCACTCCCAAGCTTCGTAAGGTCGAGGCGTTGTGACCAACCATAGCTGTTTCGATAGTCACGGGGGTGGGAGAGTGCCGCGGCTCTGGCGTGGATTACCGGTGCCGGTCTGGGTGCTGGTGATCGCGCGGGCAGTGAACCGCCTCGGCGCCTTCACGTTGCCGTTCCTGGGCATCGTGCTGACCGTCGAGCTCGGTGCGAGCCTGGCCGAGGCCGGGTTCGTCGTCACGCTGTTCGGTCTGGCGACCATCCCGTCGAGGCTGCTCGGCGGCCACCTGGCCGACCGGCTCGGCCCCAAACGCACGATCGTGGTGGGCCTGGTGGGTTGTGCTGTCGCTCAACTCTGGATCGCCCTCGCCGGAAGTCTCTGGTCGGCCGTGGTGGCGGTGGTCCTGCTCGGCCTGGTGTTCGAGATCTACGAGCCACCCAGCCAGGCGGTCATCGCCGACGTCACCGAACCGGCGGCCCGTCCTGCCGCGTACGGACTGCTCGGTGCGGCAGTAGCCGCGGGCGCCGTACTGGCTGGAATCCTCGCGGCGGCGCTCAGCCACGGAAGCCTCCGCTGGCTGTTCGTGGCAGACGCGGTCACCTGCCTGGCTTGCGCTTTGCTCATTGCCGTGGCGCTACCGCGTGCAAGTACGAGCCTGCGTCAGGACGGTTCCCGTGGTGGGAGCGGTTGGCGGGACAGGAGGTTGCTGTTGATGCTGGCGGCGGGTACGGCGTTCGCAACGCTCTACATGCAGCTGATGGTCGGCCTACCGCTCACACTGCTCGACCGCGACCTACCTGCTTCAGCGGTCGGGATCGTCCTGGCGGTCTCTGCGCTGACCCTGATCGCTGCACAGCCTCTGCAACGCGCGGCCCGCGTGCGGGATCTCGACGACTTCCAAGCGATGGCGATCGGCTATCTGCTGCTAGGGATCGGCCTTCTCGGTAACGGCTTTGCGACCACCTTGCCGGGATTCCTCGCCTGTACCGTCATCTGGAGCCTGGGCGATCTCCTACTGTTCAGCCGCACCTACACAATCGTGGCCGCCCTGGCGCCGGACAAGTCCCGCGGTCGGTACATGGCGACGTACGGCCTCAGCTGGGGGATCGCCACTACCGTCGCCCCGGTCCTCGGTACCCAGCTCCTAGCCGCCGCAGGCCCCACTACCCTCTGGACGCTCTGCGCCCTGGTCGCCTTCGGTCTAGCCGGCCTCCAACCGGCACTCCGTCTTCGCCTGAACCCGTTGACCCTGAGGCCTTCCGAGCTCGGCGGCTGAGGAGCACACTCGCCGTGGGGGTGCTTCGTGCTGGGTGGGAGACGAAGCCGCAAGCGTTTGGGGGATGGCATGACGGGACAAGTGCGTATTGACGAGGGTGGTTTGCTCGCCCACTACGCCGAATGGCGCAGCCGGACGGCAGGGCGATCGGTGGCGGCAATCGGGCCGGCGGATCTGAGCGCCACCGCATACGTCGCGGACGAGGTGATCGTCGACGAGGACGACCGGGACCTGATCGAAGAACTGACCGGCCGGTACGGCGCGGAGGTGATCGACGACCGGGCCTTGCCCGAGCCACCGGAGGGCCTTCGGGTCCGGGAAGACGTGCGCGAGGCGCCGATCGCCGTACGGCTGAGGTTTCGCGATGTGCCTTCGGTCGACGGGCAGGACGACCTGTTGCAGCGGGCGGTCGGTGACACCGCCGATGAGGTGTTCGCGACCTCCGAACAAGGCGCGGCCGTCGCGGCCCTGACGGCGCGATTCGCCTTCGAGGGCAGGCCGATCGGGCTGAACCTGTTCGGCGAACCACTCGCGATGCCGTTGTCCACGGCAACGGAGAGCGCGATACCGGGTGCCGGGGCGAACCCGTTCGCCTGGGCCGCGTTCGCCGGGCGGACCCGGATGGTCGAGGCCTGGCAGCTGATGGACTCGATCCAGCGCATGCGGAGCAACCCGTTCGTCGTACTGGCCGTGCTGGACAACGGCTTCTGGCTCGACGCCACGGGGGCGCCGAACCTTGCCGCTGGGCAGACCGAGTCCGACCTCGGCGCCGGGGTGATGCAGCTCAACCTGCTCGCGGAGGGAACGCCGGCGGGCGGGATCTCGCCGAACAACGGCTGGCACGGCAACGCGGTGGCCAGCGCCGGCGCGGGCCTGCTCAACAACGCGGCCGGTGCAGCGGGCAGCGGCGGGTCCGTGGCCTCGCCGATGTTGTTCCGCACCGACATCTCGGTGGACCAGATCCTGCGCTGTGTCCGGATGTGCGCGGCCTGGGGTCTCGACGTACTCAACATGAGCATTGGCACCTGGGGACAGACCGAGCTGTTCTTCCCGACCAGTAGCTGGGACAAGACGTTCCAGTTCGCGGCGGACAACGGCGTCGTGATGATCGCGGCCGCCGGCAACAGCACCCTGGACCTTCCGGATGATCTGAACATCCGGCCTGCCACCAGAACCCCGGGCGTACTGACCGTGGGCGCGCTCGACGCCGCGGACAACGCCGCCGGCTTCTCGAACTACGGTTCGTCGGTCAACCTGTGGGCACCGGGTACGGCGATCCCGGTCGCGCCGGACGGAGCCGCCCCGCTCGGCTCGACCAAGAACGGCACGTCGTTCGCCGCACCGATCGTGGCCGGTGTCGCGGCGATGATGCGCAGCGCCAATCCGGATCTGGATGCCCACGACATCCGGCGCATCCTGGTGGAGACCGGCTGGCAGGGAACCGGCCGGGTGAGCAAGGGCCTGGACGCGTTCGCGGCGCTGTTCGCGGCCGTCGGCGCGGCGATTCCCGACGACAGTGAGCCGAACAACACCCCGGCGCTGGCCCGGCAGCTCATTCCGACTGGCCCGGGTGGCGCGTTGCAGCCGGGACTCGGCCCGTTCACCACCCGGTCGAAGGCGGGGGATACGGACTACTGGAAGTTCCGCGTGGACCGGTTCGCCACGGTCGGCGTCGTCGTCGAGTGGTACGAGCGCCTCAGCACGCTGGGGGTTCTCATCGAGGCGGTGGACCCGGATGCCCGTGGCGTGACCGATCTGACCGCCTCGAGTACTGCCGGCCGGACCACGTTGACCGGGTTGCTACCACCGGGGGACTACCTGATCCGGATCACCGGCGGCGGCGTCACGGCGTACAGCCTGCGGGTGACACAGCGACCGGCCGCGTTGACGCGGGACCAGTTCGAGGCCAACGACTCGTTCGACTCGGCGGCGCGGATGATGTTCGTGACGAACAAGTGGAGCCAGTTCTTCCTGCGCAGTTGGGGTCCGGGCACGTACGAGGCGACCTTGCACCGCGACCTGTTCGTCTCGCCGTACATCGGTGGTGGTGTCAAAGGCTCGGTGAATCCCGACTACTTCCTGCTGGACGTGCCGGATCGAAGCGTCTTCAGCCGCCCGGCGGTCGCGGTGTTCGACGCCGACCAGCCCCTCGACGTGACGCTGTACGACGAAGCGCGCAACGTGATCGAAAGCCGGAGCAGCATTCGGAACGCGAAGTTGTACCCGCCGCCGAGTTCGACGTGCTACCTGCGCGTGAGTGGTGGTCAGGTCACCCGCTACCGGATCTCCACCCGGATGGAGGCCGACGCCCGGATCATTCCCGGCCCCTGGGAAGAGGTGCAGGTGATGCCGAAGTGGTGGGGTGATCCGCCACCACTGCGCGTCGCCGACGTGGTCACGCACTACCTGCACGAACTGGGCGAAGACCTGGGCGAAGGACCCGCGCTGGCCTTCACCGATCCCGGCGAAGACCTCCGGATCGAGCTCATCGACCGTACCGGCGAGGTGATCCGCGAGGCCCGCGTGCTCGGCGACCGCCTGCTCCTGGACACCGACGGCCTCGAACCCGGCCCGTACCTGGTCCAGTTGACCCGTCGCGAAGCCGCCAGCGCCATCGAAGTCCAAATCGTGCCGCCCCTCCACCACTAGCCGGGCTGGCGCGTTCCAACAAACGTCGCGGCGGTCGGCGTGAGCCGGAGTTCGGTGGTGAGCAGGGCCGGATGGTTGAACCAGTGCAGCCGGGCGTGGTCGATCGAACGGCCCTCGCCGGGTGATCTCGGACCACTCGCCGGTCACGATCTCCACGTCGGGCTCGGCGGCGAACAACTCGCGGACCAGATCGGCCCGCTCGGGGTCGCGTTCGACGCTCACGACTCGTACGCCGGGCCTGCGGCCGCTGATCAGCCAGGCCAGGCCGACACCACAACCTGTGCCGGTCTCACCGATAACTGTGCGCGCGCCACCTGCCAGTACCTGTAACAGGCGCCCATGCTCGGGCAGGCACGAGGTGGTGAAGCCCGTGCGGTCAGCGAGCTCCATGGCTGCAACAACCTGCAAAGGTGCTTCGGTCGCTCCCATAAGGCTTCATTGTGGTTGCTGCGGGAGTTGGCCGGGTCGTACGGGCGCGCCGAATCACGTCGACTCACGCCGGGCCGGGGTAATACCGGCTGCGGGGCAACCTGTTGGGGTCCTCCGCTCGTACAGGGGGCGGAGGAGGCGACAGCATGCGCGACAAACAGGTGGAATTCGCTCAGTTCGTGGCTCAGGCCTCGGCTTCGTTGCAGCGAACGGCGTACCTGGTGTGCGCGGATGAGCACTACGCCGACGATGCCGTGCAGGACGGCCTGACCAAGGTGTATCTGGCCTGGTCCCGGCTGAACCGGAACGGCAACGTGCTCGGCTACGCCCGCCGGGCCGTGGTGAACGCGGCCATCGACGCCTCACGACGGCCCTGGCGGCGGGAGCGCGTCACGGCGGAGTTGCCCGAGCGATCCAGTGACCCGGACGGACTCTCGGCGTACGTCGAACGCGACGAGGTGCTCACCGCGCTGGCGACGTTGCCGCCACGACGGCGTGCCTGCGTGGTGTTGCGGTACTACGAGGATCTTTCGGTCGAGGAGACCGCCGCGATCCTCGGTTGTTCCGCCGGCACGGTGAAGAGTCAAACCGCTCGTGGCATCGAGTCCCTCCGCCAAACGCTGGCCGGAACGCGGTCGGCTGCTGTGGCCAGGAAGGGAGAAGGCCAATGAGTGACGACGACCTGAAGACGATGCTGCGCGGCGCGGCCGATCGACGGACCTATCCGCGGATCGATGTCGGCCCGCTGATCGAGCGCGCCGACCGGATCCGGCGCCGGCGGCGCTGGGGCGCGGGTACGGCCGTCGCGATCGCGGTCAGCCTGATCCTCGCCGCGCCCATGACGGTCAAGGCGATCAACGAGCCGGAGCCACCCGTCACCTTCAGCGGTACGCCCATGCCTGGCGTGGGCCGCGGGGACGAAGCGCTCGCCAAGGTGACTGGGGCGGAGGCCATGCGCCGCTGCGAGCTGCAGTGGAGTACGACCCTTGGCCGCCCGGTCAAGGGTGAGGTCCTCGCGAAGGTCGGCGTGGATACCCGCCCGGTCCAGCCGGGTGCCGTGATCATGATGGTGAGCCAGGACGAGCAGGGCATGTTCGACTGTGCGATTCCGGGCGATACCGCGCCGAGCGCGGCGGATCTCGACGCCTTCGCCGAGCCGGACCCGCCGACCGAGCAGGGCGAGATCCTGCGGCGTTGCTCGACCCGCTTCTGGCATGACCTGAGCAGCTGGACCGTGCAGAGCATCAGTGTGGAGCCAGGCCTGGCGAGCGGCCTGATCGCGCTGTCGCCCTCGGGCAAATACGTGGTCAAGTGCTTCCTGACCGCACCGAAGGCGCGGAGCCAGCTCTGGGACAAGTCGGGTATCGAACCGGTCAGGCCCGCGCCGAAGGGCCTGTCGGAGCTGTCACCGTTGAGCAAGTCCAGCCAGATGATCTTCGACCGGGCCATTCAGCTGTGCGCGCGGAAGCCCGACGACTGCCGCATCTTGTTGCCCGAGGCCGGACGCGTGCCGCGGAACGTGGCGAAACTGCACGTCCAGACGAACACCGCCACGTACGAGGTGCCGGTGCGCGACGGCTGGTTCGTCTACACGATCGGCCGGAACAACGAGCCCTTCGAGCACGTGGCGGTGAAGGTGTCCGCGTACGACGCCACCGGCCGCAACCTCGGTCCAGTCCGCGGCTGGCCCCTAGACCTTCGCGGCACCGGCTAGCCCCCTCCCGCCGACCCGGCTCGCGCTAACCACCTGAGCCCTGCGTCGATTGGTCTGGACTTGCCCCGCTGGAGTGGCGGGTCAGATGTCCGCAAAAGTGCATGCGGGCAAATCCTGACGAATCGTCGCTAGTGCCGGACGACGTACCGCCTCCGCCACGGCCCACCGGCTGCCCGGCGGCGCGGGCATCGGCCCAATCGCGGCGAGCCGGTGTGGCGTGGGGATGGGTGGACAGATCGGGGTAACTGCGGCGCGGTGGGTGGGGCCGTGGTACAAATTCCTGCACCACTCCAGCGGCGCGGGTGGCCAGTGGCTGACGCATGTCTGGAGCCGGGTGATGGCCGAGTTCGACCCCGACGAGCCCTTCGCGGCGCATACCTTCGCGGAGTTGGCGGTCGAGTTGCATGACGCGCCCACGGTCGAGGAGACCGTGGAGGCGGTACTGCAGTTCGCGCTGCAGGCCGTGAACTGTGGCTACGCGGGTGTCGCGCTCGCCGCCCGAGGTGGCCGGGCCGAGATCGGCGCCGTCACGGATCCGGTGATCGAAGCGGTCTACCAGCTGCAGATCGACACCGGCGAAGGTCCGCTGCTGACCGCGCTGACCGAGCAGATCATCATCGGCGTACGCGACATCAACGAGGAAACCCGCTGGCCGCAGTGGTCGGCCAAGCTGGCCACCATCGGGATCGGCAGCGTGCTGCACATGCCGCTGGCGATCGGCGAGCAGACCGTGGGCGTGATGAGCCTGTACAGCAGCGAGCCGAACGCCTTCAGCGACGATGATCTGGCCATCGCCCACATCCTCGCCCGGCACGCCTCCATCGCCGTCGCCGCCGCCCGGCACGAGGAAACCATGGCCAAGGCCGTCGACGCCCGCAAACTGGTCGGCCAGGCGATGGGCATCCTGATGGTCAAGTTCGACGTCGACGGCGACCGCGCCTTCGCCATCCTCAAGCGCTACTCCCAAGACACCAACACCAAACTCCGCGACGTAGCCCAACGCGTCATAGACACCCGCAATCTCCCCACCTGACCCCGTCCGGCCCCAGGCGCCTCGCCAGCTGATACGCGCTGCCTGGGGAGGGTGTGGCGGGGAGAATACGGGCATGGACCTTGCCGAGCGTTTTGCCACTTTGACCACCGCGCATCTGGCTGATGCCTGCATTCGGGCCCAGGTGCCGGTGCGGTGCGGGCCGTTCCAGCTCAGTCCGGTGGTACCCGGGGGACGGGTCGTCGGGCCGGTTGTACCAGCTCGTCATGTCGGCAGCGTGGACATCTTTCTCGAGGCCTTCGAACTGGCTCAACCCGGCGGAGTGCTCGTCGTCGACAACGGCGGCCGCACCGACGAGGCCTGCGTTGGCGACCTGGCGGTGCTCGAGGCGCAGGCCGCCGGATTGGCCGGTGTCGTGATCTGGGGGTTGCATCGCGATACCGCCGACATCCTCGCGATCGGCCTACCGGTCTTCAGCCTGGGCGCACTGCCGACCGGCCCGCTGCGACTCGACGCCCGCCCGGACCAGGCCGTCGAGTCGGCCCAGGTGGGCGAGTGGACGGTCGGCCCGGCTGATCTCGTGCTGGCCGACGACGACGGCGTGCTCTTCATCCCGGCGGACCACGCGACGGAGCTGTTCGACCTCGCGGAGGGCATTCGCGATACCGAGCGCCGCCAGGCCGAACGGATCCGCGCCGGCGAATCCCTGCGCGCGCAAGTCGACTTCGGCACCTACCTAGCCCGGCGCAAGGACGACCCGGCGCTCACCTTCCGCGAGCACCTCCGCTCAGTCGGCGGCGCCATCGAGGAATAAGCCGCCACCGCACCATCGACGGCCAACCGTTAGGGGCGGTTGACGAGTGCGTAGGCTCGTGGGTAGTTCTGCTCTCCGGCCGGATCCCGGCTCACTCGGGTGTGCGCGTCCAGCCCGGCCTCGTTGAGTGCCGCGGCGAGGGTGTCCACCTCGCGCAGGTGGTAGTCGAGTTCCACCTCCTGGCCGAAGGCCTCGGTACGGCGGACCAGTTCGTCGCCGGCGACCACGGCGATCGCGATCTGGCCGCCCGGTTTCACCACCCGGCGGAATTCCGCGAACACCCCGGGCAGCTCCGCCGGTGGAATATGCATCAGGCCGTACCACGAAACGAGCCCTGCCAACGAGGCGTCCGGTACGTCGATGGCCGTCATCGAGCCGATCTCGAACCGCAGCTGTGGATGGGACGTCCGGGCGATCTCGACCATGCGCGGCGATAGGTCGATCCCGGACACGTCGAGCCCGAGCTCATGCAGATGCGCCGTCGTATGCCCTGGGCCGGAGCCGACCTCCAAGACCGGCCCGGCTGGTACCAGTTCGGCGAAGGCGGCGAGCAACGCCCGGTCCACCGCCAGCCCCTTCAGCTCGCTGTCGAATTGCTCGGCGTAGCTCGCCGCCATCAGGTCGTACGACTCGCGGGTTCGTGCCAGGAAGTCCGTCATGCCCGAGGACCCTAGAAGACCCCGCCGACAATTTCCGGCCCAAGGCCCAAGGCGCGCGACCCCAGGCCCTAGGCGCGCACCCCGCGTCGTACGGCGAACAAGGCGATCGGGAACAACGCCAGCAGCAACGCGAGCGTGGCGAAGCCAGCGACGAGGGTGGTCGCCGTGGCCACGGCCGCGACCAGCAACGGACCGCCGGCATCTCCGAGTTCGCGCCCGACCTCGGCTGATCCCATCGTCTGCCCGAGCCGTTCGGCCGGAGCCGAGGTGGCGAGGGCGGCGAAGCCCAATGGCGTGATGAGCCCCGTGCCGGTTCCGATCAGCAAGGCCGCGCCGAGTACTCCGGGCAGGCCCGGCACGATCGCGAAGGCCAGCCCGGCAGCCGTGAGGAGAAGACCCATCGTCAGGCCCATCCGGGTACCGAGCCGCCCGCTGTCGAGGGCGCGACCTGCCTGGGGCTGAACGAAGGCAGCGGTGGCGGCCAGGACCGAGACGGCCGCGCCGGTCGCGATAGCGCCGAGTCCGGCCGAGGCGCCCGAAACCGGGAGGAACCCGACGCCAACCGACAGCGCCGCGGTGGCACCGGCAAGAGCCGCGGTCGGCTGCCAGAACGACGGCTCAGCCAGACGCCGTGCCAGGTCGACAACCGTCTGTCGCGTCCTCGGAAGTGGTGCGACGGCTGGGACCGCCAAGGCGGCCCAGAGCGCCACAGCCATCCCAAGTACAGCCATCACGGTGAACAACAGTCGTAGGCCGCCAACCCACATAAGTACGCCACCCACCAACGGCCCAAGGGTGTATCCGATGCTCTTGTAGAACCCGTAGCTCCCAAAGGCCCTTCCATGCTTGGCAGCCGGGTTGAGCCGCGCCACCAGGGCCGAGGCCGCAGGGGAGAAGGCAGAGGCTGCAGCGCCTTGCCCGAGCCGTGCGGCCCACAACCAGCCCGGGCTGTCTGCCAACGCGTAGAGCGCCGATGCCGCCGCGAACGCGACAAGCCCGCCTAGCAGTACGGGACGAGCGCCAACGCGGTCAGCGAGACTCCCGAACAAGGGCTTGAGCACGACCTCAGCACCGTCGTACAGCGCGAGTAGTACGCCAAGGGCGAGCAGGGAGGTGACGGCATCACCAGAGGCTCCAAGGCTTGCGGCGATCCCGTGGGCGCCGAAGGCCGTCGTGAAGCCTGCGGCGTACAACGGCCACATCTGCCGCCTGTTCGAACTCATGGCGTGCCATGGAGTGCAGCGATCACGCGCTCGGCGTAGTCCTCGCAGGCGGCTGCACATTCACCTAGGCGTCGGGACGCCTCCACCGCTTCGGGCGTGCCAAAGACGTCTCGGGCGGTCAAGTCGCGATGCCACCGCCGCAGTCGTTCCAGGGACTGCTCTTCTTCTTCCAACTCGGCAAGCGTGAACTTGGCCTGCCGGATCTCCTTGGCCAACTCCGCCTCGAACTTGCCGCAGTCGGCCAGGAACTCGCGCCAGTCCTCCCGACGGGCTTCGGCGAACAAGTCCTCAAGACGCCGGGAGTCGGTCTCGGTCCGGCCCGCCGCGTCCAAGGTCACCACCTCGCCCTCGGCCCGCATCGCCAGTTCGACGGCTCGCGCGAGGCCGTCAGCGAACACCGGCACGTCCGGAACGGCCCAGGCGCCTTGTCCCAGCGAGAGCGCCCCGATCCGGCGAAGCTCGCGCCACACCGCCACCCGGTGCCGAGACGGTCCAGCGGGCAGCCGAACCAGCAGTACGACCCAACGCGTAGTCACATCGCGAAATGTAACACTCGCTACATCAACCGCTGAACGGCTAGGGTCGCGCCATGAGCGAGACCGACCTGCTGACGGCGGCACGCAGCGGCGACGAGACTGCGTTCGAGCAGCTCGTGGCCGCGCACCGGCGGGACCTGCTGGCGCACTGCTACCGAATGCTCGGCTCGGTCCAGGACGCGGAGGACGCCGTACAGGAGTCGCTGCTCAACGCCTGGCGCGCGTTCGACCGGTTCGAAGGCCGGAGCTCGTTGCGGACCTGGCTCTACCGGATCAGCACCAATGCCTGTATCCGGCTGAGCTCGAAGCGTGGGCCACGCCTGCTGTCGCCCGACCACGGCCCGGCGTACACGCAGACGGCCGACCTCGGCGAGATCGTGACCGGCCCGGTCTGGGTGGAGCCCTGGCTGGACAGCGGATCGGATCCGCTCGCGCACCGGGAGTCGGTCGAGCTGGCGTTCGTCGCCGCCCTGCAACACCTGCCCGCGACGCAGCGCGCGGTGCTCATCCTGCGCGAGGTTCTGGAGTACTCCGCGGCCGAGGTCGCCGAACTGCTCGACACCACCCCGGCCTCGGTGAACTCGGCCTTGCAGCGCGCCCGCAAAGCCGTCGACGAGCGGGTGCCGCCGGTATCGCAACAAGCGGAGGCGGCAGCCCTCGGTGCGACGGCCCAGCGCGAGCTGGTGGAGGCGCTCGTCACCGCGTGGCACCAGGCGGACGTCGACGCGCTGCTGGAGTTGCTGACCGAAGACGCCAAGTTCACGATGCCGCCACTGCCGGCCTGGTTCGAGGGGCACGCGGGCGTCCGTGCGTTCATGACCGAGCGCGTGTTCGCCGAACCCTGGCGGCTTCGCCCGATCGAGGCCAACGGCCAGCCCGCGTTCGCCTGCTACATGCGCGATCCGGCCGGACGATTCAGCCTGAGCAGCGTCCTGGTGGTCAGCATCCGCGACGGGCGGATCAGCTGGCTGGCGGCATTTCTCGATCCCGCCGCGCTGGCGCCGTCCGGTCTGCCGAAGGAACTCGCCGACTGATTTCGCCCGCACCGATGAATCCGGACGGGTCGCTGTCTCTATCCCGGTAAGAGCGTGCGAACGAACGCACCTCACCGAGAGGAGCACCCGAAATGCGCAAACTGATCGTCACCGTCATCGTCTCGCTGGACGGCTACTTCGAGGGCCCCGGCAAAAACGTGATGGCCCTGCCGATGGACCCGGCCTTCGACGCGCACAACCTCGAACGGTTGCGAGCCGCGTCCACGCTGCTGCTCGGCCGTACGACGTACCAGGGCTTCGCTTCGTACTGGCCCGGTGTCGCCGATGACCAGAACGCGCCGGAGGTCGAACGCGAGATTTCCCGGATCAACAACACGATCGAGAAGGTAGTCATCTCCGACACGCTGAACGCGGCTGAAGTCGGCAGTGCCTGGGCCGACACCACGGAGGTCGTACCGGTGGCCAACGCGTTCCGGCGGATCGCCGAGCTCAAGGCCGGTGAGGGCGGCGACATCGTCATGTTCGGCAGCCAGACGCTTTGGAGCGCCTTACTGGCTGAAGGCCTGGTCGACGAGCTGTACCTGATGTACGGCCCAGTGGCGCTTGGCGGCGGCACACCCGCCTTCAACGCCGGCGAGACCGCACGGATGAGTCTGCTTGGCGTTCGTACCTTTGAAGGCTCGGACAACTTCGTGGCCCGGTACGACGCCCAGCCGCGCTAACTCTTACCGGGACCTGGCGGTAGTGGTTGTTCCGCCAGGTCCGGAGGCGCGGCTTGTTTCCAGGAATCGACGACGATGTCGTACAACTCGTCGAGGCCTTCCAACGCCGCTAGCCGCACTCGAACCCACGCCGAAGCCGCCTCGTGCTGCGGGACCCAGAACTTCTCCGGCTCGGCGGCGATCAGTTCAACCCGCTCCTGCCGTGGGCAGCGAACGGCGAACGACAGTTGGTCATCCGGCACCGTGACGAACATCCGCCCGTTCACGTCGAACGTCGGATGGTTCCACCGCTCCTTCTCGCTGGTGCCGGGTAAGGAGAGGGCGATCCGGCGTACGTCATCTGCGTCAAGCACGCGCCTATGATGCCCGCTGACCGGCCCACCCGCTCGACGGGGATGAGCCTGGTATCGGTGGTGTTCCGCTGTCCGGCGTGTCGGCCACTCCGGGCGGCCAAGCCCGCTGCACGATTCTGTTTTCGCGTCAGTCATAACGAAGGCGCGACCGTGACGAGTGGAGCGTACCGACTTGAGTCTGGCCAGTGTTGTCCCGGAGATCCTGCAGAGCCAGGAACTGTCCGACAACGAAAGAAGAAGCCTCCAGGTCTCTGCCACCCCAGCGGCCTTGCTGCTCGGCCAGGTGGCGGAGATCCTGCGTACCTCGTTGTTCAGCGAGGACCCGGCCGAATGGGTCGACATGTGGCAGACCCATTCGCACGCGGCCCGGCTGGAGTGGAGCGGTGGGCCCGAGCTGGCCGTCGTACTGGCTCAGCTCGCCGCCAAGGACTACGAGGGTGAGATCGAGGGCGTACCCGGACTACGGATCCGCCGGAGCGATTCGTTCTACGGCGAGATGGTGTGGCTGGGCAGCGACGAGCCCGTCACGTTGCACCTGTCACGGGTCTGACGTCTACCGCGCGCACCGAACCCAAGCTCACGGCATTGCCACGCTCACCTATACGAACGTTTGATCCTTGCAGTAACCGGCAATGGGCTGCAGGTAGCTGCAATCGTTGCTGACGGCCCCTTGCCGATATGCGATCTTTCAGATGCGGCGGAGCGATTTCTCCCCCCAGTGTTCCGCCGCCGGTCCGTCCCGTGCCGTGACCCCCGTACCGCACGGGACGGACCCACTTTTTGTCTTGACCAGGCGGCATACGGCGGCGGCCGCACTCGATCGAGTGCGGCCGCCGTTCGTACGGTGCAGCCGGTTACTTCCCGGCGTTGTAGGCGTTGATCAGCACGGTGCAGGGGCCGACGCCGCCGAGGTTCTGGCTGTTGAAGATGACACTGGCCTCGATGCCGTTCGGGAACTTCGCGTGGCAGGTGTTCAGCTGGGTGCCGTTGTAGTCGAGCTTGCCATCGTGCCAGTAGATGCCGACGTTCGAGCCGCTGTTGGAGCCGCCGCGCCAGCCGAGCTTCTGGCTGTCCATCTGCGACCGCACGGTGTTCGAGACGATCGTGCCGTGGGCCAGATGGGCTTGCCAGCGAACCAGGTCCATGGCCGACAGGTGCAGCCCGCGGTGTCCGGCGCACTGCTCGAAGTCCGTACCGACGAGCTTGTACAGGTGGCCGCCGGCCGCGGGGTTGTTCACGTTGTAGACCTTGGCCGCGGTGGCGTCGTTAGCCGGGAAGCAGCTCGTGGCCGGGATGCCCGCCGGGGCGAGCAACCGCTCGTTCATGTAGGCGAGGGACCAGAAACCGGAGTTGGTCGGCGAGACCACGTCGACCTTGCGGGCCGGCTCGGCGTCGCGCCACAACCTCGGGATGATCAGCCGCAGGATGGCGTAGTTCATGTTCGTGTACCAGCCGGGGGATCCAGCCACGGGCTTGAGCGTCATGGCGAACTCGATGCCCGCATAGCTCTTGTTGTACTTCGCCTTGTCCGCGTCGCTCATGGCCTGTTCGAGCTGCTCGAGGCCGGAGGTGTGGGTCAGCAGGTGCTTGAAGGTCATCCCGTCCCAGGCCGACGTGGCCTTCTGCTGGAAGGTCAGCGGCAGGTACGGCTTGATCGGTGAGTTCACGGTCAGACCAGGGGTCTTCTCGATCAGCTTCTGGATCGCCACGGCGGTGAAGTTCTTGGTGGCGCTGGCGATCTCGATCCGCGTGTTCGGCGTGAAGTTGACGCTGCCGTCGGGTCCGGTGCGGGCCTTGCCGCCGTTGCCGGAGGTGGCGTACTGCCCGGCCTCGGCGATGGCATAAGCGAAGCCGACGGTGTTGCCGCGGCCCAGCGCCACCTCGATCGACGTGGCCATGGCGGCGGTGTCGATGTTCTCGCCGACGATGACATCGGCGGAGGCCGTGGTGGCGGTGGCCCCGATGGCGGTGCACAAAGCGGCCGCGGCGGCGACCATCGCGATACTGCGCTTGATGAACATTTTCGTATTCCCCCTGGTCCGGCACCGGCTGCTCCGGTGTCTTGTCACAACCATCGCGGCCGGCCACCCCTACCCGCATGAGGGCAAATCCCTCATCTCCTCCAGGCGGTACGACGTGGGGGTACGTCGCCCCTCGGGTCTGCCATCAGCGACCTCGGGGTCAGCCGGCTGACCTCAGTACGGCGTCGCGCCGCCAGCCCGAGGGCTCGGGTGGCGGCGCGACGGCTGCGTGCTACTTGGCGGAGTGGGCGGTGTTGCTGCAAACGTCCGCGCCATCCTTGACCCAGCGGCACACCTTGATCGAGATGCCGGTGGCGTTGGAAGGAGGCGACAAGATGACCTTGACCGCGGGGTCCGTGCTGTCGCAGTTGTGATCCCAAAGCTTCTTGGCGGTGTCGGAGACCCCGAGCCAGTGCCACTCGACGTACACCGCATAGGTGTCACAACCGGTGTCGTGAGCGATCAACCGGTTGGCGGCGCTCTCGTACTTGCCGATGCCGTTGACCGTACTCACGGTGGCATCCGCCAGCGCCGTACCGGCCAGCAGTGGCAATGTGCCCAGCGCGACCGCCGTGATGGCCGAGAGCCGGAACCCTGTCTTCTTCTGCATCAGTGCATCCCCTTCATCTGTGTGCTGCCCAGAAGGGACGATGGCATCGCCGCCGAACGCCCGGCCCGATATCGATCAAAGTCGGTCAACCGCATCCGGCCGGGATCCCGCTGACCCGCCGGTCATCGATCATGTCCGGATGAGCGAGTCCCTGCCGGCCGGCTGTACGGTCCGCCTCCCGACGACGGCCGACGCCCCCGCGATCTATGCGGCCGTCGCGGCGTACAACACGGCGATCCTCGGCTACCCGAACACCTCGCTGAACGACATCGCCGAGGGCCTCACCGATCCGGCGTACGACGCGGAGCGCGACGGCTGGCTCGTATTCGACGCGGACGGCCGACTCGTCGGCTATGCCCGGGTGATGCAGCGGACGGCCAACCCGATGATCACCGTGGAGGTCGACCTGCCGGACGGCCCGGTATCCGGCTGGCTGTACCGCACCGCCACGGCGCGGGCCAGGCAGCTGGCCAGCGAGCAGGGGTACGCCGAGGTCACGCTCGAGGCCATCGCCCATCGCGATGACGCGGCGTCCCGCGTACAGCTCGAGGCCAACGGATTCACGGTGCACACGTCGTACCACCGGATGCGGGTCGACCACCCGTCGCCGATCGGGGCTCCGGCACCGCCACCCGGTTGCGAGTTGGCCCACGGGCCCGTGGATGAGGTGGCCCGCCGGGCGGCGTACGACGTGATGGTGGCGGCGTTCGACGGCCAGACCGGCAGCGCGCTTCGGCCGTACGACCAGTGGGTGGAGGCGCACGACCGCCGGCCTACGTTCGACTGGCCTCAGCTGCTGCTGGTTGCGCTGGACGGTCAGGTCGTCGCGGCCTGCGATACCGACGACTCCTTCGTCGAGACGGACAACTGCGGGTACGTCGGCCGGCTGGGCGTGCGGCCGGAGTACCGCGGTCGTGGGCTTGCCAAATTCCTGCTGCGGCAGGCGTTCGCGGCGAGCTCGGCCGCCGGTCGCGAAGGGACCATGTTGCACGTCGACACCAACAACCCAACGCCCGCGCTCGGCCTCTACGAATCGGTAGGCATGCGCCCGATCCAGGTCGCCGACGTCTACCACCGCACGGTCACGACCGGCTGAAGTGCCGTCAGCCGCGGGATGGGGGCGTCAGCGCGCCGCGTCCGCCTAACCCGCCACAACCTCTAGGTCGATGTAACCTTTTGGGCGGTAGCGGCGTCTAGCTTGGCATGAAGCGAACTCTGTCCCTGTTCACCGGCGTCGTCCTGGCCGCCGGTTCTGTTTTTGTCCCCACCGCCTCCGCGGCGGCCGACCCGTGCCTGGACAACGGTGTGGGGGTGAGCGTCGGCGACTTGACCGACAAGCCTGCCAAGGTCGGGTTCGCGATCCTCGGCGATACCTGTGAAGGCGCCGCCGTTACCGTTCAGAAGGCCAATGGCACTGCGCGCCAGAAGGTGGCGCTGCCGACGTTCGACCATCAACCGGGCTGGATCGGTACCTACGGCAGCTTCTTGGTTCCGCTGTCGGGCGCCGGCACCTGGCAGGTCACCCACCAGCACCTCGGCGCCCAGACCAGGAAACTGCCGACGCCGAAGAACTTCGTCGTCCGGCGCGCCAGCATCGCGAAGGCGACCCACACCTCGGATCCGATCCTGCCGGGACAGTCCGCCACCATCGTCGGCTGGGCCAAGCACTACAACGCCAACGGCTCCCTGGTTGCCTTGGCCAACAAGAAGGTCGTCTTCCGCGACGCCGACCTGATCATTGGCACCTCCCGTACCGACGGCGTCGGCAAGATCGTGGCCACGGTCAAGATCCCGCGCAGCCGGGTCTTCGTGCACGTCGAGTCCAGTAACCCGTTGATCGAGAACGGGGCAGCGGACGTCGCCCTGAAACTCGCGCCGCGTCCGACCAGCATCACCGGTATCGTCGGCCCGACGGCGGGCGGCGTGGTCCGGCCCGGATCGAAGATGTCGACCTACGGCACGCTGAAGGTCCTGCGTACGACCGGCCAGACCACCGGCTTCTACTGGCAGAAGGTGCTCGTGCAGACCCGGCCCCGGTCGAACCCGAGCGCGCCGTACACCACCGTCGTGACCACCGAACGGACCAGCGACTCCGGCTATTACTACGCCAACTGGACCGCCTCCGTCGACGTCGACGTACGCGTCGCCTACATCTCGCCGTACGCCGACGTGAAGTCCGTCTACCGCTACCTCAAGATCATCGACGTCCAGTAGCCGCCACCGGGCCGTCTGCCCGGCAACGTCCGGGATCAGCCCGGGCCGACACCCTTCCACCCCGGTAGCCGAGACTGCGGTAGCAGCAGCTGGGGCGGCAGCGACTGCGGGCTGCTCCACCACCCACCTGGCCTACGGCAGCCGACGAAGCGACCGTGCTCGACAAAGCGCGCCAGGCGTTCCCTTGCAAGGGTCATCGAGCCGTAAGGAGGCAAGGGCTCCTGTTTCGGTGGACTGCCGATCTAGGTTGGCAGCATCAGTCCCTGTGGTCTTGGAGTTGTGATGCTCGTACGACGATCCGCCGCCGCCCTGACCGTTGCCTTGTTCGCGCTGTCCGGTTGCGGTGGGACGGACTCCGCGCCGGGTGCTGGTCCGGTATCCGGCAAGCCCTCCAGCGCGCCCTCTCCTACGGTCACGAAACCGGTTCCCTCGACCACCGCCGGGTCGACCTCGGCGCCCGTCGCCGTACCGCAGACCTTGCAGTTCACCGGCACCACGCTGGACGGTAAGGCCTTCGACGGCGCCACGCTGGCCGGGAGGCCGGCCGTGTTGTGGTTCTGGGCGCCGTGGTGCACGAGATGCCGGGGCCAGGCCGCGGCGACGGCGAAGGTCGCCAGCGACTATCAGGGCAGGGTCAATGTCGTCGGGGTCGCCGGGCTGGACAAGGCCGACGCGATGCGCGCCTTCGTCACCGACCAGAAGGTTGACGGCTTCCCGCACCTGTCGGACGAGATCGGCGCCGTGTGGAAGCGGTTCGAGATCACCGAGCAGAGCGTCTATGTGGTGCTGGATGCCAGTGGCAACAAGGTTTTCACTGGCAACCTTCCGGCGGGCGCCGGCCTGTCCGACAAGGTCGCCGAGCTCGTCGGCTGATGGTCCGGCACCCGGGATGAGTGAGATTCCGATCGCGCTGGCCCTGGCCGCGGGCATGCTGGCCGCGGTCAACCCGTGCGGCTTCGCCATGTTGCCGGCGTACTTGTCGCTGCTGGTGGTCGGCGACGATTCACCGTCGCCGAGGAAGGCCGTCGGACGCGCGCTGGCAGCGACGGCGGCAATGACGGCCGGCTTTGCGACGGTCTTCGGTCTCTTCGGGCTGGCCATCGCGCCGGTCGCCGGGCAGGTCCAACAGCACCTGCCCTGGTTCACCATCGGGTTGGGATTGCTGCTGGGCGTCGCGGGCGGCTGGTTACTGGCTGGCCGGGAGCTGCCCGTGCTGGTGCCGAAGTTGCGTCGTGGCCCGGCCGTCACCCGGTCGGCCTTGTCGATGACTCTGTTCGGCGGCGCCTACGCGATCGCGTCACTCGGCTGCACCATCGGGCCGTTCCTCGCGATCGTGGTTTCAGCTTTCCGCACGGACTCAACGGTGACCGGAATCGCGCTGTTCGCCGCGTACGCCGCCGGCATGGGCCTGCTTGTGGGCGCGGCCGCGCTGGCGGTCGCGCTGGCCCGGACCGGCACCATCGGCCGGATCCGCCGCTTCGGCGGTATCGCGTCCCGGCTCGGGGGTGGACTCGTCCTGATCGCGGGCGCATATGTCGCGTACTACGGGTGGTATGAGATCCGGGTGTTCCGCGGTACCGCAACCACCGATCCGGTCATCGACGCGGCCGGTCAGGTGCAGAGCCGGCTCGCCGACGGTCTCGGTCAGCTCGGAACTGCCGCGGTTGCCGCGATCTTCGCCCTGTTGCTCATCACGATGATCGGCGTCCGCCGTGCCAGCCGATCCCGCAGCCGCACCGGCCGGAATACGCCCAGCTCAACCTGAGCGGTACCAGCACCTCGCCATCCGCAGAGATCGTTGGACCGAGGATTTACTCGTGCCGTCGGAAGCTCCCGTAGGCCGGTCAAGAAGCCGGCCGAGGCCAGCCGGCGGCCAGCTCCACCCGCGCGCTACCGCGTGACCGGCGAGACCATGCCGGTCCGGGGCCGCGCGGCGCGCCGACAACCGCCGGGCGTGACAACGGATTGTCAGATTATTCAGACAGCGGGCCGCTTAACGGCCCGTTCCCGGCGCGCTGACGTACGGGTTGTCTCGGCCGCCGCTGTACACACAGCGCAGGTTGCCGGCCGAGTTTGTGTAGACGCACACCGTCAGGCCTGCTCGCGCCACGGTCAAGGTGGTCCTGAGGGTGAGAGTCCCGAAGTTCGTGCCGTCGCCGCCGCAGCCGTTGGTGTCCGCTTTCGGGGCGGCCCAAGTCCTGCGGACTCCGTTGGTCCCCCACATCGTCATGTAGGCACGCACCGGACGGCCGTCACCAGGACAGATGTCGCGCACCTTGAAGTTGCGAAAGACGACGGTCTTCTGCCCGACGAAGTCGAGATTCGCGGTGGCGAGCCCACCACTAACGGAGGTCCAACTCGGGTAGCGCACGCGAACGGAGTCCGGTCCGTCCGCTGCTTGCGCAGGACTTGCGACCAGCAATCCGCCCAGCACCGCTACGAGGCCTACCGCTGCCCTCAGAATGCTTGCCTTCACCGATATCCTCCATGGAGATGTCCCCCGAGCAGGCTTGTGCCCGCCCGCTGAATGCGTCCCGAACGGTAGGCGTCGTCGCTGACATCTCTCTGCCCGTACTGCGCCCGTACCGCGCGCGGGGCCAGCCGCGCGACAGTCCATCGCATTCTGGCCGCCGTGAACGTCATCACCCACGACCACGACCGACCTCGCGGTCGCTGTGGTCACTCCCCCTGCGGCAGCCGATCAGGCCGGTCCGCAGCGGCTGGCCTGCGCGGGCTGCGGCGCCGTTCTGAACGGCAAGGTCGCCGCTGCGGCTTCGCGACGAGCTGCAGACCGAGTGGTCCACGACCGGCCAAGAGTCGGCAACGTCGTACGGCACCGGATGGATCTGCTGCCAGCACGCCGCCACCGGGCAATCGAGCCCTGCCCGGGTCGGGGCATCTAGGGGCCGACCGGAGTACGCCGGAAACCGGCAGTAGGCGCCCGAGCTGGAACCGGGCCATGATTCCGATCGCACGCTGCGCCATCACAAGGGCCTGATCCGGATCCGGCTGGGAATCGTCGCTGAGCCTGAACAGGCCCGGTCGGTGGCCGAAGCAGCGATCCGGGCAGCGACGGCGACGAAGGACAATCCGGCTGACCTGATCAACGTCGCGTTGGAGGAACTGGTCCGGGCCCGGCTGGAGCTGCCCGGCTACTCCACGCTGGACGAGATGACCGCTGAGATCCGGGCGGAGGTCAACGCGGTGGTGTTCGCTTCGATCGCGGCGCGGATGAGTGGCCCTGACGCGGATGGTGGCGGGAGCAGCGACCGTGCACAAGCTGAAGGATCATGTCGAGCATCGGAGGTGGCTGGATGAGTTCGGCCCGACTGAGGTGTGGCTGGCGGATCGTGGCTCAGGTCGAGCCGGATTTCGATCTATGCTGGAGCGATGCCAGAGGTAGCACAGAGTCCAGAAGCCTTGTTTCTGCTGGGAGAGCTGACGGCGATGGAGGGTCGGAAGGACCCGTACCCGCGGTATGCGCGGCTGAGGCAGATTTCGCCGATCGTGCGAGCCCAGGATGGCGCATTGGCCGTGACCGGCTACGCGGACTGCGCGCGTGTGGTCCGCGACGAGCGGTTCGCACATATGCCACCAGACAACCTGCTGGCCTTCGTCGGATTCCCGGACTGGCGTGAGCATCCGGCTTTGCTGCATCTCTTCACCAGCATGATCACCCTCAACCCACCTGACCACACCCGGCTGCGCCGGCTCGTGGGTTCCGCGTTCACCGCACGACGGGTGCAGGGGCTGCGGCCGGCGATCGAGCAAATGGTCGACGGCCTGCTCGACCAGTTGAGCGGCGAGGTCGACTTCGTCGACGCCTTCGCGTTCCCGTTGCCGGTCAACGTCATCGGTGAGCTACTCGGAATACCGGTGCAGGATCGCGGCCAGTTCCAGTCGCTGGTGAGCGACTGGGCGCAAGTGCTCGAGGTGATCTCCCCTGAGGTGGTGAGCCGAGCAGATCCGGCCGCCGCCACCATCCGAGACTATCTCGCCGGGCTCGTCGAGGAGCGCCGCCGGAGGCCTGCGGACGACCTGATCAGTGCGCTGGTCCAGGCGCAGGCGGCCGATGACCGGCTGACCGACGAGGAAGTTCTGAGCAATGCGGCCTTCCTGTTCGCCGCGGGCTTCGAGACCACCACGAACTTGCTGTCCAACGGCTTGGCCGCGCTCCTCGCGCACCCCGACCAGTTGAAGCTTCTCGCCGACCGCCCCGAAATCGCCGGGGCAGCCGTCGAGGAACTGCTCCGATTCGACAGTCCGGTCCAGATCAGTAGTCGAGTGACGACTGAACGGGTCGAAATCGCTGGGATCGCTGTCGAGAAAGGCGAACGGGTGCTCGCCTATCTCGGTGCGGGCAACCGTGACCCCGAGCGGTTCGCTGACCCGGACCGGCTGCAACTGGACCGCCCGGACAACTCACCGCTGTCGTTCGGCGGCGGCCTCCACTACTGCCTCGGCGCGCCGCTTGCTCGCATGGAAGCACAGATCGCGCTGCCCGCGCTTGTCCGCCGCTTTCCGTCACTGGCTGCGGCCGGTCCTGGCCAACGTCGCAACAGCTTGACCCTGAAGGGATTCAGCTCGTTGCCGATCTGCACGACAGGATAGTGTCCTGAGTCGGGAGTTCGTGCACATCTCCGGCGCCCAGGCACGCACCTCGCGGCGTTGGAGAAACGGCCACGATGCTAGAGCATCGCGACCGCTTCTCCGCCTTGCGATGCACGCACCTGGACACCGGAGCTGAAGCACGAACTCCCGACTCAGGACACTAGGGCGAGCGGGTCGCGGCGGTCGGCTACTTTGTGGGGGCTGCGGTCAGTGCCGTCGCGATCGCGTCGATCGTAGGGTTGTCCCACACGAGTGTGGCGTCCACCGGTGTGCCGAATTTTTCCTCGACGTCGCCGGCGATCCCCAAGGCGTAGATGGAGTCGATGCCGTACGTCATCAGGTTCTTGTCGGGCTCGATCTCGGCTGGGTCCCGCTCGACGTAGAAGGCGACCCGCTCAGTGAGCCAGGCGATCACCATGTTCCGGTCGATCGATGTCATGCGTCCTCCAGAGGCGATTGTCAGGTGAGCACGGTCGTTTCGTTCAGGTCAAAGGAAATGCCATCCCGTTCCCGGCGGATCAGCTCGCGAAGCAGCCAGTCGGTGACGTCGGTGGGCAGGGCTTCAGTGTGGCCGCCAAGGTGCCCACGGAGCCGCGTCAGCACGGCGGCGAGCCACCGCGGGTCGCCGGCGAACGGATTCCCCCGGGTCTGAGCGGTCTGCCAGAAGCCGAGCCCAGCTGCCGCGGCCAAAAGCAGGGTGTACCGCCTGGCCAGGGCGAAGGTCTGCGGACCGGCCAGCGGGCCCCGCTCTGGCGGGGGGATGGCCGCCGAGTCCGTCGCGAGGGTATGCAGCTGGACGCGAAGGCTGCCGAGATCGCCGTCGAGTTGGTTGTCCTGGGTCTGCCCCGCGACCAGTAGCCCGGCCAGGTCGTCGCGTCCGCCGGCGCTGAGGGCGAGGCGGCCGAGATCGAGCGGAGGCAAGGTTTGTGCGGTGTCGAAGAGCGACGGTGGCGGCGGTGCCGGATCCTGCCACGCGTGCCGGCCGAGCGCGGGCAGCTGCGGGACGATTGTGAGCAGGCAGGTCGCCTCGCTGGCGTGGCCGATGCTGACCACCGGGAGGTCACGCAGGTGCTTGCCGAAAATGGCGTGGTCGCCTTGCCTCAGGTAGTAACGGGCGCCGAGCACGACCGCGAGGTCGTCCATCGCCTTGGTGAGCAGGTGGGCACTGAGGTACTTCGCGGCGGCGGAGTGGACGGACGACTGTGCCGGGAGCACATGGAGGCCACGGCATGCGGCTGCGGCGAGCGCATCGACGATCAGCAGGTCGGTGAAGGCGCCGGCGATGACCTGTCGCGCGTGTGGCAGGTCGAGGACGGTACCGCCGTAGAGGTGTCGTGACGCCGCGAAGCGCAGGACAGTACGCAGAGCCGTGTCCACCGATCCAACGGCGAGACCGGGGAGGACGGCACGGGTGACCTGAAACGATCGAAGGGCGGTTTCTACGCCGCCGCCGGCCGCACCGAGCAGCGTGGTGGCCGGCACCGGATGGTCTACGGCGCGCACACCGCCAAGCTGGACTCCGCGTACGCCGCTTGTCCGGGTGCGTGGCAGATAAGCCAGCCCGGAGCCGTCGACCTGGTCCCGCTCGATGAGCAGGAGGGAGTACGCGCGAGGACCCCCACCTTCACCAGTGCGCGCGAAAAGGACGAACGCCGCTGCCCGCGAGATGTTGTTGATCACCTGTTTCACGCCGGTGAGTCGGAGCTGGCCGGCGTCTGGCCTGGCGACGAATTCGTTGCGGCTGAAGTCATTGCCATGCTCCAGCTCGTGGTACGCCACGGACAGACGCTCGCCGGACATCAGCAGGCCGCCGACGTGCCTCTGCTGGGCCGGCGTGCCGGCGCACCAGACATTGACGGCAGCCATCAGTGAGGTGATCCCGTACCCGAGTCCCAGGCTGGTGTCCCGCCGGAACACCGGCCGGACGGCCCGCACCAAGCGGTCCGCGGTTGTCAGCCGCCCGCCGAGACGGGCAGGCACGAACTCGGCGTTGAAGCCCGAGCGGGTCAGCAGCTCTTCGCCCGCCGCGAGCAGCTCGCCCCGCTCGTCGGCGCGCAGGACCTGGCACGTGCCGACCGGGTTGGCGGTGTCGCGGGCGTCGCCGAGGAGCGACTCGAGATCGTCAGCCATCAAGCCCACCGGCAGGCATGCGGTCCGCACCGGCCGGTGCGCGACCGTCAGGCGTCAGGTTGACATCGAACACGGAGAAGAGCCGACCGTCGTCCGCTTGCGCCGTCAGCAGTTCCCACAGCGCCTGGTCGGCCTCGGGCTGGGTGGGTACCGACTCGCCGAGAGCGACCAGGATCCGGCTGAGGACCGCGGTGAGCCAGTGGCCGTCGTACCAGACCTGTTGGGTGCCGGTGCCGCCACTGTGGTTGGCGAGCCAGAGGGCGACCGCCGCCGCGCCGGCGTAGCAGAGCGTGAGGCGGCGGGCCGCCTCCAGGTGCGCAACAGGCGCCCCACCCCTGGCCGGCGGCAGACCCGCGATGGTGTCGTGGAGGCGGTCGGTCCGCTGAACGAGCTCGCCGGCGAGTGCGGCAACACCGACCAGACCTGGCCGCCGCACGGCCAGGTCGGCGAGAGCACGGGACGCGTCGGCCAGGGATGTGAGCAGGTGAAGGCCGTTCGGGCAGATCAGCCGGAGCCGCTCGGGGTCGTGGCGGGGCACCGGTCGGGTCACGTCGGCAACTGCATCCAACTCCGACCATGGCCGCTGCCGGCGGTAGGCGCGCGTCAAGACGGGAAACTGGGTGACAATGGCGTGCAGGTTGACGACTGTGCTGCCGTCGAAGAGCGAGACGATGCGGGCGTCCCGGGCAACCTTCTGAAAGTCCGCGTCCGCGAAGATCGAGCGAGCACCCAGTAGACGACCGAGCGCGGCGACGCTTGCCTCGGCCTGGACCGGGAGGAGGTACTTGACGGCTGCGCTGGCCAGGCTCAACTCCTCTGGTCGCCAGTGGATCATGCGGCTGCTGACGACAGCTACAGCCTCCGCGCAGAGATGGTCGGTGTAGGCGTCCAGCAGGACCCGCCGCGCGGCCGGTAGGTCGGCCAGGCTGCGGCCGTACAGGCGCCGCGAAGAGGCCCAGGCAATGGCGATCCGCAGAGCGTTCTCGCCGACCCCTAGGGCGAGGCTGGCACACATCGTCCGGGTCAGTTGCAGGCCCTTGAGCACGACCTCGAGGCCAGAACCAGGTGCCCCGAGATGGGCGGCTGTGGGCAGCCGCGCGCCGGTGAACGCGATGCCGCTGATGTCCGCCCCGCGGATACCGTGCGTGCGCACCTTCGGCAGGCACCGCCAGGTGTCGGGTTCGAGCTGGTCCTTGTCTACCAGGAGCACACCGAAGCCACGCGGGCCACCCGCCGGGTCGGTACGGGCCAGCACAGCCACGAGCCGGCCGCGGGTAGCGTTGTTGATCAGCCATTTCTCGCCGGTGAGCTGGAAACCGCCGGCCGCCGGTGCCGCGGCCAGCTCACTGGCGAGCAGGTCACTGCCGTGGTCGCGTTCGGTCAGGGCCCAGGCGAGCTGCGTGCCGTCCAGAATCCGGGCGGCCAGGTCCGCGCGCTGCCGCGGCGTGCCCGCCACCCAGGCCGAAACCGCGCCGAGGAACGTCTTGCCGTATCCGACCGCCACCGTCATGTCGCGTCGCGCGACGAGGCGGATCAAGTGCAGGAGCTGCTCGTAGGAGTGCAGCCGCCCACCGTGCTCTGCCGGGACGAAGTACTCGTTCAGCCCCCACGAGGTCAGAGCCGCGCAGCTCGCCTCGGGAAACTCCTCCCGCTCGTCGAGTGCCAGCGAGTTCGCGTAGGAGAACGCGACGGCCGGATCGGACGGGTCACCCAGGTACCGGTCCAGGTCCCGGGCCGGGCCGAACGGGTCGTACGACACAGCGGGGGTCATGCGCCCGGCAACGTGTGAAGCGGATTGAGCAGGCCACCGAGGTACAGGTCCCGCATGTGACCCCGACGGATCTTCCCGCTCGTCGTCCGCGCGACAGAACCCCGGTCGACGAGCACGACGGTGGGCGCCGGCACACCGGCCGAGTGAGCGACCGCCGCCTGGATCCGCGCGGCGAGGGCTGGCAGAGCGACGGTCGCGGGCTCGCGCACCTCTTGGACGAGCACCAGTTGCCGGTCGTCCTCATCGCGAGCGAAGGCTGCACAGACGCCGAGCGCGGGGTCCGCGCGGGTGACGTCCTCCAAATCCTCCGGATAGATGTTTCGTCCATTGAGGATGATGAGGTCCTTGAGGCGCCCAGTGCAGAACAGGTGGCCATCCATTAGGAAGCCGAGGTCGCCGGTGCGAAGAAACGGACCGTCGCCAGTCGCGCTGCGGGCCTCGAACACCGCATTCGACTCCTGCCGCCAATAGCCGGAGGCCACACTCCCACTGCGCAGCCAGATCTCGCCGACCTGCGAGGTGGGCAGCTCAGCCAGCGTCTGCGGATCGACGATCCGTAGGTCGGCGTCGAGAGCCCCGCCACAAGCGACCAACTCCGTCCCATCGGCGACCGGGACGGCGTAGCCCTTTCGCAGGGCCTCGGCGTCGAAGGCCCGGATCACCGCCCCGCGATCCCGGTCGGCCCCGGTCACGATGAGCGTCGCCTCAGCCATACCGTAGACGGGCATCCATGCCTCCGGCTGGAATCCCAGCGGACCGAGCCGCTCGGACACCCGGCGGATGGTCCCCGGACGGACCGGCTCCGCACCGTTCATGGCGACCCGCACCGAATTGAGGTCGAGACCGGCGAGCTGGGTCTCGGTAACCTTTCGTACACACCAGTCGTACCCGAAGTTGGGCGCCACGATGATGTCGGCGCGATAGCGGCTGATCATTTCCAGCCAGGTGACCGGTCGCTTGGCGAAGGTGGCGGGTGCGGTGAAAGCGACGTTCATTCCGGCATACAGCGGCTGGAGCAGCATGCCGATCAATCCCATGTCGTGGTAGTGCGGCAGCCAGCCAACGATCGTACCGTTTCGTGGCCGACCCAGGTGCGTCCAGATCGCGTGTTCGTTGTGGACCAGGCTCGCGTGCCGCAGTACGACGCCCTTGGGTTCGCTGGTCGATCCCGAGGTGTACTGCAGGAACGCGATGGTGTCGGGGCCGATGCGTGGAGCGGACCAGCGCGCACTCTCCGAAGCGGCCATCGGGTCGGTGGCCACACAGGTGATCGGCGGCAGGTCGAGTCCCGCCAATTCCCGGATCAGCACCTCCCGCGTGGCGGTATCCGTGAGGACCAGGCTCACATCGGCATCCCGGACGATGGCGCGACACCGGTCCAGTCCGCGCGGGTCTTCGGACGGCAACGACGAGGGCACCGCGATCACCCCGGCGTAGAGGCAGCCAAGGAAAGCGGCGACGAAGTCCAGGCCGGCCGGATAGATCAGCAGCGCGGTCTGGCCTGGCGAGGAGTTGTCGGCCAGCCAGACCGCGATGGCGCGGGCCCGTGCGTCGAGACCGGCGAACGAGAGCCGCTCCTCGACCAGTTCGCCGTCCACTGGCCGGACGTAGGCCAGCCAGCGCTCGTCGCCGTACTTCGCGACACTGTGCCGGACGGCGGTCACCAGGTCTGGATGCATCGTCACCTTTCCGGGGAGAGCCGCGTGGTCATTGCACGCGCCTGCGCCGCCAGCGCCGGACCGAAGATCTCCGGGCGGTAGATGTAGGAGGTATGGTGCCCAGGGATGCTCGCGACCTCGCAGTCAAGCAGCTGGGCCAGCGGCGGGACCGTCCGGGCGTAGTTGTACCCACCCGCTCGGCTGCCATCGCCGAGGGCGAGCCTGATCCGCACCCGGGTCCGCAGGGCATCGAAGTCCGGAAGATACGAGACCATCGCCATCAGGTCGTGCCGGAAGACGAAGTCGCCGTCGGCCTGCGTGCGTTCCAGGAACGTGGGCCGGATCTTCAGGGCGAAGTCGCGGCCCATGTACTCCATCCAGGCGCGCATCGCGGCGACCGGACCATCGGCACGGTTGAGCTCACACATGTCCTGGAAGAAGGCGAGCTGCTCGGCTGCGTCGTCCAGCACCCGCACGGTGATCGGCTCGTGGGCGAGCAGCGCTTCCACCCGATCCGGATAGCGGGCGCAGAACTCGAACGCGATCGAGGCACCACCGCAGGTGCCGAAGACGACCGGGCGGTCAGCTCCGGCCGCTTCCAGCACCGCCGACACATCCGCGGCCTGCTGCTCCAACCCACCGTCGCGCGAGCCCTGACCGGTGCTGCGGTTGAGCCCGCGCCGGTCGTAGGTGATCACCCGGAACTCCTCGGCCAACGCGGGGACAATCGCGGCGAAGCTCGCGGCGGTGCCACCGGCGCCGGCGATCAATAGCAGGTCCGGGCCGTCACCGTGTGTCTCGTAGTAAAGCTTCGCGCCTTCTGTTTCAGCACATCCCGTGTACACCGGCGACATCTAACCACCCACCGGTTCCATTGGACCTTTTCACCATCACTATTCGATGGCAGCCGAAATGGTGCCGGCATGACACCTCTCGGCGGCTTTAATGCGCCTGTGCTGGACCTTGACGGTGAACTGCGTGCCGCGGTGTCGGGCGACCCCCTGTTGCGCTTGTACGCGGCGGTCGCCGGCCCGAACGGGCCATGGCCGGCCCATCCGTCCTATCCGGAAGGCACCGTGACGGTGCCTCTTGACACCTTTGTCGGTGTGGCCAGTCCGCGACTGGCCGAGTGCGTGGTGCGGCCCTTGGTGACCGCCTTCCGGGTGGCACTCGATCGGCACGGCGTGGTCCTCGAAACCGACCCACGGAGCGTCGCGGTGGAAGTCTCCCGCCGAGGCCGTGCGACCGGGCGAGTCGTGTTCACCAACCGGACCGCGAGAGACGTGGACGAAGCGGCCCGCCGACTCGCCACCTGTTTGGATCTCGTCGCAGGTTCGCCGGCCGCCACCGGCGATTCGCACCTCGACGTATGGCGGCTCGCCCGGGCCGAGCTGCGCTTTCTGCGCCTCGCCACGGCCAGCCTCCTGCGCGGCGACCACCCACTCGCCGATCAGATCCACTCGGTCTCACCGGCACAGGACAACGTCCTACGGCAGGTTCTCGACAGCGTCGAGAAAAAGGCTCGGCGGCGCAGATCGGATCCAACGCTGCCGCGACCGGCGGTGATGCTGGACCTCGATTTCGTCGTCCTGGACCCACGGCGCCGCATCCGGCACGCGGCTCGACAGGTCTGCGGCGTCCGGCCTGGGGCACCCCACGGCATCCCCGAGTTCGCCCATCCGGAACTGCTGACTCTCCTGCCCAACCCCCATCCACCCGACTGGGCGCGGTTCCTCGACCTGAACGGGCTACGGCAGGCGTATCCGGCGGTCGACTTCGACACGCTGCGAGAGCAGTTCTTCCAGGCATTCCATCGACCCTGGTCGAACCTGACCTGGGACGACCTGGCCGAAGGTGTGGTGCGGTTCGTTCGCGACGTGGAAAACCGTGGTGGCGCGGTGGTCTACAACACTGGCCGGCGCGAACGCGTCCGAGCGCAGACTGAGGCGGCGCTGGCCCGTGGCGGCCTGCTGCGGCCAAGGTTGCTGATGATGCCCGACGACCGCACCCGGCCAGTGGCCGAGCTGAAGGCCTTACACGCCGCCAAGGTGTCCGACCTGGACGTCGTGGCCGTCTTTGACGACCTCGCCGACAACCTCCAGGCACTGGCAGAGGCGCTGCCACAGGCGCACCTCGTCGCGGTCGCCCCACTGGGATACGTACCTGGCAGCGACCTGGAACGCATGGACACGATCCAGACGTTCGAACGGATACCACACCCTACGCATTCACCGGCCCTGTCCCACGCCACGTCGATCGCGGAGCTACCGCTCGGCGAGCTGAGAGCCCGGCCCCTCCTCGCCGAGCACGGCGTCCGCCTCGACCATGCCGCGTCCACCGCGCTGGTGGAGCGCCTGCTGACCAGCGCGCTGGCCATCGCGGCGGAGACCGCTGAACGCACCCGGCGACAGCTGCCGGACGCCCCGGCGCTACGGCTCGTCCACCACATCCTGACCCGCAAGCAGTTCCGCCGCGGCACGCGGGCCGCGTACCCACCGGAGGTCGCCGCGCGGGACATGCTGCCGTACATCGAACGCGGTGAGCCGATCCAGATGGTGCTCCCCGCCTTTCCCATCAAGCAAGCAGACAGCCGCCTCAAGGCTCTCGGCACCCTGCCCGACCTCGCCGAACTCGGCCTGCTCGTGCGGCTCCGCGAACTCGCCGCGGCGGTGGCAGCCGTCTACCCGCCCGGACTCCGGATCACCGTCCTCACCGACGGCAACCACTTCCGGCTCCGATCCCGCACGGTCACCGCCGAGTATCTGCGAAAGGTCGCCGACTACGTCGACCTCGTCGGGGCCAAGGAGATCGAGCTGCGAGACATCGACGAGGCCGCGGCCGAGCAGCTCGGCCGCGATGCCGTCCGGTCCCGGCCCGAAATTCTCGCCGCACACCACACCAAACTGGCCGATGCCTACCGTGACCTCGACGTCACCGCAGACCCCGCCGGAGCGCTCGCGCAGTCGTACGACCTCGATCCGGCCGGACCGCATCCGCCGGGACTCGCCCTACCGGAGATCTTCCGATCGCTGGTCCACTCGGTGCCAACGCCCACCGGCACCGGAACCGGCGACTGGGACGCCCTCATCTACGCGGACATCTACAACGTCGGCAGCGCCGTGCCGCCAGAGGTGGCGCAAGCCCGCCGAGTGGTCCTGCGAGCCGCCTGGGACGCCGCACTGCGGTATGTCGCGGTCACCCGCGCCGATCACGACCTGGGGTACGACCGGATGTTCTGGCCACGCGTCCGGCTCACGCTGAGCACCTCGGTGCCAGAGCGGTGCGGATTCGCCGGGCTCGGCGGCTCTGCGGTACCGCCCTGGCAGGGCACAGCCGCTGTCGACCCCCGTGGACATATCTCGACCGACTTCGTGGTCCACCTGCGCGACCAAGGATTCGTGCCGGTCTACTCGCCGCTACTCGGCGACGACCAGCCATGGTTCATGGCACCGATCACCATGACCGAGCCGCTCGACCTCCCCGGCCCTAACCGCTTGATCCCAAAGTTTCAGGACCGGATACGCCTACGCCGACATTGAAGACCGTTCACACCACTGCCCCTCGCCGCGATCGGCGACCGCTACCTACGCCTCGGCCCCGGCGCCCTCGACGTACGCCGCCTCGACCTGCCCCAGGCCGCGCCCCGGGCACTGTCCGACCGCGACATCACCCGCTGGCTGCGGACCGTCGAACGCTGGGTCAACCCCCGCGACCGGATCCTGGCCCTCATCCCGTTCTACGCCGGGCTGCGTCTCGGCGAAGTCGTCGCTCGCAACCTCGACCACATCGCCCTGTCCGCCCGCAAAGGACTCATCACCTTGTGGGCAGGCAGGCAAAGGCGAGCGCTACCGCGAAGTCCCTGTCCACGCCGGGCTACGCGCCGAGCTCACGCTCTGGATCAACGAAGCAGCCCAGACCAGTGGCGTGACCTGGGGATATGTGGGCCCCGTGGGACTCGAACCCACAACCCGCGGATTAAAAGTCCGCTGCTCTGCCAATTGAGCTAGAGGCCCGCAGCCCGGAGGCCGCGAGGAACAGTGTGTCAGGTCGAGGGGTGATCGCGCGCGTCAGGGTGCCGGTTGCGGGTCGGTGTCCCGATGGTCCCACACGACCCGGCGCACGACCCGGCGCACGACCCGGCGAACGGCCGCCGTGGGATGTGTCGGGGGAGGTTCGCAGGCCGGGGCGGATGGCGCCCGGTGGGAGTGGGGTTGGTGGTGTTCACGGAGGCTCGCAGAGATGGCGGGGCCGGCGGTGCGAATAGTGGGTGGAGGTTGGTGGGGGCAAGGGGATGGGGAGGTGCGTTGGTCACAGGGTGGGTGGTTGACCGTTCAATGGGGACGTTGCTATGGGTATCGAAAAGGTCACGGTTGGTTGAACCGAATGCCAGGCTGTTCCGTTCAGCGGATGTGAGGGCATCGCCGTCCAAGCCCAATGGGCGGTGGTGTGGAACTCCCGTTCCCGTCCAATGGAGGAGAAACCATGTCCGTGCTCGAGCGTTGGCAAGATGAAGTGCTGGCCATATTCCGGATCGTCATCGGGTTCTTGTTCGCCACCCACGGGTTGTCCTCGTTGTTCGGGGTGCTCGGGGCGGAGGGCAGGCAGGTGGAGGCGTTCGCGTGGCCGGGGTGGTGGGCCGCGGTGATCCAGCTGGTCGGCGGGTTCGCGGTGATGATCGGTCTCGGGACCCGGGTGGCGGCGCTGCTGTGTTCTGGTTCGATGGCCTACGCCTACTTCATCGTGCACCAGCCGGACGGCCTGTTCCCGATCGAGAACGGTGGTGAGAAGGCGGCGCTGTTCGCGTTCGCGTTCCTGCTGATCGCGTTCCTCGGCGCCGGCACCTGGGCGATCGAGGACGGCCTCAAGCGAACCGAACGCGAGCGCCAACGCGCCACCGCCTGACCCGGCAAGCACGCTAAAGGCCTGAGAGCCCTAAAGGCCTCAACCCCGCCACCGCTGAAGAAGAAGAGGAGCCGATGGTCGACGACCGGGCGGCACTGCTGCGCGCGTTGCACGATGTGCACGCGCCGTCGCTGTGGCGCTTTGTCGTTCGGCTGACCGGTGATGACGGCTTTGCCGAGGACGTCGTACAGGAGACGTTGTTGCGGGCGTGGCGGCGCCCGCACATCCTCCAGCAGGACCAGGCCGCGGCCCGGGCCTGGTTGTTCACGGTGGCCCGCAACCTGGTCATCGACGATCGGCGCAGCGCCCGGATGAACCGGGAGTTCAGCAGCGACGAACTACCCGAACGGGCGAGCACGGATCACGCCACCGCCGTACTCGATGCCTGGCTGGTCTCGGATTCGCTGGCGCAGTTGTCGGACGACCATCGGCAGGTGATCGTGCGGGCGTATTACGGCCGGCGCACGGTTACCGACATCGCCGAGGAACTCGACATTCCGCCGGGTACGGTGAAATCGCGCCTGCATTACGGGTTGCGCGCACTGCGGTTGGCGCTGCAGGAGAGGGGGGTGACCAAGGAATGAGCGATCCGTTCCGGGAGTACGACGCGGCCTACCTCCTGGGTGCTCTCTCGCCTGGAGATCGCCGGGCCTTCGAGGAGCACCTCGCGGGCTGTCCCGAGTGTGCAGCATCGGTAGCGACCTTGGCCGGCGTACCTGGCGTACTGGCCGTGCTGCCGCAGGAGTGGGCCCTAGAGCCTCAAGCCCCCAACCTCATGCCCAAGCTCGCCCGAGAGGCTGAGCGACGTGAACGGCGTACGAAGCGTCGGGCCCTCATTACAGCGGCAGCGGCCGTTGCGACCGCGGTAGTCGCCAGCGTGGGCCTCCTCATGCCCAGGGACGGCCAGCCGCATGAACAGCCCGGGCAAGTCGTATCCCTCGCGCAACTCGTCACGACCAAGCTGCACGCCAAGGTGCGGATAGTCGACGAACCCTGGGGGACGACGATCCAGACCACCTGCATGTACGACCGCAGCCCAAGTTCCAGTACGAGGGCCAGGGGATACGCCCTGTTCGTGACGGATTCCCGGGGCGAGGTGACTCAAGTCGCGACGTGGTCCGCCAGCCCCGGCAGCATCGCGACGCCCACCGCTACCACCAAGCTGCCGCGCGGGGAGATCCGTGTGCTCGACATTCGCAGTACCGAAAGCGGGCGCGTCCTGCTGAAGGCCTCGCTATAGGACGTCGGGTTCCGCCAGCTCGGCCATCCATCCCGCCACGGGGTCATCGAAGGGCCCGCGTTCCGCCGCCGGAAGGGGTGCCAGAACTCGTTGCCAGGCAAGCGCCCGACCGACTTTGGCCACCTTGATCGCGAGTCTGCTGAGCTCGACAAGTTCAGCCCGGTCGTGACCGTCGGTCCAGACCTCGAGGTAGGCGTCCCGGCAACGGGTCAGCTCCTCGCGGGTGAACCTCTGAGCCGCGCTGCGCAACATCACCAGCAGTACGCCGAACGGGAAGGCCACGCCGGCGTCGCCCCAATCGAAGAACCGGTAGGCGCCGTCCGTTCCGATCAGCACGTTGTTGTCGTGCAGATCGTCGTGCTGCAAGGCAGGGCCGATTCCGCAGTCAGCGAGTTCCGCGCACCACTGGACGTACTCGGCGCGCAGCCGGAGAGGCCCGTCGGCCGTTGCCAGCTCGTCGAAGTGCGCCGGCATCAGCGAGGGGCGTACGTCCGGCAGGCTCAGTTCGAGCAACTCCGCCACCCGGGCTTGCGAGGCCTTCTGCAGCTCGGCGTGCCGTACCAGGGCCCGCTCCCAGTGCGCCGGATCGGGGTCGACGGCAAACCTGGTCCGAAGTTGTTCACCACCGTCGGCCTGCAGTGACCACGCCCGCGACACGTCGACGGCCAGTACCGGCACGGTCCACTCGGCGGCCCATCCGGCGAGCGAGCGCAACAGCCCGGGCTCGTACGCCGTACCAGGGCCGTTCGCCTTGAACCAGAGGGGTCCATCCGGCGTCGGGACGCGCATCGCGGTGGACCACGGCATCACGTGCGGCTGGGTGATTTCGCCGCTCAGAGGGATGCCCGTGGCCGCGAGGCGGTGCTCGATCCAGGCCCGGGCCTCGCGCTGCCACGCCGGGTCCACCCACTGTCCAGTCACCGCGCCAGCCTAGTGGCACTCGAATTCCGTTGCCTGAGGCAACAGGTTTGCCTGCGGGGAGGTGGGGTACCGGGGTGAGGTCGTCGCATGGCACAGCGATCCAGAGGGAACTTGACGGTTTAGGGGCTCCCAGTCGCTCGAGAGGCTGGGCGTTCCAGGCCCCGGCGTCCAGAACAGTGCGCCGGGGCCGCCTCATGTCGGTCGCACCCTGTAAGGTTCTGACCAGGTTGGGAAGTCAGCCGGCGCTCCGGGCATGCCCGGGATATCGCCATTCCCAGCCATCTTGAGGACAGCTCTGTGCATCGCCTTCCCATCCCGCCCTCGCGGCTTTCGGTGGCGTGACCGAGGATTTCGCCGCTGAGCTCGCCCGGATGGCACTTGAACTGCACGACCAGCCGGACGTCGATCAGACCGCTCAGCGTGTGCTCGACTTCGTGCCCAGGACCATCGGCTGCGATCAGGCCGGCATCGTGCTGGCCAATCGCGGCCGCCTGCGCGCCGTGGCGGCCAGTGGACCGGAGAGCGCGGCCGTCGACCAGTACCAGGTCCGGGTCGGTGACGGGCCTGCGACCGTAGCGGTCGAGCAGAGCGCGAGCGTGCGCGTCGACGATACCGAGGCCGACGGCCAGTGGCCCGCCTGGAGCCGCCTGGCCGCCGCGCACGGCCTGCGCAGCGCGTTGAGCGTGCGGCTGTACACGTTGGGGTCGACGATCGGCGCCCTCACGCTGTACGACGCCAAGCCGAGCCGGTTCGGCCCGGAGCAAGAGGCGGTGGCTCATGTGCTGGCCCATCACGCCTCGGTGGCGCTGTCGAGTGCGCGCAATGAGGAGACGCTCTGGGAGGCGATCGACGCGCGGAAGGAGATCGGCCAGGCTCAGGGCATGCTGATGGAGCGATTCGCGCTGAGCGCCGATCAGTCGTTCGACGTGCTTCGCCGCTACTCCCAGGCGCACAACGTCAAGCTCCGCGAGGTCGCCCAGCGCCTCATCTCCACTCGCCGCCTCCCCGGCTGACCCCCGCTGCCTCCGCCGTACGCCGCGTCCCCTGAGTGCCGGACGCCGTCGGCCGGGCCGAAATCCGCGGTACGACGGCGCGAAAAGCCGCTCGGGGACCTGGTTGAATCGGGGTCTAGAAGGCTGACTGAGACTTTTTTGTGAACTGGCTGTAACGCTTCGGTGCCCGTGAGCGATAAACGCGTCGTAAGGCCGTGAGGACCTCGCACCAGACCGACCGCCCGAAGGTTTGGAGCGGGGTCCTCCGTGTACAAGACGGTCCCGTCGCCAGGCGCCCCGACGGGCCTTGTACGCCAACGGCGGCGGTGCCCCGCTCGGGCACCGCCGCCGGTCTTACGGCTCGAATCAACTGGTTGTCAGGCGGCGGCGGCAATCTGGTCGGCCGGCAGCTGGGCGGTGACCTCGGCACCGTCGTCGTCGTCGAACTGGACCGTGCCGAACCAGCCCTCTGGGTCGTGCACCCGCGCGATCAGCCAGGCGGGGCGCCACTTGCCACCCGCGAACACGGTGACATGGCTCGGCAGGGGCAGTCGTTGGATCAGCTCCGGTTCCGCCGGAGTAACGAACTTGTCCATGGGCGAACCGTAGGCGGTCGCACCGACATCCGCGCGATCCCGCGTGTCAGATCGCGGACAACCGCACGTTCCAGTGGTCCGCGAAGGCCCGGATTCCCTTGTCTGTCAGGCGAACCGCCCGTCCGCCGGGGATCGGCGTGATCCACGCCTCACTCAGTGCATGTCCACACAAAGCAGAGGCGATCGGCCCGGCCAGGTGGGGCCGTCGTTCGGTCACGTCCAGACATGGCCGCAGTGGCGGCCGCCCCCGCTTGACCGGTACGTCGATGCCCAGGTCGCCCAAACTGCGCGCGCCCTCCGGCGTGAGCTTGACGCCCTCGGTCCAGTCCACGAGCCCCGCGTCGGTCATAGCGTCTGCAAGCGCCACACCGAGCCGTCCGGCCAGGTGGTCATAGCAGGTCCGGGCCCGGGCGAAGGCGTCTCGACGGCTTGCCGCGGACAAGGTGGTCGTCACCTCGACCTTCCGTGGTTGAAGCGCCGCAAGTCCCTCCAGCAGCTGCGCCACCTCCGGCCCGGCCAACTTCACGTAGCGGTGGCGGCCCTGCCGAACCTCGGTGAGCAGTCCACCCGCGATGAGCTGGTTGAGGTGCTCGCTGATGGTTGGCGCCGACACCTTGGTCAGGCGAGCCAGTTCGGTCGCGGTCCACGCGCGCCCGTCCAGCAGCGCGAGGCAGACCGTCGCCCGCGTACCGTCGGCGAGCATCCGTGCCCAGGCGGCGAGCTCGCGTCCTTCCGTCACGGTGGTCATGGGTCCATCCTGCCGCCGCGACAGTTCGGCCGCGACCGAACGAACGGCTCAGACCTCCAACTGGGAGATCGCGCGAGCCTCGGCCGAAGTCAGTTCGACGTCGAGCGAGGCCAGTACGTCGGGCAGGTCCGTCGCGCGTACGGTCTCGGTCTTGCGGCGGCCATCGGCGTACTCGTGCGTGAGCTCGTTCCCGATCAGACGACGGCTGAGGCCCTCCTCCAGCCGCATCACCACGAGCTTGTGGCTGAACGGCGAGTCGGGGTGGCTCGACACGTAGTGATGCGACACCTCGTAGTCGATGAGGCGTTGCGGCTGCAGGTCGTGCCGGTGCTGCGGTTCCCAGCCGTCCGGGGTCTGCTTCGACAGGGTCCACGCCGGTCCGGTCGGGGTGTCCTCGAGGTCGAGGCGGTGCGGCCAGCCGGCCTGATTCACGATCGCGCCATCGGTCAGCGGCATCGCGTGCATCATGCCGGCGCCGAAACCGACATCTGCGAGGTAGGCGCCTGCCTCGGTCGCCACGTGCAACATCATGTGCGTGCGCGGACCGTTCCTGTGCGGCTGCACCCGGGCCTGGCGGCGATGCACGGTGAAGCCGAGCTGTTCGAGGGCGGCCGCGAAGAGCAGGCCGTGTTCGTAGCAGTAGCCGCCGCGCCGCCGGCCGATGAGCTTCGCCGCGATCGCGTCGAGCGTGATGCCGGGGTGCTGCCGCAGGATGACGTCCACGTTCTCGAACGGGATGGCCGCGACGTGGGCCGCATGTAGCGACCCGAGCGCCGCGGCCGACGGCTGCACCCGGGGATGTCCGATCCGCGCGAGATACGCGTCCAGCTGGACCTTCTCGATCTCCCAGTTCGTCATGACTCAAGCCTGAAGGTTCAACAAAACTTGAAGTCAAGCCGGGCTTCGTCCTGCAGAAGCGCGATGGCCTGGTCCCAATCGAGCGGATCGAGCCGTACGCCGTCCCGCCGCCGCGGCGCGACCTGGCCCGCTTCGGCCTCCCGGCCGCCGATGATCGCCTGGTACGGCGCGAGGCGGGCGGCGCGAATGCGAGCGCCCAAGGTGCCCGCCTCCGGCCAGGAGACCTCCGCGCGCAGACCGGCCACCCGGCATAGCCGCGCGAACTCCCCGGCCTTGCCGGCTTCCGCCTCGGAGATCGGCTGGACCACCACCTGAAGCGGCGCCAGCCACAGCGGGAACGCGCCGCCATGGACCTCGATGAGCTGCGCGATGGCCCGTTCGGCGCTCCCGATGATCGAACGATGCACCATTACCGGCCGGTGCTTCCCGCCATCCGGGCCGACGTACTGCAGGTCGAACCGTTCCGGTTGGTGGAAGTCGATCTGTACGGTCGAGAGGGTCGATTCCCGCCCGGCCGAATCCACGATCTGCACGTCGATCTTCGGGCCGTAGAAGGCGGCTTCGCCTTTCCCGCGCTCGTACGGGAGATCGCCAAGGGCGGCCACGAGCATGTCGGTCGCCTGCTGCCACATCGCAGGATCGCCGACGTACTTGCCGCCCGGCCCCGGCAGGGACAACCGGTAACGAGCCGCCTCGATGCCCATCGCCTGATAGGCCTGCGCGATCAGGTCCAGCGCGGCCCGGGCCTCGCCCGCGACCTGGTCGAGGCTGCAGAAGACGTGGGCGTCGTTCAGCTGGATGGCCCGGACCCGGTTGAGGCCGCCGAGCACGCCGGACAGCTCCGAGCGGTACATGTTGCCGATTTCGGCCATCCGGTACGGCAGTTCGCGATAGCTGTGCGGCTGCGAGCGGAAGATCAGCGCGTGATGCGGGCACAGGCTCGGGCGAAGCACCATCTCCTCGCTGCCGAGCGCCATCGGCGGGAACATGTCGTCGCGATAGTGGGACCAGTGGCCGGAGATCTCGTACAGCTCGCGTTTACCGAGTACTGGCGATGACACGTGCTGGTAGCCGGCGAGGCGTTCGGCCTCGCGGATGTAGTCGTCGAGCGCCTGCTTCACGGCGGCGCCCGCGGGCAGCCAGAACGGCAGACCCGCGCCGATCAACGGGTCGCTGTCGAAAAGGCCGAGCTCACGGCCGAGCTTGCGGTGGTCGTACATGGGTTCTCTCCTGGATGCGTGCGAGGCGAGAACCCGGACAAGCTTAAACCCCGGGGCACTCGCCCCAGGGCTTCGATTGACAGGTAGCAGTCAGCGCGCCGGGACGGACCTCGGCGTCGTCGTGACTGCTGCGAATGACATGGCCCCACGGTAGTCGGCCGCCGCCACCGCTGCAGCTGATTTTCGGCCGGATGGAACTGAGCCCGGCTTCTTCCCGTCACGGGGAACTGCCAGAAATTCCGGTACCAGGCGAGTCTGGACAAGCTTTTCCGGATCGGGTAAAACGCCGCCGAAATTGACCGGAGCCGAATTCCGGACCAGCTCTGGTAAAAGACGCTTTGGAAGTCTTAGTGTGCCTTTGCCCGGTCCGCCGGGCCGGGTAACGGATTGACGGCTCGCCCCGTCACGATCGTTGGGAGTGCACACCATGGTGGAAACTCAGCGCGAGATCTGGATCGCCCCTGACTTCATCGAGTTCGAGACGCCGACGGAGGTCACCTCCTACGCGGCCCGGGTGGACTGACACTAGCGGCGGGGGCGATTCGTCCCCGCCGTACCGCCTGAAACGCACGGCCGTATCCCCTGACTGTCCAGCCGCCGCGAACGCTGTGAGGTGTCATGTCAGGTATGCCGTCAGTTGCTGTCAGAAATTCCGAAGAATTCGTTGCCGCCTTGCGCGGGCTGTCGCATCGTTACTGGGGCACACATCCGTTCCACCGGCGTCTGCATGCCGGTGAACTCGATGAGCGCGAACTCCGGATCTGGGCCGCGAACCGGTGGTATTACCAGAGCGTGATCCCGCAAAAAGATGCGGCGATCATCAGTAATTGCCCGGTGCCGCGGATCCGCCGGCAGTGGCTGGATCGCCTGATTTACCACGACGGCCGGCAACTCCCGGACGGCTCGGTCGTCGAGGGCGGGCTGGAGCGGTGGTTGCGGCTGTGCGAGGCGGTTGGGCTGGACCGCGAGGAGGTTCTGGACGAACGCCATCTCGCGCCCGGCGTACGCTTCGCGGTCGACGCCTACGTCACCTTCGCGCGCACCCGGCCATGGCTGGAGGCGGTGGCCTCCGGGCTGACCGAGATGTTCTCCGGCCATCTGATGAAACAGCGGGTGGCCGACATGCTGGCCAACTACGAGTGGATCCGCGCCGAGGATCTCGCCTACTTCACCAACCGGATCGACGCGGTCTCGGGGGAGGGCCAGGGCACGCTCGACCTGGTGGTGGAATTCGCCGTCACCCGTGAGCAGCAGAATGCCGCGATCGCCGCGCTGTCGTTCAAGTGCGACGTGCTCTGGTCGATCCTCGACGCCATCGAACGAGCGGCGGCGAAGGCATGATCCCGCGGCTACGACGAGGCGTCCGCCTCACCTACGACCACACCCGCGATCTGCAGGTATTGCTCTATCCCGAAGGCGTGCTGGTTCCGAACGCCACCGCGACCGCGATTCTCCAGCGCTGCGACGGTACGACGACCGTGGCCGAGCTGGTTGTTGCCCTTGGCAAGGTTTACGAAGGTGTCGACGAGCAGCACATCGTGGCCGTGCTGACTCGGCTGGCCGACCGGCAGGTGGTGGAGTGGCTATGAGCGAGGTCGTCACCGCGGCAGCGCCGCTCGGATTGACCGCTGAACTGACGCACCGCTGTCCGTTGCATTGCCCATACTGCTCGAATCCGCTGGAACTGATGGCGCGCGAGTCCGAACTGACCACCGGCCAGTGGAAATCCGTGCTCTCTCAGGCGCGCGAGCTCGGCGTACTTCAGGTCCACTTCTCCGGTGGCGAACCACTAGCGCGGCCGGATCTGCCCGAGCTGATCGAGCACACCGCGAACCTCGGCTGCTATGTCAATCTCGTCACCAGCGGCCTCGGACTGACCGGGGAACGCCTTGCGGTGTTGATCGATCGCGGGCTGGCGCACATCCAGTTGTCCGTCCAGGCAGCCGATGCGGAGCGGGCCGACATGATCGCCGGCACCAGGGCGCACGCCCACAAGATCGTGGCCGCCGAACTGATCAAGCGGACCGGCCTGCCGCTGAGCGTGAACGTCGTTCTGCATCGGGCCAATCATGACCAGCTCGAGGGCATCATCGCGCTGGCCGAGCGAATGGGCGCCGATCGGCTGGAGCTGGCCAACACGCAGTACTACGGCTGGGCCCTGAAGAACCGGGACGCGTTGATGCCGACGCCGGAGCAACTGGCCGCCGCGGCTCCCGTCGTACGGGCGGCGATCGACCGGCTGAAGGGCACGATGCAGGTCATCTACGTCGTCGCGGACTACTACGAGGACTACCCGAAGCCGTGCATGTACGGATGGGGTGCGCGCCAGCTCACCATCGCGCCGGACGGCACCGTCCTGCCCTGTCCGGCGGCGAGCGCGATCGAGACGTTGACGCTCGACAACGCGACCAAACGGCCGCTCACGGAGATCTGGTACGGCAGTGAGTCGTTCAACGCGTATCGCGGCGAAGAGTGGATGAGCGACACTTGCCGCAGTTGCGATCGCCGCAGCGTGGACTACGGTGGCTGCCGCTGCCAGGCCTTCCTGCTGACGGGGGATGGCGCCAGCACGGATCCCGTCTGCAAGAAGTCGCCCGACCGCGGATTGGTCGACCTCATTCTGGCCAGGCCCGTTGGTTCACCCGATTTCGCGATGCGCGGTCCGAAGGGCAGGCAACGGTGAAGGTCGTCATCCTTGGTACGGCGGCAGGCGGCGGTTTCCCGCAGTGGAACTGCAACTGCGGCCGCTGCGCTTCCTGCCGTACGGCGGCCGCGGGCGTAGTTCCGCGTACGCAGGACGGCCTCGCGATCAGCGCCGACGGCTCCGATTGGTACCTCGTGAATGCCTCGCCGGACATCCGCGCGCAGATCCTCGCGACGAATCTGCTGGCCCCAGGGCCAGGCCCGCGCGAGAGCCCGATCCGCGGCGCCTTATTGACCGACGCCGAGCTGGACCACAGCCTCGGTCTGTTGATGCTGCGCGAAGGCGACGGACTTGAGGTGCACGCACCAGCGGCGGCGCTCGATGCCCTGCGCAACGACTTCGCAGTACGCGAGATCGTCAGCCGGTACGGGGATTGGGCCTGGTTCTCCGTTGACGACGGCATGACGCTCGGCCGCTTGCGGGTTCGGGTCCTTGCAGTCAGCAACAAACGACCCAAGTACACCAGGGCGGATGCACCCGGACCGTGGGTGGTTGCCTTCCGCATCGAAGATCCGGCGACCGGGGGTGTGCTCGTTTACGCGCCATGTCTGGCCACTTGGCCGGAGGAGTTCGACGCCTTCGTGGACGGAGCGTCGTACGTGTTGCTCGACGGCACGTTCTTCGGCCCGGACGAGATGTCCGGCTCGACCCGCGCGGGTGTCGGGACGCAGGCTCAGCGCGCGATGGGCCACCTGCCGATCGCCGGCCCGGACGGGAGCCTGGTGCGCATTCGCAAGCTCTGCGCGGTGCAACCCGGCACCGGCTGGGCATACGTCCACCTCAACAACACCAACCCGGTACTGGACGCGACATCCCCCGAATACGCCGAAGTCCGTGCCGCCGGGGTCGAACTACCCCTCGACGGCACGGTCCTCGACTTGTAACGCCTACTGCTCGTACGCCGCGCGCCGCGTCTGTGCCTTGTGAATGCGGGCCACGTCGAGCTTTTCCGACCGGTCGAACCGGTAGATGCCGTTCTCTTCCTGGAAGACGTCCGTCAACTGGGTGTAGCAGTAGCCGAACATCAGCGGGTTGTCGAGCAGTACGTCGACGAGCCCGGTGAACCGGTTGTAGAAGTCCTCCTCGTCGCGCACGCGCTGGCCGTATCCCCAGGACTCGAGGTTGTTGTTCCCGGCCGAGGCGGCTGCGGACTCCGGGTTCCACCAGATGCCGCCGAATTCGCTGCAGAAGTACGGCTGGCCCGCGTACGGCTGGGACATCACCAGGTCTTCGCGGGCACCCGGATTCACGTACGGCTTGCCTTCGGCCAAACCGCTCATGGCCACGCCGAACTTCTCCGGGTCCTGCTCGTAGTTGTGCGAGTCGTACACGTCCGTCTCGAGCACGCGATGCGAGTAGCCCGAGGTGTCGAGCACCGGCCGGGTCGGATCCGCCGCCTTGGTGGCAAGGAACATCGCCCGCGTCACCGTGTCGAGCTGGGTGATCCGGTCGTGCAGATGCTGGTGCGTCTCGTTCAGCGGGCACCAGCCGATGATCGAGGGGTGGTTGTAGTCGCGCTCGACCGCTTCCAGCCACTCCGTCACGAACGAGGCCGTCGGCTGCTGGTTGTTGTCCTGCGTACCGCCGCCGACGTTCGCGCCCCAGTCGCCGAACTCGCCCCAGACCAGATAGCCCAGGCGGTCCGCGTGGTACAGGAACCGCTCCTCGAACACCTTCTGGTGCAGTCGCGCGCCGTTGAACCCGGCCGCCAGGCTCAGCTCGATATCCGCGATCAGCGCCTCTTCACTTGGCGCCGTCATCAGGCTCTGCGGCCAATAGCCCTGGTCGAGCACCAGCCGCTGGAAGACCCGCTCGCCGTTGATCAGAATGGCCTGACCGTTGATCGATACCGAGCGGAGACCCGCATAGCTGTCGGCGGTGTCCGCGATGTTGCCGTCGGCATCAACCAGCTCCAGCCGTACGTCGTACAGGTGCGGGTCCGTCGTTGTCCAGAGGCGGACACGATCCGCGGGAATGGCCAGCACCAGCCGCGGCGCCAGGTCCAGGTCGGCCGAAACCTCGGTGCGGGTGATCTCGCCGTTGCCATCGGCAAGGATCGCCCGGACCTTCCAGCCCGGCTTGTTCGCTGACAACGGTGTGACCAGGTGGAACATCGAGTTGGCCACATCCGGGGTGATCCGCGGCCGCCGCAGGTGCGTCTGCGGCACGGCCTCGAGCCAGACGGTCTGCCAGATGCCGGTAGTCCGGGTGTAGTGGCAGTCGTGGTTCTCGTACCGAACGGCCTGCTTGCCGCGGGCTTGGGCGCCGTGCCGGGTGTCGCGGGCGCGAACGACGATGACGGCCTCGTCGCCGGGACCGGCCACGCCGTGCAGATCGGCGCTGAACGGGGTGAATCCGCCGCGGTGCCGGACCACCTCCACGCCGTTCACCCAGACGGTGGCGTCCTGGTCGACGGCCTGGAAGTGCAGCAGCACGTGGTTACCGGCCCACTCGGCCGGCAGCTGGACGGTCCGGCGGTACCAGACGGCCTCGAGGAAGTCGGTGTTGCCGATGCCCGACATCTCGGACTCCGGCGCGAACGGCACCGTGATGGTGGTCAGCAGCTCACGCTCCGCGACACCGCGTTCGAGGCCCGAGTCGGACCGGTCGAGCTCGAACTGCCACTCGCCGTTCAGGTTCAGCCAGCTGGGCCGGACGAACTGCGGGCGAGGATGCTCGGGACGGGGTAGAGCGGTCGACATGCGAACTCCCGGAGGTTGGCGGCGTCAGGACTGTACAACGTTGGAAACGGCGTAACAAGGGTCGTCCCGCGCCCTGGATTCGACCCGAGTCGAACCCATTTGCGGTCCACCTGCTGAACTGATTGCCTGGGAGGGCAACCTTTGGCCGCTCGGCTGCGTATATGGCAAGCAGAAGCGGATTCGGGCGATTGGGGTGTGGGTGACAAGCGATATGACGGTCGACGTTCAGCAGTTCTCGTTACGGGTGCCGCAGAGTGATCTCGACACGCTGACTCAGCGGCTGCGCGAGTACCGGGACGAGGCTCTTTTCGAAGCCGCCGGGCTGGGCAGCGTCGTGCCCGCGGCCTACGTGCAGGATCTGCTCGACTACTGGTGCGACAGCTACAACTGGCGGACCTACGAGGCCCGGCTCAACGTGTACCAGCACTTCCGTACGGCGATCGCCGGGCAGCCCGTGCACTTCCTGCACATCCCGTCCAGCGAGGCCGACGCGACACCCCTGCTGCTGACTCACGCCTGGCCGAGTTCGGTCATCGACGTGATCGACGCGTCCGCGCGGTTCGAGGCGAAGGGCGAGTACCACCTCGTCATCCCGTCCATCGCCTGGGAGGCCCTGGCCGGTCCGGCCGGTGGTTCGGGATCACCGAGCCGGCGTACGGCGGCGGGCTGGACCGAGTTGATGAACCGCCTGGGCTATTCGTCGTACCTGGTGGCCGACGATCGCAGCGGCCCGGGCGAGCCTCCGGCGTACACGATCGCCGCAGGCCCGGAGATCGTGCAGACCGCGCCCGCGGGGTTGTACGAGGAGGAGTTGCGGGACGTGCGCTGGTTCAACGAGAACCTCGTCGCGTTCACCGAGCGCCAGCAGATTCCGGCGTTGGTCCTCGCGACGGCGGTGCTCGCGTGGAACGCTCAGCAGGTCAACCTCGACGCCGACCGCGACTCGATCCTCACCGGTGTCACGCTCGCGTGGTTCGCCGGCCGGCTCGCGGGGGTCAAGGATCCGCTCAGGCCGCACTGAGTTTCATCAGTTTGTGGCCGTTCTCCCAGCAGACGGCGCGAAGCCAATCGTCACCCAGGTCCAGGCTCTCGAGTGCCTGTAGCTGTACGGCGTACTCGTACGGGATGTTCGGGAAGTCCGAACCGAGCACCACGCGATCCCGCAACGCCGCCAACCGCGGCCGAAGGTCCTTCGGAATCGGCGCGAGCGCCTCGGTGAACGGCGTACCCGCCATCGTCGTATCCAGGTGCACGTTGGGATAGGTCTCGGCCATCGCCAGGTGCTCCTCGTACTCCGGCATGCCCAGATGCGCGATCACCGCGGTCAACCTCGGATGCCGGCGCAGGACCTCGCCGAACGGCCCGGGCCCGGTGTGCCTGCCCGGGACCGGACCTGAACCGCAGTGCACCACCACCGGCGTACCGGCCTCGGCGAGCAGACCCCACACCCGGTCGAGCTCAGCGTCGCGCGGGTCGTAATCGCCCACCTGGACGTGCACCTTGAACACCCGAGTGCCCCGATCCAGCGCCTCCTCGACGTACGCCGCCGCGCCCGGCTCCGGGAAGAACGTGCCACTCGCAACGCACCCAGGTGTTTCGGCGGCGAAGGCCCGGGCCCATTCGTTCAGCCAGGCGGCCATATCGGGCTTGTGCGGATAAACCAGCGCGGGGAACGCCCGCACGCCCAGGCGTTCCAACGTCTTCACGCGAGTGGTCGCGTCTGTGCGGTAGGTGATCGGCCAGGCCACGCCGTAGTGCCGCTCGGCCTGATCGAAGTACGCCCACACCGCGTCCATCACCGGATCCGGCAGAAAGTGCACATGCACGTCCACCAACCCGGGCAACCCCAACCGTCCCCACCACTCGGGCACCTCGTCGTCCGTCACGCGCCCACTCTAAAAGCCACGTCTTTCCAGCAGTAGCGGGCGCGTGGCTCCTTGTGAGCTTTTACGTAACTACGTAACATCCACAACTGTGGAAGAGCCTGTGGATAACTCCCTGGCCGAGCGCCTAGCCCGGCTGGAGCAACGCCTCTCCGCCCTCGAATCCACAACCCACCCCGCCTCCCGACCAGCTCCCGCCGCCCCGCCCACCCCGCCGAACGCGGCGGCCGCCTCGGGCGTCGCGAACGGCGCGGGCGCATCGGACGGGGCGGGCGCGTCGGCCATCTCGGCGATCGGGCCGCCGATACTCACGGGCGAGACGCTGCTGGAGTCGCTAAGAGAGCAGGTGTCACAACCCGGAGCAGTGCTCTCGGCCGGCAGAGTGACCCTGCCCAACACCCAGCTGATCGAGTGGCAGAACGCGCACCCAACGACGGAGCTCCTCGACCACGACTGGTCCACCCGAGCCTCAGCCCTAGCAGCCCTGGCCCACCCCATCCGCCTGAAGCTGCTCCAAGAAATCCTCCGAGGCCGAACCTCGGTAACCGCCCTAGGCGAAGTAGAAGGCCTAGGCACCAGCGGCCAGATCTACCACCACCTCCGCCACCTGACCGCCGAAGGCTGGCTCCACACCCCCACCCGAGCCACCTACACCATCCCCGCCCCCCGCCTCCCCGCCCTCCTAACCATCCTCACCGCCCTCCAATAAAAAAACCGCCTCCCACCAAGGGGAAGCGGCATGTATATCGGCTCAAGCGCCTAGTCACTTGAGCCGAAGGCGTAGGTTCAGTGGTGGCTGGGAATTGGCTCGTCGGGATAGAGGTCGCTCCAGATCTTCGCGAGGAACTCGGTATCGCTGTCCTCGTCGTCGTACCAAGTCGCCTGGGTGATGGCCTGTGGGTGCAAGCCGTCGCGCTCGCCCCGCAGTAGAGCAGCTAGCTCGACCTTGAACTGCTGCATTTCCTCATCGTCAGGGCGGCTTTTTCTGGCTCGTGCCTTCAGCAGCTCATACGATTCCGCGCGCACCTCCGGGTGGCAATAAGCCTCAAGGAGATTCAGCAGGATGTAGAAGGGAACGGACTCGTTCGCCTTTCCATGCCAGTACGGTTTCACGCCCGCCATCTGTCTAGTTCCCTTCAGCTCCGGGTGAGACAACAAAGGCCGATTTGAGCTGGTACTTCTTTGCGCCGAAGTCCTGCACGAACTGTATCTGGAGGCTTGCTCCCTCGAAGCTGTCGATGGGCTCCGCGTCAGGTAGCGCAATACTGCTGAGGTCAGCACCTGAAGCGCGGGCCATGGCCCATCTCTTGCGTGCGCGTTTGGACGCCGGCCACTCGCCCTTGAGCCGAAAGCCCACGCAATGGCGATGTCCGTCGGAACCCAGCAAATCGGCGATTGGAACCTCCGCAGGCAAGGGCCTGCGGTCCTCGTCCCACTCGGTAGCCAAGACCGCTTGGATATCAGGGTGCTCCAAGGCGCGCGCCATGGCTGTGGCGAAGGCTCGAGGGTCGGCGATGCGAGTCGCCTCGATGCCGCAGTAGTGGAGGTTGCCGGGGGCGAAGGCGTCTTCGCTTTTGGCGCGGAGGGTGGGGTTGGTTTGGGCGGGGTCTTCTAGGTAGGCGACTCGGCGTTCGTAGAGGGTGTCGTCGCCTAGGCCGTCGTGGCGGTGGTGGGCGTGGCCGAGGCCGTTGTCGAGGGTGGCGTAGACGCGTTGGACTTCGGGTTCGCAGTCGGCCGCGGGGGCGAGCCAGGGGCGGGCTTCTTTGTTGGCGGTGATGTAGTCGACGGCCTCGGTGAGAGACATCTCGGGGAGGTTGGCCTTCGCGGGGTCGTACCGCTTGAGGATCTCGCGCGCGGTGATTTCGTCGTCGGTGCCTTCGCCGAATTTGAGGTCGAGGTTGAAGGGTTCGCGTTTGCTGGCGTCCTCCGTCGGCTTCTTGTCCTTGGAAGACGGCTGCTCGCCAAGGTCCGAGCCGGAGCCGGAACCGTCGCCCGCGCCCCCGTCGCCGGACCTCTCGCCGTCACCGCTGGCGGTGTCAGAACCGCCGGACCCCTCGCCGCCCGAGCCGTCGCCGGAGTCGGCGGAGTCGCCGGGAGCGGCGGGTGGCAAGGGTGCGGGGAGGGGCGACGGGGCCAAGGGCAGTTGGCGGTCGTCCTCGTCGTCCTGGTCATCTCGTTGTTCCGGTACGAACTCCCGCAGCTCCACGGGCTCGTCGCGACGTTCGCGTGCCTCGTCCGCTTCCGGGACCTCGTCCAACTCCAGCTCGCGCTCGCGGTCATCCCGCTCGGACGACTCGCGGTCCTCCCGTGAGTCGCGGTTGAGGGTGGTGGCCGGGTTGCGGTTGGCGGTGCCTGAGGTGGAAGACCCGGCGGAGCCACCTACGGCCGCGATGGCCCAGGTTCGGCCGATGGTGGTGGCGTTGGCGGAGAGGGCGGCGGCTTCGTCGCAGGCGTGGGCCGCGGCCGCGAGGTGCTCGGCCGCGGCGGCGGCGCCGGGCAGGAGGATGGCGAGTTCGCCGACCAGGCTGGCCAACTCTTGGCATTCCCCGGCCGCTTGGCGCAGGTCGGCGGACATGCGGGGGTTCTGCTCGAGGTAGTCGAGCAGGCCCTGCGCGATCCGCTCCAGATCAGACGCCATCGCCGATCAGCCCTCAGTCCACAAGCCGGATCGCACGGCCAGCCCACGGTCTCGGAGCTCGAGGTTGGATCGCACGGCCAGCCCACGGTCTCGGAGCTCGAAGTTGGATCGCATGGTTAGGCCTGGCTGGCGGAGCGGCACATGCTTTCGGCCGCTTGCAGGGTGGCTATCGCCTGGCGGACCGCGCCGCTGGCGTCGCCGAGATGGCGGGCGATGGTGTGGTCGGTGCCGGGTTCGGTGCCGCGGATGAGTTGCTGCACCCGGTCGTTCTGGTGCAGGAAGGTCTCCTCGTAGCCGGCGACCCGCTGGATCACCCGGCCGACGCGCGCGGCGGCGTCGGCCAGCTGCTGCTGGGCCATCTGCCGCCGGCGCAGCAGCTCGGCGGCTTCGGCGTCCAAGCCCGTTTCGGACACGAGTCCCCTTCACTCAGGCGTGCGCAACGCCACCATTGTGACGCAGCGTGGTTCAGTGCTTCTGATCCGCCACCCAAAGGCCGATCAACCCGCGGAAATGTGCCAGGAACTTCTCCTGCTCATGCGCCGGGTAGGTCGCCCGCACGGTCTCGGTCAGGATCCGGTCGCAGTCCGGCCCGGCGGCCCACTCGACCACCTGGTCGGTGAAGTGCGGCAGGTTCTGCGCGCACCACTCGTGGTAGCGCTCGGTCTCGAAGTACTCGTTCGCCAGCGCGAGATAGCCGTCGAGCTTGGCGTCGTAGTCGAGCGAGTCGTCGTCCGCGATCGCGAAGTACCGCTCGGTGTGCAGGTCGACCTTGGTACGGCGGCCGGTCGCGAGCGAGAAGGCCGACCATTTCACCAGGGCGGAGATCGCCCACGGGAAGTAGTAGTGCAGCGAGGTGATCGCGACGTCCGGGCAGGCGTTCGCGTAGTCGATCGGGTGCACCGAATCGCCCTCGACGAGCATCTCGCAGGAGTTGAACTCCCAGCCGAAGAAGGCGTTCACGATGCGGGAGATCGCGACGGACTGGTGTCCGGCGGACGGGCTGAGGAAGTCGTGCGAGACCGCGTACCGGTTGTGCATCGGCTCGTCCGGCCGGAAGTCCATCACCATCGTCTCGGCGCCGATCGACAAGGCCCGGGCGAACTTCTCGTACTCCACCGTCGCCTGCAGGTGCATCAGCATCTCGCCGGACTCGTCGTACGCCTGATGCAGGTCGTCGCGGTTGTTGATCCGCGAGACGCCTCGCCAGCCGCCGCCGTCGAACGGCTTCATGTACATCGGATAGCCGAGGTCGTCCGCGATAGCGTCCAGGTCGAACGGCTTGTTGTACTTCGCCGCGGTGTAGGCCCAGCGCACGTTGTCGACCGGGTTCTTGTACGGGACCAGCACCGTGCGCGGGATCTTCAGCCCGAGCCGCATCATCGCGCAGTAGGCGCTGTGCTTTTCCATCGACTGGAAGGTGAACGGCGAGTTCAGCAGGTACGTACCGTCCATCAGCGCGGCCTTTTTCAGCCACTCGCGCGGGTGGTAGTACCAGTACGCCAGCCGGTCGATCACCAGGTCGGTACGCACCGGGTCCGCCAGGTCGAACGGCTCGATCGTGAGCCGCTCGCTGACAAAGTCGTGGGTCACGCCGGTGTCGTCGGTGACGGGTCCCACCCGCCGCAGCAGCGCCTCGAACGCCTGCGGCCAGTCCTCTTCCGCGCCGAGTAACAATCCGACCAGGTGCTGCGAGCGGTCAGCCACGTTCACTCCTCAGAAAGTCGGGCGAGTCGTCGAGATTCAGACGAATCGCGGTAGATGGTGAGCGATTTGCTTGCGCCACCAGGGCCAGTCGTGCGCCACGTCATGGCCCCACATGTCGAGTTCGTGCGGGATGTCCTTCGTCCGCAGCAGCTCGGCCGTGGCCAGGGCCGACGGCAACGACCCGGTCGGGTGTGTCTCCCAGTCACCCTGGCCAACGGTCAGAACCAGGTAGACCCGGCTGCGCAGCCAGTCCAGGTGTTCCCCGGACATGTTGGGCAGGTAGTCCGCCGGGTTACTGAAGTACGTCGCGTCGCCCCGCTCGCCCCACGAATGCCAGGCGGACGCGTCGTAGTTGCCCGACTGGCAGATCGCTACCGGGAAGAGGTCGGCCCGCTTCAGCGCGAAGTTGAACGCGTGGAAGGCGCCGAGACTGCATCCGGTGGTGATCAGGTCGGTAGTGCCGGGGGAGTCCGTCCCGATGGCCGGAACCACCTGGTCCAGGACCCACGACTCGTAGCCGCCGTGGCGCCGTGCGCGCTCCTCCAGCGGTATGGACCGGTCGGACCAGCTGAGGTGGTCGTACGAGTCGACGCAGTACAACTTCACCCGCCCGGCCTCGATCAGATCCGCCACGGCGTCGACCATGCCGTTGTTCTCGTAGTCCCAGGCGCGGCCTTGCTCACTCGGGAAGACCAGTACCGGCCGCCCGTAGTGGCCGTAACGGATCAGCGTGCCGGGCCGGTCCAGCCCGGGCGCGTCCAGTTCGACCTGCTCGCGTTCCATCTGCCTCACTCCCATCCGTCGAACCCAGAATTCCGTACTTCCGCCTCTCCCGGGTGGTGACGCATGTCGGGACTTACCGAACCTCCTGCGAGGTACGACTGGCAAGGGAACGACCAGCGAGTGGACCGAGCAGTGCGACCAGCACGGCCAGTACGGCGACTCCGCCGAGCGCCGCGGGTAGGAACCAGCCGATGATGCGGCGCCAACTGCAGCCGGTCCTAGCAGGAATCCGAGGTAGGCGATGGTGGTAACCGTTGAGATGGCACTAGCGCGTGAGGCCGGCCCAGCCCACGTTCCGGCCATATCGATGATCGTGGGCGCGCAGACCGACGTACGGCGAATACGGCCGGAGCGGGGCAAGCGCAGGAGCGCCGCTTGTCCGCCTTCTGGCGGTCTGCAACCAGCCGAGTGGTTCTAGCCCCTGGCAACGACAAGAACAGGGATATGGCAACTACAACCGCGAATACAGGCCGAAGGCGGCGAAACCACCTAGTGTCCTGAAGCACGAACTTCCGACTCAGGACACTAGCGCGCGGCGACGTTCACGGATCGCGTCCACCGAATCGAGGCTATAGCGCCTAGATCGGGTGCTCCCAGACGCGCTGCAGTAGGCCGGTCAGGCACGGATCCAGCACGTCGCGCCAGGCGGTGAAGTTGTGCATGTCCGGAGTCTCCTGAAAGTCCACCGGCAGTCCGATGCGGTCCAGCTTGGCCGCCATCACCCGGTTGTTGTGCACGTTCTCCTCGGGCGTCCCGGCGGTCATCGCAACCTGAGTCCGGGTCGGCGCCGTCGCCTCGGCCAGTACTGATGCCACGAACGAGGTCACCTCGGCGTAGTACTCGAACCCGGACTCCTGCGGATCCGTCTCCAGTGTGAAGAACGAGCCCGACTGCAGGAACAACCCGTCGAACGTGCCGGGGTGGTTCCACTCGGCATGAAGCGCACTGAGCGCCCCGAGGCTTGCACCCATCAGTACGGGTTTACGGCTCTTGAAGGCGTCCATGACGGTCGGTACGACGTGCTGGGTCAAGGCCGTCGCGTAGTCGGGATTAGCCGCGTACCAGAGGTTCCGGGAACTCGGGCGTATCAGCGCGAGGCGTAGTGGCGGTAAAGCCCCACTGGCGACCATGGCGCCGACGTAATGCGTCAGACCGGCGTACGACGCGAACTCGGGCCCATCGTGCGACAGCAGCAGGGGGAGTTCGAACGACGGCAAGATCCCGTCGGGAGCCCATACCTGCACGTCGATCGGGCCAACCGGCGTCGGGTCGACTGGGAGCGGCATAACGCTCGCGGCGATCGGTTCGACCGCGATCCAGCCCGGCTCGGTGTAACCGGGTAGAGGCAGCCACGAGTGTTCCCCGAAGGCTCCACCGACTACCCGCGGGTTGGTCGGGTCAAGCGTCATGCCCTGGTCCGCGATGTCGAACAGATACTCCATCCGGTGGACCGACGGTCTCGGCAGCCGGAGCTCCCAGCCGTACTCGACGGGCTTGAAGCCCAGATCCTCGGCGGCGATGCCGAGTTCCTGCCAGAGCCGTACGCCCGTGAGGGCATGCTCCGCGTCGGCGAGGCGGAACACCACCTCGGCCCCTTCTACGGCACTCACTGGCGGCTTATCGGGCACCTGTTCACGGTACGTGGCCGCTACCCGGGACAAATCGGTAGGCCCGGAGATCCAGCAGTGGCAGGCTGCGGGCATGGTGACAATCGAAGACGTTCGGGCGGTCACGGCGGACCTACCGCGCAGCTACGAGGTGCTGGTGCGGGACCGGGTGAAGTTCCGCGTCGGGCGCATCGTCTACCTGGCGTTTTCGCGCGATGAGCAGACGATGGGCCTGGGTTTCCCCAAGGAGCAACGCGCGGCCGCACTCGCCGCCGAGCCGCACAAGTTCCTGCCGCCGAGCAAGGCGGATGAGCGGTACCAGTGGATCGAGTGCCGCTTGGACGTGTTGGAGTTCGAGGAGATGCGTGAGCTGGTGCTGGACGCGTGGACCATGTGCGTGCCGAAGAGCGTCTCGAAGGCCTACTTCGAAGGCTGAGCCGCATCTCGCCGGGCGAGGGCCCTACTTGGTTGGTTGGCCGCCGAGCCCCTGCAGGCCGGTCTCGCCCGGCCGGACCACACCCGTCTCATAGGCGACGACAACCGCCTGAACCCGGCTGGAGAGCTCCAGCTTGCTCAAGACGCTGCTGACGTGGCTCTTGATCGTGGTCTCGGTCACGAACAGGTGGTCGGCCAGATCGCGGTTGGAGAGTCCCCGAGCCAGCCCGACCAGTACATCCCGCTCACGGTCGCTCAACTGCGCAAGGCGCGTCGCCCAGCGCTGATCCGCCTGCACCGGATCCTGCCCGCCGACGCGGCGTTCGAGCTCCACGCACCGCGCCAGCAGAACCCGCGTCGACGCCGGATCCACCAGGGAGTCGCCACGGTGAATCGCCCGGATCGCGGCCACCAGCAGATCCGGATCGGTGTCTTTCAGCAGGAAGCCCGAGGCTCCGGCGCGAACCGCCCCGAGCACATAGGCCTCGTCGTCGAAGGTGGTCAGCGCCAGCACGCCAGGTTTGCCCGTGCCGGTCGCGGCGGTGATCTGCGCGGTCGCGGTCAGACCGTCCATCACCGGCATCCGGATATCCATCAACACGACATCGGGCCGCAGTTGCGTCACCAGCCGCAAGGCCTCCTCGCCGTCGCCGGCCTGGCCGACCACGACCAGGTCTGGCTCGTGGTCGATGATCATCGCCAGGCCCATCCGGATCACGCCCTGGTCGTCGACCACCAGAACCCGGATCTGCTCGTCGCTCATCTCGCCGGTACCGGCAGCCATGCCTGGATCCTCCATCCGCCCAAGGGGCTCGGCGCGACCGAAAGGGTGCCACCACAGGCAGCCGATCGCTCGCGCATTCCGATCAGGCCGTTGCCACGGCCGTTCTCACGTTTGGCCGTGGCCAGCACATTCGGCGGTGGTGGGCCGGTCCGGCCGTTGTCGTCCACCGTCAGCAACTCGCCGTCGGGTTCGCTGTGCCAGCTGACCCGGGCCGAGGTCGCGCGCGAATGCACCATCACGTTGGTCAAAGCCTCCTGAATGATCCGTACGGCGGTGACCTGCGTGGCGGAGGTCAGCTCGCCGGGCCGCGGCGGCAGATCCATGGTCACGTCGATGCCCACCGCCTTCAGCCGGTCGCCCATCCGGACCACATCGGCCAGGTCCGGAACCGGCGCGGTGTCGGCCGCATCCGCCGAGGAGGCGGTGTTGAGCACCCGCACGGTCTCGCGCATCGCAGTCAGGGCCTCCTTGCCGCTGGCCGCGATCCAGCGCACGGCCTCCCGCAGTTCCTCAGGTCGTTGCTCCGCCACCCGATCCGCGGCCTGGGCCCTGATCACCACCGCGCTCATGTGATGGGAGACGACGTCGTGCAGGTCGCGCGCGATCCGGGTCCGCTCGGCCGCGGCGGCTCGCTCGGCCGCGACTACGCGCAGCCGGACCAGCTCCGCGTTGCGTTGCTCGAGCAGGATCAGGCTCGATCGGCGCCGGCGACTGCTCGCGCCCAGCAGCACCATGCCGCCCACCAAGGCCGCCGCCGCCACGAACAACGAGAGATCGATATAGCGGATCAGCCCGGCCATGGTCTCGGGATACAAGGCGAGCGCGGGCATGGTCCGCGGCCCGAGCACGCTCAGCGCCAGGGCACCGGCCGTCGGCAGGAAGACCATCAGAGTCGCGAGACTGCCCAGAGTGAAGAACAGGCAGGTCGGCACCCGGACGCCGCCGGCGGCAGCCTGGTAGCCCACCACCAGCAGCGGAGCCAGGTGGATCTCCGAGTGCAACGCGGTCGACGTGTCCTGCTGGTTGATCACGAACGTGTAGGCGAACGGGTAAAGCACGCAAACGGCGGCGAGCAACGTTCGCGGATAACGTCGCACGAGGGCGACGCTCATCACCAGGAAGACGCCCGCCACCAGATAGGCCTGCCACTCCACCAGGAGCGAGTAATACCGGCTGAGCACGGCGAGACCGATGCCCCAGGCAACGGCCAGGGCGATCGCGAGGAGAACGTCCTGCCTCCCCGGGGAGATCCGCCGCCAGTAGCTCAACACATTGCTCAGCGTAGCCGTCGGCACGGTTGGTCACCTCGGACAGACGGACGGTAGGTAAGTCCTCCGAAAGGATGAGGCCGACCCCTACTCAGGTCGCAGAGTGGGCCTGGCAGGACGGTCCCTGGGGCCGATGTCCCGCGGCGGGAAATTCGCGAGGGTAGACACCATGACGAACGACTTTCTGCCCCGCCGCCGCCAGGCCTCACTTCGGGCCCAGCTGATCACGGTTCTCGGCATCGTCGCCGTCGTTGCGATTCTCGCGATCTGGCGGCCCGGTGTCGGTGAACTCTTCAAGCCCTCGGAGGGCCCGAAGTTGCAGGTGACCACCAGCGGAACCGATTGATTTTCCAGCTCGCGCATCGATGCGGAAACGCTCCGAACTTCTGACGGCGAACCGTCGTCTGAGTAGGCAAACACCGCCCCGGCGGTTTCAGAGGAGGACGATATGAGCACTGTCACCATCACCCGCGGCCGCCACCACGCCGTACCGGCACTGTGGCGTCAGGTGGTTCGCAACGAGCACGGCCGGATCGATCGGGGCAGCGACCACGCCCCGATGAGCCCGGACGAGCTGCTCCAGGCCGTTACCCAGCTGGAGCTGTACGAAGGACTGCTGCGGACCCACCGTGGCACGGCCGAGCAACGCGACCGCCTGATCGGCCGCGTCAGCCAGCTCCGTGCCGCCCTCGACCGCTGACCGTACCTGGCAGCGTGGCAGGGCAAGGGTGAACCGCTGACCACGGCGAACCTGGGAAAGCACCTGTGGCAGTACCGAACTGATGACGGCGAAGCAGCCGACCGGTTGACGGAGGGGTCGATCGGTAGTCGCTTTTACGGCGTCAGTAGCGCGAGCAGGGCTTCGGCATAGGCCTGCTCGGCGTCCGGCCCGGTGAACGTGTGTTCATCGCCGTCAGCCGCCAGCACGACCGCGTAACCGTCCGGCACCGCCTCCAGCCGGACGAAGCGGTCGGCCAGCAACTCGCGCAGCTGGTTCTCCCGGGGCAGCCAAACCACCTCGCGCTGTTCGATACTGTCCAGCGCCCATTCGGTGGTGCCGTTGAACCCGATCACCTTGCCGCCGGGGTAGTCGTGTACCTCGACCGTCATATCGCTGACCACGAAGACGTCGTCGTCCATCTCCCGGTTCGGCACGATGAAGCGATCGCCCGGTCCAGGGACCCACAACACCCCGGCGCGTCGCAATCGCCTGGCCTGCTCAAGTGTGATCACCCCACCAGTCTGCCCAGGCAGCCGAAACCAGGCCCGCCGAACCGGCCCGTCGAGGTGCGACGTCAGGCTTGCTTGATGGCGCGGATGTACTGCTTGCCGTGCTCGTCGCGTACGACGTAGCCGAGCTTGCCGACCTCCTGCCGGAACTCCCGCACGTCTGCCTTGCCTTTGTCGCCCGCCGCGATCGCCTTGGCGCGTGCCTTCAGTACGGCGTTGACCGCCGGCGGAACGTCCGGGTGGTCCTCGATCCAGCGGCTGAAGGCGTTCGCGTGCGGATCACCGTCCTCGGACCACGCGTATCCGTGCTGCCGGAAGGCCGGACCGAATTTAGCCCGGCCCGACGCGAGCTGGTCATGCTTTTCCCGCGCGAGTTCACGGGACGTGGCGTCCTGCAGTACGAGTTCCTTGCCGTCCAGGAAGGCCAGCGCGAGGTCCGATCGCCGTACGGTCTGGGTCTTGGTGTTCTTGAGCAGCTCGACCTCGGTATCGGTGACGGTCACCTTGAGGCTGTCTTCCAGAGCTACCGCCGCCAGCAGGAGTCCGCCGATCAGGCCCGCCAGCATGAGAATGCCGACGACCCACCAGGCATCCCACTCGGCGATGAACCTGAGCGGGCCCTTCGGCAACCACTTCTGGGTCATCGCCCAGTCCGCGATCCGCGGCAGGAAATACCCGAGCACCAGGCCCACCACCGGCAGCCCGCCGTACAGCACGAGTTTGTCGACAGTGGAGTGACCGATCACGGTCTGCCGCTGGCTGTTCATCGTTCGGGCTCCTGGGTATCGGTGGCGAGGCGGAACAGCGTCACCAGTTCTTCGGCGTACGTCGCGAGATCGGTCTCGGGCTGTTCGGCCCATCGCGTCATCGCGCCCTCCAGGGCCTGGGTCACGGTCATCGCGAGCACCATCGAGTCGAACGCGCGGAACTCGCCGGCGCTCTGACCCGCACGCAGGATCGCCAGCAACTCGTCGACCGGTTCGGCGTCGCGCTCGGCGAAAACCAGGCGGCCGTCGGCGTCGCGGTGGTTCATGATGATTTCGGTCAAAGCGACCACTCGGCGCCGGTTCTCCCGCAGGTAAGCCAGCCGCGAGCGGATGTACGCCGCGAGCCGTCCGGCCGCGGTCGGTTCCGCCTCGAGCAGCGGCCGCATCGACGCGTTCCAGTCGGACAGGACCTGTTCGACGACCTTCTCGAGCAAGTCCTCCTTGTTCGAGAAGTGGTACGAGATGACGCTTTTGCTGATCTCGGCCTGCCCCGCGATCCGAGCCAGCGACGCCTGCCCGTAACCGATCGCCGCCACCGTCTCGATCGCCGCCTCGATGATCTGCGCCCGCCGAGCCGTCTGAATGAACGACATCCGGCCACCCGCTCCATTTTTAGACCGCACGGCCTGAAATTAGCACGAACCATCATCCACGGCCGAACTCCCCCGCAACCAGACGCGTCGCCCACCACGCCCGCGGCTAGTGGAACCTCCTGTGGACAGACCTCGCACGGTCGGACGCACTTTGCGGTGAGCTGTGAATGCCGGCGGGGCGCCGCGCGGAGGACGCGAGCCGGCCCGCATTTCGCGTCCGACCGTGGCAGGGATATCCACAGGTGGCGCCCGTATTTCGGGTCCGACCGTGGTGGGGTGTCCACAGAGGGCCGCATTCTGGGTCCGACCGTGGGAAGGGTGTTCACGGAGGCCGCATTTCGGGTCCGACCATCGGTGGAGCGTCCACAGGGGTGGGCGTGCGCTGGGGTGGATGGGGGTGGGTACGGGGCCGCTGGTGTTGCGGTGGGGTGAGGGTGTGATGTTTGATCAAATCCCCTGATGGAGGTTCTTGATGCCTAAAACGCAGCTCAGTAGTCCGGATCTGCGCAGCCCGAACGGCGTGTTCTCCCAGGCCACGGCGGTGGAGGCGACCGGTCGGCTGGTGTTCGTGTCCGGGATGACGGCGCGTACGCCGGATGGATCGATCGTGGGCGTCGGTGATGTCGCGGCCCAGACCCGGCAGGTGTGCGAGAACATCCAGACCGCGCTGGCGGCGGCAGGTGGAACGCTCGACGATGTCTGCCGGGTGGACGTGTACGTGCGCAATATGGACGACTTTGCCAAGATCCATCAGGTGCGAGCCGATTACTTCCGAGAGCCGTTGCCCGCGTCCACCATGGTCGAGGTCAGCCGGCTGGCCCATCCGGATTATCTGATCGAGATCAACGCGATCGCGGTGCTGGCCGGATGAGGTTCGCGACGGTCGAGTTCGAGGCCGTGGAACGTCCGGCGGTGATCGACGGCGTCGACGTGGTGCTGTTGCCCGAGGGCTGGTCCGACCTGGCGTCCGTGATCGAAGGTGGTCAGCCGGCGATCGACTCCATCCGTACGGCGCTGCCGGAGCTGCGGCGGGTGTTGATCGACGAGGTCCGCCTGGTGGCTCCGATTCGCCGGTTCCGCCGGGACATCCTCTGCACCGGCTGGAACTACTGGGACCACTTCTACGAGAGCAAGGGCAAGCGCGAGGGCCAGGACGTGGATCCGCCGTCGCAGCCGACGTTCTTCGGTAAGGCGCCTGGAACCGCGATCGGGCCGTACGACGACATCGCGTACGACCCGAACCTCTCGCGGCAGTGGGACTACGAGGCCGAGGTGGCGGTGGTGATCGGCTGGCGTGGCCGGAGCATTCCCGAGGAGAAGGCGCTCGATCACGTCTGGGGTTACACCTTGGCGAACGACGTGTCCTTGCGGGATGTTCAGCGCGCACACGGCGGTCAATGGCTCAAGGGCAAAAGCATTGACCAGACGATGCCGCTCGGGCCTTGGATCGTTACACCGGATGAACTCGGTGACCCGCAGAACGTCCGGCTCGAGTGCCTCGTGAACGGTGAACTCCGGCAGAGCGCTTCGACCGCCGAGATGGCCTTCAGCATTGCAAGGCTGATCAGCGAGCTGTCGTTCGGGATGACGCTGTACCCGGGTGACGTCCTCCTGACGGGTACGCCCTCCGGTATCGGCAACGCCCGCGATCCGCAGCTCTTCCTGCAGGACGGCGATGAGGTGGTCGTGCGGGCCGAAGCCATCGGAGAGCTCTGCAACCACGTCACCCGGGCACCCCTCGCCGAACCGTCCTAACCGCAGGAGCCACTAGAGCATCGGCGCCAATCGTGCGGTGAAGTGGCGCATCACTGGGTCCTGGTGGACGATCCGGTAGCCCGGGATGGCCTCGGCGCGCTTGACCACCGCGGCAGCGGCTTCCACCACGTACTCCAGGTGGCTCCGCGTATAGACCCGCCGCGGCAGGCAGAACCGTACAAGCTCTCGCGCCGAAGGGATGTCCGGACCGCCTGCTGGGTCTACCCGCCCGAAGGCGAGAGTCCCGAGCTCGCTGGCGCGGATACCGCCCTCCAGGTAGAGCTCGGCCAGCAACGCGTTCGCGGGCAAGTTCCGCCCAGGCAGGAGTTCGCCCGCGTCGATGTAGACCGCGTGCAGGCCGACCGGCTCGACTACGGGCATGCCAACCGCCCGCAGCGCCTCCCCGAACCACCGGGCCGACTCGGCGCGATAACGCAGGTACGACGGCTCGGTGACCTCCAGAAGTCCCTGCGCGAGTGCATCGAGATCACGCCCGGCCAGTCCGCCGTACGTCGGGAAGCCTTCGTACGCGATCAGTTCGAGGCGGCAGCGTGCGGCCAAGTCCGGGTCGTTCAGCGCGACCAGTCCGCCGATGTTGGCGATACCGTCCTTCTTCAGACTGGCCCAGATGATGTCGGCCGACCGGAACATCAGCTCGGCCACCTTGCGCGGCGAGTGCCCGGTGAACTCCGGCTCCAGCTCGGTGATCAAGTAGGCGTTCTCCGCGAAGCGCGCCGCATCCAGGGTCAGCGGTACGCCGAACTCGTCGCAGATCGCCCGGGTGGCCCGGATGTTCTCCATCAGCACGGGTTTGCCGCCGAGGCCGTTGTTGGTGACGGTCAGTACGACGCACGCCACGTCCTCGGTCGCGAAACTCGCGCGCAACCGGACCAGGTCGATGTTGCCGCCATCCGGCGCGGGCAGATCCACGGCCTTGCCGCCGGCGAGTTCGACGTGCGCCCGGGTGGTGTCGAAGTGGGTGTTGCTCACGCTGGCCTGACCCGGCTTGAGCAGTGCCGACAGTACGAGTCGTTCCGCCGCACGACCCTGGTGGACCGGCAGCACCTCGGCGAAACCGGTCAGATCGCGGACCACTGATTCGAACCGGCGGAACGACCGCGCCCCGGCGTACGACTCGTCGCCGGACAGCAGCGCCGACCATTGCGCGGCCGACATCGCGCCGGTACCGGAGTCGGTGAGCAGGTCAATGGTGATCTGGTCGGCATCGATCTTGAACAGGTTGTACCCGGCGGCCTCCAGCGCGGCGCGACGTTCCGCGGCGGTGGGAAAGGCGATCGGCTCGACGGACTTGATCCGGAAGGGCTCCATGAAGGCGGTCATGACCTGAGTGTCGGGACGGCGCCGAAGCCGCGACAACATATTCGCGAAAGAGATAATCAGTTCTGTGATCACCCTGCGGATGCCACCCGACGCGGCCGAGCACGTCAGTTTCGAGCTGTCCGCGCTGGCCGAGACGGTGCATTCCTGGCATGCCCTGAGCGCGCCCGGGCATCACGCGCTGCAGCTGCCCTGGGTACGGCGATGCCGGGATCTGCCGCCTCAACTTCGCAACGACCTGCGGCGGTTGAGCTGGGTCGTTCGCGATTACGTACCGGCCTTGTTCGAGGCGGGCGCGGGGCATCTCGACCGCACCTTCGCGGAGGAGGTCGAGATAGTGCGCGCCCTGCCAGCCGCGCACATCGCCCGCGACCTCTCCGAAGCAGTCCTGGTCAACGAATCGGCCAAGGCCAACGCCGCGAACCTCCGCAAGCTGATCAAGAAGGACCCAAGAGGCGTACTCGACGACGTCCTCACCACCCTCACCACCTACTGGGAACTTGCCTTCAGCAAGGAGTGGGACCACCTTGAACCACAGCTGCTCGACACCGTCGCGGAAGCTGGAACCGCCTTACCCGGCGGCGTTCTGCCCCTGCTGCGTGAACTAGCCCCCGCGATCAGACTCGACGTACGGCGCCGCCTAGTGTTGCTCGATCGGCCGCACGACCACCGGGTCGAGGTGGCCGAGCGTGGGCCGTTGCGGCTGACCCCGAGCTACTACGCGTGGCCGCACGTGCGGGTGACTTGCGACGAGCCCTGGCCGTTGCGAATGACCTATCCGGTCGTGCCGCCGAATCCCCAGGTACGCGAATCCGTCGAGCTCTCTGCAGGCTTACGGGCGTTAGGCGGCCAGTCCCGTCTCGACATCATTCGCCTGCTAGCCGAAGAACCACGCAGTACGCAGGAGCTGTCTGGCCTACTGGGCCTATCCGGCGCGGCGGTCTCCCGGCACCTCAAGTTGCTACTGGACGCCGGAGTGGTTCAAACCCGCCGCGAGGGCTACTACGTGCTGTACGAAGTAGTAGGCCAGCGCCTGATCGACCTGGCCTACGAACTCCGCCTGTTAGCTAGATGAAGACCGCCCGCGAGGGATCGGTGAAGCCGGTACCAACGATCCGCGAAGCGCCATAGGGCATCGTCGCGAAACCCGCGTCGTTGTGCCACGCCCGCAATTCGCCGTTCGCCTGGATCGCGACGATCTCGTCCCGCCCGTCCTCATCGAAGTCGGCGAACCGAGTCCGCGCCGGATCGGTGAAGCCCTGCGCCACGATTCGCGAGTCGCCGTACGGCGTGGTGGCGAACCCGGCGTCGTTGTGCCACGCCCGGATCTGACCGTCGGCCTGCGTGCTGGCGATCTCGGCGCGGCCGTCGCCGTCCAGGTCCGGGAAGAACGTGCGATCCGCGGTGAACCCGTTCGCGATTACGCGGGAGTCGCCGTACGGCATCGAACTGAAGGCGCCGTCGTTGTGCCAGGCCCGAACCTGCCCGTCGGCCTGGATCAAGATCAGCTCCGCCCGGCCATCGTCGTCGAGATCCGCGAACTGGATCCCTCCCGGTTCGGTGAAGCCCGAGCCGATCACCACCGAGTCGCCGTACGGCATCTCGGCCATACCCGCGTCGTTGTGCCACGCCCGCAGTTCGCCGTTCGCCTGGATCGCGATGATCTCGGACTTGCCGTCATCATCCAGGTCAGCGAATCGCGTTCGGGTGGGATCGGTGAAGCCCTGCGCGATGACGGCCGAGGCGCCGTACGGCATGGTCTCGAAGCCCAGGTAGTTGTGCCAGGCCCGGATCACGCCGTCCGCACTGATCGAGGCCACCTCGGCGCGGCCGTTGCCGTCCATCGAGGCCATCCGGCTGCCACCGATCACCGGTACGCCGTTCACCCAGCTGAGGTCCACGGAGAACACGTGACGGGCCGAACCCGAGTACGCGTGCAGGACGAGCTTGTCGCCGCCGGTAAGGCCATCGGCCGCCGTGACGATGTCAGCACCACCCGGACCACAGACGCCCGAGTTGGCCGTCGTCATCAGTGCTTGCGGGGCTCGGGCCCACGGACCAGTCAACGACCAGGCGGTCGCGTACGACGTGTAGTAGCCGCAGCCGGAGTAGTCGCCACCTGAATAGAAGAGGTAGAACCGGCCATCCCGCTGGACCAGGTCGGGCGCCTCGATCACCTGTCCGGCCGGAGCGCTGATCATCGCGATCCGATCGCCGATCAGGCGCGCGCCGTTGTCGACGGCCTGGCGCACGTACAGCGTGGTCGGCACGTTGATCGCGTTGCCGTCGTTCTTCCAGGTCAAATAGCGAGTGCCGTCGGCGGCGAAGAAGGTGTTCGCGTCGATCGCGCCGCCGTCGGACAGCGGGCAGATGAACGGCCCACTGCCGTACGGAATGAACGGCCCGAGTGGCGAACGAGCGAAGGCCATCCCGATGCACTGCCGGCCGGACGACGCGTGCCAGGCGGTGTACGTGAGGGTGAACGAGCCGTCGGGATTGGCCGTCACGTCCGGTGCCCAGGTCCGCCCGGCCCGGGCCCAGTCCGCGGCGGGACCACCCGGCATCGCGTCACCACGGATCGACCACGGACCGTCGATCGTTGGCGCGCTGGCGACCGGGAGATGGCCGGAGTTGTTGGTGGCGTAGGCGTACCAGGTGCTGCCGACGCGCACGATGTCCGGATCGGGAAAGTCCTGCCCGATCAACGTCTTCGGTACTTCTGGCGCACCACCCGGCGCCGCAACAGCCGCAGTCGGAGTTGTCAGTAGAGCGAATAGGACAGCCAGCACCAGCCCGGCACGCTTCATCGCGTTCCCCTCATCGACGTGCCAGGACCGTAGAGCCGAAGCGCCGTCGCTGACAAGGAACCTTCGACGTCGGTCGAAAGTAGGTGGGATCACCGGCCTGAGCCCGGCGGACCGGAACCGGTGATCCCACCGGGCTCAGCTGTGCGTGACGCTCACGTCGTACACGATCACCTGGCCGAAGTTGCTGCTGTCACATGGCGAAGAGTTCACGCAGTTGGCCTGCGTGTACACCCCGGCCTTGAAGTAGCCAGTAGTGAACGAGACCGGGATAGTCGCCTGCAAGACGTTGTTGTAGTAGGCCTTGATCGAGCCATCGCTGACGACGAACTTGGCCTGGAAGCGGGTGCCGAGCTTGTAGTCGCTGGTCACCAGCTTGTAGTGGGTGTCGTTGTCCCGAGTGACATAGAGGTTCGATCCCTCCAGCCGGAACACCGAGCGGTCGTTGCCGTCGTGGATCTGTCCAGCCACTACATGCCGCTTGACCTCGGGCAAGTGCGTGATGGCCTGGTCGATCACCATTGTGTGCGTGCCGGAGTTCGAGGACCAGCGAGCCTCTTTGCCGGTGCTGTCCATCTCCCGCAACTCGGAGCGGGCGTACGTGGTGTTCGGGGTCTTGACGCCGTTGACTGGGTTGCGGAACTGCACGGCCTCGCAGCTCCTGGTCTTGAACCAGGGCGAGACCCGGTAGGTGTCCAGCTGCGGCTGGGTGATCTGCAGGATCTGGGTGCCCTCCTTGTTGGGATCGTCGAGCGGAAGCTGCAACTTCCAGTGGGACAAGTCGAGGACGTTGCCGGGATAGCTGCAACCGTCAGCAGGAGCGGCGGTGGAACTGCTCGACGTCTGGGCGACGAGGGTCGCGCTGGCGACCATGGACAGCAGGACGGCGAGGGGACGGTATCCACGCATCGTGCACTCTCCTTCGATCGGACCCGGCACGACGTCCGGGTCACAAGCGGAACGTTGCCTACAACTCCCTTCAGAACCAGGCGGCCTTGTCGACCAGGTTGACCAGGTCCAGGCCGCTCGCGAAGCGGCGCGCGTTGTCCCGCAGTACGGCGTACCGGCGTTCGTCGGCGTGCGGGCCGACCCCGGCGACGTGCGGGGTGATCAGAACATCCGGCCGCCGCCACAACGGATGGCCCGGCGGCAGCGGTTCCGTCTCGAAGACGTCGAGCGCGGCCCCGGCCAGGCGGTCCGCCTCAAGAGCATCCATCAGGGCGTCGAGTTGGACGGTCGGCCCCCGGCCCACGTTCACGAAGTACGCCGACGGGCGCAGCAGCGCGAACCGCTTTGCGTCGAAGAAGCCTTCGGTCGCAGGCGTATGCGGCACTGTCAGGATGACCAGATCCGCCGTGGGCAGCAACGCGTCGAGCGCCTCAGCCGGTTCGACCCGGGCGAACCCGGGCAACGGTCCTGCCGTGCGCGCGTCCACCCCGATCACCGTCGTACCGAACTCGGACAACAACCGGCCGACCTCGGCTCCGACGGCGCCGGCGCCGACGATCAAGGCCGTTGCCTCAGGCAAGGTCACCACCGAAGCCGGATCCCAGTCCGGCGCCCAGCATTCGTCCCGCTGATCCCGGAAGTACAGCGGCAGCCCACGGCACATCGCGAGAACCAACGCCAACGTGTGCGCCGCCACGTGATCGGTATAGGTGTCGCGCATATTCGTCACCACCACCGGGTGATCAACCAGCTCAGGGAAGAAGTACCCCGGCGGCGGAGCGGCCTGCGGCGCCTGCAACCACTTCAGGCTCTCGGTCAGCAGGTCGGGGGTGAGTACGCCGTACGCCGCGTCGGCCGTTTGGAGTTCGGCGCGCATGGCCTCGCACGGTGGGCGGACCACCTCCCAGCCGGGAACGTCCGCCATCAGCCGTTCCGGCCAGTCCCGGGTGGCGTCGACCTGAGGGGGAACCAGCACGAGCTTCACCCGCTTTCACCTCGGATCGCCGTACGGATGGCCTGCTGACGTGCCGGTGATGCCAGCCCTGCATGGTAGTACCGAACCTGGGAGGCGCCGGCCGCAACGAGTCGGGTGGTGAACGACGCGAGGTCCTCGGGCCGTTCGTCCAAGGCCGTCACGTTGGCCACCAGCGCTACGGCGGTCCGCGCGGCGGCCGCTTTGACCTGCGCCAGCGCCGCTTCCTCGTCGCGCCAGCACTTCAGCACGAAGGCGTCGGGTGATTCGGTGAAAGCCGTCAGATCCGTGCCGACGTCCGGCCCGGTCACCTGCGGGTCATCCGTTGCCATCAGCAACAGCTCAGGACCGGAGGCGACCGAACGGATATCCGCCACGAGATCCGCGATGACCTTCGCACGGTGCTGAAAGACGATCTCCGCGCGCGTCTTACCGATAGCGTCCGCGAGGTTGGCGCCGGCTGGAATGCCCTGCTGCAGTTCGCGATCCACCAACTGGCGGATGTCCCGCGCGAGTTGCACGGGATCAAGCTCAACAAGCTGTGCCGCGCACGCCGGGCAAAGGCACAACGACAGTAGATCCCGGGCACATGTCGACAAATCGGCACCGGCGGTCTTCTCATGGTGGCTGCCATGCTCGAAGCCGAGCCACCCGCAGGCCTCCAGCATCAGCTCGGCCACGTCGTACTGGGCGCACATTTCGCGAACCAAAGTCAGCACGTACGACCGGACTTCCGGTTGCGCCGGGCATAACGCGTACTGGAAGTTCTCCCCGAAGGCGTTCCGCACCGTGAGGTCCGGCGCGGACCGCCCGAGGATCGACGAATGCGTCAGCACCATCCACGCCTCGGTTCGTAACCCCGCGGCGGTCAATGCCTTCAGCGCCGTACCGAATCGGTCGTCATCGGGCACACCCCAGCCAGGTGCGACCGGCTGGAGCCGTTGCCCTCGCCAACGGTCCGGCCGGATCCGGAAGTACGCGGCCGCGTGGTCCGCATGCACCACCCGGTGTCGAGGATGCCAACCGGTCGTGGCCCGCACCGAGTGGTAGACCGCCTGCAGCGTGACGGTATCGGCGCCCAGGTCCGCGATCCGGCGAGCCGCGTCGGGATCGCCGACGAGATCCCAGGTGTACGCGAAGACCCCGTGCCTCACCATCGCGGGATCACCGGATCCCAGGCCGGATCGATCGCCAGCATCGGCGTGACGTCGTCCCGGGTATCGAACCCGGCGCCTTCGTACTGCTCGGCCAGCCGCGCCAGGGAATCGAGATCCAGCTCGACCCCCAGACCCGGGCCGGTCGGCACCGGGACCGAGCCGTCCACGAAACGCAAAGCGCCTGGCACAACGACATCCTCCACGAGATACGGGTAGTGGGTGTCGCAGGCGTAGGTCAGTTCGGGCGTGGCCGCGGCCAGCTGGGTCATCGCCGCGAGGCTGATCCCGAGATGCGAGTTCGAGTGCATGGACAACCCGAGACCGAACGTCCGGCAGACGGCCGCCAGTTCGCGGGAACGCCGCAATCCACCCCAGAAGTGGTGGTCGGACAATACGACCTGAACCGCATCCTGCCGTACGGCCGGCGCCAGGTGCTCGAACGCGGTCACGCACATGTTCGTTGCCAATGGCATCGATACCTCGCGGGCCACCGCGGCCATGCCCTCGATCCCGCCGGTCGGATCCTCCAGGTATTCCAGCACACCCTCGACCTTCCGGCTCACGGCAATACTCGTCTCCACCGTCCAGCCCGTGTTCGGATCGAGCCGCAGCGGGTGCTCCGGGAAGGCGTCACGCAGCGCGAGAATCACGTCCGCCTCGTCGAGCGCGGGCAGTACGCCGCCCTTCAGCTTGAGCGAGCGGAAGCCGTACTCGTCAACCATGCGACATGCTTGCTCGACGATGCCCTCCGCGGTCATCGCCTCACCCCAGGTGTCGTCCGGATAACCCGGCGACGGCACGTGTGCGGCGGCCTTGAAGAAGAGGTACCCGCTGTACGGAACGGCGTCCCGCACGCGCCCGCCGAGTAGATCCGCCACTGGCCGCCCGAGCGCATGACCCTGCAAATCCCAGCAGGCCACCTCGAACGCGGAGAACACCGTGGAAAGGGTCTTCGACGCGCTAGCGGCACCGATCAACCCGTGCGTCGCCTCGGCGGCTACCCCGCCAAGCGTCTCCCGCACAATCCGCTCCAACCAGTTGAGGTCGAACGGATCGAGCCCGGCCAGACGCGGAGCCACCAGGCGCAGGGCGTCAACGATGGCCCTATCGCCGTACGTCTCGCCGAGGCCTTCCAGCCCATCGTCGGTCCGGACCTGGAGGATCGACCTGAGCGCGTACGGCTGGTGCACGCCGTGGATATTGCGCAGGGGCGGGTCCTTCATCGCGATCGGCGTGATGACCACCTCGGTGATCCTCATGCGGCCTCCTTGCGAACCAGGGCCAGACCTCGATCGATGATCGACTCCAGTTCCTCCAGATGCGCAGGCGTGGGATCGGTCAAGGGTGAACGAACCGAGCCGACATCCGTCCAGCGCGAACGAACGGCGGCCTTCACCAGGGAAACGGCGTACCCCTGGCCTTTGTCGCGCAAGGTGACCAGAGGCAGGTAGAACTCGCTCAACAGGCGGTCGACCTGGGCGTTGTCACCGGCAACCAGCGCCGCCTCGAAGGCGTGCGCGATCTCCGGTGCGAAACAGTGCACCGCGGACGAGTACGCCCGGATACCGACCGCGCGGTACGAACGGGCCGTCACCTCCGCCGTCGGAAGACCGTTCAGGTACAGCAAGTCCGGCGCGGCGGCCATCACCCGTTGCATCAGGTCCAGGTCACCCACGCCGTCCTTGAATCCGATGACCCCCGGGATCGTCGCGAGGGCCGCCGCGCTCTCGGCCGTGAACACCGCGTTGTCCCGCTGGTACGCGATCAACGGCAGACCGGCAGAACGCGCCAGCGCCTGGTAGTGGTCGAGCAGCCCCTGCTGAGAGGCCTTCACCAGGTACGGCGGAAGGACCAGCAGGCCATCCGCACCAGCCTCGCGAGCGGCATCGGCGTACTGCTTGGCAGGGGCCGTTCCGTACCCCGTGCCCGCGAAGACCGGCAGCGCCCCGGCGGCCTCGGTCACCGCCGTACGGACGGCGGCGGCGTACTCGTCGAGGGTGAGCGAGAAGAACTCTCCAGTGCCACAACACGCGAAGATCGCGGCAGGTCCGGCGTCGAGCTGGACCCGCACGTGCTCGCGATAGCGGTCCAGGGCCAGGTCGCCGGACTTGTCGAAGGCCGTGACCGGGAAGGCGGATAGGCGGTCGAGAAACATAACGGGATCACCCCTTGGTGGCGCCGGCCAGGCCGCGCACGAAGTAGCTCTGGAACATCAGGAAGACGATCAGCATCGGAGCGAACGAAATGGTCATACCGGCGGCGAAACCGGTCCAGTCGACGGCGTGCTCGCCCTTGAACGAGAGCATGCCGACGGCAAGGTTCTGCAGTTCGGGCTGGCCGAGCGTGAAGACCAGCGGAATGTTGAACTCGTTCCAGTTGCTGACGAACTGGAAGATCACCACGACCGCGATGACCGGCTTGGCCAGCGGCAGAATCAGCCAGAACGTGCGCAGGAATCCGGCGCCGTCCAGCTTGGCCGCGTCGAACAGATCGCTCGGCACACTCGCGAAGAATCCCGTGAACATCAAGACGTACAGGGCTCCGGCCGATCCCGACATCGCCAGGATCACCCCGGCGCGGGTGTTCAGCAGGCCGAGCTGCTGCACCAGCACGAACTGCGGAATGATGATCGAGGCCACTGGAATGAACAACGTCGCGATGATCAGCCGATGCAGCAATACCCGGCCGGGGAAGTCGAACCGCGCCAGCACATAACCGCACAGGGCGGACTTCACCAGTTCGATGAAGGTGGAGACGGTCGAGTAGAGCACGGTGTTCGCGAAGTACTGCGAGAAGCCCGCGTTCACCCAGGCCCGGGCGAAGTTGTCGAAGTTGAGCTGGTCCGGGATCAGGCTCGCACCACCGGTGAACAGGCCGCCCTGGGTTTTGAAGGCGGCCGAAATCGTCCACAGGAACGGGTAGATCCAGATCAGGCTGATCACCAGCAGGATCGGAATCGCGACGGCGTTGTTGCGCAGGGCGCGACGACTCGAGGTGCGCATCAGACGCCGTACTCCTTTCGCAGTTTCTGGGCCCGGCGGACGAAGATGCCCTGGCTGGTGACCAGCACGAAGGCGATCACCGAGAACAGCAGCGCCGCGGCCGACGCGTAGCCGTAGGCGAACGGCACGCTGCCGAAGGCCTCTTGATAGATGAAGTAGGAAACGACGTACGTGCTGGTGCCCGGGCCGCCGCCGGTCAGCGTGACGACCAGGCCGAACACGTGCATCGCGTTGACCAGCGCCAGCAGCAGAATCACCACCGCTACGGGCTTGATCATCGGCAGCGTGATCTGAGTGGCCTTCTGCCATTCGGTGGCGCCGTCGATATCGGCGGCCTCGTAGAGCTCCTCGGGCACGTTCTGCAACGCGGCCATCCAATAGATCATGTACTGGCCGAAGATCTGCCAGATCGAGACCAGCACGATCACGGTCAGCGCGCTCCACCGGCCGGCGAACACGTCGACCGGTTTGTCGACGAGTCCGAGGTCCAGCAGCAACGCGTTCAGCGCGCCGTTCGACGGGTTCAGCAAATAGGTGAAGATCAAGCCGGCCATCGCGACCGGAATGATCAGCGGCGCGAAGAACACCGTGCGGAACAACTTGGTACCGCGCAACCACTTGCGGGTCAGGATGATTGCCATCAGCAAGGACAACGGGAGCTTGATCACGGTGTTCAGCACGGCAAAGATCAACGTGTTGACCACGGCCAGCCAGAACAGCTTGTCGTTCAGGATCGAGCCGTAGTTGCCGGTACCAACAAAGTTGTCGATCGGCCCGATTCCGGACCAGTCGAAGAACGAGTAGTAGACGGTGGCAACCAACGGCCACAGGGTGAATCCGAAGTACAGCAGCAGGAACGGGACCAGGAAAACGAAGATCCAGACTCGGTCGAAGCCCCGGACCCGTTCACGGCCGGTGTCGGTAGAAGTGGCCATCAGCGCTTGTACTTGTCCAGACCGTAGTCAGCGGTGTAGTCCCAGTCGGGGAAGGTGTAGCACTCCTTCGACACCTTCAGCCCGGCCGCCGCCTCCTCCTTGAGCTTGTTCTCGAACGTCGTCTGGCGCTCCCGCACCAGCGCACTCGCGAGCGGAGCCAGTGGCTTCTTGCCGACCAGGGCCTCGACCATCGCCTCGTACTCACCGGCGGGCCGCTTGCCGGTCGCCTCGAGATAGGCCTTCGACTTGGCGATGTCCGTGCACTTGAGTACCGGCACCGGCACGTTGACGCGGAAGCCCGGCGTCTCGGCGATCTTCATGATCTGCTGGATCGCCGGTTCGGTGACCATCTTCTTGTTGTCGGTGAACGCCAGTGTGCCGAAACCCTGCTGGTAGTACTCCTTGACGAAGAACCCGTCCGGATCGGTCATCCAGTTCAGGAACTCCCACGCCTGCTGGTGGTGCGGAGTCTGCGAGCTGATCCAGTACTTGTTGCCGTCGTGCTGCCGCGACAGCGCCCCGGTGGCACCCGTGTCCGGATTGGGATGCGGCGCGACGGCGTAGTTGTCGCTCGTGAAGCCCTGGCTCTTCCAAACGCTCGGCATCCAGGTGCCGTCGAAGTAGATGGCGGCCTGATTCGCGGCGAACTGCTGGCGCGAGAAGTTCTTGTCGTTCGTACCCGGCGCCAGGTAGCCGTTGCCGTTGAGTTCCTGGATGAACTCGAACGTCTTCAGCGCGGGCGGATCGTCGAGTGCGAACTTGCCGGTCTTCAGGTCGAAGAACAGATCGGTCCGTACGCCGGCCGCGAGGGCGAAGTAGATCCGCTGCAGCTCGCGGCCCTTGCTCGGCGCGGCGATGCACTCGGCCTTGGTGCTCGCCTTGACCTTCGCGCAAGCGGCTTTCAGCTCGGACCAGGTCTTCGGCGGATTGTTGAGGTCGAGCCCGGCGTCGGAGAAGACCTTCTTGTTCAGGTACATGTAGCCCGGTCCCCAGTAGAGGTTCTCCGAGAAGGGGAAGCCGTAGGTCTGGCCGCCCGACTGGTTGATGCCGTCGACAAACGATCCGGCCGGCCAGCGCTTGAGGAAGTCCTCCGGCGGCTTGCCACTGGGATGCAACGGCTTGATCCACTGCTGGGTGAGCAGTTGGCCCATGTTCATCGGGCCGCCGTCACTCCAGTAGAAGATGTCCGGCGCCTGCTTGCTCTGGAAGGCCAGCGGCAGGGTCTTCGCGTACTCGTCCTGGGTGATCGAGCGCCACTCGATCTTCACCTTCGGGTTCGACTTGTTGTACTCGGCCGCGATCGTCTTGTGGAAGTCGACCTGTTCGGCGGAGAAGTCCCAGATCTTCAGCGTGATCTGGCCGTCGGCCTGCTGAGCGTTCGGACCGCTCGGGTCCGTGCCGCAGGCCGCGATCAGCGCCGTTGTCAGCGTCAGTGTCGCGGCCGCGACCGCGGCACGGCGTAGTGCCTTCATGAGCCCTCCTCAGGGGCGGAGCGGTTGGCAGAGCGCTGTGGGTAAGCGCTTGCCCGCTGACCTTAGACCCGTCCGGGCCGAACGACAAGAGTTCGTCTGAAAGCGTTTTCAGAAATATCTGAGCGCTGATGGCAAGCGTTTTCTCACCTTAAGTTAGGCTGAGCGGGACCCCGGAGGAGGGCGAGTGCAGAACCGGCCGGCGCGGTCCGCCCGCGTCACCATCACCGATGTCGGCGCGGCCGCTGGGGTGTCCCCGGCGACCGTTTCGCGCGTCCTGAACGGCACCGCCCGGGTCGAGGAATCGCTCGCGCTTCGGGTCCAGCAGGCCGTCGCCGAACTCGGCTACCGCCCGAACGCCGCCGCGCAGGGGCTGGCTCGCGGGCAGTGGGAGACGATCGGCGTGCTGGTGCCCGATCTGGCGAACCCCTACTTTCCCGACGTACTGAAGGCCGTCTCGGCGGTGGCCCGATCGAACGGCCGGCGGATGCTGGTGATGGAGTCCGACGAGGACCCCACGGTCGAGCACGAACTCGTCGAGGACCTGATGCGCTGCTGCGACGGCGTACTGCTCTGCTCGCCGCGCATGCCCCGCGCGGAGCTGGCCGAACTGGCCGCGCGCGATCATCCGATGGTGCTGTTCAACCGGGTCGAGCCCGGGCTGTCGGTGCCGTCGATCTCGGTGGACTTCCACGGCGGCATGACCGCCATCTGCGGACACCTCGCGCAACTCGGCCACCGGCGCGCGATCTACCTGGCCGGGCCGGAAGCCTCGTGGGCCAATAGCGAACGCATCCGCGCCTTCTCCTCCGCCCGGGCCTTCGGGCTCGAGGTCACGGTGGTGCCGTGTGGTGCGACCAGCCAGGCCGGGTACGACGCGGTGGCTCTCGCCGAGGGTTCGCGCCTCGGCGATCGGGGAGCCGTTTTTGACGACGGGGTGACGGCGGTGATGACGTACAACGATCTGGTGGCGTTCGGCGCGCTGATGCGGCTACGCGAGCTGGGCGTTGACGTACCGGGGGAGATCTCGGTGACCGGGTTCGACGACATCTCCCTGGACCGGGTGGCCCATTCGAACCTCACCACCGTGTCCGTGCCACGGGACGAGCTTGGCCGGCAGGCGGGGGAGATGCTGGAACAACTGCTCACGAAGGGTTATGACGCCGAGCCGCGGTACCTGCCGATGGAGCTGCGTGTCCGCGATACGACCGGGCGCGGGCCGGTTCCTTAACCGGCTTCACTTAAGGTGAGGCTCGCCATACTTTGTCCTGAGTTGGGAGCGAGCTTGTGATCAGGTCCAATCGTGTCACCGGAACGGCCGGCCTGATCGCCGCGTTCGCGCTGGTCCTTGCCGGCTGCGGCAGCGCCGACAAGCAGCCCGACTCGGGCGTCGGTGACTCCGAGGTCGCGACCGGCGGGCGGCTGTTCGCGACCGCGGACCAGGAGACGGCCAAGCTCGGCTCGACTGCCGAGGCCGGCGTCTTCCCGCGTACGGTCAAGCACGCGCTGGGCGAGGCCCAACTTCCCAAGAAGCCCGAGCGAGTCGTCGTACTCGACAGTGGTGAGCTGGATGCCGTTCTCTCGCTGGGCATCACCCCGGTCGGCATGGGCGTCAACACCGGCCAGAACGGCGTACCGGGCTATCTGGCCGGCAAGGCCTCCGGAATTACCTCCGTCGGCACGGTCAGCGACCTCAACCTCGAAGCCATCGCGAAGCTTCAGCCCGACCTGATCCTCGGCAGCAAGCTGCGCGCCAACGACCTGTACGACGAGCTGTCCGCCATCGCGCCGACGGTCTTCAGCATCCGCCCGGGCTTCCCGTGGAAGGAGGACTTCCTGCTGGCCGCGGAGGCCCTCGGCGAGGAGACGAAGGCGGTCCAGGTGCTGAACGACTACCAGAAGCGCGCCAACGAGGTGAAGGCCAAGGTCACCGGTTCGCCGGAGATCTCGCTGGTTCGTTTCCGCCCTGGCGGCACGATCCGGCTCTACGGCAACAAGTCGTTCATCGGGGTGATCCTGAAGGACATCGGCCTGCCGCGCCCGAAGGTGCAGAACGTCGAGGACCTCGCGGTCGAGATCTCCGAGGAGAACATCACCCAGGCCGACGCCGACTACCTGTTCTGGTCCACCCAGTCCGGCGCGAAGGACTCGGCCGAGCAAAAGGTTGTCAACGGCAAGCTCTGGTCCGCCCTCGGCGCGGTCAAGGCCGGCAAGGCGATTCACGTCGACGACGAAGTCTGGTTCCTGGGCCTAGGCCCGCTCGGCGCCCAAGCCACCCTCACCGACCTGGAAAAACACCTCACCGCCACGCCGTAGCCCTCCCGTATCCCGCTCATCGGACCCTAGTGACACGGCGTGTCGCCCTTCATCGGACGCTTGTGACACGGCGTGTTGCGGCTCATCGGACCCTTTTGACCTTGGCGATCGCGTGATCAGACGTGACCTTGAGTGGACTGATTGGATGTGCCCATGGTGCGAAGTCGAGCGGTTGACGGATTCGAGCTGGCGTACGACCGAACCGGAATCGGCACCGGCCGTCCGGTGATCCTGTTGCACGGCTGGCCCGGTGACCGGACGGACTACCGCGCGCTGGTTCCGTTGCTGTCCGGGCGGGACGTGATCGTGCCCGACCTGCGCGGATTCGGCGAGTCGGACAAGCACGAAGCCGATCCAGCCGAGCAGTACAACGCGATCGCCCAGGCGCGGAGCATCATCGGCCTGATCGAGGAGCTCGAGCTGGAACGGCCCGTGCTCGTCGGGTACGACGTGGGCAGCCGCGTCGCCCAGGCCGTCGCGAAGGCCCGGCCGGAACTGGTCGAGGCCCTGGTGATCGCGCCACCCGTGCCGGGGGTCGGGAAGCGCGTGCTCGGGGTGGGACCGCAGCGGGAGTTCTGGTATCAGCCGTTCCACCGGTTGGAACTGGCCGAGCAGTTGATCGACGGCAAACCCGGCGCTGTACGGGCGTACTTGCGCCACTTCTGGCAACACTGGTCCGGGCCGGACTACGTACTGGACGAGGTGGATCTGGATCACTTGGTCGAGGTGTATGGCGTCCCGGGTGCGTTTGTTGCCTCGATCAACTGGTACCGCGCCGGGGCGGCGACCGTTGCTGTCGCGGCTGTCGAGCAGGCCCCGGCTCGGGAGGACCGCGTCGGCGTACCGGTGACGGTGCTTTGGCCCGAGTTCGACCCGTTGTTTCCGCGCGAGTGGTCGGATCGGTTGGAAGACTTCTTCGCCGACGCCCGTTTGGAACTTGTGGACGGGGTAGGCCACTTCGCGCCCGTGGAGTACCCGGAGCGTCTAGCCGCCGCAATCCTTGGCTATCCCTAGATTGCGAGGGATTCGGATCAGCGAAGCCGGTGGTCGCCCGTCCGCCTGAGGAGTCGCGAGTTGTCAGGCGGGATGGGTCCGTGTCAAGGGTTTGGGAATCGCCGGGCGACGCCGCTCCGCGCCCTTGGCTCGGGCCAACTTCGGCCAAGTGCGCGGGCTGTCAGGGGGACGTGAAAGGTATGGCCGGTTGCGCGAGTGATGCCGCGCTCCGCGTCAGGATTCGTACGACCGACCGGGCCGGGTTTCGCGGCTGCTGGCCGAGGCGGAAGCCGTGGAGATGGCGGTCATCCCGCTCTTGCTCGCGTGGCCCGAAGTCCGGTGCCGGGTTTTTGTGCGACTAGCTGGCTACTACCGGGTAGTCACACAAGAACCCGGTAGTGGGAACGCCAAGACCCGGTAGTGGCGCAACAACCCGGTACCGCTGCCAGAACCCGGTAGCGACGCCACCACCCGGTACCGCTGCCAGAATCCCGTGGCCGCGCGACAACCCGGTACTGTCGCCACAGTCTGGTAGCGGCCGCCAACCCGGCAACGCGCCTAGGTCGGCCACTGGAGACACGTTGTGGGGGCCGAGCAACCCCAACCGTGTCCTCGCAGGGGTAATAACGCCCTGCCAGGACACTATCTCCCCTGCCAGGACGCCGGTTCTCCCGCAGGGGTGGCGGTTGCCGCGGGGGTGGAACGGCTTGACGGCAGGGCCGGAGTGGCTGGGGGTGGCGCGGGGCTTGGGATTCGGCGTTAGACGATGTTTCGTTCGGGGTGAGAGGTGGTGGCGGTGTGGAAGCGGTGGGCATTGAGTGGGGTGATGTCGACGAAGGGCTTGCGGCCTAGGTAGAGGTCGCGGATTACTTCGCCGACGGCCGGGCCCTGGAGGAAGCCGTGGCCGGAGAAGCCGGTGGCGTAGAGGAAACGGTTGGTGGTGTCGGCTTCGCCGATGAGGGCGTTGTGGTCGGGCGTTACCTCGTACAGGCCGGCCCATCCGGAGGCTACGCCCGCGTCGAGGATCGTGGGGGCGCGTTGTTCCATCGTGGCGGTCAGACGTGGCAGCCAGGTGTCGGTGGGCGTGAGATCGAAGCCGGGTGGCTGGTCCGGATCGGACATGCCGAGCAGGAGGCCCTTTCCTTCACCGTGGAAGTAGAACGAGCTGCTGAAGTCGATCGTCATCGGCAGGTCCGGCGGCAAGCCAGTGATCGGTTCGGTGATGAGGACTTGCCGTTTCAGGGGCGTGACGGGCAGGTCCACGCCGGCCATCGCGGCCACTGCGGCGGACCAGGCGCCCGCTACGCAGATCACGGTGGAGGTTTCGATCCGGCCTTGGTCCGTTACCACCGTGTGAATGGTGTTGCCTCGGCCCTCGATATCGAGCACCTCGCAGCCGGTGCGCAGTACGGCGCCGAGGCGGCGTGCGGCGGCGGCGTACCCGAGGACGACCGATTCCGGTGTGCAGTGCCCGTCGGACGGGGAGAAGCAGGCGGCGAGCAGGCCTTCGGTCGAGATGAGCGGCGACAACCGGTGGGCTTCGGCCGGGCTGATCACTCGGGTTGGTAGACCGGCGTCGTTCTGCAGGGTGGTGCTTGCCTCGAACAGGGCGACGTCTTCCGGACGGGACAACAGGAAGAGGTATCCGGGCGTGCGCAGGTCGATCTCCTGCCCGGGCCGTTCGGCGAACTGGTGGAACAGTTCCAGACTGCGAGCGCCGAGGGCGATGTTGAGCCGGTCGGAGAAGTTCGCCCGTACACCGCCCGCTGCCTTGCAGGTGGAGCCCGAGCCGAGGCTGTCGCGTTCCACCAGGACGATGTCGCGGACGCCGGCCTCGGCGAGGTGGAACGCGATACTCGTGCCCATCACCCCGCCGCCGATCACCACCACCTCCGCCCGTCGCGGCAGTAGAGCTGACCTCGGCGATGGCGCCGGCGCGTGCTCTGGTGCGGCGCCCCGTCCTGGTGGCCGTGGCCAGGCGTCGCCCGGCGGGGAAGTGTCGGTTGGCGCGGGCATGGTCAGGGGAGACGGAAGGCTAGGTCGGCTTCTACTGTTTGAGTGTCCATTTGGGCTTTCTGCAGTTTGCCGGAGTAGTCCCAGTTCATGGACTGCCAGCGGGTGAACTGGTCCAGCACCCAGATGCCGCTCTGGCGGGAGCCGTTGCCGGATTTGCCGTTGCCGCCGAAGGGGAGGTGGGCCTCGGCGCCGGAGGTGGAGTTGTTCACGCTGACCATGCCGGCCGAGATGCCCTGGGCGAAGCGGAAGGCCTTGTTCGGGTCGGTGGTGTAGATCGAGCTGGACAACCCGTAGCCAGGTTCGTTGCCCAGGGCAATAGCCTCGGTCAGGGTTTGGTACGTGGTGATGCCGACGATCGGGCCGAAGGTTTCGCTCAGGAACAGCTCGTCGTCCGCGCGGACGCCGTCCACGATCACCGGGTGGTAGAACAGCCCGGCCTCGGGCGAACCGACGAACCCTGGGCGGGGGTTGTCCGCGCTGACCCGCCCGGTGGCACCGATGACCTGGTGGTGGGTGGCGATCCAGCCGAGCGACTTCTCGAATCCGGCGGCGAACTTCTCGTCCAGCAAAGGCCCGAACAGCACGTCCTGGGTTGGATCGCCCATGGCGGCCGAAGCCACCGCCGCGCTGAAGCGACGGACGAACTCGTCATGGACGGACTCGTGCACGATGATCGTGCCCAGCGACGTACAGCGTTGGCCGGCTGTGCCGAAACCGGAGAACAGGGCGCCTTCGACGGCCAGATCGAGATCGGCGTCCTCGGTGACGACCATCGGGTTCTTGCCGCCGAGCTCCAGGCACGGGGTTTGCAGATGGCGCCCGCAGAGCTCACCGATCTGGACGCCGACCTCGCTCGATCCGGTGAATCCGACCTTGTCGATCAGGCCCTCCGCCAGCGACTGCTCCAGCCCTGCGAATGTGTCAGGACCGTCGGCGTACACCACGTTGAGGACGCCGGCCGGTACTCCGGCGTGGGCGAAGATCTCGTAGAAGGCGTCGGAGCAGACCGCGGAGTACTCCGCTGGTTTCCAGACGACGGTGTTGCCGCAGAGCAGCGCCGGCACGATGTACCAAGACGGTACGGCGACGGGGAAGTTGCCCGCGGAGATCACCGCGACGGCGCCGACCGGCCGGCGGAAGGTGAACAGCTGCTTGTCGGGCATCTCCGACGGCACGGTCTGCCCGTACAGCCGACGGCCCTCGCCGATGAAGAAGTCGCAGGTGTCGATGATCTCCTGGACCTCACCGAGCGCCTCGGCCAGCGGTTTGCCGATCTCGCGGGTGACGAGGGCGGCCAGCCGGTCCTTGTTGGCGGTCATCAGCCGCCCAACGTTCGCAATCACCTGGCCGCGTTGGGGCGCGGGTAATGCCGCCCAATTCGCCTGCGCCGCCTTGGCCGCCCGGGCCGCACGGACGAAATCGTCCGGGCTCGCGAGGCCGATCGTGCCGAGCAGGTCGGCGGTGTTGGCGGGATTGCTCGACGGCACGGTGCGGGCGGGGTCGCCGATCCGCTGCCCGGCCACCACGGACAGGATGCTGGTCACAGCTGGGTCCTCTCGACGGTCTGAGTCCGCCCAGCCTCCGTCACCCGCCACCGGCTCGCAACCCCAGTCCGGCCCGCCTGTGGATAACGGTAAACTGGAAGCGTTCCAGAACCGTGTCGGATCGACAGGTGAGGTGCCGATGACCCAGCGCAAGCCGCCCGGGATGAGCTTCGAGACCTGGACCGAACAGCAGGTGCAGCACGCCGATCGCGCGGGCGCCTTCGACAATCTGGAAGGCGCGGGCAAGCCGATCCCCAGCCTCGGCGCGCCGCACGATCCGGACTGGTGGACCAAGAGCCTCATCAAGCGCGAGGGCATTCCGGCCGAGGAACTCCTGCCCGAACCGCTCAAACTGCGCCGCGAGATCGAGCACCTGCCCGAAACCGTCAAGGGCCTGTGGAAGGAACAGCAGGTCCGCGACCTGGTCGAGGGCATCAACAAGCGGGTGACCGAGTGGATCCGGTTCGGCACCGGGCCGTGGGTCGCGGTGACCCACGTCGACGTGGAGAAGGTTGTCGCCGACTGGCGTGAGTTCCGCGAAGCCCGCCGTCAGCACCAGGCGGCCGAGGCCACGGCGGCCGCCAAGCGCGAGGCCGAGCGCAAGCCCTGGTGGCGCCGCGCCCTCTTCGGCGAATAGGCCGCACCCAGCAAAAGGCTATTCGCACAACAGCCGGAGTGCGGCCGCCTCGATCGCCCGTTCCGACAGCAGTACGGAACTGGCTGCAGCGCCCAACGGTACGAACGAGTCCTCGCTCGTCACCCGAGCCATCCGCCCGGGATAACGCCGGTCCACCAGCGCGGCCAGAACGCCCTCGGACACCCCGCCCGAACGCCGCGTCTCATCCACCACCAACACCCGCCCAGTTGCCTTTGCCTCGCGCAACAAATCGTCCACCGGCAACGGCGCGAGCCAACGCAAGTCCAGCACCCGCACGCCAATCCGCTGTCTACGCAGGTCTTCGGCCACCCGCAAGCTCATCGCCACTGCGTTGCCGAAGGTGACCAACGTCAGGTCGAGCCCGTCGCCGTACACCCGTCCCTTGCCGAGGGCAACATGCTCAGCCGGGTACTCGGTCAGCCACTGCTCGTCGCCCTCGGCGTACAGGTCGCGCCGGTGGTAAAGCGCGATCGGCTCCAGGAACACACAAACCGTGCCCTCGGCCTTCGCCGCCGCCAGGCAGGTGGTCAGCATCGCCGCGGCGTCATCCGGCCGAGCCGGCGACGCGATCACCAGGCCCGGGACATCCCGCAGTACGCCGATAGCGTCGTCGTTGTGGAAGTGACCGCCGAATCCGCGCTGATAGCCATAACCCGGAATGCGGACCACCATCGGGTTGCGGTACTGGCCGTTGGAGAAGAACTTGAGCGTGGCCGCTTCACCCCGGAGCTGGTCCTCCGCGTTGTGCAGATAAGCCAGATACTGGATCTCCGGCACAGGCAGCAGACCGGAAACACCTGCGCCGAGCGCCAGCCCGAGGATCGACTGCTCGTCCAGCAACGTGTCGAAGACGCGGGCCGCTCCCGCCTTCTTCTGCAGGCCTCGCGTAACGCCGTACACGCCGCCTTTGCGGCCCACGTCCTCACCGAAAACCAGCATCTCCGGGTACGACGACAGGCCTTCCTCCAGCGCCCGGTTGATCGCCTGCGCGAGCGTCAATCGCGCTGAAGCCCTGACCGTCGGTCGCGTGGCCAGATCGGCGACCGCGGTGGCATCCGGATAGGCCAGGGGTGCCGCGATCGCCGCGGCCGAGTCGAGCTGCGGTGAGCCGAGAACCTCGGAGGCGATACGCATCACCTCGGTGCGTTTGGCCTCGTAGCGTTCGGCCACCTGATCCGCCGTACAGGCGCCGGATCCGATCAGCAGGCGCGCCGTACCGAGTAGGGGGTCGCGTGCCTCGTCGGCCTGGATCTCGGCCAGGCTGCGGTAGGCCGTCTCGACGTCCGACCCGGCATGACCGAGCAGCCGTATCGTCCGCAGGCGCAGAAACGCGGGCCGCCGGGTCTTCCGTACGGCGTCCGCCGCGGCCGAGGCCACCTGCAGCGCGTCGGCCAGGTCCGTCCCGTCGGCCTCGAAGTAGCGAAGGCCCGGGCGGTGGCCGTAGGTGTGCTCGATCCAGTCGGGCGGGGTCCGCACGCTGATGCCAAGGCCGTTGTCCTCGCAGACCAGGAGCAGGGGGATCGGCAGGCCTTGGTACGACGCGTGCAGGGCCGCGTTGATCGCGCCCGTGGCCGTCGAGTGGTTGGCCGAGGCATCACCGAAGCTGCACACCACCACCGCGTCGGACGGCCAGGCGCACGGTACGCCGAGTTTGGCCGCGCGGGCGATCGAGAACGCGACGCCGAGCGCTCGCGGCAGGTGCGACGCGATCGTGGAGGTCTGCGGAATCACCGCGAGATCGTGCCGGCCGAAGACCTTGTGACGGCCGCCCGCGATCGGTTCGGCTGTCGCGGCGGCCACCCCGAGCAGGATGTCCCGCACCGCGTCACCAGCGCCGCCAACGTTGGCCTGGGCTGCGCGAGCCAGGTAGAAGGCGCCGGAACGGTAATGCAGCAAGGCCGGATCGGTCGGGCGGAGCACCGCGGCGACGGCGGCATTGCCCTCATGACCGGACGAGCCGATCGTGTAGTACCCCTGGCCCTGCGACTGCAGCCAGCGCGCGGCCAGATCCGCGTGCCTACTGCCCACCTGGGCGTCGAAGAGCGCCAGCAATCGATCGGCCGGGAGATCGCACGCCTTCGGCTCCAGCGCCTGGACGTGCTGGGCGAAGAGGTCGTCGGCCGAAGGCACTAGTGCCCCCTGTCCGAGGAACTTCGAGTACGGGCCATCAGAAGTCGCAATCGACGATCGCGGTGCCCTCGTTGGCGTCGGCGAGGATGTTCAGCAACTTGGCCGATTTGCGCAGCTCTGCCGCGTCGAGGTGGTCCGCGAAGAACGCGGCGACCACTGCGTCCACGACCAGGGCCGCCTTGGCCAGTGCGTCCTTGCCGGCGGGAGTCAACTCGGCCCAGGTGGCCCGGCGGTCTTCGGGGGAGGCGGTTCGAACAACCCAGCCGTTCTTCTCCTCCAGCTTGCCGACCAACCGGGTGGCGCCGCTGCGGGAGATCATCAGCCGCTCGGCCAGCGGGGCCATCCGCAGCCGGCCACCGGCCTGATCGAGCTCAGACAGCACTTCCCGCTCGAAATAAGACATGTCGGTGTTGGCCCGTAGCGTGTTGTCGAGCTGGGCGAACAGCAACGTGTCAGCGCGGTACAACGCCCGCCAGGCGGTCAATTGGTCCCCGGACGACTTGGATGCCATGACGAAAAGTGTACATAAGAACAGTTGACGTGTGAATGGTTCACCGACTACGGTCTGGCGTAAATAGTTGCGACGTGAACTCTTGAGGTGTGCATAAATGGCGGAGTGGAGAGCGGTTCGGCCGCTGCGGCACCGGGACTACCGGCTGCTGTGGATCGGTCTCGCCGTCGCATTGATCGGTAGTGGACTGTGGCTGGTGGCGCTCGCGTGGCAGGTGATCGAGCTGGGCGGTGGACCGATCCAGCTCTCGATCGTCACCACGGCGTACAGCGTGGGCCTGGTCACCTGTGTGTTGTTCGGCGGCATCGCGGCGGACCGGCTGCCGCAGCGGACGGTGATCGTGGCCGCCGACGTGGTCCGCGGCGTCGTGCTGCTGGGCGTCGCCACGCTCGCTTTCCTGGATGTGCTGACCATCTGGCAGTTGGCCGCGGGCGCGCTCATCATCGGCGCCGGTGAGGCCTTCCTGATCCCTGCGTATACGGCACTGGTGCCACGGCTGTTGCCCGAGGACGAACTACTCGCGGCCAACGGTCTGGAAGGTACGTTGCGGCCGCTGGCGCAGCAGGCCACCGGCCCGGCCTTGGGTGGTATCGCCGTGGCGACGCTTTCGCCGGGTGTCGCGATTCTTGTCGCGGGTCTGACCTACCTTTTCTCGGCCGCCTGCGTTCTGGCCATGCAGGTCCGTCCGGCGCCCGCCGTGGCGCCTTCGGAGCACCAGCACAGCGGCGTCAAGGCCATCGTCGCGGACTTCCGCGAAGGCTGGACCTACGTGCGCAAGACCCGCTGGCTGTTGGCGTCGTTGCTGTTCGGCATGGTGTTCGTGTTGTTCATCCTCGGGCCGATCGAGGTGCTGCTGCCGTTCGCGATCCGGGATCAAACCGGTGGCGGCGCCGGGGCGTATGGTTTCGTGCTGGCCGTCTTTGGTATCAGCGGGGCCATCGGTGCGCTGCTGATCTCGTCCCGGCGGTTGCCACGGCGGTATCTGACGGTGATGACGTTGATGTGGGGTCTGGGCTCCGCGCCGTTCGTGCTGCTCGGCATCGCGGGCGAGGTCTGGCAGATGGCCCTCGGCGCCGCGATCGTCGGCGCGACCGGATCCGCGGGAATGGTCATCTGGGGCACCTTGCTGCAGCGCCGGGTACCGGATCACCTGCGTGGGCGGATCTCCAGCCTGGACTTCTTCGTCTCGCTGTTGCTGATGCCGGTCTCGATGGCGCTTGCCGGACCGGCGGCCAGCCTGTTCGGGGTGACGGCCGTCTTCATCGCCGCGGGCATCGGCCCGGTCATCGCCTGCCTGGTCGCGGTCTGGCTCGGCCGGATGCCCAGCGACGAACTCGCCAACCCGCTCGACACCGCTCCCGGCGACACCGCTCCCGGCGACGCCGCCACCGGCGACGCCGTCACAGACACCGTCGACGTCGCCGCCGGGGCCGAGGGGCAGGTTGGGATCGGTGCCGCTGGGCCTGAGGTTGAGGCCGCGGTCAGCGAGGTGCGCTGAAGTAGAGGACCTCGCGGACCTGGTCACCACCCCAGGTGGCCGGTCCGCGTCCGGTCTCGATCCAGCCGGCTCGCCGGTACAGCCCGATCGCGGCGTTGCCGTTGTCCGCGACCTCCAGCGTCAGTTCCCTGCCGAGGTCCCGCGCGGCCGTGACGCACTGCGCCAGGAGCATGCGGCCGATCCCCTGCCCGGTGGCCGCCGGGTCGACGTACAAGCGCTCGACCCGGGCTCCTTCGCCTTGCTCGGCGAGTACGACGTGACCCGCGAGCTGACCGTCGACCGTGGCCACCCAGGTACCAAGGGCCGTCTCCGGCGTGAGCCAGGCGGCGGGATCGGCCGGCCAGTGCAACGGGTACGCGACAGCCTCATGAACTTCGCGGAGGACCCGGACGCACGCGGGCAGATCGTTGCCGGTGCGCGAACGGATGTGCGGGCTGGGCATCGGGACAGAATGCCAGACCGGCGCATTCGGCCTGGCCCACTGGGTACCGGGTCTGTTCCCGAGCTGTACCGCGTTGTTCCCGAGCCGAGAGGACAAGACGATGAGTGACGTCGGTGATCTGCACCTCGCGACGGTTGTTGTGAACACCACCGATCTGGACCGCGCCACCGCCTTCTGGACGGCCGCGCTCGGTTACGAAGCGAAGGACACGTTCTTCGACGGACACTTCGCCCGGCTGGTGGACCCGGATGGCGCGAAGCCGGCCGTGTTGCTGCAACAGGCGAAGGAGATTCCGTCCGAACCCGCGCCGGTGCACATCGATCTGTACACCAGTGAACGCGATCGCCAGGTCGAGCGTCTGCTCGAACTCGGCGCCAGCAAGCCAGCCGACTGGCCGTATCCCGACAATCACGACTTCATCGTGTTGCTGGACCCGGACGGTAACGAGTTCTGCGTTATCCAGCACAACGCCTGAGCTGTTTGCGCCTCGCCCTGCGGGGGTACGGCTTCGAATGACCCGCCATCGTCTTTCCCGGATCAGAGGGTGCACCATGATCACCGCGTCGACCACCCGGCCCGGCTGAGATGCGGCCCGGCCCGGGAGTACGACGGACCGCCCTCGCCGCGGGGGTCGGTGTCGCTGTCGCGGGTGGTCTCGCCGGTGTGCTGGTGCTCGGGCCGTTCGGATCCCTGCTCCTACTGGCGATTGTGTTCGTTCTGGTCTGGCCGGCTGCGCTGGTAGTGCGTTCGGTCACCACCGAGACCGCGTACGGGCCGCCACTGCTGGTCGCCGCCATCGCCGCGGGTGGTGTGCTCGCGCTGCCGGGATTGATCCGCCTGCTGACCTGGGGTGCGCTCGGCTGGTTGTTCGCGATCTGCCTGGCCCTGTTCGCCATACTGCTCGATTGGGCGATCCGGCGGCGTGCGCGGCGACGGCCCGATTTGTATGCGACCCTGCCGTCGCGGCTGCGCCCGGGTGGTGACACCGCGCCTGCGGAGCAATCCAGTACGGCGGGTCCGGCCGGGGCGAAGGCGGTCGATGACGCCGAGCCGTCGATGTCGGTCGGGGAGTTGTGCCGAATCTGGCGTGAAAGCGGTCAGGCCTTGCGCCGCGCCCACGACGCACACGATCGCGAGACCATCGCGGAGGTGCGGCGGTTGTGCCTCAACGAACTCGAACGCCTCAATCCCGAAGGCTTCCGCCGCTGGCTCGACGCCGGCGCCCCCTCCGACCCCGGCACTTTCCTGCTCCGCAAATCCGACTAACCGGCCCCTCGCACCAACGCCACCGCGGGGCGCTATGCGGCCTTCTTACGAGTGGTTGTCTTCTTGGCAGCCGCGGACTTCTTCGCGGCGTTGGACGACTTCTTCGCGGCGGAAGAGGACTTCTTCGCCGTAGTGGTCGTCTTCCCAGCCGCCTTCTTCGTGGTCGTCTTTTTGGCGGCGGGTTTCTTCTTGGCGGGGGACTTCGCGGCGGCGGCCTTCTTGGTGCCAGCCGTCTTCTTGGCGGGGGACTTGCCGTTGCGGCGGGCGCGGGCGGCTTCGACGCTGGCACGCAGGGCGGCGACCAGGTCGTCGGACTTGGTCGGCTCGGGCGCATCCTCGGAGATGACCACCTCCTTGCCCTTGCGCTTGGTCTCCACCAGCTTCTTCACCCGCTCGGTGTAGCTGTCGTGATAGTCCTGCGGCCGCCAGGTGCCGCTCATCGCCTCGATCAGATCCGTCGCCATCGCCAACTGCTTGCCACCACTGGACTTCGCCGGCAGCTTCCCGGTCTCGGTGGGATCGCGGATCTCGTCCGCGAAGAACATCGTCTCCAGCACGAGCACCTTGCCGTCGGCGCGAATCGCCGCGAGGTACTCCTTGCCCCGCATGACAAAACTGGCGATACCGGTGCGATTGGTCTTGGCCAGCGCATCCCGCAGCAGCGCGTACGACGAGGTGTTGTCCTCTTCGGACGGCGCCAGGTAGTAGCTTTTCTGGAAGTGGATCGGGTCGATCTCGTCCAGGTCGACAAACCGGGAGATTTCCAGCGACCGGGACCGGCCGGGCGCGATGTCCTCGAGTTCTTCCGGCTCGACGATGACGTACTCGCCACCGCCTACCTCGTGGCCCTTCACGATCTTGTCGTAGTCCACCTCGCGACCGGTGCGTTCGTTCACCCGCTTGTAGCGGATCCGGTCCGACGTACCGCGCTGGAACTGGTGGAAGTCCACCTCATGTTCCGAGGTCGCGCTGAACAGCCCGACTGGTACCGAGACCAGCCCGAACGTGATGTAACCCGTCCAGATCGCACGCGCCATTTCGGCACCACCTTTCGTCTGAACCGGCCGGTACCCGTTCGGCCGTCGTTCAAGACTCGGAGCGCGTGGCCCGTCCCAGCCGGTTGAGCCGCTTCCTGGCGTCCCGACTCGTCTGCTGGGCGGCCCGGGCTTCCTTGCGGGCCTCGTCCAGGGCGTCGCCGAGGCGCCGGACCTCCTCTTGCGCCGCCTCCAACCGCTCGCGGGCTTCGGCCAGGTCGGTGGTGAGGTCCTCGACCGTCGATTCAGCGGCTTCCGCGGCGGCGACGGCCTCGTCCGCTTCGCGTTGCGCCTCGAGCCGCTCGGCCTCGCGTTGTTCGGCCTCCAGGCGTTCGGCTTCCTCCCGCTCGGCCCGCTTCCGCGCCTCGGCCGCGGTCTCCGAGGATCCTGAAGACTCCGACTCAGGCGCTTCTTCCGCAGCGCGCCCAGCTTGGGAGCGCTTCTTGCGCCGTTCGTCCGCCCGGCGCCGCCGGTCGTCGGTCAGTGGCATGACGTTGGAAGGCTCGCCGCTCTCGTCGACAACACCGAAACCGACATGCCGCAGAGCGCTACTCAGGCGTGCGTCCCGCAGGGCTTCACCGGCCGCGGGGTCGATCAGCGCCGCGTCCAGCGTTTCGCGCAGCTTCTGCCCGACATCAGCACTGATTTTGATCCCGGCATCCGCAGCCAGCTTCTGCGCCGCCTTCGCCAGTACGTCGATCTGCTGGTGGCGGCGTGGAGTCAGTTCGCGGAGGCGTTCGCCATCGAGATCAGCCGTGGCCTCGCGCAGTTCGTCACCGAGGGCCAGCAGGTCGTCGAGTTCGTCGGGCTTCTCCCGGGCGACCAGGTTCGCCACCCAGGCCGCGACGGTGGGTTTGCGCAGCGCCTTCAGGCGGGCGGATCCGGCCGCGTCGCCGTCGGCCTTCAGTTGCTTGGCGAGTTCGTTGCGTTTGCTGATGAAATCCGCCGCGGGCACGCCGTACAGCTCGGTGGCCGCCTCGTCGAAGTCCATGCCCCGACCCTAGCGGCCGATCGGCCAACTCGGCCGCCTCCACCAGCGCGCGAGGCGTAACGCGGCTCGACCGCACCGGGTGCCGGTGCGGTCGAGCGAGTGCCTTCGAAGCCGCGGCCAGCTCTGCCCACCGGCCCAACGGGCCGTCGGCAAACTCGTCGCGAGCTACGTCAGCAAAGGCGCTAGACGATCAGCGCTTGTCGAAGGCGTCCTTGGCCTTCTCGCCGGCCTGCTTCAGATCGGCCTTGGTCTGATCCATCTCGCCTTCGGCCTGCAGGTCCTGGTTGTCGGTCGCGTCGCCGGTAGCCTCCTTGACCTTGCCCTTGGCTCCTTCAGCGGCGTTCTTCAACTTGTCCCCGATACCCATCGGTTCCTCCTCTGTGGATCGGCGGATCGGTCCTTGCCCTCGCTGTGCCCAGATCCTGGCGAACTATGCGTCCCGCAGCGCATCGCGATATTGCCGCCGCTCGAACCAGAAGAAAACGGTCAGCAGCGCCACGAGCGCGGCGCCCCCCGTGCAGTAGGCGAGCAGCAGGGCATCGGTACCGGCCACCCGGATGACCACCAGCGCGGTGCCGATCGCGCCGATACCGGCTGTGATCAGCCCTGTTGTGGTGGCGATGCTGAACAATTCCGGCTTCCTGCGCACCGCCAGCATGGCCAGCGCCTCCGTTGCGTCCGCCGGGTCCGGATGGCGGCTGTACTGGCCGAAGTACTCGGCGTTCTCCTGGTCGAGTTGGCGGTAGAACCGGCGGATCCGCACGATCGCCCGCTGGTACATCAGCGACTGCGCGCCCGTTTCGACCAGCCGGACGGTGGTGATCAGGCCGAGACCGAACAGCAACGGCAATACCGCCGAGACGAACGGCCAGAACACCCAGCTGTTGCCGACGGTGAAACCGATCGCCACCATCGAGCTCGACACGGTCAGGATGAAGGCCGTAGCGCGGGCGCCACCCTCGGTGATCGCCGTACCGGCGGCTGACTGGAGAACGTAGTGTTCGGTCGTCAAAGCGCCGACAAAGGCTGAACGACGTTCGGTATCTTCCATCCCCTCTACGTACCCGCGACCACCCGGCGAATGCATACTCGCTGCCCGGATACGGACCGTGTGCAAGGGGTACCGGGCGGGCATGCGGTTGCGACGAAGCAAGCTGGACGGACCGGGCCTTACCCGTAAGGGCAGGGGCCGCGGGTTCTGCTATCTAGATGCCGACGGCAACCCCGTCACCGACCCGGAGACGCTCGAGCGACTCAAGGCACTCGCCGTACCTCCGGCCTGGCGGGACGTGTGGTTGTGCCCTTTCCCCAATGGACACATCCAGGCAGTTGGTACCGATGAGGCCGGCCGCCGCCAGTACCTGTACCACGAGGCGTGGCGAACGAGTCGCGACGCGGAAAAACACGAGCGGGTACGACGCCTGGTCCGCCGCCTCCCGGACTTCCGCCAGACGGTCGAGGCGGATCTCGTCCGGCCGGGGGTAAGCCGTGAACGGGTCCTGGCCGTCGCGCTGCGCATGCTCGACCACGGGGTGTTCCGGACCGGTGGAGCGCAGTACGCCGACGAGTACGGCAGTCGCGGCGCCGCGACTCTACTCCGCACGGACGTCTGTATCCGGCGCGGCAAGCTCCTCTTCGACTTCACCGCCAAGGGTGGTCAGCGCCGCTCACTCGAACTGGCAGACCCCGAACTATCCAAGGCTGTCGCGACGCTTAAGCGCAGCCGGCACGACAATCCCCTGCTGCTGGTCTGCAAGGAAGGCGAAGGCTGTCGCCCGATCCTCGCGGAGGACGTGAACGAACGGTTCAAGGAGCTGGTCGGCGACGGTCATACGGTGAAGGACCTGCGTACCTGGCACGCGACGGTCTACGCGGCCGTCGTACTCGCCAAGGCCGAACCACCGCGCAGCAAACGGGCCACTCAGAGCGCCATTCGCCAGATGCTGACCGAGGTCTCCGAGGAACTTGGCAACACCCCTGCCGTTGCCCGCCGGTCGTACGTCGATCCGCGGGTGGTCACCCAGTTCGAGCGCGGCCGCACCATCGCGCCGGCCATTCGCCGGGTGGGCTCGAACGATCTGACCCGGCCGATGGTCCGCGCCGCGCTGGAGCGTTCGGTGGTCCGGCTGCTGAGCTTGGATTGAGGCCGGTTCAGCCGGGTACCGGGTGGGTCTCAGTAGTCGAGAGGAGTGGAAGTCATGCCGCAGGACGCCTGGAACAACAAGCGTGAGCGTCAGTACGACCACATCAAGGCTGGCCTGAAGAAGCGTGGCCGGAGCGAGGACACCGCTGAGGAGATCGCGGCCCGCACGGTCAACAAGGAGCGCGCCCGGTCGGGTGAGGCCAAGCAGAAGAGCCGTACCTCGACCGACGACATCTCGTCGGGCCGGCGCGGTGGATTGCGCTCGCACAAGGGATCCGGCGGGCGGACCAAGGAACAGCTCTACGCCGACGCCAAGCGCAAGGGCATCAAGGGCCGGTCGAAGATGAACAAGGCCGAACTCGCCAAAGCCGTCGGGCGCTGAGTGACCCGGTTTCCCGGCGCTGAGCCGTGGGTGCCGGCCAAGGGCGGTCTGAGCGCCCTTGCCGGCGCCGCCCAGGAGTGCCGCGGGTGCGACCTATGGGAGGGCGCCACCCAGGCGGTGGTCGGCGAAGGCCCTCGCACCGCGCGGATGATGCTGGTCGGTGAGCAGCCCGGTGACGTCGAGGACGAAGAAGGCCAGCCCTTTGTCGGACCCGCCGGCCGGCTTCTGGACCGCGCGCTGAATGAGGCCGGAGTCGACCGCGACGAGGTGTTCGTCACGAACGCGGTCAAGCACTTCCGCTTTACCCGCCAGGGCAAACGGCGCATCCACAAGACCCCGGCCGTCGGGCATATCGTTGCCTGCGGCCCCTGGCTGGCGCGCGAGCGAGAACTGGTCGAACCCGAGCTGGTGGTGATCCTGGGCGCCATCGCGGCCCGGGCGCTGGTCGGCCCTGGTTTCAAGGTGACCGAAAACCGCGGCCGGCCGATCGAACTATCCGACGGCGTCGCGGCGATCGCCACCGTACACCCGTCGTCCGTGCTGCGTTCCGAGGAACGGGCCAAGGACTTCGGGTTACTGGTGGACGACCTCCGCGCCGCCGTACGCCTGCTGTCGGCGTGACACTGCTCAGACGCGGGTCCGCCTGAGCTCGGGAAGTACCTCGCTGCCGTACAGCTTCATCATGTCGACCGAGTGCGGCCCCATGTTGGCCACGTAGATCTCGTCGAACCCGGCCTCGACGTACGGCTTGAACGCCTCGATGTGGTCCTCCGCCTTCGGGCCACAGGTGACCGACTTGCCCGTCTGTTCGGGCGTGACCAGCTGCGAGGCCTGCTCGAAGTGCCTGGGGGAGGGCAGGACCTGGGCGAGTTCGCCGGGCAGGCCGGAGTTGGCCCAGATGCGATGCGCCTGTTCCACGCCCTCTTCGACCGTTGGCGCGTAGCTGACCTTGAACCCGACTTGAGCCGTCTTGTCACCGCCACCGTTGTCCCGGAATCGCTGCAGTAGTTCGCGATCCGGTGAGGTGGTGATGTAGCCGTCGGCGATGCGCGCGGCCACATCCGTTGCCTGTGGCCCGAATCCCGACATGTAGATCGGCAACGGCGCGTCCGGGCGGGTGTAAATCCGCGCGGTGTCGACCGTGTAGTGCTTGCCGCGATGCGACACGAACTCCTCGGTCCAAAGCCGGCGCATGATCTCGACGGCCTCTTCGAGCATCTCCAGCCGGACGTCGACCGTCGGCCAGACCGTACCGAGGATGTGCTCGTTCAGCGCCTCACCCGAGCCGATGCCGAGACGGAACCGCCCGTTCAGCAGTACGGCGCTGGTCGCGGCGGCCTGCGCGATGACGGCCGGGTGGATCCGCACGGTCGGGCAGGTGACCGCCGTCGTCACCGGGAGTTCGCACACCTGGGAGATCGCGCCGATGGCCGACCAGACGAACGCGCTCTGGCCCTGCTCGTCGTTCCAGGGGTGGAAGTGGTCGCTGATCCACAGTCCGTCGAACCCGGCCTCTTCCGCCAGCTTGGCCTGTTCGATCAACTGAGCGGGCGTGTACTCCTCGCTGGACAGGAAGTATCCGATCTTCACCGTGCCTCCTCATGAGTCTTCGCGTCTACTTCCGGTTCCCCTGGCGTGGCCGGGCATGCACGCTGCGTACGTCGTGTTGCCCGGCCGTTTGCCATTTCGCGGCGCGGGCACCGGAGAAGAAGCACGGGGCAATCAAAGACTCGGGGACCACTGCTGCCTCTACCGAGGTGGCCGGATCGAAGGAGAAAGACCATGGCCTTTGTGCTCTGGATCATTGCGGCGATCCTGGTGATCGCGGGAATCGTGTCGCTTGTCCGGGGACAGGTGCTGGCAGGTGCGCTGCTGATCATCGTTGGTCTGCTGGTCGGACCTGGTGGCGTCAGCATCTTCACCTGATCGAGGCAAACGTGCGCCTGCTGTCAGCGGTTGGTAAACGCTGACAGCAGGTGGCAGCGTTTCGCGCTTGACTGCTCCTCGTCCGCATTCGGCGATCTCGGGAGCATCCGCGCATGCTGGTTGACCTTCGGCAGTACACGCTTCACCCTGGCCGCAGGGACGAGTTGATCGATCTCTTCGACCGGTACTTCGTCGAGGGCCAGGAAGCGACCGGCATGCAACTCGTCGGGCAGTTCCGCGACTTGGACGATCCTGATCGGTTCGTCTGGCTGCGCGGTTTTCCCGACTACGAGTCCCGGGGGAAAGCGCTCAGCGACTTCTACGGCGGGCCGGTCTGGAAGGCCCATCGCGAAGCCGCCAACGCGACCATGCTCGACTCCGATAACGCCTTGTTACTCAAGCCTTTGCTGGTCCGGGAGGGGTATCCTGAGCCAGGTTCCATCCGGCCGCCAATCGGCGCGGCCGACGTGCCGCCGTCGTTCGGCGCGGCTGACGTCCCGCCGTCGATCGTGGCCGGCGCGGTGTATCACCGGTCGAGCCTCTCCGACGGCTTCACCGACTTCTTCCGGAACGACATTGAACCCGCGCTCTCCGAGGCGGGCGCCCGTCCGGTGGCGGTGTTCGAGACGTATCCGGCGGAGAACAACTTCCCGGCCCTCCCGCTACGCGACGACCCGGTCCTCGTCTGGCTGACCACCTTCGCCGGCCCCGCGTCGTACGACGCCTATCGCGACCGCCTCGCCACCTCCCCGAAGTGGCGCGACCATCTCGAGCCGGAACTGACCCGCCTCTCGGCCACCCCACCCCAACACCTCCGCTTAACCCCGACCACCCGCTCGGCCCTGCGCTAACCACCAGAGGCTAGTGTCCTGAGTCGGAGGTTCGTGCACAGCTCCGGTGTCCAGGCACGCACCTCGCGGCGTTGGAGAAACGGCCACGATGCTAGAGCATCGCGACCGCTTCTCCGCCTTGCGATGCACGCACCTGGACACCGGAGCTGAAGCACGAACTTCCGACTCAGGGCACTAGGTGGTTCGTTCAGACCGGGTGGTTCCGGTGTTGGATAAATGGGTTGCGGGGTGGGGGGTGGTGCGGGAACCTTGCGGGGAGTGCGGCTGAGCGTGAGCTGCTTGAGTTGAGGAGGTGTGACGGATGGCCATCAGTGTGCTGCGGCATGCCCGCGCCCGTTTCGCTTCTCAGCACAGGAGTTCACCTGATGTCTTCGGACGTTTTCAGCACCAATCCGCAGTCCCCTGATTCCGCTTTCGGCTTCGACGATCCCACCGTCACTCCTGACCTAGGCCAGGACGAGTACCAGGAGCATTTCCCGGACGAGTCCGGCTTTGCCTTCGAGTTCCAGCAGGTCGATGAGGAACTCGCGGTGGGACAACGGTGGTCCACCTGGCTGGATGTCGAGCGCGGTTCTCGCGGCCCGGAGCCCCGGCCCGACTGGGTTGTGACGGCACAGGCCGCGATCGACACCGAGCTCGGCATCCTCAAAACCGGCAAGGAAGCGGACGTCTTCCTGGTCGAACGCGCCGTCGAGGCGATCGGTACCGACCCCGCGAAGAGTTCGCTGCTCGCGGCCAAGCGGTACCGGACCGAGGAGCATCGGTCGTTCCACCGCAGCAGCTCGTACGTCGAGGGGCGGCGGACCCGGAACAGCCGGGACAGCCGCGCCATGGCCAAGAAGACCCAGCACGGGCGGAGTGTCGCCTCCGGCCAATGGGCCTACGCGGAATGGGACGCGTTGTGCCGGCTCTGGACCGCCGGTGTGCCGGTTCCGTATCCCGTGCAGATCGATGGCACCGAGTTGTTGATGGAATTCATCGACGACGGTCAAGGTGGTGCCGCGCCACGGCTCGCGCAGACCCGGCCGAAGGGGGATCTGCTCGCGTCGTACTTCGAGCAGGTTCGCCACGGTATGCGCGAGCTCGCCCGGGCAGGCCTCGCGCACGGAGACCTGTCGCCGTACAACGTGCTGGCCCAGGGTGATCGCATCGTGATGATCGATCTGCCTCAGGTCGTGGACGTAGTCGGCAACCCGCAGGGCATGGAATTCCTGCTGCGGGACTGCCGCAACATGGCCGCGTGGTTCAGCTCGCGCGGCCTGGAGATCGACGACCAGGAGCTGTTCGCCGACCTCATGGTCCAGGTGTTCTGACCGTTGGTGGCAGCGCCAAAGCACCAGCCGCTAGAGGGCTTTGGCGGCGGCGCGGCCCGCGGTTCGTCCGGTGAACAGACAGCCACCGACGAACGTTCCCTCCAGAGAGCGATAGCCGTGGACGCCGCCGCCGCCGAAGCCCGCCACCTCACCGGCGGCGTACACCCCGGGCAGGGGCGAGCCATCGGAGCGCAGGACCCGTGAGTCCAGGTCGGTCTGCAGGCCGCCGAGGGACTTGCGGGTGAGGATGTTCAGCTTCACCGCGATCAGCGGCCCGGCCTTCGGGTCAAGGATCTTATGCGGGCTGGCCACCCGGATCAGCTTGTCGCCGATGAAGTTCCGGGCGCCGCGCAGAGCGGTGATCTGGGCGTCCTTGGTGAAGGTGTTGTCGATCTCCCGGTCGCGCGCGACGATCTGGCGTTCGAGATCGGCCAGGTCGATCAGCGGCGTCTCGGTCAGCTCGTTCATGCCGCGGACCAGGTCGGCCAGGTTGTCCCGGATGACGAAGTCGCTGCCCTTGTCCATGAACGCCTGCACGGGTGCGGACGCGCCACCGCGGGCCCGGCCGAGCACACCACGAATGTCCTTGCCGGTGAGATCCGGGTTCTGCTCCTGGCCCGAGAGCGTGAACTCCTTCTCGATGATCTTCTGCGTCAGCACGAACCAGCTGTAGTCGTAGCCGGTCTTCATGATGTGCGACAGCGTGCCGAGGGTGTCGAAACCGGGGAACAACGGCACCGGCAGACGCTTGCCCAGGGCATCGAACCACAGCGATGACGGCCCGGGCAGGATGCGGATACCGTGCATCGGCCAGATCGGGTCCCAGTTGTGAATGCCCTCGACGTAGTGCCACATCCGGTCCTCGTTCACCACCCGGCCGCCCGCGGTCTGGGTGATGCCGAGCATGCGGCCGTCCACATGCGCCGGTACGCCGGAGATCATGTGCGCGGGCGCCTTGCCGAGTCGCGCGGGCCAGTTCGCCCGGACCAGGTCGTGATTGCCGCCGATACCGCCCGAGGTGACGATGACGGCCTGCGCCTTGAGCTCGAAGTCCGCCACCTCGACACGCGAACTCGCCTCGCCGCGGGCCACCGAGCTGGGTTCGAGGATCTTGCCGCGAGCGCCGTCGACGACCCCGCCCGTGACCGTGAGCTCGTCGACCCGATGGCGGAATCCGAACCGCACCAGGCCCTTCTCGACGGCTTCGCGCACGCGTCGCTCGAACGGCGCCACCAGGCCCGGACCGGTACCCCAGGTGACGTGGAACCGCGGCACGGAGTTGCCGTGCCCGGCGGCGTCGTACCCGCCGCGCTCGGCCCAGCCGACGATCGGGAAGAACCGAACGCCCTGCGCGTGCAGCCACGGGCGCTTTTCCCCGGCCGCGAAGTCGACGTACGCCTCGGCCCACTGCCGGGCCCACTTGTCCTGGTCGTCGAGCCGATCGAACCCGGCCGAGCCCAGCCAGTCCTGCATGGCCAGGTCGCGCGAGTCCTTGATACCCAGCCGGCGTTGTTCCGGGGAGTTGACGAACATCAGGCCGCCGAAGGACCAGAAGGCCTGACCGCCCAGCGACGCTTCGGGTTCCTGGTCGAGCAGCAGCACCTTTTTGCCCGCGTCGGCCAGTTCGGCCGTGGCAGCCAGTCCGGCCAGTCCCGCGCCGACAACGATCACATCCGCGTCCATCTCACACCCCTGTCAAGCGCCGCAATCGGATACATCGACGTATCCGATTCGTCCCTGTATTCTTTGCGCGTCAGCCGTGCCTGTCAACGGGGAGCCGGAATGCCGAAGGGGCCGACCAAGCGCCGTCCGCAGACCCATGCACGGCTCCTCGACGCAGCTTTGCAGATGTTCGCGGCCAAGGGCTTCCACGCCGCGACGATCGAGGACATCTGTGAGCAGGCGGGATTCACCCGCGGCGCCTTCTACTCGAACTTCGCCACCAAGGACGAGTTGTTCTTCGCGCTGTTCGACCTGCGCACGGGGCACATCCTCGAACGGGTCGCGGCCGTGGTGGACGAGCTGGCGGACGTGGCCGATCCGTTGGAGGCGCTGGTCGAGCGGCTCGTGCTGGAGGAGCAGGACGAACGCTGGCACCTGGTGTCCGCCGAATTCACCCTGCACGCCGCGCGCAATGCGAAGGCGGCCGAGATCCTGACCGCCCATGACGAGCGATTGCGCGGCGAACTGGCCGAGTTGCTGCGGCGGCTGTTCGCCAGTGCCGGCCGGACTCCGACGGTGGACGTGGATCTGCTCGCGCGTCTGTTGGTCGCCATCCGCGAAGGCGGGATGGCCCAATCTCTGGTCGAGCCCGATCGCCTTCCGGCCGGCCGACTCGAACAGGCCTTCCTGCCCACGATTCTGCGCGCGGTGTCTCGCGCGACCTGAGGCCCGCCTCCGGTTGACGGAAACGGGCCTCAGGCAACTAAACGGCCAGCTGGCAGGTCAGGCGATCCGGCCCAGGTAGGTGTAGTCGGACGCGATCGTCTGGAACGGCGAGATGAACACCAGTCGCAGATCGTGCTTCGGGTAGTTCCCGACCGGCACGCTGATGCCCATGTAACCGCTGTCGCCGGTCCTGCGCTGGGCGATCGTGACGTACGTCGACGAGCCCGGCGCCCTGACCTGAACGAGCACGTTCTGACCGACCAGGTGGGCCATCGTGCCGACGGAACTCCACGCCGTGAGGCGAGCCGTCACGTACGGGTGGGTGATGGCCGAACCGGTCGGCTTTCCGGTCAGGAACGACTCGCGCTTGATCGTCACCTTGGTCGGGGAATCCGTTGCGGTGAAGGTCTTAACCGCCGTGCGGCCCGCGAGGTCCTTGACCGCGATCTGGCGGGTCATCCAGGTTCCGGGCTGGTTCGGCGGCAGCACGAACTGGGCGGAGAACCGCTGCTTGCCCGGCGTGATCCAGCGCGAGTCGCCGGCGTTCGCCGCCTTGAATCCAGTCAGGTCGGTGCGGCTGATGCCGATCGAAACGGACAGGCCCTTGCAGAGGTCTCCCGCGTACTGCGAGGTGGACAACGTCACCTGCGCGGGTTGTGCCGGGTAGACGATCGACGCGGGCGTCGCCGTTCCACGGCCTGTGAGTGAGTTGAGGCAGCTCTGGGCGTCGCCCGCGGTCGAGCCGGCCGAAGCGCCCGCGGCGCCGGCCAGGGCAACGGTGGTGGCAACCGCGGTCGCGGCAAGTGAAACCGCTACGCGGCGAAGCATGGTGTTCATATCGGGTCCTCCCCCTGAGGCCAGGCCGACTGCCGACCTGTAGTGCTGTGGAGACGCCTCACCCCGGTAATAGGTTGCTCGGCCTGATCTCGAACCCATAACGGCTTCCGCGGCCCGCGCCAGCACCGGATCCCCCGAAACGACCGCGTGCCCTCAGCCGCTGCGTCGATTCGTCCCAATTTGCCCGCATGCACCGTTGCGGACAACTGACTCGCTCCTCCAGCGGGGCAAATCCAGACCAATCGACGCAGCGGCTTGAGAGGTTCAGTGCGGTGACGGAGTGATCGATGGTGCTCGAAAGGGGGAGTTGTGGGCAGTTATGGCGAGACTTTTGGGTGGGTTGGCGGCAGACTGGGCGGGTGACGACGAGACTCTTTCCTGATGACCTGGTTCTGCCCGTAGCCGCTCTCGGCCCGGAGAACCCGCTGCCGCCGCTGCGGAACCCGCAGGAACTCCACGATGTCGAGAACCTCGATGAGCTTCCCGCCGAGCTGCGGGAGAACATGCAGTACGGGCGACTCCACAGCGTGCTGCCCTGCCTGGACCAGGACGGCTACGGCCGGAACCGGGTTGAAGAGTCTCTACCCGCGCTAGTCCTCGAGAACGACTACCTGCGGGCGACGATCCTCCCGGGACTCGGTGGCCGCTTGTACTCGCTGGTGGACAAGACGTTCGACCAGGAGCTCCTGTACCGGAATCCCGTCCTGCAGCCGGCCAACCTGGCTCTGCGCAACGCCTGGTTCGCAGGAGGCGTCGAGTGGAACCTAGGTAGTACCGGCCACTGGACCGGTACCTGCAGCCCGATGCACGCAGCGCAGGTTGAAGGTCCTGACGGCACTCCGATGCTTCGCCTGTGGGAGTGGGAACGTAGCCGCGGTCTAGTCGTCCAGATCGACTTCTGGCTACCGCGCGAGTCGGACCTCCTCTACGTCGGCGTACGTGTCCAGAACCCGTCCGACCTGGCTGTACCGATCTATTGGTGGTCGAACATCGCAGTGGAGCAAGCGCCCGGTACGAGAGTCCTCGCGCCGGCCAACCAGGCCTGGCGGTTCGGGTATGGGAGCCGCCTCGACCTGGTCGACGTACCTGAGTACCTGGGCGTTGACCTTTCGTACCCCATGAACCATCAGCAGGCCGTCGACTTCTTCTTCGAGGTACCGCCGGAGCAGCGGCCGTGGATCGCCTCGCTCGACGCCGCCGGTACGGGACTCGTGCAGGTCTCCACGGAACGCCTTCGCGGCCGGAAGCTCTTCGTCTGGGGCGAAGGCCAGGGCGGTCACCGCTGGCAGGAGTGGCTCGCGCCGGGCAAGGGCGGTCATGGCTACGCGGAGATCCAGGCGGGGCTTGCGCGTACTCAGATGGAACACCTCCCGCTACCGGCTCGAACCAGTTGGTCTTGGCTTGAGGCGTACGGCCGGTTGGAGGCGGATCCGACCGTCGTACACGGTGAAGACTGGTCAGCCGCAACGGCTGGGGTGGACGCGGTATGCGAGCTGCGGCTGTCTGCGACGGATCTGGCCGAGCGGTACGACCGTTGGCTCGCGACGGCTGATACCTCGCCCAAAGAGGCTCTAGCGGTTGGTTCGGGTTGGGGCGCTCTGGAGATAGCTCGTACCGGTTGGGAGGTCTCACCCGGTACGCCGTTTGCAGAGGACTCGCAGACCGAAAGGGAGCGCGCGTGGCTCCCGCTCTTGCAGGGACAGCTTCCGGCCACGGATCCGCTGGAACCACCTGACGGGACCCTGGTGGCGTGGGCCTCTCAACTCGAGCAAGCCGCCGACAACTGGCTCGTCTGGTACCACCGGGGTGTAGCCCGCTGGTATGCCGGCAGCCAGGCCGAGGCGGTCGACGCCTGGCAGAAGTCCCTGGAGCTTGCCGAATCGCCATGGGCCTTGAGGAACTTGGCCGTCGCGTACTTGAGCGAAGGACGTACGGACGACGCGATCACTGCTTACCTGCGTGCGGCGGAACTCGCGCCGGAGAACCGCCCGCTGGCGATCGAGATCCTCGACGTACTTGGGACGACTGAACAGGCCTCGGCCTTTCTCAATGCCCTTTCGGGTGAAATTCGGCAGGACCCGCGTGTGCGGTTGGCCGAGGCTAGATTGCGTCTCGCTCGTGGAGACGCGCAGGGCGCGGAAAGCCTGCTGGCAGAGGGAATCGAGCTACCCGGACTTCGGGAAGGCGCGAACCAGTTGGCCGAACTGTGGCAGGCCGTTCAGAAGGCCCTGGGGACGGAAAAGCCGGTGCCGGCGGCGTACGACTTCGGCATGTTCGGAACCTGACGGCGAATTTGTCATTACCTGTGGGAACCGACTGGCCGAACCTGGCGTCAAACCGGTTGTGCGGGACCTCCCGCATGAGTAAGCCTTGATACGACGATAACGCCGCAAACCGGCGGTGTGTCGGGGGTGAGTGCCATGTGGATCGCAGTAATCGTCGGGTTCGGCTTGGTGCTGCTAGTCACGACATGCATCATTGCCGACGTGGTCGCGGGCCGGCCGAGGCGTAAGGCCGGCTCCGAGCTGACAGTTGGTGAGGTAACCCGGGTGCGGGGACCGCTCCGGGGGCAGGTGGACGGCGACGCCCCGTCCGAATACATCGAGGTCACGGCGCAGTACTACACCCGGGGCAGTGACGGGCCGTTCGAGGCCGTCCGCCGGCTCCCGGTCAGCGCCGCGAAGATGTACGCCAAAGGTGAACGTGTGGTCGTCAGCTACGACTGCCGGCATCCGCGCCGGGGTCAGCTGACCGGCCGGCTTCCTTCCGCGGCACAGTAACGGGCCCGCTCCGACGACCTGGGAGAGGCCAGATCTCCCGTCCCACTCGGGGACGGGAGATCCGCTCGGCGCAGCGACGCACCTCCTACGGCAGGTGCGGTTCGAGCAGTTGATGCAATGCGGCCCGGCCGGTCACCAGTACGTGGGTGGCGTCGGCCTCGGGCAGACGATCCGCCAGGTGTGCCACGGCTTCGCCCATGGTGATCGACATCGTCACCGCCAGCCGGAACTCGCGACTCTCCCGCGCGCCGAACCGGCTGACCAGCAGATCGCCGAACTCCGCCGCGTGATCGTCGTCGAACTCACCCGGCGTGGTCTCCAGGTCCGGATCGCCGAGACCACTGAGCGCCACCGCGCGAAAGCCCGGATCGGCGCCGTGCATCTCGCGGAAGGTGTCGAGCGTGACGTCGACCGCCTCGCGCCAGCCGGTGACCGTGGCCATGCGTTCGCGAACGGCCTCGGCGTACCGGCGCTGGTTGCGTCGTTCGACCGCCTGCATCAGCGCCCGCTTGTCCGGGAAATACCGGTAGACCGATCCCACCGCGATACCGGCCCGCTTCGCGATGCTGCTGGTGGAGGCGGTGTCGTAACCGCGTTCGGTCACCTCGACACAGGCCGCGTCGAGAATGCGCTCGACCTGCGCGCTGGCCCGGTCCTGGGTCGGGACCCGGCGCAGCGAGTACCCCAGAGGCTCGGGCTGATCGCCCGGCGAGATGGTCGCCATAGCGCCATTGTGCCCGCGAGCGGTGGACAACGCTGTCACCGCGGCGACGGCTCGCGCCCAGCCGCAAGGATTCCGCGCCGAACGGTCGTTGCGCGCCGCTTGCCTGCTGCCCATCCGCCGTTCATCAGGCCGCGATCTGCTGACGTGCGCCCTTGCGAGCCGGGCGGCCCCGGCATAAGGTCCCGGCCCGCGTCCTGTTCAGCCCGCCGCTGCCGTACGGCCCTGAACGACGGGGCGCGGCACGTTTCCCCCTGTGGTTTTCGATAGGAGCCGAAATGCTGTCTCGTCGTTCGCTGGTCGCCGGCGCGGTCTCGATGGCCGTGGCGCTGACCGGTGTCGCCTGGCCCACGCTGGATCGTGCGTCGGGTGGCGTGCGCCTGAACCAGACCCAGTTCATCGGCGCGCACAACGCCTACCACCGTGAGCTGTCCGATACCGAGAAGAAGCTCCAGCTCAGCCAGGACCCGAATGCCGGCAATCTGTGGTACTCGCACGCGTCGCTGCCGGATCAGCTCGGCGCCCAGAACATCCGCGCGCTGGAGCTCGACCTCTTCCCGGACCCGGCCGGCGGCCTCTACGCCAACCCGCTGCTGCGCCGCCTCGCCGGATTGCCGCCGCTGAATGATCCGGAGCTGGCCAAGCCCGGTATCAAGGTCATGCACATCGCGGACTTCGACTACAACACCACCTGCCGGTCCTTCGTCAGTTGCCTTCGGCAAGTGAAGACCTGGTCGGACGCGAATCCCCGGCACACGCCGATCGTGATCCAGCTCGAGCTGAAGCAGTCCGACCCGCGCATCGTCGCGGCCGGTGGCGCCCAGAGCCCGCCGTGGGACGCGAACCAGCTCAACGGCATCGACACCGAGATCCGCTCGGTCTTCGGCCCCGACGACCTGCTCACGCCGGACGACGTACGGCGTCCTGGGCTGACGCTGGAGCAGTCGGTACTGACCAAGGGCTGGCCGAAGGTCAACGACGTTCGCGGCAAGGTGATGTTCTTCTTCGACAACGGCGGGCCCGGCGCGATCCGGGACGCCTACCGGGCCGACCGGCCGAACCTGGAAGGCCGGGCGGCCTTCACCCGCGGACCCGAGGGCGAGCCGGACGCGGCGGTCACGATGGTGAACGATCCGCGTGGCGCGAACACGGCCGAGATCCAGCGGCTGGTTCGTAAGGGCTACCTGGTCCGGACCCGGTCGGACGAGCCGATGAGCACGATCCTCACGCGCGACTTCAGCCGCGTCGGCATCGCGCTGGGCAGCGGCGCGCAGGTGATCACCACGGACTTCCCGGTCGTCGGCATGGCCGCTCGCTACGACAGCGACTTCGTGGCGCACCTGCCCGGCGGTGTCGCCGTACGATGCAATCCTGTCGCGGTTGCGGACCGCTGCCGGGATACCGCCCTGCAACGCTGATTCTGGAGGCCTCGTGTCGGAGCATGTGGTGGACGTGGTGTGGGCCCGTGGTGAGCACGAGTTCACTTATCAGACCTACAGCCGGGACCACGAGTGGCGTTTCGACGGCGGTGTCACCGTCGCCGGATCGGCCAATCCGGCGTACCTCGGTAGCGAGGGCCCGGTCGATCCCGAAGAGGCGTTCGTGGCGGCGTTGTCGTCCTGCCACATGCTGACGTTCCTGGCGATCGCGGCGAAGAAGCGGCTGGTGGTCGACTCGTACACCGATCACGCCGTCGGCCTGATGGAGAAGAACGCCAACGGCAAGATCGCGATCACCAAGGTGGTGCTCAATCCGCAGATCGTCTTCGCGGGGGAAACCCCGGCCGCGGAGGCCCTCGGGCGGATGCACCACCGGGCGCACGCGGAGTGCTTCATCGCGAACTCGGTATTGACCGAGGTGACGGTCGCGGGTTTCGAGGACTTCCAGGGCTGAACGTATAAGAACCCGCTGGTCCAGCCTGAGCCTCGCGCATTCGGCGTCAGGTTGGACCAGCGGGTCCTAGTGCGGTGAACAGACGGCGCGCGCAAACTGGGCGCCTCTAGCGTCGTGCGACTTCCGTACGGTCTGACTCGGTGGGAAAGACCGGCCGGTGCGCCGCCTGTTCGCCGGGACCGGTTATCGCGTCATTCGGCGGCGACGGTGGGCCGGTCGTCTGGGGGGCTACCGGCCGCGTGGGCCGGGGTGGGGTGCGATGCGTTGCTGGGGGCGTCGGCGTCCGTCCGGCGCAGGTGCACCGGTTCGGTCGCGAAGGCCGCCATCAGTCGGTGGATCGTCATGCCCAAGAGACGTACGGGCCCCGGGTTCTATGACGCGGGTTTTGACTGTGACCTAGGTCACTTCTCGTCGAGGCCGTCCGGACGCAGCGGAACCAGCGCCCGGGCCTCGTCGTACGAGGCGCCGGTCAGTTCGAGCAGGTCGACGATGGTGGAGCGGATCTGGCCCAGCGCCACCACGGCAGACAGCGAGCCCGGAATGGGCATCTCCGCGGTACGGCGGCCGAGTTCGCCGAGAACGCGATGGGCCGCCACCCGGGCATTCGGCTCGAACAGCGATTCCGCGATCAGCCGGGTGCCGTCGGCGAGGCGTTCGAGCAGGGCCGGGTACTCCGCCGGCATCCGCTCGTCCCGCCAGATCGACACGGCCACCCGGCGGACCAGCACCCGCACGTTGCGGATCGCCCGGTCGAGCGGTACGACGAGATCGGCGATCTGCTGGACCCGGCCCTTGTGGCGTCGGCGGAACGGCGACATCCGGACCACGGCGACACCTTCCGCGGCGGCGCTGCGCAGGTCGTCCAGCAACGACTCGCTGGCGCGGGCCCGGCGAAGGGCGTCCGTCGCGGCGGCATCGTCGTGCGCGGTCAAACTGTCGGCGGTCTCCAGCAGGATGGACGCGAGTTCGTTGAGGACCTCGGCGGCCTGCTGCCTCGGGCGGCGAATAGCGGCCGCCGGGGCGATGGTCGCTGCCGCGAGCGCGACGGCTCCGCCCAAGGCCGCGTCGAGCCAGCGGCTGACCCCGGCACTGGGATCGGGTAGGAGGGTGGTGACCATCGCGGCCTGGATACCCGCTTGGGTGACCATCAGACCGCCCGCGCCGAGCAGTACGGCGACGCTCATCGCCAGGCCGACAACGAAGACGATCTGCCAGACGCCGGTGCCGAACAGGTGCACGAACAGATCGCCGATTCCTACGCCAACGGCCACACCGACCATGACCTCGGCGACCCGGCGGAGGCGCTGGCCGAAGCTGAACCCGAGGCACACCATGGCGGCGACGGGGGCGAAGAACGGCATGTCATGGCCGAGGACGTAGCGGGCGAGCCACCAGGCCACTCCGGCGGCAAGGGCGCATTGGGCGACGAAGAACGCCCGATCCTTCAACCGCGTGACGCGCCGCCGAATCGAAGCCCGGGACCGCCGCGCCGCCTGAGGCGCCACATCATCCCGAAGCTCCCGCAACTGCTCAAGCGTCAACCGAACCGGATCCACACCCCCATCATCAGCCACCCCCACCGAACCACGCGCCACACGGCGAGAAGTCACACGTGGCGGGTCATCCGGAGTCAGCGGGGGAATGGGATGAGGGTGGTGGCGTTGGAGGGGGTGAGGGTTACGTTGCGGGCGTGGGGGGTTTCGGGGGTGGGGTCGGGGGCGTGGAGGGTGTAGCGGGCGAGGGTGGCTCGGAGGATCTCCGTGGACTCGAGCATGGAGAAACCCGCGCCGAGGCAGCGTCGTACTCCGCCGCCGAAGGGGATCCACGGCGCCGGCTGGCCCTCGATGAACCGCTCCGGGCGGAACACCTCCGGCTCCGGATAATGCGCCGGATCCGCATGGACCAGCCCGATCGCGGCCATCACCGTCGTACCTCTCGGCAGGTGATATCCCGCCAGCTCGACCGTTTCCGTCAGCCGCCGGCCCACCTGGTAGATCACCGGATGCCGCCGCAGGGACTCCTTCGTCACCGCTTCCAGGTATTCGTCACCGCCCGTCTGCGCTTTGCGTAGTACCTCCGGCAGCCGGGCCAGGTCGTGCAACGTCCACGCCAGCGAGGTGGCCGTCGTCTCGTGTCCGGCGAGCAGCAACGTGACCAGCTGATCGCGCAGTTCGAGGTCGGACCACTCGCCGTTCTGCAAAAGCCGGGACAGTACGTCGGTGCGCCCGGCCAGATCCGGACTTGCCCGCCTGGCCGCGATTTCGTCGTACAGGAGCTTGTCGGCCTCACGTTGCGCGTCGACGTACCAGCGCCACGGCGGGTACCGCAGCAGGCGGGGATAGAACCCGCCCAGCATGATCACCGGATTGACCGAGACGACGCGATCGAGCAACGGCCGGAGCCGGTCGAGGCGTTCGCCGTCGGTCATACCGAAAACCACCTGCAGGATGATCTCCAGCGTCAACGCGCGCATCCGGTCGGCCAGTCGCAACGGCTGACCGGGCGTCCAGCTCGCCACCTCGGCCTCGGCCAGATCGGCGATCAGGTCGCGATACCCGCGCAGGGCGTGACCGTGGAACGCGGGCATGAGCTGTTTCCGGATTCGCAGGTGCTCGTCCTCGTCCAGGATCAGCAGCGAGTGGTCGCCCATGATCGGCTGCAGTACGGCGTTGCCCTCGCCGCTATGCGAGGCGGTGATCGGCAGCGAGAAGAGCGTGCGGATATCGGCCGGATCGCTGAGGACGACGACCACCCGGCCGCGCGGCACGATCCGGATGGTCGCCACATCGCCGTACCGTCGTCGCAGCCAGGGGAAGAACCGCGACCGGTGACTGGCGAACAGGATCGTCTGCAGCAGCATCGGCAGGCGCGGCCCCGGCGGCAGCGTGCGGGCCGTCCGCCGATCGAGGGTCCGTGTGTCGAGCAGTGGCGTCGTCACCCCTCCACGGTAGGCCGACAGGCGGGCAGCGTCCTTGCGTCCGGCGTTCCGGGTGGACAAGGTGGAGGCATGACCGAGAACAACAGCGAGGACTACGGAAGCTACAGCGTCGACGACGAGGACCAGCTGCAGCCGGGGGACAGCCTGGACGACCGGGGCGTGGACGATGTGCTCGACGAGGGCTATTCGCCGCCCGAGAAGTGGTCTCCGGCTGAAGGCTTCGGCAACACCGCCGAGGAGGCACTTGCCGGCGAGACGCTGGACCAGCGGATCGCCCAGGAAGAGCCGGATATCGACCCGTACGCCGAGGAGACCGAGAACGTCGGTGGCCCCGAGGTCGGTGGCGCCCGCTCGGGCCGGCTGGTTGCGCCGGACGAGGGCGCGCACACGGACGAGGACAAGGACCTGATCGCGGAGGACATCGGTATCGACGGCGCGGGCGCCAGCGCGGAAGAGGCCGCGGTGCACGTGGTCGAGGACGATGACGAGCTCTACGAGGACTGACCTGCCCTAGCGGCGAACAGTCGAGCCGGCTGATCGGGCTGAGCCGGATCCAGCCCGCTCAGCCGGGCAGGGTTGTGGCACGTCACAAAGAACACCTCCAGAAGTCTGGGTAGCCACCCAGCGACCGGCGGGCCGTTGGTGGTCGATCATGTCTGCAGATGCTTCCCATCGGTAACTTCGCCACCACGGAGGGTTCATGAGACGACGTGCGCTAACCGGCCTCGCAGCGGCGGCCGCGCTGCTCGGCCTGCTTGCCCCGACCACCCCTGCCGCAGCCGAGGCCGAGCCCTACGAATACGTCGCGTTGGGCGATTCAGCGGCGGCCGGGCCGCTGATCCCGCTGCAGATCTCGGTGGCCTGCCTGCGGTCCAGCCTGAACTACCCGCACGTGGCCGCGAAAGCGCTCGGCGCGCAGCTGACCGACGTCTCCTGCTCCGGCGCGGTGGTACCCGACTTCACCAGTAAGCAGTTCGGGTTCGTCCCACCGCAGTTCAACGCGCTGAAGGACTCCACCGACCTGGTGACGGTGGCGATCGGCGGCAACGACACCGGCCTGGTCCCCGCCGCTCTGAGCTGCATCAACCTGTTGCCGCCGCCGGCCGGTACGTCGTGCAAGGCGCGCTACACCGCCGGCGGCAAGGACCAACTAGCCGCACGAATCGCCGCGGCGGCGCCCTCGGTGGGCCAGGCCTTCGCCCGGATTCGCGAGCTCGCCCCGAACGCGAAGGTCCTCGTCACCGGATACGGCACGTACGTCCGCCCGGGCGGATGCTTCCCGGCCGTGCCGGTCTGGTCCGTCGACGCCGACTATCTGCAGGCCACGGTGGATCGCCTGAACACGATGCTGGCGCAACAGGCCGCGGCGCACGGAGCGACGTACGTCGACCTGCGTACGCCGAGCATCGGGCACGATGCCTGCGCGCCGATCACCAGTCGCTGGCTCGAAGGGCTGGTACCGACCTCGGCCGCCGCGCCGTTGCACCCGAGCTGGCGGGGAATGGCCGCCTTCGGCGAAATCGTCGCCCAAACCGCAAGCGAGGTGCGATAAGGCGGAATCCGCCCTCTTCTGTGCGCGGGCCTGCAGAGGACGGCCGTGCTGAGAGGGCGGGTTCCGGCGCATGAACGCCTAGCAGAAGCGGGCGAGGGCCCCCGCCAGGTTGGCAGGGGCCCTCGGTTGCGTAGGGGCTAGGCGCGCTTGAGGCGGAGGGTGAGGATCTGGAAGGGGCGGAGCTCGAAGGAGACGCCGCCGTCGACCAGGTCGCGATCGGCCAGCTGGCGTTCCAGCAGGTCGACCTCGGTCACCGCGGCCACCTCGAACCCGGCGGTCAGTGTCGCCCGGGAGCGACCACCGCTGGACTCGTACAACCGGACGATGACGTCACCGGACTTGTCGTCGGCCAGCTTGACCGCTTCGACGATGACGTTGCCGTTGTCCACGGCAACGATCGGCGAAGGTGCCGCCGCGCCGCTGACAACGCGCTCGGGCAGGTTGATCCGGTAGCCCTCTTCGACGGCCTCCGGAATACCCGCGCCGACCACCAGCGCGTAGTTGATGACGTGCACGCCCTGGTCGGTCTGCGGGTCGGGGAACCGCGGCGCGCGAATGACCGACAGCCGGATGTTGGTCGTCGTACCACCGTCCTCGCGGGCCGTGCGGGTGATGTCGTGCCCGTAGGTGGAGTCGTTCACCACGGCCACGCCGTACCCGGGCTCGCCCACGTGTACCCAGCGATGCGCGGCGATCTCGAACTTGGCCGCATCCCACGAGGTGTTCTGGTGGGTCGGGCGGAAGATGTGCCCGAACTGGGTTTCCGAGGCCGAGCGATCCGCGTGAATGTCGACTCCGAAAGCCGCCTTGAGGAACTTCTCCGACTCGTGCCAGTCGACTTCAGTCTCGATGTCGACCCGCTTGGTGCCCGGGCGCAACCGCAGTGTCTGGGTGATGCTGGACCGGCCGAACGAGCGCTTCACCACGACCGTGCCCGCGCCGTCACCGTCTTCGGACGGCGCGCTGAACTCGACCGAATCCACCTCGGTGATGTCGCGGACGTTGTTCTGGTAGAACGAGTCGACGTCCCAGGCATCCCACTGGTTCGGGGTGTCCACGTGGATCTGCAGCAGGTTCGCCACGTTGCCCGGGGCAATGACCTCGCGCTCGGCGGCAACGTCGTACACCGAGGTGATCAGCCCGCGCTCGTCGACCGCGACCCGGATCAGGCCGTTGTCGAGTACGCCCTGGTCGACCGTGACCGGCGCGTCCTCGGTGGTGCGGTGACCCGCACCGAGTGCGGCGACACCACCACGGCTGTGCGGTGCCGCGTTGAACGTCACCGGCTCGAACCCTTCACCCGCCAGTGCCGAAAGCGACCGGCCGATGATCGACTCGAGCTCCTCGGCCACCTTCGCGTACGTCGCCTCGGCCTCGCGGTGCACCCAGGAGATCGAACTACCCGGCAGGATGTCGTGGAATTGGTTGAGCAGTACGACCTTCCAGAGCCGGTCGAACTCCTCGTACGGGTAACTGTCGAGCTTGCCGGCGACAACGGCGCTTGCCGCCCACAGCTCGGCCTCGCGCAGCAGGTGCTCGCTACGCCGGTTGCCCTGCTTGGTCTTGGCCTGTGAGGTGTACGTCGCGCGGTGGATCTCCAGGTAGAGCTCACCCGACCACACCGGCGCATTCGGGTACTCGGCCTCTGCCGCGCTGAAGAACTCCGTCGGCGACTCGATCGTCACCTTCGGGCTGGACTCCAGGTTGGCCACCCGACGGGCCGTCGCGATGAACTCCCGGGTGGGACCGCCACCGCCGTCGCCGTACCCGAAGGGCACCAGGGAACGCGTGGCCGCGCCGTTCTCGGCGAAGTTCCGCTGAGCGTGTGCGAGCTCCCGGCCGGATAGGTCGGAGTTGTACGTGTCGATCGGCGGGAAGTGCGTGAACACCCTCGTACCGTCGAGGCCCTCCCACCAGAAGGTGTGGTGGGGGAAGCGGTTCTCCTTGTTCCAGGAGATCTTCTGGGTCAGGAACCACTTGGAGCCGGACAGCTTCACCAGCTGCGGTAGGGCCGCCGTGTAGCCGAAGGAGTCCGGCAGCCAGACCTCCTGGGTGTCGATGCCGTACTCGTCGAGGAAGAACCGCTTGCCGTGGATGAACTGCCGGGCCAGCGCCTCACCACCGGGCAGGTTGGTGTCGGACTCGACCCACATCCCGCCGACCGGAACGATCGTGCCGTCGGCGACAGCCTTCTTCAGGCGCTCCCAGACCTCGGGGTAGTTCTCCTTGACCCAGGCGTGCTGCTGGGCCTGGGAGAACGCGAAGACCAGCTCCGGGTACTCCTGCGCCAGGTTGGCCACGTTAGACACCGTGCGGGCCACCTTGCGCTTGGTCTCCCGAAGCGGCCAGAGCCACGCGGAGTCGATGTGCGCGTGTCCGACGGCCGAGAGCTGGTGAGCGCTCGCATGGGCCGGACGGCTCAGTACGTCGGTCAGTTCGGCTCGGGCGTCCGCGGCGGTTCCTGGCACGTTCTCGTAGTCCAGGACGTCCAGCGCGCGGCTGATCGCGCGGAGGATCTCCCGGCGCCGCGGCTCGCTCTCGGCCAATTCCTTCTGCAGGCCGTCCAGCGCCTCCAGGTCCAGGATCAGGTCCCAGACCTCCGGGTGGAAGACGGCCAGGTCAGCCCGGCGCAGCTCGTAGATGGGCTTACCGCCCGGCTTCGGCTTGCTGCCCAGGTCGTCGATCGGCGCGAACGCGTTCCAGCCGAGCACCTCGGGGTTCGCGGCGGCCTCGACGTAGAACTCGATCTGGTCGCCCGGCGCGGCCGGACCACCGTCGGGCCCGAAGATCGAGAGCGGGGCGTAGGTCTGGCGCGGGTGCAGGCCCTTCAGCGGAACGCCGCTGCTGGTGTGCACCAGGCCCTCCGCGGAAAAGCCCGGGCCACCGCTGAAGCCGAGGTCGATGACCGCCTCGATCTCCTGGCCCGACCAGTCGGCCGGGACCTGCCCGCTGAAGTGGAACCACGCGGTACCCCAAGCCGGGCCCCACGGCGTACCGACGCCGGCCGGCTCGTACGGCGCCGCGAGGGCTTCGGCGGGTGACACCGGCTCACCCGGCGCGTGCCAGACCTTTATGTCGAGCGGTACGGCGGCGCCGTAGATCGCGGGGCGGATGCGTTCCCTCAGGGCGCGCTTGAGCCGCTCCTCGATGAGTGATCGGTCGTCGTGCACGAAGTCCTCCGTGAAATGGTTCTGACCTGGTTCGTCATGACAACGCTGTCACACCGAGGTGGCGCCCGTCTAGACGGCATCGCCTCCGGGTTGCTCGTGGGAGCGTTGCCGGGCCGGCTTGGCCACGACTTGAGCGAGGGGAGGCGGCCAGGCCGAATGCCGACTACCTTTGGCCCATGGATCGCCGATCGTTCCTCGGTGCCGCCGTCGCCGGCGCCGCGGCCGTCGTGACGCCCGGGTGCTCCCGGGGCCGCTCCGACGAACCAGCTCCCTCGTTTCCAGCCAAGCTCGCGACCGGTAATGCCGGTGGCGTCTACGACAAGTACGGGGAGGGCCTGGCCAAGCTCGTCTCCGAGGTGACCGGTAAAGAGCTGCAGACCAAGCGCACGGACGGCTCGGTCGAGAACCTCAGGATGCTCGCGCAGAACGATGGTGCCGACCTCGCGTTCAGCCTGGCCGACTCCGCGGCCGACGCCCACGAGGGCAGGCACGTCTTCTCCCGCAGCGGCGCGATTCCGATGTGGGCGCTGGCGCGAACGCACGACAACTATGTGCACGTGGTGGTGCCGTTGAGCTCGAAGATCGAGAACCTCGGCGACCTCAGGAACAAGGTCGTCAACGTCGGCGCGGAGAACTCCGGCACGCTGGTGACCGCGACGCGGCTGCTGCACGTGTCGGGCATTCGCAACTTCAAGCCGCGTAATCTCGAACTGGGCCCGGCCGCGATCGCGCTGGAGCAGGGCAAGATCGACGCGCTGATCTGGAGTGGTGGTCTGCCCACCGAGCCCTTGGTCAAGCTGCAGAGCCGGATCGGCTTCCGGCTGATCGACATCGGCCCCCAGGCCGCGAAACTGGCCAACAAACGCCTCGGCAGTTACGTCCTGACGTCGGTACCGCCGTCGGTGTACGGGCTGTCCAACTCGGTCAACACGCTGTCGGTCCCGAACTTCCTGCTGGCCAAGTTCACCCTGTCCGACTCGTGGGCCTGGTGGACCGTCAACACCCTGTTCCGCCGTCAGCCCGAGCTGATGAAGTACCACGCCGAAGCCGGCTCGCTGGACCAGCGCTCCGCCATCGCCACCATGCCCGTCCCCCTCCACCCCGCCGCCGAACGCTGGTACCGCGCCAACCACACCTGAGCCCGGGCCCGAGTGACGCCCGGCCGCCCCCGCAGGGCGCAAGTGGATCGGGTCAGCGGCGGTGCTGGGCTTCGGCGGGCATGGGGAGCGGTGCCGGGTCCAGGGCAGGCAAGCGGATCTCGATGACGAGGCCGCCGCCGGCGCCAGGGGTGGCCACGACACGGCCGCCGACGCGGGTGGCTTCGGCCCGGACGATGGCCAGCCCCAGACCGGTACCAGGCATCTCCCGGTGATGGGTGCTGCGCCAGAAGCGCTCGCCGATCTTCTTCAGGTCGTTCGAACTGAGCCCGAGGCCGTGGTCGCGAACCTGCAGCACAACCTCGTCCTGATCTCGCAGTACGGACACCTCGACCGGCGGCTGGCCGTACTTGGCCGCGTTGTCGAGCAGCACGTCGAGAATGTCGTCGATCTCCAGCTCGGAGGCCACCCGGCCCGGCTGCATCTTGCCGACGATCAATTCCAGATCGTCCGCCGCGTACACCGCGGACCACCCGATCAGGCGTTCGCTGACGGCCTCGGCCAGGTCCATGCCCTCGGCGTCGCCGCCTTCGACCGGGCGGTCGGAACCGGCCAGCCGCGACAGCCGTTGCACGATCCGCCCGAGCCGGTCGATATCGGCCAGCGCGAACCGCGCGGTCGGGGAGAGCCGGGACAGGCCCTCGATGTGGATCCGCGCCGAGGTGAGCGGCGTACGAAGCTGGTGGGACGCGTCGGCCACGAACTCGCGTTCGCGCTGGCGGGACTGGTTCAGGCTCAGCGCCATCGAGTTGAAGCTGTCGCCGAGCCGGCGGAGTTCCGGCGCGCGGCCGTCCGTACGCACCCGGATGTCGAGGGCGCCACGGGCCACCTGGTGGGTCGCGTTGTCCAGGTCCTGCAGGGGCTTCAGCACCCAGCGGCTGACCGGCTGTACGACGCCGAGTACGACGAGCCCGAGGCTGAGCAGCAGGCCGCCGAGCACCACCAGCAGCCAGCGTTGTACGTCGGCCCGGGTGTCGTCGGTCGGGACCATCAAAACGGCGGCGCCGAGCACGCGCCCGTTGTTCACCACCGGGCGCGAGACGATCATGTCGGCGGTGCGCCACGGCCAGAGCGCAGGTGGTTCGTCGTTGAGCCGGCCGGCCAACGTACGGTCGAGTTCGGCCCTGAGCTTGGGCTCGTTCACGTTCACGCCGGATCGCGACGTGGCGATCACGCGGTTGTCGACGTCGACGATGAACACCGGGGTGTTGTAGAGCTTGTGGTAGCGGACCGCGAGCTGGCGCAGGGTGGCGATATCACCTGACTGCAAAGGCGATTCGGCCACGTCGGCGAACCAGTCGGCGTCGTTGCTGCGGGAGACGAAGAGCGTGCGAGACGCGCCCGAGGCCACGTAGTTGGCCAGGGGCAGCGCGGCGGCGATGGCCAGCAGAATGACCAGCGGGACCAGAGACTGCAGCAGGCGGCGTCGCACGAATCAGTCCCCGGTTCTCAATCCGCCCCGAGGCGGTAGCCGACACCCCGGATGGTCTGGACGAGTTCGGGCCGGCCCAACTTCGCCCGCAGGCTGGCCACGTGCACGTCCATCGTTCGCGACGAGGCCTCGAAAACCGACTGCCAGGCGTACAGCGCGACCTGTTCGCGCGGCACCACCCGGCCGTGGTGGGAGGCGAGCACCGCGAGTACGTCGAACTCCTTGCGGGTCAGCGTGATCTGCTTGTCCGCCACCTCGACCGTACGGGCCTCGATGTCCACGGTCAGGTCGCCGACCTTCACCCGCGGACGTGGTTGCAGTAGCCCGGTCCGGCGTAGCACCGCGTCGATCCGGGCCAGCAGTTCGGAGATCGCGAAGGGCTTCACGACGTAGTCGTCGGCACCACTGCGCAATCCCCGCACCCGGTCAGCTGCCTCACCCCTGGCCGTGACGGCGATGACCGGAACGTCGGAGACGGTCCGGATCTGGCGGCACACGTTGATGCCGTCTCCGTCGGGCAGGCCGAGATCGAGTAGCACCAGGTCGCCGGGATCGGCTGCCAGTGCCTCGGCGGCGGTCCGCACATGTGTGACCACCAACCCATATCGTCTCAATGCCGGGATGAGCGCATTCGCGATGTCGAGATCGTCCTCGACCAGCAAGATCCTCACGGCGCCGCTCATGGGGGTGATCGTAGGGCACCGCCGGTTAGACGTGTGTGTCAGATCTTGGTTAAGAGCCGATCTGTAATCTCCATGCCCTGAGTCGGGCACACCTAGCCTTCGGGCACAGGAGGGAGCGGAGCGATGACTGTCGGTATCGGCGGTGACAGCGGTAGAACGCTGTCCGAGGCCGAGATCGCCGGGTTCGAACAGGAGCGTCCGGCGCGAAGTCTGCACCGGTCCCTGGACCTGGCGGTGTCTGTCTGGTGTGCCGTCGTAAGTGTGGGCGTGCTGCTTCAGGTGTTCTTTCCGATACCTACCGGCACGCAGTATTACCTTGTCCTCTTCCTCGCCGCCATCCTGCCGATCACCCTGCTGTGCTACCGCGGCTGGAAGGTCCCCGCGGTGATGAACCCGTTCCGGAACCGCCGCCGCCCTGGCGACAATCCAGGCGTGTTCGACTGGCTACTAGCCGTTTTGGCGTTCGTCGTTGCCCTCTACCCGGTCCTGGACTTCGACGCCTTCCTGGAGCGCCGGCAGATCCCGGAGACCCTCGACGTTCTAGCCGGCACACTGTTGCTGCTGCTGAGCCTGGAGGCCTGCCGCCGTACGACGGGCTGGGTGCTTCCGGCCGTCAGCCTGGTCTTCATCGCCTACTCCTACTACGGCAGCTACGTGCCGACCACGTGGTCGTTGGCCCACGAGGGAGTGGACTTCCCGGCCATCATCGCGCAGCTCTTCATAGGCACGTCCGGCTTCTACGGAACGCCCCTGGCGGTTGCAGCGAGTTACATCGTGTTGTTCACGATCTACGGCGCGGTACTCGAGGCGTCGGGCGCCGGGAAATTTTTCATCGATCTTTCGTTCGCCGCCTTCAAACGCAGTCGCACGGCTCCCGGGCGTACCGTCACGCTGGCCGGCTTCCTGCTCGGCACGGTGTCCGGATCGGGTACGGCGACCGCGGTATCGCTGGGCACGGTCTCGTGGCCGATCCTGCGGCGCGCGGGTTATCCGGCGGAACCAGCGGGCGGCATGCTCGCGGCGGCCGGTATCGGCGCGATCCTGTCGCCGCCGACGCTGGGTGCGGCCGCCTTCATCATCGCGGAGTTCCTGGAGACGAGTTATCTGGCCGTACTCGGCTTCGCGGTCATCCCGACGATCCTGTACTACCTCGGCATCCTGTTCGCGATCGAGATGGACGCGCGCCGGCACGGTACCGACGCGGTCGAGCCGTCGGGCAAGTCGGCCCGCAAGCTGCTACTTCGGTTCAGCTACCACTTCATCTCGCTGTTCGTGATCATCGGCTTCATGGCGATGGACGTGCCGCCGTTCCGGGCAGTGGTCTACGCGACCCTGCTCCAGATCGGGCTGTCGTTCCTGGACAAGGAGCACCGGCTGACGCCCGGGCGGCTGTTCGTGGCGCTGGCGCAGGGCACTCGCTCGGTGCTGCCGGTGGTCGCCACCTGTGCGGTGGCCGGCATCATCGTCGCGGTCACCACCCAGACCGGTCTGGGTCTGAACCTGGCCGAGATCATCGTGTCCGGCGCGGCGGCCGTGTCGCAGAACGCGACCGTGGTGCTGATCCTGACGGTGGTGCTGTCGGCCTTCGCGGTGCTGCTGCTCGGTCTCGCCGTGCCGGTGACCGCCTCGTTCATCATCGCCGCGGTGATCATCGCGCCGGCGCTGGTGCAGCTCGACGTCACCAAGCCCGAGGCGTACATGTTCATCTTCTACTACGCGGTGCTCTCGGAGGTGTCGCCGCCGACCGCACTGGCCGCCGTGGCGACGGCCGCGATCACCGGCGGGCGGGCGATGGCCACCATGTGGCAGGCGTGGAAGTACACGCTGCCCGCCTTTCTGGTGCCGTTCGCCTTCGTTCTCACCGACAACGGTTCGAACCTGCTCGGGCAGGGCAGTCTGCTCGGCATGGTGTGGACCCTGCTGGTTTCGGCGCTCGCGGTCGGCGCGCTCGCGATCGTCACCGGCGGCTGGATCGTGGTCCGGACCGGCCGGCTGGAGCGCGTGGTGTGCGTGCCCGCGGCCCTGTTACTGCTGTACCTTGCGCCCACCACGATCGGTATCGGGCTGGGCCTGTTACTGCTCGCGGTGGTCATCAACCTCGGCCGGCGACAGCGCCTGCGGAGTTCAACGGAAGGATCTGTGCCGACATGAGAATCCGTCGCCTCTCCACCACGGTGGTCGCGATCGCCACGGCCATCACCCTGGCCGCCTGTGGCGGTCAACGCGAGGCGAACACCGGCGATGACACCAACGGTGGCCGTCTGACCATCGCGACCGGTAACACCACTGGCGTCTACTACCAGCTGGGCGGTTCGCTCGCCTCGCTGATCTCGTCCAAGATCGAGGGCTACCGCGCCACGGCCAGCGAGACCGGGGCGTCGGTGCAGAACATCCAGGGCCTGGTCGCGGGCAACTACGACATCGCGTTCTCGCTCGGTGACACCGCGGCCGACGCGGTCGACGGCAAGGGCAAGTTCCCGGTCAAGCAGGAGGTCGTCGCGCTGACCCGCCTGTACCCGAACTACACCCAGGTTGCGGTGCGGACCTCGTCCGGTATCAATACCGTGGCCGACCTCAAGGGCAAGAAGGTCTCGACCGGCTCGCCCGACTCCGGTACCGAGGTGATCGCCCGGCGCCTGATCGAGGCCGCCGGTCTCGACCCCGCCCGCGACATCACCGCCCAGCGGCTCGGCCTGCCCGAGTCCGTCGACGCGATGAAGAGCGGCTCGATCGACGCGCTGGTGTGGTCCGGCGGCCTGCCGACCAGCGGTATCACCGACCTCACCACCAGCCTCGGCAAGGACGTCAAGCTGATCTCGCTGGCCGACGTACTGCCCGCCATGCAGAAGACCTACCCGGACGCGTACGCCGCCGGCGACATTCCCGCCGCGACGTACAAGCAGCCGGCCGACGTGTCTACGATCGTGGTACCGAACGTCCTGCTGGTCCGCAAGGACATGGCGCCGGAGCTCGCGGAGAAGATCACCAAGCTGATCTACGAGAACAAGGACGCGCTGATCCAGGTCAACGCCGCGGCCAAGGGCATCAAGCTCGAGGACGCGACCAAGGTGGCCCCGGTCCAGATGCACCCGGGCGCCCAGAAGGCGATCGACGAACTCGGCTAACAGCCCCCAAGCCACCCTCCCCCGCAAACCAGGCGCAGCGGGGGAGGGTGTTCGTTTTCCCGCCGGGTCTGTGCGGCCGGCCTAGCTCGGTGCAGGTGCGGGCGGGACCGTGCATATGAAAGGTGCGGCTGGTCGGCCTAGCCCGGCGGAGGTGGCGGTGGGATCGGCATCATTCCGCCGCGCAGATAAAGGGAGAGCGCGGAGTCGCGTTTCGGGTGGCGGTGGTAGTGCGTCGGTACTACCCGGCCCTCGGCGTTGTCCCAAGTGGTATCGGCCAGGCGCCACATCCGATGGGCCATCCGGCCGGCGAAACCGGTGTGCGGTGAGACCGGATGCGCCCGGGTCGGCGCGTGTTCCTCGGCGCTGAGCAGCCGTTCGGTCAAGGAGCTGATGTCGCCGCTGCCGAGTTCCTCCGCCAGCATGGCGCCATACTCCGTCTCGAGCCGTTCGTGCTCGGCGAGTAGTTCATCGATGCGCCGCCACAGGTCGGACTGGCGTAGGTGCTGGGCCCGGCCGTCGCCGTAGATGCGGGCCTTCAGCAGGCGCAGGTTCTTCTCCAGCCGCCGCGCGTTGTCGACGTACGCCGCCACCTTGGCCTTACCGTCGTCGAGCCGACGGACCCGGGGGAGCAGAACGTCCTCGGCGGCGGCGAGGTGCTGCGCGGTGATCGCGTAGAACCAGTCGGTCTCGTGCCGTCGATCCGGTGCGCCGGCGTCCGGCTGGTGGGCGGGCCGGGCCAGCTCGCGAATCATCAGGTGTTCGTAGCCAAGAGCCTTTTCAAGCGTGGCCCTCTTCGCCAGGCTGGTTGTGAGTCAGTTGGCGATTGGGTGAGGAGCAGGGTGTGACG
>NZ_JBHLTC010000011.1:0-228685 GCF_042434725.1 Kribbella deserti | reverse complement strand
CCGCGCGAAACCCCGGCAGCGGGCACCCAAATCCCGGCAGCCGCGCGAAACCCCGGCAGCCGCGCAGAACCCCGGCAGCCGCGCGAAAAGCTAGTCCTCCTGGGCGGCGAGGCTCATGGGGCCGTAGACCTCGCGGCCGTCTTCGAACAGGCGGACCTGGGCGACACCGGCTTCGGCCAGTTCGCGCCAGAACTCGCCGAGCCAGCTCTCGGCGTCACCCTGGGCGGAGAACTCGGCCGTGGCCAGGTCGCCCGGGTCGGCGGGTTCACCCGTGGCGGTCTCGAACCGCCATGACCAGCTCATACCGGCCTCGTCTGGGGCGCGTTCTGGGCGGTCTTGGCCGGGTCGCGCTCGACGATGGTGCCGAGCACCTCGTCGATCTGCTTGAGCAGGCTGTCCTCGAGTTTCACGCCGGCGGCCTTCACGTTCTCGCCGACCTGCTCGGGGCGGGAGGCGCCGATGATGGCCGAGGAGACGTTCGGGTTCTGCAGCACCCAGGCGACGGCGAGCTGGGCCAGGCTGAGGTCCACCTCGGCCGCGATCGGCTTCAGCTCCTGGACCCGGGTCAGTACGTCATCGGTGAGGAACCGCTTGATGAAGTTGGCGCCGCTGGCATCGGTCGCGCGCGAGCCCTCCGGAACCGGCTGACCCGGCAGGTACTTACCGGTGAGCACGCCCTGGGCGATCGGCGAGAAGACGATCTGGCCGATCCCGAGCTCCTCGGAGGCGGGTACCACCTCGCCCTCGATCACCCGCCACAACATGCTGTACTGCGGCTGGTTCGAGACGAGCGGGATCCGCAGCTCCCGGGCCAGCCGATGGCCCTCGCGGAGCTGGTCGGCGGTCCACTCGGAGACGCCGACGTACAGCACCTTGCCGGCCCGGACCAGGTCGGCGAAGGCCTCCATGGTCTCTTCCAGTGGCGTCTCGGTGTCGAAGCGATGCGCCTGGTAGACGTCCACGTAGTCGGTCTGCAGCCGCTTGAGCGAGGCGTTGATCGACTCGTGGATGTGCTTGCGGGACAGTCCGGTGTCGTTGGGGCCGCCTGGCCCGGTCGGCCAGTAGACCTTGGTGAGGATCTCCACCGACTCCCGGCGGACCCCCGCGAGCGCCTCACCGAGAACCACCTCGGCCTTGGTGTTCGCGTAGGTGTCCGCGGTGTCGAACGTGGTGATGCCCGCGTCCAGCGCGGCCTTCACACAGGCCTTGGCCTGGTCGTTCTCCACCTGCGAGCCGTGCGTGATCCAGTTCCCGTACGAGATCTCACTGACCTTGAGGCCACTGTTTCCGAGGTAGCGAAAGTCCATGCTCCGACCCTACGTCGTCGTACCCGCGAGTGGGCGTTGTTACAGCTTCTGGCCACGCTCGACCAGCGGCTTCGGCAACCGCCAGCGGCGCATCTGCATGGTCCGGCGCACGGCGTAGAAGCCGACGCCCTTGGTCGGCTCGTCCGGGAACCGCTCGGTGACGGCCTTGCGCAGGCCGCGGGTGAGCAGGAACCAGTCCAGCGCGATGGCGAGAATGATCGCCAGGAAGAGCATGTTCACCGCGCCCGGCACCCACGGAATACCCGAGAACAGAATGCCGGCGAACGAGAAGACCAGCAGTACGGGCAGCGCGTACTCCATCACGGACCAGCGCACGTCGACGTAGTCCCGGGCGAACCGGCGCACCTTGCCCTTGTCGGCGAGCGGCAGGTACCGGTCGTCACCCGACTTCATCGCCTCCTGGACCTTGATCCGCTCGGCCCGCGCCTTCTCCCGGCGGTACGCCGCCGCCTCCCGGCGGGTCCGCGGCTTCTTCAGCCCGGCCTTGCGGGCGGCCTCGGCCTCCTTGCGGGTCGGCGTCGGGCGGCCCTTGCCGCCTTCCTTCGGGCCGCGCTCGGCGGCCGGCGTGGGCTTCGGGGCTGTTTCGGTCTTGGCTCGACGGAACACGGGGACTGATGACCTCATTCGGCTGTCTTTGGTAAAACCGGCACTCGGGGTGGTCCCCGGACGTTTCACCACTTTATCCGGGCCGGTCCTGATGGTGCCGTGACCCGTGGCGACATAGGGTGGTTGACGCACGCCGGGTCCACTCGCCGGCGCAGAAGGGGTACGGATATCGATGAGCATCTTCAAGCGGATGTCGACGATCTTCAAGGCCAAGGCCAACACGGCGTTGGACAAGGCCGAGGATCCTCGCGAAACCCTTGACTACTCGTACCAGAAGCAGCTCGAACTGCTGCAGAAGGTACGGCGGGGCGTCGCCGACGTCGCCACCAGCCGCAAGCGGGTCGAACTGCAGGCGGCCCAACTGCAGTCACAGTCGCAGAAACTGCACGACCAGGCGCAGAAGGCGCTCGGCATGGGCCGGGAGGATCTCGCTCGCGAGGCCCTGACCCGCAAGTCGGCCCTGCAGGGCCAGATCGACGACCTCACCACCCAGCACGCCCAGTTGCAGGGTGAGGAGGAGAAGCTCACGCTCGCCTCCCAGCGGCTGCAGGCCAAGGTCGAGTCCTTCCGTACCAAGAAGGAGACGATCAAGGCGACCTACACCGCGGCCGAGGCGCAGACCCGGATCAACGAGGCCTTCTCCGGTATCTCCGAGGAGATGAGCGACGTCGGTCTCGCGGTGCAGCGGGCCGAGGACAAGACCCAGCAGATGCAGGCCCGGGCCGGCGCGATCGACGAGCTGCTCGCCTCCGGCGCGCTCGACGACGCCAGCGGTACGAACAAGGACAGCGTCACCCTCGAGCTCGAGCGGCTCTCGTCGAACTCCCAGGTGGAGGACGAGCTCGCCCAGCTCAAGGCGCAGCTGGCTCCCGCCGAGGCGCCGAAGCAGATCGCCAACGATCCCGCCGCGCCGCCGGTTCAGCAGCCCGCCGCCCAGCCGCAGCAGGCCCGCCCGCAGGACGGAGTGCAGTGATGATCGTTCGCATCATGGGCGAAGGCCAGTGGAGCCTGCCCGACGAGAAGCTCGACCAGCTCAACGAGGTCGACGGCAAGCTGGAGCAGGCCGTCTCCGGTAACGACGAAGAGGGCTTCAAGACCGCCTTCGCCGCGTTGCTCGACCTGGTCCGCGGTGGCGAGAAGGTGGCCGACGACGTGCTGCACGACTCCGACGTGATCCTGCCCCCGGCCGACAGCACCTTGTCGGAGATGCGGGAGCTGATCAGTGGCGACGGTCTGATCGCCGGCTGAGTGCCGACACCCCGCCCGGTGAACGGCAAGGCACGGTCCGGTGAACCCCGGTGGACCAGCAGTAGACAACAGGCTGTAGATGGCGCTATCCCACAGGCCGATACTCGTTGTACCCTAGGCGGAACTGCCGCCGAGGGGGTACTCGGCCTGCGGCAGAAACGCTGTACAGAGTGGCTGTTGGCTCTGAAGTTTCACCGGGGGGTGACCGAGGGTGACGGATAGTGCCGTCATGGGGGATGCTGTGCCTGAACTGAGTTCGACCGAGCGGTCGAGTGCGCCGGTGAAGCCACCGGCGCAGCCGACGGCTTCACCAAGACCGATTGCGCCGGTAACACCGATAACACCGGCCGAGTTCTTCGAACGGCGCGGACCCGTCTGGGTCGTGCCGAACGAAGTGCCCGCCATCGTGCCGCGATCCGCCCGGCTGACCGAGCCGCAGTGGGTCTGCGTGTACCGCTGGGCCGCGCTCGGCGGTGACCTGCTGGCCGGGGTGATGGGCGTTTCGATCGCCCTGCTGACCCGGTTCGGCTACCAGGTCGGTACCACCTATCTGCTGTTCGGCAGTCTGTTGCCATTGGCGTGGGTGGCCGCCGTCGCGCTGTCGAGGGGTTACGAGCCGCGCTTCTTCGGCGCCGGCCCGGACGAGTTCCGGTCGATCCTGCGCTCCGGCGTGGGACTGACCGCGTTCGTTGCCGTCGCGTCGTATGCGACCAAAAGCGAGATCGCCCGCGGGTTCGTCGTACTGGCCATTCCGGCCACCGTGGTGCTGGCGTTGCTGCTGCGCTACGGGCTGCGCAAGGACCTCAGCCGGCACCGCCAGCGCGGCCGTTGTATGCGCCGCGTACTGGTGGTCGGCCGCAACAGCCAGGCGGAGACCTTGAGCGAGCATCTGGAAAAGCGTCCGTCCGACGGGTTCCGGGTGGTCGCCACCTGCCGCCCACGCGACGGCCGCCCGGGCGACAGTCTCGGACCGGACGAGCTGGACGAGTCCGACATCATGTCCGCGGTCGATCGGCACGATGTCGACGTGGTCGCCGTCGCCGCCGATCCCGAGCTGGCCGGTCAGTCGCTGCGGCGGTTGTCCTGGGCGCTGGAACAGCGTGGTGTCGAGCTGATCGTGTCGCCCGGCATCATCGAGGTCGCCGGTCCGCGGATCTCGGTCCGTCCGGTCGCCGGCTTGTCCCTGCTGCACTTGGAGCGTCCGTCGGTCAGCGGCGGTCCGCACCTGCTGAAGAGCGTGTTCGACCGGGTCGTCGCGCTCGGCCTGGTGATCGTCGCGGCGCCGCTGCTACTCGGGTTGGCCCTCGCGGTGAAGCTGAGCAGCAGGGGGCCGGTGCTGTTCCGGCAGAGCCGGGTCGGTCGCTCGGGCGTCGAGTTCAGCATGCTCAAGTTCCGCAGCATGTACGTCGATGCCGAGCAGCGCCTGGGCGATCTGCACGCGCTGAGCGACGGTAACGCGGTCATGTTCAAGATGCGCGACGATCCCCGGGTGACGCCGCTCGGCCGGATCATCCGGCGCTTCTCGATGGACGAACTGCCGCAGCTGATCAACGTGCTGCGCGGTGAGATGTCCCTGGTCGGCCCGCGTCCGCCGCTGCCGCAGGAGGTCGCGTTGTATGCGGCCGACGACACCCGGCGCATGCTGGTCAAGCCCGGCCTGACCGGCTTGTGGCAGGTCAGCGGCCGCAGCGACCTGTCGTGGGAGGAGTCCGTGCGGCTCGACCTGCGCTACGTGGACAACTGGTCGATGACGCTGGACCTGCTCATCCTGTGGAAGACCTTCCGCGCCGTCTTCCGCGGATCGGGCGCCTACTGATGCGCCTGGATCGAAACGCCCGTGTGTACGTCGCGGGTCATCGCGGCCTGGTTGGTTCGGCGGTGTGGCGGCGCCTCGAGGCCGAGGGGTTCACCCGGCTGATCGGTGCCACCTCCCGCGAGCTGGACCTGCGCGACCGGGACGCCACGATGGCCTTTTTCGCCGAGCACCGGCCGGAGGTCGTGATCGACGCGGCGGCCAAGGTCGGCGGCATTCTGGCCAACCGGGACCACCCGACCGAGTTCCTCAGCGATAATCTGCGTATCCAGGTCAACGTGATGGACGCGGCCCTGTCGGTGCGTACGCCCCGGCTGCTGTTCCTCGGCTCGTCCTGCATCTATCCCAAGTACGCCGAGCAGCCGATCCGCGAGTCGAGCCTGCTGACCGGTGAGCTCGAGCCCACCAACGACGCGTATGCGATCGCCAAGATCGCCGGCATCATGCAGGTCCAGGCGGTCCGGCGGCAGTACGGTCTGCCCTGGATCTCGGCCATGCCCACCAACCTGTACGGGCCGAACGACAACTTCGACCTGACCAGCTCACACGTGCTGCCGGCCCTGATGCGCCGGTTCCACGACGCCAAGCAGAGAAATCTCGACGAGGTCGTGCTGTGGGGGACCGGCACGCCGCGGCGGGAGTTCCTGCACGTGGACGATCTGGCCGACGCGTGCCTGTTTCTGCTGGAGCACTACGACGACCCGCAGACCATCAACGTGGGCGTCGGCACGGACGTGACCATTCGCGAATTGGCCGAGACCATCGCGAAGGCCGTCGGCTACACCGGTGCGATCGGCACCGACCCGTCGAAACCGGACGGGACTCCGCGCAAGCTGCTCGACGTGAGCCGGCTGGGCGCACTGGGCTGGAAGCCCGGTATCGACCTCGAGGACGGCGTTGCGAGCGTTTACGCCTGGTACCTCGAGCACAGCAGGGGGGACGCATGAAAAAGGCCTTTGTCACCGGTATCACCGGACAGGACGGGTCGTATCTGGCCGAGTTGCTGCTGGCCAAGGGATACCAGGTGCACGGCCTGATCCGCCGCGCCAGCACGTTCAACACGCACCGGATCGACCATCTGTACGAGGACCCGCACGCCGAGGACAAGCGGCTGTACCTGCACTACGGGGATCTGACCGACGGCTCGCGCCTGGTCACGCTGCTGGCCTCGATCCAGCCGGACGAGGTCTATCACCTGGCCGCGCAGAGCCACGTCCGGGTCAGTTTCGACGAGCCCGAGTACACCGGTGACACCACCGGCATGGGGACCACCCGGCTGCTCGAGGCGATTCGCATGATCGGCCTGAACTGCCGGTTCTACCAGGCGAGCAGCTCGGAGATGTTCGGCGCGACCCCGCCGCCGCAGAACGAGCTCACCCCGTTCTACCCCCGTTCGCCGTACGGCGCCGCCAAGCTCTACGGGTACTGGATGACCCGGAACTACCGCGAGGCGTACGACATGTTCGCGGTGAACGGCATCCTGTTCAACCACGAGAGCCCGCGCCGGGGCGAGACCTTCGTGACGCGCAAGATCACCCGGGCGGTCGCGCGGATCCAGCTGGGCCTGGAGAACCGGCTCTACCTGGGCAACCTGGACGCCTGCCGTGACTGGGGATACGCCCCGGAGTACGTCGAGGGCATGTGGCGCATGCTGCAGCACGACCACCCGGACGACTACGTGGTCGCCACCGGGACGTCGTACTCGGTGAAGGACTTCGTGCAGCTGGCCTTCCAGCACGCCGGTCTGGACTGGGAGAAGTACGTCGACTACGACGCGCGCTACGAGCGGCCCACCGAGGTGGACTCGCTGATCGGTGACGCGTCCAAGGCGCAGGCGGAACTCGGCTGGAAGGCCCAGGTCCACGTGCCCGAACTGGTCAAGATCATGGTCGACGCAGACCTGGCCGAGCTCACCCGCAAGGACGAGGACTGACATGACGGGCGGCCGCGTCGACGTTCTCGGCGTTCACGTCAGCGTCATCACGATGGACGCCACCGTCGACACCTTCGGGCAGTGGATCGCCGCGGGAGAGCGGCACCTGGTCTGCGTGTCCGACATGAACGCATTGCTGCACGCCCGATCCGACGAGAAGTTGACCCAGGTCTACAACACCTCCGGTCTCACGCTCGCCGACGGTATGCCGCTGGTCTGGGCCGGCAAGCTGGCCGGCTTCTCGGCGATGGAACGAGTCTGTGGTCCCGACCTGATCGAGCGTGTGATGGCCGAGTCGGTCGAGCGCGGCTGGTCGCACTACTTCTACGGTGGCGCTGACGGCGTCGCCGAGCAGTTGCGGGACAACTTCGTCGCGTTGCACCCGGGCCTCAAGGTCGCGGGTGTCTACTCTCCGCCGTACCGGGCACTAACCGAAGCGGAGGACGCCGAGATCATCGAGCGGCTCAACACGGCGGCGCCGGACATTATCTGGATCGGCCTGGGCGCGCCGAAGCAGGAGCGCTGGATGGCCGAGCATCGGGACCGCCTCACCGCACCGGTCCTGATCGGCGTCGGTGCGGCATTCGACTTCCACACAGGGCGGCTCGATCGGGCGCCACGCTGGATGCAGCGGTCAGGGCTCGAATGGGCCTTCCGGCTGGCGAAGGAGCCACGCCGGTTGTGGCGGCGGTATGTGCTCGGCATTCCGCGGTTCGGCCTGGGCATGCTGCTGCGCCGCCCGCGTCCGGTACTGCCCGCCGGACCGCGTGTGAGCGGGAGTTCCCGCTGAAGCTCCCCAAGCTGACAGCTCGCAAGCTGGTGGGACCGGCCCAGCGAGCAGGCTGGGGACTGGCCGACCAGGCGTTGTCCAGCCTTAGCAACCTCGTTGTCGGCGTCCTGGTCGCCCGTAGCAGTACGGTCGCGGAGTTCGGCATCTACGCGCTGGCCTTCGGCGGCTACACGATCGCGCTGAACCTGTCCCGGGCGGTCGCCACCGAACCACTAGCCGTCCGCCACTCGGGCGACCGTACGCCGGCGTGGCGTGACGCGATCCGGGCCAGTACGGCGACCGCACTGGTCGTCGGCCTGATCGCGCTGTTCGTCGGTCTGGCCATCGCACTGTGGCCGGGGATGCCGGCGCGCGGGGTGCTCATCGCCTTCGCGGTGATGATGCCCGGACTGCTCCTTCAAGACGCGTGGCGCTGGTCCTTCTTCGTCGTTGGAGGCGGACGGCAGGCGTTCCTCAGCGATCTGGTCTGGCTACTCGGGATGAGCGTCATTTTCGGCCTGCTCTATGCCACCGGTTCGGCGTCCGCCACGCTGCTGGTGCTCGGTTGGGGTGCGGGCGCCTTGATCGCCGCGGTGTTCGGGCGGTACCAGTCCGGCGTTCTGCCGCGGTTCGGAGCGGTCAGAGCGTGGATGCACGCGCATCGCGATCTGACCCCGAAGTACGTGGCCGAGATGGTACTGATGAGCGGAACGGTCCAGGTCTACATGATCGGGATCACCGCTGTGACAGGGATCGCGGCCGTCTCGGGCATTCGTGGTGCGCAGATCCTGATGGGGCCGGTGAACGTGCTGAACCAGGGAATTCGCGCTTTCGCGGTGCCGGAGGCCGCGCGGGCGCTGAAGCACTCCACCCGGCGGCTGCGGCTGGTCGGCCTGGCGGTGACGGCCTTCGTCGGCGCCGGGGCGCTGGCCTGGGGCGCGGTCTTCCTGCTGCTCCCGGATGCTGTCGGCCGGGAGCTGCTCGGGGTTGAGGTCTGGGCAGAGGCCAAACCTGTACTGATCCCGGTGATCCTGTTGTGGGCCCTGGGCGCGGCCAACGCCGGCGCCTTCGCGATCCTGCGGGCCACGGCCGCGGCGAACCGCGGGCTGTCGATCCGGATCGTGTCGTCGGTGCTGTTCGTGATCGCCGGCATTGGTGGTGCCGCGATCGCGGGCGCCCAGGGCGCTGCCTGGTCGCTCGCGATCGCGGCGTCGGTGACGTTACTGCTGTGGTGGTGGCAGGCGGATCGGGCCGTGCGGACTGGTCACTTCACCGTTACGACGGCGGAGTAGTCGCTGCGCACGGTGTTCTTGCCGTCGGTCACCTCGACCCGGTACTGCACCTTCGCGCCCGGTGCGAGGGAGGTGTCGCTCAAGGTCACCTTGGGCTTCCACCAGAACGTCGACACCACTGTCTTGCTGGTCACCAGCTGGCCCATGGACCAGCGCAGCAACCGGTAGGTCAGAACCGTGTCGTCAAGGTCGGTCGTGGCCGGCAGGCTCACGTCGACCCGGCGGGTGGTGGGGGTGGTCACACTCGGCTTGACCGGCTTGACCGGGGCCACGCCATTGCCGAGGCCAGTGAAGCGGGTGAGCCCCTGCTGGCCTTTGCCGTTCACCGTGGTGAAGTCGCCCCCGACCCAGAGATCGGCGCCACCGGTGGCCATCGCCAGCGGACCGACCTGGGTGTCACCGGTCGCGTTGGTGTTCGGCACCCAGGGACCGATCCGGCCGGTGGTAATGCTCTGCACCAGCAGGAACTTGTTGCCCCACGGACCTTCCGGGAAATCGCCGTTCTTGCTGCAGTCATGCGCGTGGGAGCCCTTGTACAACCAGCCCTTCACGTAGGTGATGGCCTCGGTGGCTCCAAGGCAGTAGTTCTTCCACACCAGATCGCCCAGGCCGCTGACCTTGGCGGCGAAGGTGCCGTCGAAACAGCCGGCACCGTCACCGGCGGCCGCGACGTACACCCGGTCGCCGTAGGTCTCGATGTCCTTGACCCGGGAAACGCAGCCGGGAGTGGGTTGCGGCATCGCCCCGGAGGCTTTGAAGGGCTGCAGCACACCGGTGTTCGGGTACGGCGCGAGGCTGGCCAGGCCGTACCGGCTGGTGCCGTTGACGGTCTTGAAGTCACCGCCGACCAGTACCCGGGAGCCGTTGTCGGCGACGTCGATCGCATGCACGTCGGCGTCGTCGGTCTTCGGCACCCAGGCCAGTACGCCGCCGGTTGCGTTGTTCAAGCCGGCGAGCCGCTTGCGGGGGTACTTGGTGGCGCCCACGGTGACGTTGTTGAAGGCGCCGCCGATGTACAGCACGCTGCCGTAGCTGGCCATCGCCTTGACCCGCCAGTCCACCGATGTCCGGAACGACGAGATCAGCTTCATGGTGGCGGTGTCGATGGCGGCGATCCGGTGATGGGTCTCGCCGTTCACCGTGGTGAAATCGCCACCGATGAAGACCCGGGAACCGGTCGGCGTGGAGGTGATCGACCAGATCTGGCCGTTCAGGGTCAGATTGATCGGCTCCAGAGCGCCGGTGGTGGCGTTGAAGACGGCCAGATAGCTGCGGGCCGTCTCTTTGGTACCGGCCGCCGCGCCCGGCGGCCGAACCTTGGTGAACTTCCCGCCGACGTAGACCTTGCCCTTGGTGACGTGCAGGGCCTGGACCGGCGCGTTGGTCTGCCAGGCCGAGCTGGCGTTCGCGACGATCGGCGTTCCGGTGGCCTGTGCCGCCGGGTTATGGATGGTGCCGGCGAGCAAAAGCCCGACGGCGAACAACGACAACTTCCTCACGATGGTTCTGTCCCTCGAGTAATTCCCCGTTCGGGTAGGTGGGAGGCGAACCGCCTGGCGGGGCGTGGAACGCCCGCCTCCCACCGGTGACCGGTGCAATCTACCCCAGCTGGATAGATCCGAGCAGAGCTTGGTTTTGTTGAATCGTCAGCTGGTCTGGTAGTGCGTCAGAACCTGCTGAGCGGTCAGTGCGAACGGATACACCGCGAGCTCGTCCAGCGTGCCGGACAGACCCGCGGACAGCGGGCGGTTCGGCCAGCCGTTCAGGCTGTCGGTGCCGGCTCGCCAGTACCCGCGATAGATGTCCGCGATACCCGGGGTGACCCCGGTCGCGACCAGGGCGCCGTCGACGTACAGCTTCATGCTGCCCGGTTCGAAGGTGCCGACCACATGGTGCCACTGGCCGTTGGCGATGGAACCCGGCGATCCGATCGTCTTGATCCCGCCGCTGCGGACACCGAACCGGACTCGGTTGTTGCTGTCCACGTACAGCATGCGGTCCGACATCGAGCTGGTTCCGGCCAGACTGTTGCCGAAGCCAAGGATCCGGCCACCGAGCAACGAGCTGGTCCGGACCCAGGCCTCGACCGAGAAGGCCGCGTCAGAGTTGGACACCTTCGAGCCGTTGATCCGGCCCGAGCTGCTGAACGTCGCCGCCCGGTTACCGTCCGCCGTACGGCCGGGCTGGTTGTAGGTGACGTTCGAGGACGCGCCGGTGTTGCCGGAGCCGGACGAGTCCGCTGCCGAGGTCGAGCCCGAAGCGTCACCCAATCGCCAGTAGAGGTTCGTCGGGTTGTCGGCGATGACCTGGCCGGTGTAGTTGGCCGTGGTACCCGAGACGATGATGTGCGCGGAGTAGTTCGACAGCACCGTGTTCGCGCCGTCGGTGACCTCGACCCGGTAGATCTGGTCCGAACCGACGGGCAGACCCGCGTCGGTATAGGTCAGCTGCTCCTTGCGCCACCACTCCGCGAAGCCGGTCCACGTGTGGATGAGCTCCTTGTTGAAGCCGCGGTACAGCTTGTAGGTCAGCGTCGTGTCGTCGGCGTCGTACACCGTCTGTACGTTGATCTTGACCTCACCGGGCTTCGGACTGAAGACCTTCGGCGCGGCCGGCTTGGCCGGCGCCGCACCCGGACCGGTGGAGATGAACCGGGTGATGCCTTGCTGACCGCCACCGTTGACCAGGTTGAAGTCGCCGCCGACCCACAGGTTGCCGCCGTCGGTCGCCATCGCGAGCGGCCCGACCTCGGTCGGCGGACCGGCGTCGGTGTTCGGCGTCCACGGCCCGATCGCGCCGGTGTTGATGTCCTGGGCCAGCAGGAAGCGGTAGCCCGCGCCCTGCGGGAAGTTGCCGCCGCCGAGGTTGGCGCAGTCGTGGGCGTGTGAGCCCTTGTAGAGCCAGCCGTTCACGTACTCGATGGCCTCGGTGGCGCCCAGGCAGTTGTTCTTCCACAGCAGCGCGCCGGTGTCGACCGCTGCGGCGAAGGTGCCGTCGAAGCAGCCGCCGCCGTCACCGGAGTTGGCGAAGAAGACCTGGTTGCCGTGGGTGGTGATGTCGCGGACCCGGGAGATACACGAGCCGCTCGGCTGCGGAATGGCCGAGGCCGCAGGGAACGGCTGCAGCGCGCCGGTGCCCGGGTTCAGGCTGGCGACCGTGTTCGCGGGCGTGCCGTCGATGTTCGTGAACGGCCCGCCGGCGTACAGCTTGCTGCCGTCGTCGGACAGCGCAAGCGCGTAGACCTCGTTGTTCGGTTCCGGTGCCCAGGGCAACAGCGTCGCCGTGTCGGCGGTTACGGCCGCCAGCCGCAGCCGCTCGACGTTGTTCACCAAAGAGAACGAACCGCCCAGCCACACCGTGTTGTCGCGGACCTCGATGGCCTTGACCCGCCAGGACGCCGACGGGCGCCATTGGCTGCTCAGAGCGCCGGTCGCGGCGTCGAAGGCCGCCAATTTGCGCCGGGACTGGCCGTTGACGGTGGTGAAGTCACCACCGACGAAGATGCGGGACCCGTCCGCCGAGGCCGCGATCGAGTAGACCGCGTCGTTCAGGACGGGATTGAAGCCCATGTCCAGCGCGCCGGTGAGAGCGTCGAACCGCGCCAGGTAGGTCCGTGAGACCTCGTTGGTCCCCGGCGCCGAACCCGGCGGCCGCACGGTCGTGAACCGGCCGCCCGCGTACACCTTCCCGCCGCTGACCGCCAGGATCCGGACGTCGGCATTCGTCTGCCAAATCGGCTGTGGGTTGGCCCCCAGCGATGCTCCCGTGCTCTGAGCCGGTAGCGACGGCAGCAGCGCCACCAGTAACGCTCCGAGCACGAAAAGACATACTTTCCTCATGCAAAAACCCCCATTGAAGAGCGCGGCACCCCACCGCACTAACCCACCCCGAGACTTCCCCCACGCGAATAAGAGCACGCAGCGTGATATCGCGCAAGATCAAAAGCTCAATTGGTTACCGATATGCTAGGTAAGTCTCATCGGTGATGACTATTCGTAGTCATCGGGTCTGGATCGGCTGATGAAATCGGCCGGGCGCGCTGATGCGGACAAACTTCAGCCGTCTGGTCGCGGGGGCCGCCGGTGGATCGACGAGCATGGCAGCGAAGGTGGGGTACCGGATGGAACCGGGCACGATGGTCTGGCGCGACGCGGTTCAGTCGCTGTGGCGACGCCGCTTGCTGATCGGCGCCTGCACGTTACTGGGAGTGGCCGGCGCCTTCGCCTTCGCCCTGCCACAAACCGCGCGCTGGACCGCTACGAGTGAGATCCTGGTCGGCCCGGCCGTGCCGCCGGCTCTGCTGGATCTGCCCGCGGGGCTGGACAAGACCGGCCCGCTCGGCATGGACCTGCCCGCCGAGACGCAGGCGCGGGTGGTCGCCAGCCCGTCGACGATGCGAGTGGTCGCCGCCCGGCTCGGGTTGTCGGTCGCCGACGACGAGGTGCAGAAGATGTCGGCTGCCACCCGGGTAAAAGCCGTCACCGACAACTCCTACATCATCACCACCGACGGGTCGTCCGCCGAGGAGGCTGTTCGCCGGGCGAACACCATCGCCGGGGTCTATCTCGAGCAACGCCGCGCGGCCGCGCAGAGCGTGCTCGCCACCCTTGCCGCGCAGAACGAGCAGCGTGCCACCACGACGGCTTCCCAGGCTGCCGGCCTGCAACGGTCGATCGACAACGCGCTCAGCCGCTCGCAGGACGGCCTCGCCTCATCGCTGCGCGACAAGCAGGTCGATCTCCGCACAAGCTCTGTCGACTTCAAGGACAAGGCGAAGGCACTGCGCGAAGCAGCCGACTCCGCCGGCAGCACCAGCAAACTGGTCACCCCGGCGTCGCCCGAGGCAGTGACCGTCTCACCGAACATCACTCGCGACGTGAGCGTCGGCGCGGTGCTCGGCTTTGTGCTCGGTATCGCCCTGGCCCTCGGCAGCACTCACCTCAGCCCTTTCGTCGCCACTCGGGACGAGGCCGCCCGCAGCGCTGGTGCGCCGGTGCTCACGGCCTCGACGACCGGACGCCGTTGGTGGCACCGCACGGCTCGCAAGCTCGACCTGTCCGAACTGACCGCCCTGGGCACCGAGGTCGTCTCGGCGATTGCCCGCCGGGGCTATACCGAAGACGGCGAGGGCGCCGTACTGGTTGTTTCGGCCTCACCCAGCCCGAACGCGGACGGCGTAGCGCTGGCGATGGCCTGCGCTACCGCGCGGGAGGGGCGTCGTACCGTGCTGGTCTTCGCGGATGTGCGCGGACCGCGTCCCGACGTCGAGCTCGGACGGGATGCGCCCGCCAACCCCGACGGGCTGGTCAACCTGGTCGGCGAGCCGGCCCACTCGCGTAGCGACAAGGCTCGCAAGTTGCTGGTGCCCGGGCCCGCTCCCGATCTGCAATTGCTGATGCCGGGCAGTGGTGACGAGCAGGCGCTGACGGTCGCACCCGCGCTGGTGCCGGGCATCGTGACGGAGCTGCGCGGATCGGCGGAAGCCCTGGTGGTGCACGGCCCGGCCGCCGATCGCAACCACGGGGTGGCTCCGCTCGCGGCGGCGGTCGACGGCTGCGTGCTCGTGGTGCAGTGCGGGCATGATCGGCAGAGCCGGGTGTCCCGCCTGTGCGCGTCGCTCGAGTTCGCCGGTGCACCCGTGCTCGGGGTGGTGCTGATCGGAGCCCACCGCGATGACGAGACCCTGGGCATCCCGGTCGACGCGAACGGGCATCTGCTCGAGTCCGTCCGGCAATGACCGGCCGCGCCACCGGACCGGGGCCGGCGCGGCCGCTGGCGCTGCCGGGCAAGTCGGCGCGCGGCGGATCGAGTGCCGCCGGCAGCCCGGCTCCGAGGCGCGAGCGGCTGGCGGACTTCGCGCCCGGTGGCTTGTGGGTGGTGTTGTGGACGCTGCTGGTGATCGATGTGCAGCCATGGTCCGCCCGGCCGAGCGCGCCGCAGGGTTCGACGGACGCGAGCAACAGCATGCTCAAGGGCGCGCTGCTCGGCGCCGTCTTCCTGGTCGGCCTGATCGCGACCAAACCCGGCTTCCGGACCCGGGTGGCGGGAACCACGTTGGTCTACCTGGGCTACGTGTTGTTCGCGACCGCGACGGCATTCCTGCTGGATGAACCGCTGACACCGCTGTTGCGGCTGATCCGGCTGGCGACCGGCCTGTTGCTGGCGATGATCATCTGGCGCCCGCTGCTGGCAGTGCCCGAACGGCTGCTCAAGGCCCACCTGTACGCCCATGTGTTTCTCGCCGGGCTGATCGCGGTCGGCGTCTTCGTTTCACCCAGCCAGGCCTGGCGCCAGATCAGCTCGCTCGGCGCCGGTTATCGCCTACAGGGCGTGATCCTGCCGATGCTGCCGCCTCGCGTCGGCGAGGTCGGCGCGCTGGTCTGCGGACTGGCGCTGATCGCGGTGCTCAACCGCCGGATGAAGCCGATCCCCGGCACCGTCTTGGTCTTCGGCGGGCTCACCCTGATCGCGCTGAGCAAGACCCGGACGGCCGCCGCCGCGCTGGGCATCGGCCTGGTGCTCGCGTTGCTGCTGACCCGCAAGACCTGGTTCGGCCGGTTGGCGACGATGCTCGCGCCGCTGGCAGTGGTAGGCGCGTTCCTCGCTGTCCCGGTGCTGAACAACTGGCTGTTGCGCGGCCAGGGCACAAAACAGATCGAGTCGCTGAGCGGACGGACGCTCGCCTGGTCGTACATCATCGAGGAGAAGGTTGCCTTCCAGACGGCCCTGATCGGGCACGGCCTGGGCAACAAGCGTGTGCTGCTGCGCCGCGGTGAGGGCGATATCGACGTGCAGCCGATCGACAACAGCTGGCTCGGGCTCTACTGGGAAACCGGCCTGCTCGGTGTGGCCCTGATCGCAGTCGCCTTCATCCTCGCCTGGGTCGCGGTGGTGCGTGCCCCCACGCCGTACATCCGCGCGTCCACCGTGATGCTGATGGGCTATCTGACGCTTGCCTCGATCAACGAGAGTGGTTTGAGCGACCTCAGCTCGATGACCGTGCACCTACTGGTCGCGGCCGCCGTCGCTGACGCCGATCGATGGCGGTCCCGGGTCGGGCCCGGGACCGTCAGTCGAATCGGCCGTCCGGATCGAAACCTGCGCCTTGCCATTGCACGGGCGTCACGTCCCGTCCACCCGTCTCGAACCGCCGCGCCTCGGGATGATCCAGATCGTAAGAGTTCTTCCTGAACGTCACCGTGCCGGCCGGGATGTCCGCGTCCCCGAGCTGCACTACGCCGGTCTGGGCGGTGCCCTTGGTCATCGTGACCCGATTGACCCGCACGGTGATGTCGCGCAGCAGATACGGCCCGCGAGGGCCGTTGCCGCGCGGGCGGGACTGCAGGGAGATGCCGTTCAGGTTGCCGGTCACGACGTTGCCGGTGATGGTCACGCCGGACGCGGTGTTCACGTTGATACCGGCGCCGTCGAGTAGGGTCGGCCCCGAGCCGCGCCCGCCGAAGAACCCGTTGCCGGACACCAGGTTGCGCTCGATCGTGCCGTCGTAGCTGATCTCGTAGCGGATCCCGTCGGCGGCGTTACCGACGATCCGGTTGGTCCGGATGTGCCGATCGTAGTCGGCGACATCGCTCCAGATCCCGTTGCCGAGGTTGGCCTCGACCAGATTGTTCTCGATCACGCCGGACGAGCGGGTGGACTTGATGCCGCCGGACTCCCAGTCGATCACCCAGAAACCGTCGGTGTTGTTGCGGGAGACCTCGTTGCCGGCCATTAGCACGTGTTGCGAGCGATGCTGGCTGATGCCGAGCTGCCCGTTGAAAACCACCTTGTTGTGCAAGAGCCTGGCCCGGTCGCCGCGAGCCACCAGAATGCCCACCGCGTGATTCCAGCGGACCTCGTTGGCCTCGACCACCCAGTCGTGCCCCACGGTCAGGGCCGCCTTCTGCGGACGGCTGGCGAAGTGCTGGATGGTCAGTCCGCGCACGGTCACCCGCGGCACGTTGCCGTCGGTCGCGCTCAGCGCCGTCGACATCTCGACCAGTTTCCCGGCCGGATCGTCGGCCAGATAGGTGATGTCCCGCTGGTAGTCCTGGAAGAACTCGCCAGGGCCGAGGGCAGCGATCGTGGTCACCCGGTCGAGGTGCTTGCCGTCGACAAAGATCTGCTCGCCCTGGTGACACGGATTGGCCCGGTTGTCCTCGCATTTGCCGACCCGGCCGTACGGCTCGGGCAGCAACCCGCGCGCGATCCAGTGCGGCCCTTGCCTCGTCCAGGAGCGGATCACTCGGGAGCCCGATATGACCGCCCCCGCGCTGCTGGCGAGTACGTCGCCCGGCTGCGGACGCAATGGCGCGCCGATCCGGAACAATCCGCGGGCGAAGCAGTACGTCGTACCGGCGGGGTGGCTGTCGAGCACGCGCTGTACGTTCGCGCCGGGCTGGATCGCTACGCCGTCGCAAGCGCCGGCGCGATCGATGCCCGCGGCGACTGGGGCCGTCGGGCCGGCCTCCAGCGCCGGCCCAGCCGCGGGTGGCTCGGTGGCCGACGCCGGCTCGCCCTTGGCAGAGCAGGCGGCAAGCAGCAGGATCGCGACGACGGTCGCGGCCAGGTCCCGCCGGGATCTCGTGTGCTTCATCGATCGCGTCATGTCAGCCGCCCATCTACTGTTGCACCCTATGCGGGTTCTGGTGGTGCACAACTGGTACCGATCGGCTCAGCCGAGCGGCGAGAACGTCGTGGTCAAGCAGCACGTGGACGTGTTGCGGGCGGGTGGCCACGAGGTCGAGGTCTATTCCCGGTCGAGCGACGATATCGCCGATCTGCCGGTGACGGGCCGGGCCCTGGTGCCGGTCCGGTCATTGTGGTCGCGGGTGGACGAACGGGATTTCGGGTCCGAGATCACCGTACGACGTCCGGATGTCATTCACGTCCACAACACCTTCCCGTTGATCAGCCCGTCAGTGCTGAAGGCGGCCACGTCGGCTCAGGTGCCGGTGGTGGCGACCCTGCACAATTTCCGTCTGATGTGCGCGAACGGCCTGCTGCAGCGCGACGGCGTGCCATGCGAGGACTGCGTCGGCAACGGGCCGTGGGCCGGGGTCCGGCACGGGTGCTATCGCGACTCGCGGATCGCCAGCGCGCCGCTCGCGGCAGGCATCCAGCTGCACCGGCAGCTGAAGACCTGGCACCGTTATGTCACGACCTTTGTCGCACCGTCGGCCTTCGTGCGGGAGACCTTTGTCAAGGACGGGTACGACCCAGCGCGCATCACGGTGAAACCGCACTCGGTTCCGCACACCGGCCGGTTCCGCTCCGGCGAGGGCGAGCACGTGTTGTTCGTCGGTCGGCTGGCCGCCGAGAAGGGCATCCTCGATCTGCTCGAGGCCTGGGACCCCGCGCTCGGCCAGCTCGTGATCGCGGGCGACGGGCCGTTACGCGCGGAGGTGGTCGCGGCCGCTGAGGCGACGCCTTCGATCACCTACCTCGGGGCTGTCTCATGGCAGGCATGCATGGACCTGATGGTTCGTGCGCGCCTCCTTGTCGTACCGGCCCGGTGGTACGAAACCTTCGGCATGGTCGTCGTAGAGGCCTTCGCTCACGGAGTGCCCGTAGTGGCCGCGCGGATCGGAGCCCTGGCCGAACTCGTCCAGGACGGCACCAACGGCGCCGCCTTCGAACCAGGCGACATCTCCGCACTCCGAACCGCCCTGGCGAAAGTAGCGGCCAACACCATCACCCTCGGCCAAGCCGCCCGAGCCCTCTACCTGGCGCGCTTCACCCCTGAAGCCGATCTAACCGCCACCGAACACCTCTACGCCTCCGCGGTCAGCGGCCGCCGCCAACAGTGACGAGGTGAGTGCTGGCCGCCCACCGCAGGGCTACCGGGATCCGGAGAGGTCCCGGGCAAAGGGTCGGGCCGGCCCTTGGGCAAAGGGCCGGCCCGTTGGTGGTGCGGTTATCTGAAGGTGCCGGTGGTGTCGTTGCCGATCGACTTCCACTGGCTGGCGGTCATCAGCTTGTTCATCCAGTTGAAGCGGCTCGCGGACGGGGTGTCCACGTTGTACTGATTGCCGCTGAAGGTGACCGCGCCGGCGGGGATCGATGCGCTGCCGAGGTACACCGCGCCGATGGTGGCGGTGCCTGAGGCGATGTCGATCTCGTTGTTGATGACCTTGACGTTGCGCAGTACGAACGTGCCCTGGCCGCCGGTGGCGGTACCGCGGTTGCGGGACTGGACCGCGACGCCATTGCGGTTGCCGGCCAGAGTGTTGCCCTCGATGCGCACGTTCGACGAGGTGTTGACGTTGATGCCACCGCCGTCGAACAGGCTCTTGCCGCCACCTGCTCCGGTGCGGCGGACGCCGAAGCCGTTGTTGGTGATGGTGTTGCCGATGATCGTGCCGTTGTAGCTGATCTCGTAGCGGATACCGCACGCCGCGTTCTGGTCGATGCGGTTGCCCTTGATCACTTTGTTGGTCTCCTCGATGTCCGACCAGATGCCGATGCCGAGGTTGTTGTGCACGTGGTTGGCTTCGATCAGACCGGACGACCAGGTGGACTTGATGCCACCGGACTCCCAGTCGGCGATCCAGAACCCGTCGGTGTTGTTGTTGTCGATTTCGTTGCGCAGGATCTGTGCGCCCTGCGAACGCCACTGGCTGATGCCCAGCTGCCCGTTGCGCGTCACCCGGTTGGCCCGGACGACGGCCTTGTCGGCGCGCGCGAGCTTGAGACCGACCGCGTGGTTGTCGCGGAACTCGTTGGCGATGGCCTGCCAGCCGGGTCCGATCTCCACCGCGGCCGACTGCGCCGGGCTGGCGAAGTGCTCGATGGTCAGCCCGCGCACGGTGACGCCGGTGCCACCGGTGCCGATGGCCTGGGCGGTCTTCGACATCTCGATCGAGTGGCCGGCGGGATTGCGCCCGATGTAGATGGCGTTGGCGGAGTAGTCGCCGTAGAAGCTGGTCGGCGTGACCTGACTGAGCGAAGCCACCCGGGTCAGATGCTTGCCGTCGAAGAAGATCTGCTCACGCAGATCGCAGATGTTGGCCTGCTCATCTTCGCACTGGCCGATCTTGCCGTACGCCGCCGGGAGCGCGCCGCGAACGACCCACTTGTTTCCGCTGGGCTTGAAGTAGCTGTCGGAGAGCCGGACCGAGCCGCTCAGTACGGCGCCGACGGAGCTGGCGAGGACCTGGTTGGCCTTGGGCCGGAGCGTCTTGGTGATGCGATGTACGCCGGCGGCGAAGCAGAACGTCGTACCGGCGGGCTTGGAGTTGATGACCGACTGGGGGTCCTGGCCGAGCTTGATCGGCGTGCCCGAGCACGGGCCGGCAACAGCTGGGCCGACCGTGAGATTGGCTGGCGGCGTGGTTGTGGGCGGCGGGACCGGGGGAGTCGGGGGCTTGGTAGAGGTGGTCGGTGGGACGGTCGGCGTCGGCTTGCTCGACGCGGTCGTCGTCGGCGTGGTGCTCGGTTTCACCGTGGCGGACGCGGTGGGCGTCGCCGTCGGCCGGGGCCGCTTCGTGGGCCACTTGGTGGTCGGCGTGTGGCCCGGCCAGTAGCGGGAGACGGCCTCTGGGGTTGCCTTGGACGTCGCGGCCGAACTGTCGGCGGGACCCCCTCTGGCGAACCAGACTGTACCGGCGGAGACGAGCACCGCGATAATCGCGGCGTACAGCAACTTCTTCAACTGAAACAACCTCCGAGGCTGATGTTGGCGCGCTATGTCCCCAGTAGCGGCCGGGTCAATTCCCTCCGCCCTTCTGAAAGGGCGCCCTCGTGCGGTTCGTCATGTTGCAAGATCGTTACGATGAGGTCAAGTAGTTCCACCGGCGGCAAGCGGGCTCTGAACGGCTTGGTGCACGCTCCGCTTGCGACGATGGACCGTCTGTTCAAGCTCTCACCTGGGCAAACGCACCAGCCGACTCCGCAGGGTTACGGTACCGACCGGTTCGGTAATCAGTGAAACTGGCCGGGATTTAACATTGCTCACAATTTTCTGCCCGGATAGCGATCGCAGTTCAAACAGCTGAATGAATTGCCTGGCTGCTTTTGTATAAGTCAAGAGCCGCGGCGATGTGGCTGGTTCTGGGCCGATCTCGACGGTGCGTCATGGCTAGGTCCCGGCGGTTACCGGGTGTAAGGTGCGTGCAGTGGATTTCCAGGGCGAGCGCAGAGCGGCGCAGGTCCTGGACATCGGTCCGGCAAGGATCGGGTTGAGGCGCCGGGGGGCGCGAGGCGTGAGCCTTCAGGGCTCGGTGGGGGGACCGTGGTGACCAAAGTGATAGGCGGCTACCTGTCCGGCGTGTTCGATCTGTTCCACGTCGGACACTTGGACTTGCTCCAGCAGGCAGCGGCGAGCTGCGACCGGCTGGTCGTCGGCGTGCTCACCGACGAATGGGCTGAGGAGAATCTCGGCCTGAGGCCGTTCGTGCCGCTGATCGAGCGCCAGCAGATCATCAGCAGGTTGCGCTGTGTCGACGAGGTCGTGGTGACCAACGGCGCCAGCGCCGACGTGGTGAGCGCACTCGGGGTCGACCTGGTCTTCACCGGGCCTGGCCTGGAGGATGCCGTTGAACAGGCGGCGTCCGCACTGGTCTTGTCGGCCCCGGTCGTTCGGCCGCTCGAGCTCACCCGGATCACCGAGAGCGCGATTCTCCGGGCGGCCCTGAGCCAGCGGGTCTCCCGCAGTTCGGTCGCATGAGCCGGGTCGATCGCACTGCTTCGATCGGTGAACTCGTGGCGGCGCTCGCGTCCGCGCAGAAGCCCGCTGCCGGTACTCCGGCGTACTCGCGGTTCATCAACCGGCGTCTCGGCCGCTACCTGGCCGCGGTCGCGTACAAGCTCGGCCTGACGCCGAACCAGGTCAGCGCGGCGAGCGCACTGTGTTCCTTCGCCGCCATCTTCGTCATCGCGCTGGTGGAGCCCACCGTGGCTGTCGCCGTGCTCGTGACGGCGCTGCTGGTACTCGGTTACGCGCTGGACTCGGCCGACGGCCAGGTCGCACGGCTGCGTGGTGGCGGTAGTCCGGTCGGCGAATGGCTCGATCACATGATCGACTGCACCAAGATCGCGACGCTGCATCTGGCGGTGCTGATCGGGCTCTACCGCTTCACCTCCTTCGACACCGACCTGGTCCTGCTGATCCCGATGGCCTATGCGGTAGTCGGCTCGGTGACGTTCTTCGGCCTGATCCTGATCGAGCAGCTACGCCGCAACAACGGCGCGGCCAAGCCGAATCCCCGTGGCGAGTCGGTGCTCAAGTCACTGCTGATCGTGCCGAGCGATTACGGAGTGTTGTGCCTGGTCTTCGTCACGCTGGCCTGGCCGGCCGTGTTCCTGACCCTGTACGGGCTGTTGCTGGCGGTCAATCTGCTGCTTCTGCTGGCCGCGGTGACCAAGTGGTACGGCGAACTGACTAGTCTGGGCGCGCAGTCTCCGCAGCTACCGCCCCAGACTCCGCCTGAAGTCTCCGCCCGAGGTTGAGGTCCGCATGACCGTGATCGGCTACGCGCCCGGTGTGTACGACATGTTCCACATCGGCCATCTGAACATCCTGCGCCGGGCCCGGGAGAACTGTGACTTCCTGATCGCCGGCGTCGTCGAGGATGACGTCGTCGCCGGGATCAAGGGCCGCCTTCCGGTGGTGCCGCATCACGAGCGGATGGAGGTGGTCGGCGCGATCGACCTGGTCGACAAGGTCGTCAGCGACTTCTCCAGCGACAAGTTCGAGATGTGGAAAGAGCTGAAGTACGACGTCCTGTTCAAAGGCGACGACTGGAAAGGCACCGAGAAGGCCATCCGGCTGGAGAAGCTCCTGGCCGAGGTTGGTGCTCGAGTGCACTATTTCCCCTATACGGCCTCAACGTCGAGCACCGGCCTACGCCGCCTCCTCGACGGCGCTCACTGATCCAGCCTGCTGAAGGGCTAGCGGGCCTTCACGACCGACTGGTACCAGTCGTCGACTACGCCCGGCAGCCGGGCCGGTGACCAGCGCAGTGTCGGTTCGGGCCGTGTCTTGTCGGTCGAGGCGAGTGCGCGCGCTAGTTCGCCAATGACGTCGCCATGTGGCGCTACGACCCTTCCGGCGGCTCCAGCCAGCAGCGGTGGTCCGCCGAGTTCCAGGCAGACCACGGGACATCCGAGTGTGGCGGCCTCTGCGACGGCCCAGGGTGCCGAATCGTGCAACGACGGGAAGAGCATCGCGTCGGCGTCCCTGACGGCCGCAAGAACCTCGTCGCGCGGCCGCATGCCTAGAAATCGCACACGCTCGCCTAGACCCAGACGATCCACTTCGGCTGCCAAGGCTTCCCGCTCCGGGCCAGCCCCGTAGAAGTCCAAGGTCCACCCGGCAGCCTCGGGATGGGCGATAGTCGCCACAGCGAGCCGTACGCCCTTCCAACCGACCAGGCGTCCTACGAACACCGCGCGCTTCCCGGGCTCTCGGTCGAGCGCAGCCGGTGGTACGTCGGAGAGGTCGATGGAGGAGTTCGGCTCGACCACGACGCGACGGGCGTGACGGAACCGCCGGGCCACATCGTCGTTCAGCGCTACGGTCAGTTCGGCCTGACGGGCGACAGGGTCTCCCAAGGTTCGCCGGGCCAGCTCCGTGAACGGAGTCCGGATCAGCTCACCGACGATGCCGCGGGTACCGAGCCAGCGCTGCGCCAGTCGCCACGGGGGCCGGGTGGCTCCGCCGACAGGACCCCAGACGAGTGGTACGTCCCGCAGGCGGCGTACACCGCACGGCAGCCAGTCAGCGGCGAAGGTCACGTGGTGCGCGACATCGAACCCGACCTCGCGGTGCAGACGTTCGGCGATCCGGCCGAGGTCGCGTTGCCACAGGGTGTAGTACCAGTAGACGTCACGCGGTCGCTTCTTTGCCTTTAGCAACCGGTCGCCCAGGTCGTGGTATGTGACATGCAGCCGCTCGCGTAGCACCGGATCGGCGGCGCGGTGACGCTCGATCGACTGCTCGAACCGGCGTCGGGTCACCACCCAGACCTCGTGGTTCTCCGCCGCCGCCCGCACGAATGCCCAGCCCGCGCCGGGCTCGGATCCCTCGTCCGGCCCGCACGCATAGGCGCTGATCAGCACCTTCATCCCGCACCCCCTCAAACCCGGGCGCAAGACTACCGGCCGTCAGCGTCGGTAGGTGGTTGATGCCAGGTTGTAGGCGAGGTCGGCCGCCACTTCGAGCGCCTCGTCCTCGGCGAGCCGGTGTTCGGTCACCAGCCGGGCCAGGTAGCCCGCGTCGATCCGGCGGGCTAGATCGTGTCGAGCCGGAATAGAGAGGAAGGCCCGGGTGTCGTCGACGAAGCCCGACATGTTGGCGAACCCGGCAGTTTCGGTCACTAGCTCGCGGAAACGTCGCATCCCGTCCGGGCTGTCGAGGAACCACCAGGGCGCTCCGAGGCGCACGGTCGGGTAGACCCCGGCCAGCGGGGCAAGCTCGCGGGAGTAGACCGTCTCGTCCACCGTGAACAGGACGAGCCCGAAGCCTTCGGCGTGGCCGAACCGTTCCAGGAGAGGCCGTAGGGACCGGGTGAACTCCGTCTGCACAGGGATGTCGTAACCCCGGTCGCGCCCGAAACGATCGAGTACGTCGGTGCTGTGGTTCCGCAAGACGCCCGGGTGCAACTGCATCACCAAGCCGTCCTCGGCGGACATGGCCGCCATCTGGAACAACATGTGTCCGGCGAAGGCTTCAGCGGCTGCACCGGCCTCCCCGCGCAGGGCGTCGGCATAGACGGCCCGAGCCGCTTCGTCGCTCAGAGGTTCGGTGGACGCGCTGAAGTGGCCATGGTCGGACGCGAGCGCGCCGGACTCGATGAAGGCGCGTCGCCGTTCGCGAAGTGCCTCCAGATAGCCGTCGTACGTCGAGGTGTCCTGGCCGGCGATTTCGCCGAGCAGGCGCACGTTTTCGGCCCAGCCGGGGGTGTCGACGTATACGAGGGCGTCCGGGCGGAACGTCGGAATCACCCGGCCGGGCAGTTCCGCCGCCAGGGCCTTGTGGTGGGCCAGATCGTCGGTCGCCGCGTCGGTGGTCGAGATGAGCTCGATCCGGAAGGCGTCGAGCAGGGCCCGCGGGCGGAACGAGGGCTCCGCGAGGCGTGCGCTGATCTCGTCGTACAGCTCGTCGGCCGTTTCCGCCGAGGGCGCGAGCTTTACGCCGAGCACCTCGGCCAGTTCGTGCTCGATCCAGTACCGGCTGGGCGTACCGCGGAAGAGGTGCCAGTGCGAGCAGAAAGCCCGCCAGATCTCGCGCGGGTCTCCACCGGCGCTGAGGCTCTCGAGCGGCACACCTTGCGACACCAGCATGCGGGTGACGTAGTGATCGGGAACGACGAGCAGATCCGCCGGGTCTCCGAAGGGCTCGTCCGTGGCGAAGAGGGCAGCCTCCACGTGGCCGTGGAAACACAGCAGCGGCAGGTCCCGCACCGACTGGTAGATCCGCCGGGCGATGTCACGGGCCTCACCAGCGGGCAGAGCGCGGTCGGGGTGAGGCTGCAAGGCCTTCGGCATGGGAACTCCACGAAGCATCGAGTGAAACGGACGCTGCAAAGGATTGCAGTCACTGATCCAAGGCACAAGCCCTCGCTGTTGACACGGGAATGAAACGGCCTGCAAACTCGCGCTGTGTCCTCCACCATTCGCGACGTCGCCCGCTTGGCCGGGGTTTCGGCCTCGACGGTGTCGCGCGCGCTGTCGATGCCGGAGATGGTGAACGCCGCCACCCGGGAGCGGGTGCAGTCGGCCGCGGAACGGCTGGGCTACGCGCCGAACCGGGCGGCCCGGGGGCTGATCACCGGCCGGACCGGCAATATCGGCCTGGTCGTACCGGATCTGGCCAATCCGTTCTTCCCGAGCGTGGTCAAGGGCATTCAGGCGCGGGCCCGGGCGGCCGATATCGCGGTCTTCCTGGCCGATACCGACGAGGATCCGGCCGCCGAGGTGGGCCTGGTCCGGGCGTTGGCCAAGCAGGTCGACGGCATGATCTTGTGCTCCCCACGCGCCGGCCTGGACGAGCTGACCGGTTTCGCCGCCGATACCCGGGTGGTGCTGGTGAACCGGGAGGTTCCGGACATCGGCTCGGTCACGTTCGACAACACCGACGGAATGCGCCAGGCGGTCGGCCATCTGGCCGCGCTCGGACATCGCCGAATCGCCTGGGTCGGTGGCCCCGCCAAGTCGTGGTCCGATGGCGAACGCGCCCGCGGCCTGACCGACGCCGCGGCCGCCGCCGGACTCGAGGTGGTCAAGATCGGGCATTTCCCGCCGCACTACGACGGGGGATACGCCGCCGCCGACCAGGTCGTCGCTTCCGGGGCCACCGCAGTGGTGACCTACAACGACCTGGTCGCGATCGGCCTGATGGCCCGTCTCGACGCCCGGGGAATCTCCGTACCGAACGACTTCAGTGTGGTCGGCATCGACGACATCGCGATGTCCCGGATGGCCCGGCCCGCTCTGACCACCGTGAGCCTGCCCAAGCAACAGGCGGGCCGGGTCGCGGTGGAACTGCTGCTGGCGCTCTTGGACGACCCGGACGGTTCGGCCGGTCCCAGCCGGCAGTTGCCCGGTGAGCTGATCGTGCGCGGCTCGACCGGCGTCACCCCATGACTGGAGGAGTCCCTGTGACAACCCCCGACGTGTTCGTACTGGGCGAGGTCCTGGTCGAACTCACCGCGACCGAACCACTCGACTCTGGTACGTCGATGCGGCTCGCGTTCTCGGGAGACGCCTTGAACGCCGCGGCCGCGTCTGCCGCCGCGGGGGCGCATACCGCGTTGCTGGCGCGCGTACCGGATGACGACCTGGGGGATCGGCTCCTTGCCCGGGTCAACGACCTCGGCATCGACAGCAGCCGTGTAGTGCGCGTATCCGGCCAGCACGGGCTCTACATGCAGCACGCCGATCCAACCGGTGGACGCGAGTTCCTCTATGTACGCAAGGGCAGCGCCGGCTCAGGCCTCAGCCCCGAGGACGTGCCCGACAAGCTCGGCGCGGTTCTCGCGAGCGGGATCGCCTGCGCCATCTCGGAATCAGCCGCGCAGGCGGTTCGTAAGGCTGCGGCGCTCTCCGCCTGTTTCGTGTACGACCCGAACTGGCGGCCGCGACTCGTCGACGCCGCAGGCGCTGCGGAACACCTTCGCGTACTAGCGCCGTACGCGCGGCTCATGACGCCTGCGTGGCCGCAAGAGGCGCAGCTGATCGCCGATACCCCCGAAGCAGCTTGTACGACGTTGAGGCAGCTCGGGGCCCGGGCGGTCGCTCTCACGCGAGGCGCCGAAGGTGTGTTGCTGGACGAGGGCGGCGAGTTCAGCGAGGTCCCGGTCGTGCCGGCTCCTCGAGTGGTCGACCAGACTGGTGCGGGCGATTCCTTCGCCGGTACGGTCACGGCCCGCCTAGCTCTTGGCGACGACCTCGCGCAGGCCATCCGGCTTGGAGTGGCTGCGGCCTCTCTGTCGGTCGGAGGCCTCGGCGGTACCGGCTACGTCGCCACCCTGGAAGAAGTCCGCGCCCACGCATTGGCGGTTCGTTCATGACCGAGCGTCTTTCCTTCGACACCAAGCCGTCTACTGCGGTAGACCCGCGTGAGCTCTCGATCGGCCTGGTGCATCTCGGACTGGGCGCCTTCCATCGAGCCCACCAGGCGGTCTACACCGAACTAGCGGCGGCTGCTACCGGCGAAACGACTTGGGGCATCTCCGGCGTCAGCCAACGGTCGACGACCGTGCGGGACCAACTAGCGCCTCAAGATGGCCTGTACTCGGTTCTAGAGCGCGGTCTCGGTGAACCGACCGTCCGGGTGATCGCCAGCATCCGCGAGATGCTGGTTGCGCCTGAGGGCGTCGTCGAGCGAATCGCCGACCCTGCCGTGTCGGTGGTCACCCTGACCGTCACGGAGAAGGGCTATCGCGCCTCGCCGGATGGCGGCCTCGACTTCAACGACGAAGGCGTAAAGGTGGATCTGGCCTCCGCGACACCGCGCACGGTCGTCGGACAGCTCGTCGCGGGTCTGGCCGCTAGAGCCCGTACCGGCGCCGGACCGCTCACCCTGCTTTCGTGCGACAACCTCGTCGCCAACGGCGCCGTACTGCGTCGACTCGTGCACGAGTTCGCCGAGGCCAAGCCAAGCCCGGGTCTCGCGGAACAACTCGAGAGCGCGCGATTCCCGTCGAGCATGGTGGATCGCATCGTGCCCGCGACAACCGATGCCGACCGCGCCGACGCGGAACGTCTGCTCGGCTGCCGCGACGAAGGTGTGGTCGTGGCCGAGCCGTTCCGGCAGTGGGTGATCGAGAACGACTTCGCGGCAGCCCGTCCCGCCTGGGAACGCGCCGGGGCCATCCTGACCGACGACGTCGCGCCCTGGGAACGCGTGAAGCTGCGCATGCTCAACGCGACCCACTCGCTGCTGGCGTATCTCGGTGCGCTCAAGGGCTACGCGACGATCGCCGAGGCCGTCCGGGACGAAGAGCTCTTCCGGCAGGCCTTGGACCTGATGACCGAGGACGTCGTACCGACGCTCGACCCGCCTGCAGACCTCGACCTCACGACGTACGGCGAGAGCGTGCTGGAGCGGTTCGCGAACCCGGCCCTCAAGCACCGGACCGCCCAGGTCGCGATGGACGGTTCGGTGAAACTGCCGGTCCGCTTGCTCGGCACAGTGCGGGACCGCCTCGCGGCCGGGGCCGAACCACGTCACGCTGCCTTGGCCGTCGCTGCCTGGATGCGCTACGTCAGTACTGCGGAGGCGATCGACGATCCGCTCGCCGACCGCCTGCGGGCTGCTGTCACCTCCGCGAAGGCTGGACCCGCTGGACTGGTGGACGCGCTCCTGGGAGTCGAGCAGGTCTTTGCGGCCGATCTACGCGACGACACGACGTTCCGGGCGCTGCTGACTACCCACCTGGCTGAGCTCTCGCGGTAAAGCTTGCAGCTTGTTGCAACGTAGAGGTCTGTGCGAGCGCAAGACCCTCACCTAGCGTCGGCGAAGGACTTATCCGGCAAGCTTTGTGGGGGTTTTGCGATGTCTAGCAAGCGTTGGAGGGGGTTCGCGGCCCTGGTGCTGGCAGCTCCGGCCACTGTCGCCGTAACCGGGACAACCGCGCAGGCGGCTGATACCTGCGCCGGGGTGAACGTTGCCCTCGGCGCCAACATCCAGTCGGTAGTGAACGCCAACCCGGCTGGTACGACGTACTGCCTCGCAGCCGGCGTCTACCAGCTGACGGCGCCACTGCAGCTCAAGACGGGTGACACGCTCTGGGGCGCTGGACCGTCCCCGACGAGCGGCACGATGCTCTCGGGCGCAATCGTGCCCACGGCGTGGACCGCCTCCGGCACCAACTGGTACGCGAGTGGCGTTCTACCAGCCGCCTACACCGACCCGAACGGCCAGTGCGAAAACAATGTGGCCAACCTGTGCCGGAAGTCCGAGGACGTCTTCCGCAACAGCACGCAGTTGGTCCGCGTCGGTAGCCTGGCCGAACTTGGACCGGGCAAGTTCTTCCCGGACTACGCGGCCAACCGGGTCTACGTACGGGACAACCCGACGACGGCAACGATGCGGGTCAGCCGCACGCGTACGGCACTGCCCGCCGGTACCGCGACCGACGTGACGGTTCGCGGCCTCGGCGTGCGGCACTTCGCGTCGCTGAGCCAGAACGGCGCGGTGGAGATCGGCACGCGCTGGAAGGTCTTCAGCGTGGACGTCAGCTACAACCACGCGCTCGGCTGGAAGATGATCGGCAACGACGCGTCGTTCACCGCGTCGCGTACGTCGTACAACGGCCAGCTCGGCGGCGGCATCTACCGGGCCGACCGTTTCACCGTCGCCAACGTGGAGATCGACCACAACAACCACCAAGGTCTTTACTGGGTGGCCGACTGGGAGTCCGGCGGTATCAAGATCACGACTGGCGCCACCGGCGTGATCGACGCCGCCTTCACCCACGACAACCTCGGCATCGGTCTGTGGGCCGACGGCGCCGCGGGAGACCCGGCCATTCCGAACTCGCTGGAGTTCCGGAACTCGACCATCACCAACAACTCCGCTGACGGCGTCCGGTTCGAGATCAGCAGCAACGGCAAGATCTCCGGCAATACCGTGACCGGGAACGGCTGCGACCTGCTCGGCCGCCGCGGTGTCACCGAGGGCGGGCTGTACGACGGCGCCGGCATCGACGTGAACTCGTCGGTCAACGTCGAGGTCTCGAACAACACCGTCGCCGGCAACCACAACGCCATCGGCGGCCAGGAACGCCAGGGCCGCGAGCTGCACCTGCAGCACCTGCGCGTGGTCGACAACACCATCACCAGCACGCGCTGCGCGAACGGCTTCGGTCTTGGTCTGACCGGTGTTGTCAGCAACCAGAAGGCGGACCGGCCGGAGTACTGGGGTCACGCATTCGATGCGGTTGGTGACAATCGGTTCATCGCCAACGACTACAAGATTCCCGCGGCCGACGGTGGGCTCGAGGCGAAACGCTATGCCTGGAACGGCAGTTACATGCACAAGTGGTCCACCTGGATCGGCGTGGACGGCCAGGACGCGGGCGGCACCGCCGTGGTGATTCCGTAGATTTCCGCGTTCTCCCGGCGTATTCCGGCATTTCTTCCGGTCGAAGAGCCTAGGCAATAACCCCGTTGCTGCTTTACTCTCAGGGCGAGGACGGTGGGCTATCAGCCAACTGGGGGAGTACTGGGGGTTCCGCGATGGGGATCGCAGGGCGGCGGCATGAGGAAGTGGGGGCGAGTGGGCGCTGGCGGGTGCCCTGGCTCGAACCGGCGGTGGATCGCTGCTGAGGGGCCGCCGTGATGTCAACGGCGAAGGTCCTGATCAGTGCCAGCGCTTGTCACCCCGAGGGTGACCGCGAGGCCGAAGCGGCTTGGGCATGGTGCCGAGCCGCGGCGGCGACTCATGACGTCCATCTAGTGACCAGCGCGGGTTCGGCGCGGCGCCTCACGGCCGAGCTGACCCGCCGACCCGTACCCTCCCTGACCGTCGTCGGGGTCGACCTGCCCGCTCCCCGGCGCCTCACCTGGGGGCGGCAGGCGGCCCGCACCATCCGGCGACTGCACGCCGAACAGCACTTCGACGTGATCCACCACCTGGCCACCGACACCGACCGGTATCCCACCGGCCTGGTACGGCGTACCGGGGCGCGGGTCATCTGGGGCCCGGCGGGCGCCTCCGAACCGGTGCCGTTGCCGTTGACCCGCTGGCTCGACGGGCCCGGGCTGGAGGCGGAATTGCTGCGGCGACTGTTCACCGCCCCGGCCCAGCGGGTAGCGAATCACCGGTTGCGGCAGCACGTGGATCTTGTGGTCGCGCGGGATCACGAGGCTGCCCACGCCTATCGCGGTACGGGTTCGGTGGCGATCCACCCCGCGGTCGTGATGCCTCGGTTGAACAGTGGCGGCCCACAACGACATGAGCGGGCTAGTGCCGATGGGCGGACTGCCTTGTTCGTTGGCCGGCTGATCCCGTCGCGGGGACTTGTCCCGGCCATAACCACCCTTGCCCGGCCGGGTGCGGAGGACTGGGAGCTACGCGTAATTGGCGACGGACCCGACTGGCGACGGGCGGATCGCCTCGCGGACCGGCTTGGCGTCCGCGACCGGGTTGAGTTCCTCGGCGAGCTGCCCCGGGCCGACGTACTCCGGGCGATGAGTACCGCCGATGCCCTGCTGTCACCGACTCTCGGCGATTCAGCCGGTTGGGCGGTCGCGGAGGCCCTTGCCAGCGGATGCCCGGTTGTCTGCCTGGACCGCGGCGCGCCGCCAGTACTCGTTGGCCCGGGCGAAGGGGCCGTTGTTGCCTGGCAGGGGGATCTGCCCGGCGCCCTGGCGTCCGGCCTCGCGGGATTGCGCGGCCGGATCGAGCCGGTGGACCGGTGGGCGCCGAACCACCTCGGCGACGTACTCGCCGAGTGGTACGAGGGCAGTGCGGTCAGTCGCGAAGGGACTTCCCCGGCAGGCTGAGCATGCGGTCCAGCGCGACCTTGGCGTACTTCTCGGTCTCGGGATCGACCTTGATCGTGTTGATCGCGGTACCGGCGACGAGGTTCTCCAGCGCCCAGACCAGGTGCGGCAGGTCGATTCGGTTCATCGTCGAGCAGTAGCAGACGGCCTTATCCAGGAACACGATGTTCTTGTCCGGGTGAGCCTTGGCCAGGCGCTGGACCAGGTTCAGCTCGGTGCCGATGGCCCAGGAGCTTCCCGGCCCGGCGGCGTCCAGGGTGTTGATGATGTACTCCGTCGAGCCGACCAGGTCGGCCTTGGTGACCACCTCGTGACGGCACTCCGGGTGGACCAGCACGTTGACCCCGGGGACCCGGGCGCGCACGTCGTCGACCGAGGCGGCGGTGAACCGGCCGTGCACCGAGCAGTGCCCGCGCCAGAGGATCATCTTGGCCGCGGCCAGCTGCTCACTGGTGAGACCGCCGTGCGGCTTGTGCGGGTCGTACACCACGCATTCGTCCAGGCTCAGCCCGAGCTCCAGCACGGCGGTGTTGCGGCCGAGGTGCTGGTCCGGCAGGAAGAGCACCTTCTCGCCGCGCTCGAAGGCCCAGTTGAGAGCCACCTCGGCGTTGCTCGACGTACACACCACACCGCCGTTGCGGCCGCAGAACGCCTTGATGTCGGCGCTGGAGTTCATGTAGGTGACCGGCACGGTGACGTCGGCGATGCCCGCGTCCGCCAGCGCGTCCCAGGCGGCCTCGACCTGCTGGATCCGGGCCATGTCGGCCATCGAGCAACCCGCGGCCAGGTCCGGCAGGATCACCGTCTGGTCGTCGTTGGTGAGGATGTCGGCGGATTCGGCCATGAAGTGCACGCCACAGAACACGATGTACGGCGAATCCGGCCGGGCCGCCGCGTCGCGCGCGAGCTTGAACGAGTCACCCGTGACATCGGCGAACTGGATCACCTCGTCGCGCTGGTAGTGATGCCCCAGCACGAACACCTTGTCGCCGAGCGCGGCCTTCGCCTTCCGCGCCCGCTCGACCAGGTTCGGGTCCGACGCCGGTGGCAGCGCGCCCGGGCATTCCACCCCTCGCTCCGAGTGCGGGTCCGTGTCACGCCCGAGGAACAGCAGCGGCAGGGACTTCGGCACATCCGCGGTAGTCGTCACGACAACCATCGTGCCACGCGCCCAACCAGGTCAGCCCACCCTTGCCCAACCGCCCACCATGTGATCTACACCGCTTGGTTCGGGCCTGCTCGCGCGTGGTCCGACCACATCCGGTCCGGCCGCGGTGTCTCGCTCGGTGGGCGTGGCGACAGGCTGAGCGGTCGTACGCAAGGATGTCGCCATGCGCGTGCTGATTGCCCCGGACAAGTTCGCAGGCACCCTGACCGCGGTCGAGGCCGCGGCCGCGATCGAGGAGGGTTGGCGCCGGCGTGACCCGGAGGCCGAGGTGCTGGTGGCCCCGATGGCCGACGGTGGCCCGGGCTTCATCGACGTACTCGCCGCCGTGATCGACGGTTCCCTGCTCTCCGGTACGGCGCGGGGCCCGCTCGGCGACGAGGTCCCCGCGACGGTCCTGGTGGCCGGTGAGACGGCCTACATCGAGACCGCCCAGGCCTGCGGATTGCACCTGGTGGAACCGGCAGACCGCCGCCCGGAGGACGGTACGACGTACGGCGTGGGCCAACTCGTCGCGGCAGCCGTCGAGGCGGGCGCCAAGCGGATCATCCTCGGCCTCGGTGGCTCCGGTACGAACGACGCGGGCGCGGGCCTCCTCGCGGCACTGGGCGCGACCGCGACCGGTGGACGCCTCGACGCGGGCGCGGCCGGGCTGGCCGGGGTGACGGCGGTGGACCTGGCGCCGGCGCTGGACAAGCTGGATGGTGTCGAGTTGATCGCGGCCAGTGACGTGGAGAACCCGCTGCTCGGGCTACGCGGCGCGACCAACGTCTTCGGTACGCAAAAAGGCGTCACCGACGAGCGCAAGCCGGTAGTCGACGAGTGGCTGACCGGGTTCGCCAAGCTCGCCGGGCGGAAGATCGCCGACGCCAAGGGCGCGGGCGCGGCCGGTGGGCTCGGGTACGCCTTGCTGCTGCTCGGCGCCAGTCGCGTCTCCGGTATCGACCTGGTGGCGGAACTGACCGATTTGCGCGCCAAGGCCGGTCAGGTGGACCTGGTGCTGTCGGGGGAGGGCGCGTTCGACTTCCAGTCCCGTGACGGCAAGGTCATCGCTGGGGTCGCGAAGGTGGCGAACGACGCGATGCGGCCGTGCGTCGTACTGGCCGGAAAGGTACTGATCGGGGCGCGGGAGATGCGCACGATGGGCGTGGAGTCGGCCTACTCCCTGGTGGACGCGGTAGGCGAGGAAAAGGCCTTCGCCGACGCCTACGGCTCGCTGGCCACGGTCGCCGAGCGCGTCGCCAAGACCTGGGCGCGCTGACCACCACGGCCTTTCCGGCTGTGTCCGCGCCTGGTCCGGGTGGACTTCGGGTGCGTCCGGGCTGGTTCGACCGGCGGTTCGGCTGGTCTGCCGAGGTCCGGCGGGCGTGGGCGCTCGTTGGAGGGTTGGATTTGGTGTGCGACCATGGGAATGCGCTCGGGATGACAGTTGTTGCCCGAGGTGACAGCGGAATTTTCGCACCGGTCGGCTGCCCAGAGACCGAGTGCTGACATCACAGATGACTGGAGTCAGGAATGACTGAAGCGCAGACCGAGCAGGCCACCACCACGGCAACCGGCATCCTCCTCAGCGATGGTGCTGCCGCCAAGGTGAAGGCGTTGCTGGACCAAGAGGGTCGCGACGACCTCGCGCTGCGCGTGGCCGTGCAGCCGGGTGGTTGCTCCGGCCTTCGCTACCAGCTCTTCTTCGACGAGCGTCAGCTCGACGGCGACGTGGTGGTCGACTTCGACGGCGTCAGCGTCGTCACCGACCGGATGAGCGCTCCGTACCTCAAGGGCGCCACCATCGACTTCGTCGACACCATCGAGAAGCAGGGCTTCACGATCGACAACCCGAACGCCACCGGCTCCTGCGCCTGCGGCGACTCGTTCAACTGATCCACCGCCGAAACCCCCGCCACCCCTCGTTTGGGTGACGGGGGTTTCCGCATTCCCTCCATCTGCTCCGCCCCGCCGCCGCCGATCGGCGTCTTGGCCGCCGGGTGCTTCCGGGCGTGTGGCTGCCTAGGCCTTTCACGCGTGAGAACCGATCGCACGGTCTCGTCCAGGTTGTCCACAGGCGGCGAAATCGTCTGATCGCCCGGTCCTTCGGCTCGTACCTTCCCTGCACATCGTTCTACTCAGGGAGGGATCCGGATGGTCATCTCAAGTCTGTTGCTCGCCATCGCCGGTCTGCTCGGCCTCGCAGCGGCGCCGGAGCCGGGCATGATCGCGAATCAGGCACACCAGTTCACCCGCGGCCCCGCGGTGCCACATCCGCCGGCCAGCCAGCCCCGCGGCCTCGCCTACCTCCATCGCCGCGACTGGCTAGTGCTCTATTCGTACGACGCCGGCCGACATCGCAGCATGCTGTCCGTGATCGACCGAGCCTCCGGCCGACGGGTGAAATCCGTCTCCGTCCGGCCCGGCACGGTCGGAGGCCTGGCAATCGCCGAACACCTCTGGCTGACCGCCCACGCAACGGGAAACCGTCACTACATCCGCCGCTTCAGCCTCGCCAAACTGATCAACGCACCCAACGGCGCGTATCTCGCTCCAGACGCGGCCTTCCCAGTCCGAGCCTCCCGCTACGCCGCCATCTACGGCTCCGACCTGTTCGTCGGCGGCCAAACGGGCCTCACGGGACAGCTCTACCGCTACCGCTTGTCGCCCACCGGCCAGGTGCCTCGTTCACCCGCAGCCGTGCTCGACACCCCAGCCCAGGTGACAGGCGCAGTGGTGACGCCTGACCACATCCTCTTCAGCCGTTCCGCCGGACCGGACCAATCGAGCCTCTTCACGATCCAGCGAAGGTCGACCGGCATGAGCTCGACCTTCCTCCTACCCAGCCAAAGCGAAGGCCTGACCAGAGCCGGTTCCCGCGTCTACCTCGCCTTCGCCGCAGGCACCCGCCACCTCAAACACGCGTCCCTCCACCACCTAACCGCCCGCGTCCCCTGACCACCGTCCGGCGGATCCGCCCGGCATGTCTGCTCGGACGGTCGCCGTCGGACGCGCTGGCTGGTCAGTGGTGGTGGGGTAGCGCCGGGGCAGGGCTGTCGGGGCGAGGGGTGGTGAGGGGCTCGGTAAGGCGGGACCAGCTGGGGGCGTCGGCCCAGATTGAGGTTGGTTCGAGGTAGGGGCTGAGAAGGGCCGTCAGTTCGGGATCTCCGTGACCGTGCAGCTGGTCGGAGGCGATTCGGCGGGCGGCTCCGGCCAGCAGGTCGGCCACTTGGACGCGGGCCTCGGTGCGGGAGTCGACCTGGCGTAACGACAGCAGCGGGCCGGTTCGGCCGGGCCAGGTCTTCACGAGTACCCGCTCGATCTGGCCTATCCGGTGCAAGGTGAGCGAACTCTGCTCGTCGTGAATGACCGACACCCGTCGGCCGTCCGCACCCCAGGCCAGCGCGGTCTCGACGAGGGCCGGCATCAACGGTTCCAGCGGCGGCAACGTGGTTCTCTCATCGAGGACCTGACTGAGGTACGGCTCGATCCGGGCGCGACCGGAGCGTAACTCCTTGATAGCCGGACTGGACTCTCTCGCAGGACCGGAGGTCAAGCCCGCAAAGAGTTCGTCCGTCATCGGCTCGACCTGGCTGCGGTACTTCGCACGCATCAAGGAGGTGAACGCCAGCAAAATCCCGTGCCACTTGTCCGGCCCAAAGACGCGCGGTCCGTCATGGTGCAACGCGAGCGCCTTGGCTCGACCCTTGGGATCGAGGCTGGTTCCGGAAGCGTAGGTCGGCTCGGTGGTCAAAACGTCGATCATGCGTGAGACCGCGAAGAAGGTCTTGTCGGTCAGATGCACCCGGGCGCGGCCGTGGATCGGCCCGTCGGGGCCAAGCAGCCAGTTGAGCATCGGCCGCTGGCGTTCGCGAAGGAGGTGGTTCGCCTTGAACTCGTCACCGTAATAAGGCAAAGACCGTCGGGCCGCCTCGACCCAGGCCTTGGCCGAGCGCAGGTCCAGCTCGACCGCGGCGTGCACGAAAACAGGGCTGTCGGGATCGAGCATGTTGGTCCCCGAAAAGCCGGACTCATCACAGGCGATCTCGACCACCTCGTCGGTATCGCCCGGTGCTCCGGCGAACTGCTCGACCGCAGGCGGCTCCGCCCGGTCCACGTCGCGGAGATCGGGCCGCTCTGGATCAGTACTGGAAAGGGGGTGAATGACGTTGAAAAGCTGCATATGGAGGTGCTCCTGGGCATGGCTGATGGACGAAGGGACTGCACACGGGTGGAACCCGCGGGTCACTTCGCGGCAGCAGCCGGCCCAGACGTCATACCGCCATCATGGCCCGGTGGCCGAGTCGCCGCCATCCGATTTCCCGGTTGAGTGGACACCGAGCTCACGAGTAGGCGACCACGGGCAGGGACTCGCGGCGGCCCGGCGCGGCGCCAGATCCCGGCGATCCGCCCAGCTGGGTAGATTGGCGACGAGATACCCCCAGCCCGGTGGAGGGTCGTGCATGAGCCCGTACGACGTGGCGCGACTGGCCGCCGCTCTTCGCGCCGAGGTCCGCGGTGCAGTTGGAGATGACGCCCGCACTCGCGCGTTGTACGCGACGGACGGGTCGAACTACCGAGCGGTCCCTGACCTGGTCGTGGTCCCGGCCGACGTGGAGGACCTCGCGACGGCTGTCACCATCACGGCAACCGCTGGTGCGCCAGTCACCATGCGCGGCGGCGGTACGTCCATGGCGGGTAACGCGATCGGTGGTGTGGTGATCGACGGCTCGCGCCACGTGAACCGCATCCTCGCGCTCGACCCGCAGGCCCGCACCGCTGTGGTCGAACCAGGCGTCGTGCTGACGCATCTACTCGCCGCCGCGCGTCCACACGGTCTGACGTTCGGTGCCGATCCGTCCTCGGGTAGCCGCGCCACCCTCGGCGGCATGATCGCGAACAACGCCTGCGGAGCCCATTCGGTGGCCTGGGGTACGACGGCGGACAACCTGCGCGCGATCGAAGTACTGCTTGCCGACGGCACCTACCTCAGCCTGGATACGCCTTCCGGGCAAGACGACCCAGGCGTACGTCGTACCGCGGCGGCTGAACGTCCCGGGCGGGTGGGGCAGCTCCATCGAGCCCTGCAGGAGTTTGTCGACCGGAATGAGCTGGCCATCCGTCGGCGATTCGGGCAGTTCACCCGACAGATTTCCGGTTATCCGCTGCACCGCCTATTGCCCGAACACGGCTACGACGTGGCGCGGTTGCTCTGTGGGACCGAGGGTGGATTCGCCGCCACCCTGCGGGCCACCGTGCAGCTCACGCCGTTGCCGGTCGCGAAGGTGTTATGCGTGCTCGGGTTCAACGACTCGATCGCCTCGGCGGATTGCGTGCCCGTCGTGCTCAGACACGGCCCGCTGACGATGGAGTCGATCAACGCCGAACTGCTGGCCCGTCTTCCGGCGGAGGTGCGCGACGCCGCCGACCTGCCGCCGGGAACCGCCTGGCTGCTGGTGGAGCTCGGGGCCGACGACGTCCCGAGCGCGGTGAGGACCGCGCGCGCGATGCTGGAGGACCTCCGCGATTCAGGTGTCGCTGTTACGGCCGAACTCGTCACGGATACCGGGCACCAAGCCGTGCTCTGGCGCTGCCGCAAGGACGCGGCGGGCCTCGCGACGCGCCGAGCCGACGGCGCCGAGGCATGGGGTGGTTGGGAGGACGCGGCCGTTCCACCCGCACGGCTGGGCGACTACCTGCGCGGGCTGGATGAGCTGCTCGCGCGGCACGGTTTGTCCGGCGCGTCGTACGGCCACTTCGGCGAAGGCTGCATGCACATGCGGATCGACTTCGACCTGCTGAGCGAACGAGGCCTAGCGACGTACCGCGCCTTCATCGAACAAGCCGCCGATCTGGTCGTGTCCCTGGGTGGATCGGTCTCGGGCGAACACGGTGATGGACGCGCGCGGGGCGAACTGCTCGGCCGGATGTACGGCGCGGACGGGCTCGCTCTGCTGGCCGAGGCTAAACGGATTTGGGATCCAACCGGGGTGCTGAACCCAGGTGCGGTGGTGGATCCGCCACCGTTCGACGCCGACATCCGGCATGACGGACCGGCGCATACCCGGCAGTTGCTCACCGTGTTTGCCTACGGCAACGACAACCGTGACTTCGCGCAGGCTCAACGGCGATGTGTGGGGATCGGCAACTGCCGGCAGACCTCCGGCGGCGTGATGTGCCCGAGCTACCAGGTCACTCGCGACGAGCTGCACAGCACCAGAGGGCGCGCGCATCTGCTCTGGGAGATGCTCGAAGGCACCCTCGTGCGGAACGGCTGGCGCTCGACCGAGGTCCGTGACGGGCTCGACCTCTGCCTTTCCTGCAAGGGCTGTCTGTCGGATTGCCCGGTCAACGTGGACATGGCGACGTACAAGGCGGAATTCACGCATCACCACTTCGCGGGTCGACCGTGGGCGCGTCCACGCTCGCACTGGTCCATGGGCTGGCTGCCGCTGTGGGCCCGGCTTGCCAGCGGACCTGCGGCGCGTACGGCCGGCCGGCTCGCCTCGACCTCCGCGGCTCGCAAGCTCGGTGGCATCGCCGATGAACGGGAGGTCCCGTCGTTCGCCCGGCAATCCTTCACCGACTGGTTCGGGGCGCGCTCACCGGTCGCTGGCCGGAAACGGGTGTTGCTGTGGCCCGACACCTTTACGAACTACCTCACGCCGGAGGTGGGGAAGGCAGCCGTGGCTGTGCTGGCAGATGCCGGGTTCGAGGTGGTGCTGCCGGAGCGGCCAGTGTGTTGTGGACTGACCTGGATCTCCACCGGCCAACTGACGATCGCCCGCCGGGTCTTGCGGCGTTCGCTCGCGGTGCTGGAACCACACCTGGCCGCCGGGACACCGATCGTCGGTCTGGAACCCAGCTGTGCGGCGGCGCTCCGCCACGATGCACCGGATCTGCTCGGCGACGACGCTTTGGCGGCGAAGGCTGCGCGATCGACGTACACCTTTGCGCAGGTGTTGCGGGAGTTCGCGCCGGATTGGGAACCGCCTCGGGTCGATGGCCAGGCCTTGGTGCAGACGCATTGCCACCAGCACGCGGTGCTCGGGTTCGACGCCGAACGGGCGCTGATGGCCGCGGCCGGGATCGACGCCGATGTACCGGATTCGGGGTGCTGCGGTCTCGCCGGGAACTTCGGGTTCGAGCGCGACCACTACGACGTTTCGATGGCGGTGGGGGAGCGGGTGCTGCTTCCGGCCGTTCGTGCCGCCGACCCGGCGACGGCCATCTTGGCGGACGGTTTCAGCTGCCGTACTCAGATCGCCCAGGCCACCACGCGTCGACCGCAGCACCTGGCCGAACTGTTGGCGAACGCCCTTATCGATCAAGGTCCGGATTAGGGGACTACGAATGTTGCAAGCAGAGTTCAACGATCCTCGTCTGGTCGCGGTGTACGACGCGGAGTGTCCCTGGTCCCGCGACGACGACTACTTCGTCGCCACGGTCAAGGCCCACGCGGCGAAAGGCGCCCGGGTGCTCGACCTCGGGTGCGGCACGGGCCGACTGGCCCTTGGACTGGCCAACGAGGGGTACCGCGTGACGGGAGTCGATCCAGCCGTGGCATCGCTACGACGGGCCCGCGACAAACCTGGCGCGGACAGAGTCACCTGGATTGAAGGCACGTCGGCGGTGTTGCCCGGCTCGGCGTACGAGCTGGCGGTGATGACCAGTCACGTCGCGCAGTTCTTCGTGGACGAGCACGAGTGGCGTCGTACGTTGAGCGATCTCCGGCGGGCGCTCGTACCGGGCGGGTGGTTGGTGTTCGACAGCCGCGATCCAGATGCGCGCGGCTGGGAACGCTGGAACCCGGTCGATTCCCGGCGGCGGATCACCATGCCGGACGGCAGCGTCGTCGAGGTGTGGACCGAGGTGACGACGGTAGAAGACGGCGCTGTCACCTTCACTCGCCACTACGAGTTCCCACCCGAGAGCGAGTCGCTGGAGTCGGCCAGTACGGCGACCCAGCGTTTCCGTTCCGAGCAGGCGCTCCGCTCCGCGCTCAGCGAGGCTGGCTTCGTGGTGGAGCACGTCCACGGCGGCTGGAACCGCGAACCAGTAGGCGCTCCCGACGGTGAACTCCTCGTCCTAGCCCACACCTGAGCGATCATCCGCCGAAGAGCCCTTGTGTTGCTGGGCCCTTCGGCGAGACCGGGCTACTTGGCGGTGGAGTAGGAGTGCGCGCCCGTACCGGCGAGAGCGCCTCCATCGACGATCAGGTATTCGTCGCGAATCGGGGTGCCCTCGAAGTACGACTCGAGGATTTCACGCGTGCCGGCGGCGTACCGGGCCTGGGCAGACAAGGAGGAACCGGAGATGTGCGGCGTCATGCCGTGGTGGGGCATGGTGCGCCAGGGGTGATCGGCCGGCGCGGGCTGCGGGTACCAGACATCGCCCGCGTATCCCGCGAGTTGACCGCTCTCCAACGCGCGCACGATCGCATCTCGATCGGCGATCTTGGCGCGGGCGGTGTTGATCAGGTAGGCGCCGCGCTTCATCGTGCCGAGCAGCTTGTCGCCGAACAGGCCTTCGGTCTCCGGATGCAGCGGCGCGTTGATCGTGACCACGTCCAGATGTGGCACCATCTCGTCCGTGCTGGCGTGCCAGGTCAAACCGAGTTCCGCTTCGAGCTCTGCCGGAAGGCGGTGCCGATCGGTGTAGTGCAGATGTACGTCGAACGGCGCGAGACGGCGCAGTACCGCGAGGCCGATCCGGCCCGCCGCCACCGTACCGACGTGCATGCCCTCGAGGTCGTACGAACGCGAAACCGCATCGGCGATGTTCCAGCCACCGTCGAGCACGATCTGATGTGACGGGAGGTAGTTCCGTACCTGCGACAAAATCATCATCACCACGTGTTCCGCGACGCTGATGCTGTTGCAGAAGGTCACCTCGGCCACGGTGACGCCGCCCTCGATCGCGGCCTGTAAATCCACGTGATCGGACCCGATTCCGGCGGTCACGGCCAACTTGAGGTTCGGCGCCTTCGCGATCCGCTCGGGTGTCAGATAGGCCGGCCAGAACGGCTGCGAGATGACGATCTCGGCGTCGGCAAGTTCCCGCTCGAAGACCGAATCCGGCCCGTCCTTGTCGGATGTGACGACCAGTTCGTGGCCGAGCCCTTCGAGATAGGGCCGCACCCCCAGCTCGCCGGATACGCTGCCGAGCAAATGTCCCGGCGTGAAGTCGATGCCCTTCGGACTAGGCAATTTCTGCCCGTCCGAATAGTCCGGAATTGTCGGCAGATCGTCACGCGCATAGTTCGTCGGATGACCGTCGACCGGGTCGTCATAAAGTACGCAAAGCACCTTCGCCATGGGGAATCTCCTTCAATACAAGGGGTTTCGTGATTCCACCCTCGTCCGATCGATCCCGCCGGTCAAAGCGAATCTTTCTATCCTCCAACAGCCTTTCCCTATCGCCGCCCTGACCCGACCCGAGCCAGGTTATGCCGGCGGGGCACTACTGGGACGAAGGCGCTACCCGTACGTGTGCGCGCTCGCCCTGTTTGCCGATGAGGCTGAGGAACTCGACCGGCCCGGCACTGGTGGCGCCGAACCAGTGCGGCGTACGGGTGTCGAACTCCGCGGCTTCACCGGGTTTCAGTCGTAGGTCGTGCTCGCCGAGGACGAGGCGCAGAGTGCCGTTGAGCACGTACGCCCAGTCGTAGCCCTCGTGGGTACGAAGGTCGGGCTCGGCATTGTCGTCACCACGCGGCAGTACGAACTTGTACGCCTGGATCCCGCCGGGCCTGCGGGACAACGGCAGGATGACCGAGCCGTCCTCACACGTGATGGGCCGCATGGTGACGAGCGGATTCCCGGTCGGCGGTGCGTCAACGAGCTCGTCGATCGTCACCCCGTAGACGCGAGCGAGCGGCAGCAACTGCTCCAGCGTGGGGCGGCGCAGGCCCGCCTCAAGCCGGGACAGCGTGCTCGTCGAGATACCCGTCTCCGCCGCCAGGTTGACGAGCGTGATGTCGCGGCGCAATCGAAGCTGCTTCAGCCTCGGCCCCACCGCGTCCAGGGTCCGGTCCAGCGAGTCATCCATGGCGACCAATTTTCCATTCGGCAACGAAGTTTGCGTATCTGTCCCCATGGTCGCACGCTCGAAAGACCAGCCGAAAGGACGCAACATGCCAAACCCCCACCAGCCGACAAAGAGCCCCTCCGGCCCAGCCAGCCCTGCCGACGCCCAACCGCCCGAATCCGCCGCCGCCGAAGCAGCCCAAAGCACGGTCGACCAAACGGCCGAAAGCTCCGCCGACCAGGTAGCCCACGGGGTGGCCGGTCGAGCGGCCGGAAGTGCGGGTGGTTCAGCACTTGACGGGGTTGTTGGCGAGGACGTCGGCCATTCGACGGAAGGTGGGGCGAGGGCGCGCGAATCCGCTAACGGGTTCGACAAGGACTTCTGGGAGCAGCACTGGCAAAAGCGCGGAGACGGCGCGGCCGGTTCTATGAGCACTAACCCGCCAAATCCGTACCTGGCCCGCGAAATCAGCCGCATTGAGCCTGGTACCGCGCTGGACGCCGGTTGCGGTGCGGGCGCCGAGGCGATCTGGCTCGCCGCCCACGGCTGGCAGGTAACCGCCGCCGACATCTCCGCCGAAGCCCTCACCCAAGCCACCACCCGCGCCGCAGCCCTAAGCCAAGCCACCACCCGCGCCGCCTTACCCGACCACTTCGACCCGGCGGTCGGTTCCGCGGCGCCACCTGACTCGCTCGCCGTTACCGTCGCGCCCGCAACTGGAGCCCGTACTAGTGCTGGCGGTGTAGCTACACCAGGAGGCGACGCGGGGCCCGGCGGAAGGGGCACGTCTGGAGGGGGTGCGGGCGTCGGCGGTGTGGTGGTGACGGAGGTGCCGGGCCATTCGGCACATCGTTCGAGAGAGGTCGCGGCGGCGGTTTCGGGGGATGACCAGAAAGCCGCGTGGGATGGCTCGGGGACGGTGGAGTGGGTTGAAGCGGATCTCAGCGTGTGGGAGCCGGGTAGGCAGTTCGACCTGGTTACAACGCATTACGCCCATCCGGCGATGCCGCAGTTGGAGTTCTACGACCGCATCGCCGAATGGGTCGCTCCCGGTGGCACTCTCCTGATCGTCGGGCACCTCCACACCGGTTCGGCCGACGCCAGCCGCCACCACGGCCGCCCAGACAGCGACCATCACACCCGAAGCCACGCCCACCACGACCACCACGACCACCACGACCACCACGGTCACGTACACGGAGGCGGTCGTCACACCCACGGTGCAGGCGGCCATGGCAGTGGTCGCCACGGTCACGGTGATCGTGGCTCCGACGGGCATGGGCATGCGGAGGGCCAGGGGCATGTGGGGGAGGTGGCGGTTACGGCTGCGGCTGTGGTGGCGCGACTGGACGAGGCGGAGTGGGAGGTCCTGACTGCCGCCGAGGAGCAGCGGACCTTGGCCGGTCATGGCGGAGTGCTGCATGACGTCGTCGTGCGAGCGAGTCGGCGCCACAAGCCACTTCGCGGCTGATGCGTCGGTGGCGGGGTGGTGTGGGTCGGTGTGCATGGGATCGAGAGGGAGATAGTGGCGTGAGTCAGGTTGTTGTGGTCGAGGACGGCGTTGTTGAGGATCCGCGGCGCCGGCGGGCGATCTTGATGGCGGTTTGCATCGCCCTGATGGCCGTTATCGCTTCGGTGTCGGGTCTGAACGTGGCCCAGCCGGAGCTTGCGGTTGAGTTCGGCGCGTCGCAGAGCACGGTTTTGTGGATCATCAACATCTACACGATCAGTCTCGCGGCGTTGTTGCTACCGCTTGGTGCGATGGGTGATCGATGGGGACGTAAGCCGGTACTACTGGCCGGCCTGGCCGTGTTCGGAATGGCCAGTGCGGCCGCCGGACTCGCCCCCTCGACCGAGCTGATGCTGGCGGCGCGCCTGCTCGGTGGCGTTGGTGCCGCGATGATCATGCCGGTCACGCTTGCCGTCATCACCTCGACGTTCCCGGACGAGGAGCGTTCCAAGGCGATCGGCGTCTGGAGCGGGGTCGCGGGCGGTGGAGGCATCTTGGGTATGTACCTGTCCGCCGTACTGGTCGACCTCGCGACCTGGCGCTGGCTGTTCGTGCTGCCGGTCGCACTCGTGGTGGCCGCGGTGGTCATGGCCTTGCGGGCGGTGCCGAACTCCCGCGAGGACTTCGTGCACAAGTTCGACCGCGTTGGTTCGTTCACGTCTGTGGTCGCTGTGCTCGGGCTCATCTACGTTCTGCACGAAGGACCCGTGCACGGCTGGACCGAGCCGCTGACCCTCATCAGTTTGCTGGTTGGCCTGCTTGCAGCTGTGGCGTTTGTGCTGTGGGAGTTGCGCCAGCAGGCTCCGCTACTCGACGTACGCCTGTTCCGAAAGCGCGGATTGGCCAGTGGTTCGGTGTCGCTGCTGGCGGTGTTCGGCGTACTGGCTGGGATCTTCGTTGTGCTCTTCCCGTACTTCCAGGCAGTGCTCGGCTGGTCCGGCCTCCGGTCGACGCTGGCGCTGATGCCGATGGCGTTGCTGATGATGTTCGCTTCCGGGCTAGCGCCGAGAGTGGCAGCGCGGGTTGGCAGCCGTACGACGATGGCGGCAGGGATCTTGCTCGGGGCCGTGGGCTTGGCGTTGATGGCCGTGTTCGTCTCGGTTGAAGGCGGCTACCTGTCGGTGCTGCCGGGCATGGTCGCGATGGGACTGGGCATGGGGTTGTCGATGACGCCGTCCACCGAGGCCATCACCACCGCGTTGCCGCGCGAGCGCCAAGGCGTCGCATCCGCGCTGAACGACGTGACCCGGGAGTTCGGTACGGCGCTCGGCGTCGCGATGCTCGGAGCGATTCTGTCGGCCGGCTACCGCAACGCCATCGACGCGCGGCTGGCGGGGACCCCCGACGAGATCGCGGACGCGGCTCGGGATGGCGTGGCGAACGCGCTGGCCGCCGCCGAGGGAGCCGGTCCGCAGGCGGGCGCGTTGATCCGGATCGCGCAGGAGTCGTTCGTGGCGGGGTGGCGCCAGGCCATGTGGGTCGGAGTCGCGGTGATGCTGGTGCTGTTCGGGTACGTCGTCGTGCGCGGTCCGGAGAAGGCCACTACCGATTCGAAGTGAGGCCGGCAGCAGGCGTAGGCCCGATGTGGGTGGCGGCGGAGCCGTCGAGGGTGGTTCGCACGTTGAGGTGGCGGGCTACGTCGAGCAGAGCCCGGGCGAGGATGGACTCGGGCTCCCGGTCGGCGAAGACCAGGCCGATTCGCGGCGACGGGGCGACGTGTTCGAGGCGGACCGCCCGCATTCCGGCGGGTATGCCGAACATGTGCAACCAGGCGTGCGAGATCACGCTGCACCACGACAGCGAGGCGATATGCGAGTACAGCGCCGCCACGGTGTCGGTTTCGACGGCCGGTACGACGGTGGTGCCGGCCGTCGCGAACATCTGGTCCAGAATCCGGCGATTCCGCATCTGCCCCGACAACAGGCACAACGGCAGCTTCGCGGCGTCAGCCCAACTCACCGGTTCGCGGTCGACCAGTTCGCTGTCGTCCGGCACCAACAGCAGGTACCGCTCCTTGTACAAGGGGAACGTTCGCACGCGCCCGAGCGGTTCCCCGTCCAGATAGGTCATTCCAACGTCCAGCTCGAACTCGGTCAAGCCGTGGCTGATCTCGGCCGACGACAGCGAGGCGATCGACACTCGCGAGCGTGGATGCCGTTGGCAGAAAGGCGATGTGAGCAACGGTACGACCGTCTGAGCGGTCGGAATCGCCCCGATTCGCAGTACGCCGCTGAGGCCGTTCTCCAAGGTCGAGAGGTCCTGCCGCAGGGCGTCCCGCTCGGCGAGGATCCGGTGGGCCCAGAGCAGTACGCGTTCACCTTCGGGCGTCAGGCCGTCGTACTTGTTGCCGCGGCGCACGATCGGTACATCCAGTTCGTGTTCGAGCTTGCGAATCGCGGCGGACAGGGAGGGCTGCGAGACGTGACAGGCTTGTGCGGCGCGGGAGAAGTGCCCTTCGCGGGCGAGCGCCACGAGGTACTCCAGCTGTCGCATCATCCCGCACGCCTCCCTCACTCGCCGAGGCTCCAGCCCGATGAGCGTAGCGCGTCGACTGTATTCAGTATGCCCTAGAAGCTGGGCCCCGGCCAGGCGACGGCTCGTGGAATCACGACGACTTGCGGATGCCGCGGCCACCTCAACGACGTTCGATCCGGCAAGCCGGTAAGAACCCGCGCGACCGGGTGGCGTGAGCTGGACAGGCCAAGCCCGGAACTACCCGTCGGACCTGGCGAACCCAGGCAAGTGTGCTCAGCGCGCCGTATTCACGCCCTAAAGCGGCTAAGACAGTAAGGGAGACTCAAGCCTTCTTGGTGCGCGGCGAGCCCTGGGGGAGCTTGCCGCGGCGAGGACCCGCGGCGGACGGCGGGGGCACCATCGGGCCGATGTCGCCGTCCGGAGCCTCGTCGAGGTCCACCATCACCGGTGCGTGGTCACTCGGGCCGGTGCCCTTACGGGCCTGCCGGTCGATCCAGGCAGCCTTGACCCGCTCGGCCACCGGCTTGCTGGCGAGGGCCAGGTCGATGCGCATGCCGAGGTTCTTGTGGAACATCCCGGCGCGGTAGTCCCAGTAGCTGAAGACCGTCTCGTTCGGCCAGCGATCACGCACCACGTCGTGCAGGCCGACCGCCTGCAGCGCGGCCAGGGCTTCCCGCTCGGCCGGAGTAACGTGGGTGTGTCCGGCGAAGGCGGCCGGGTCGAAAACATCCGCGTCGGTCGGGGCGATGTTCATGTCACCGCAGACGATCACGTTCGCCGGGTCGGCGGCGACCTGCTTGCGCAGCGCCTCGAGCCACTCCAGCTTGTAGCGGTAGTGGTCCGAATCAGGCTCGCGCCCATTCGGCACGTAGAGCGAGTGCACCCGGATGCCGCCGCAGGTCGCGGAGACCGCGCGCGCCTCCTGATGCGGAAAACCCGGGCCGTCCGGAATCCCGGCCACGACGTCGTCCAGGCCCACCTTCGACAACAGCGCGACGCCGTTCCACTGCACCTCGCCGTTCAGCGCGACCTCGTAGCCCCGGCTGGCCAGCTCGGCCTCGAACAACTCGGTGAACGCCTCGTTCGCGAGCTTGGTCTCCTGCAGGCAGACCACGTCGGGCTGCCGTTCGTCCAGCCACGGCAAGAACCGGGGCAGTCGCTGCTTGGCCGAGTTCACATTCCAGGTAGCAATCCGCACACCCCGACCCTAACCGAGCCGCCATCAGCACGCAGCGGCCCTAACCGAGCCACCGAAGCGACGGCTCTAACTGAGCAGCCGAAGCGCCAGCAGCGTGTACGCCCGCGCCGCCGTAAGCAACTCGTCCAAAGCAACGGACTCATCGGCACGATGCGCCTGATCGTTCAGCGACCCCGGCCCCAGCACCACCGTCGGTACGCCAAGATCACGAGCGATGAACCCGCCATCACACGCGGCCGCCCATCCACCGGGCGGAAGACCCGGACCACCCGCATCCGTCACGGCCTGATCGGCGACAACCACCAGCGGATCATCAGCAGCCGTCTCGAAGGCGGGCATCTCCATCGGCATTTCCAGCTCGACCGTCAACCCTCGCTCGGTCAAGCCCAACGCGTCCACTCGACGCCGGAGATCCGCGAGCACCTCGGCAGGGGATTCCCCTGGTAGCAGCCGCCGGTCGGCCATCAGCACGCACTCGGCCGGCACGATCGAGGCGCCGGTGCCGCCGTGGATCTGCCCGACGCTCCAGGCCGCCGGACCGAGCAGCGGATGCGGATCGCGCGCCAGCTCGGCGTGCACGCGCTCGATTTCCGCGATCACCGCCGTGGCGCCGTAGATCGCGTTCACGCCGGCGGCCGCGTTCCCCGCATGCGCCGCGCGGCCGGTCACCTTCACCCTGAGGTACGAATCGCCGCGCGCGCCGATGATCGTCTGCAGGTCGGTCGGCTCGGCGACAACGCACGCCCGGTACGCCGTACCCGAGTTGGCGTTGATGAAGTGCTGGATGCCCTTGCCGGTCTCCTCCTCGTCGACCACGACGGCGAGTTCGACCGGGCCGCTGAGCTTGACGCCGGAGGCCCGCAGCGCGGCCATCGCGATCACGCACGCGGCCAGACCACCCTTCATGTCCGCGGCGCCCCGGCCGTAGATCCGGCCGTCGCGGATCTCCGCGCCGAACGGATCGACCGTCCAGCCTTCGCCGACTCCGACCACATCGCTGTGGCCGAGTAGCAGCAGGCCGGGGCCGTCACCGCCGGTGAGCACCGCGCTGAGGTTGTCCCGCCCGGGCTCCTCGACCCGGACCGCCTCGAAATCGAGGCCGAGTTGTACGCACCCGGCGGCCAGCGCCGCCACCGTGTCGCCCTCGTCGCCCGGCGGGTTCTCGCCGTGGGCCCGCAGTAACGAGGTAGTGAGTTTGATCAGGTCATCGCCGTTGACCAGATCCAGAACGGACTGTTCGGCCGGAGTGATCATGTCTCCAGAGTGACACCGTTACAGCGAGTACTCAGCCCGCCCTGCCGATCAGGGTGGTATCTGCTGGTCCGAAGCCGACGTTCACGTGGATGTCGACGGTGATCGTGTCGCCATCCGGACGGCAGGTGAGCGTGTACAGCTGAGGTGTCTCGGCAAAGCGCATGCTCGCCGTGAACGGATCACCGGTCGCGCTGGTCAGCAACCGATCGCCAAGCCATCCCAGCCGCCACCGCGTCTCCGCCCAGTCGCCCTCGCGGCACACCACATCCTGCACCGTGCCGGTGGCGCCGAGGTCGAAGCTGAACGTGCCGCTGCCGTCCCGATCGAGTCGGGCGGTCAGCAGGCCGAACTGGTTCGCCTCGAACACGTACGTCGTTCCGTCGCCAGGCGCAGCCTTACCCAGCGAAGGCGGCTTGAGGTCGAAGTCGACCGTTGGGGCGTACACACCGTCGTCCGGACCCTCCAACGCCGGCAAGAGGTGTTCCCAGATAACCTCGAGTACGGCCTGCATGTTGGGCGCTGCGCTGGTGATGACGAGTACGGCGTCTTGCTCGGGCAGAACCACTAGGAACTGCCCGAATGCGCCGTCAGCCCGGTAGGAGTTGTGGCGGGAGCGCCAGAACTGAAAGCCGTATCCCTTCCGCCAGTCCGGGTTGTCCTGGTTGTCGTTCGGGACCTGCTTGGAGGTGGCCGCCTCGACCCAGTGAGCCGGGATGACGTCACCGCCCCTGTCCAGCAGGAGCTGTCCGAAGACCGCGACGCTTTCCGTATTGAGCTCGAGTCCCCAGCCGCCGGTGTTGATGCCGTCGGGTGTCTCCTGCCACCTGGCCTCGGTCGCACCGATTGGTTCGAACAGGCGCGGTTTGAGGTAGTCGAGCAACTTCTGGCCGGTCACGCGCTGCAGGATGGCCGACAGCATGAACGTGGCGCCCGTGTTGTAGACGAAGAGCGTGCCGGGCTTCTCCGCCACCTCCGTAGCGAGGAACTGCCGCCGAGGGGTGTCCGAGCCGGCGACTACGACGTCCTCGGTATGGCCGGTCGTCATGGTCAACAGGTCGCGCACCCGCATCGCGGCGAGGTTGTCGCTGATCTCGGCAGGCAGATCCGCCGGGCCGAAGAACGAGACGACCTGATCGTCCAAGCCGAGCAGGCCGTCCTCGATGGCGAGGCCGACGCCCATCGAGGTGAAGCTCTTCGAAATCGAATACAGCGCGTGCCGATCGGTGATCCGGTACGGCGCCCACTCCTGCTCCAGCACCACCTTGCCGTGGCGGAGCAACATCAACGTCTGCAGCTCTTGCCCGGAGGCCGCGAGCGCCTCAACGAACACGCCCAGCCTGCCGGCGCCGACACCTTCGACGCCAGCCTCACTCCGCGCAAGTCTCCTCATTCCGGCAACGCTATAACCCTGCTCTGCGTTCGTTCGTCGGAATCCGCCCTTCGAACACCGGCCGGCCGCCGCGTCCGCTCCATCGGAAAGCCCCGAACGCAAAGGCGGGGGAGAGTTGATTTGACGAGGTTGGCAGGATGGCGCGATGGATGAGGTGTGGGACAACCTGACGGCCGTGCAGCCGGCGCCGTCGGGCCGAGTGCTGATCGCGATCGCGGTACTGACGGCGGTGCTGGTGATCTGGCGGCCCGTCTGGCGGCACGTGCGCCAAGTCGTCACGATCGCGCACGAAGGCGCTCACGGCCTCGTCGCCGCTCTCGCGGGCCGTCGGCTGACAGGCATCCGGCTGCACTCCGACACGTCCGGCCTGACCGTGTCCCGGGGGAAGCCGAGCGGCGCGGGCATGATCGCGACCCTGCTCGCCGGTTATCCCGGTCCGGCCCTCTTCGGTCTCGCCGCCGCCTTCCTGCTCAGCCGCGGCTACGCCGTCGCGCTGCTGTGGGTGTTGCTGGTGGCGCTGGTCCTGCTGCTCCTGCAGATCCGCAACCTCTTCGGCCTCTGGTCCGTGCTCGTCTTCGGCACGATCGTTTTCGCCGTCACCTGGTGGGCCTCGGCCGAGACCCAGTCGGCGTTCGCCTATCTGCTCACCTGGTTCCTGCTGCTGGCCGCGCCGCGAGCGGTCGCCGAGCTCCAGCGCAGCCGTCGAGGCGGTGCCGGCGGCAACTCCGACGCCGACCAGCTCGCGCATCTGACCGGCGTGCCGGCGCTGCTCTGGGTCTTCGTCTTCACCACCCTGACCGTCGGCGCCCTCCTGCTCGGCGCCTACCTCACCGTGCCAGCCCTCTCCCCATTCATCTCCGACTTCACCACCGCCCGCCCCTGACACCAACGACCCGAGACGAGCAAAGCCCGCCCTGCCATCTCGGTACCTCGCCGCATCCTGCTCAGCCCGCCTTTGGTGCGTCTGCGGGTCATCTCTGCGGTGACAGAACGCCCCGCAGGCCAGTGAGGTGGGTACGGCGCCACGCTTGGCCGCCGCAGTCCCGCCCCGCGGCCGAGCAGGAGCAACTGTGCCCGGGCGGGGGAAGCGGGTCCTGGCAGAAGGTTCGTGGTCCCGGCAGGGAAATGGGTTCCTGGCAGGGGTTATAACCCCTGCTAGGAAGCGGCTTGGGGTCGAGGACTCCGCGAGGTGTCTTCAGTGCGGCCGCACCGCGCGCCAGCTGTCCCCTTCGCGTCGCCTTGCAGGCAAGCGCTTGAACGAAGCTTGATGGTCGACATCTCCGATCGGGGGTCGACGTCCCAAACTTGGCAAGTCCACCTCCGGTTTCACAGGTCGACCCCCGGAACTGGCCGCCGCGATCGGCCCGCGCGGATCCGAGGCGCCGCCGGCCCGCTGCGATCGGCCCGCGCGGACACGACCTGGCACCGAGGCACGAGGCACGCGAGGCACCCAAGCCACCCGGTGGGCCGCCGGCGGCTGGCATGGGTCGGCGTGGGGCCGGCCGGAGGCGTGGGGGTGGCTGGCCATTGGCGAGGTGGGTTACCACCCCGGAATCCGAGGTGGTAACCCACCTTCCGGATGGCCAGCCACTGCCAGGCGCCGGACCAACTGGTGCCTTGGGTGGTCTGCACGGCGCGGGTGCCGGGATTTGCGCGACTACCCGGTTGTGGTGGCACCGCCGCCACGCCCGTTCCGCAACAGGTTTGCAACCAGGTACCGGCGCCAAAGCCGGCCGCCGGCCGGCCCACACCACCGGTCGCCTCAACCACCCAGCCAAGACGACGGTCAACCCGAGGGCCGACGGACGCGGTGCAGACGCGCCCACTCGCGGACCGAGGACACCGCGCCTGGGGCGCGATCAGTGCTGGTGGAGGACGGAGACGGTTCGTGCGGGCACGGTTGCCGTGCCGGTCGAGGAGTTCCACGTTGTCTGCTTGACGACCGGGTCGGACCCATTCGCCTGGACTGGTGAAAGTGCCAGGGACGCGCCGGCCAGGCCCGGGACCGTCTGACTGACGGGACCACCCGTGGTGTTGAAGACGACCACCAGACCACGCAGGCGCGGATCCACCGACGGCCCGATGGTGTCGTCGATGCGCATGACGACAACGCCCGGTACGGCGCCGGGGGTACCGCTCAGCGGGAACGAGACCTTCTGGTTGATCAAGGCCGCCGAGCCGAGCCGGAACAACGGCGTCGAGAAGCGCAGCTTGAGCAGTTCCTCGGCTTGCGCGGAGGCCTTCGCGACGTCGGCCGCGCTCGGCTTCAGCGCCGGATCGGCCAGTAGCGGGCGCATGAATCCCCACTTGTCCTCGTTGTCCGGCTTGGGCGGCAGACCGTGGCCGAAGCCGTTGTCCGCGCCGGTCCAGTCCAGCGTGTTGAACCAGTCGCCGGAGTCGTACGAGTTCCGGTCGAGCGACTTGCTGCGCAGCAGATCCGCGCCCGCGTGCCAGAACGACGGCGTCTGCGCCAGCGCGGTGGTTGCCAGCGACAACGAGTTCATCCGGACCCGGTCCGCCATCGGCAACGACTGCGGCAGCTTGTACGTCAGCGCGTCCCACAGCGTTTCGTTGTCGTGGGCATCCACATACGTGACCACCTCGTTCGGCTGGTCCGCGTAACCGGCGGGGGAGCCGTTGTAGTCGACGCCGTCGCCACGCACCGTCGTACCGGTCTTGGCCGACCGGAACTGGAAGGCCCGCAGGTTCGCCGCGAGACCGAGCTGGACCAAATCCGTGTCGTGAGCCAGTCGCGCCGCTCGTTCGGCTGGTGTTCCGTTGACCGGCGCGCCGTTCGGATCGGTCGCGGCGCCCGAGCCGAAGCCCTGCACTCGCGGGTCCTCGTCGAACGGGCCACCACCTCGTACGGCGTCGCGCAGGCGGTCCGAGAACGTGCCGATCCCGGTGCCGCCGAGGTTGCCCTGGCGGGCCTGGACGAAGCGCGCGTCGTTCGTCACCTCGCCGAAGTTCCAGCCCTCGCCGTACAGGTAGACGTTCTTGCCGTCAACACCGTCCCGGGCCAAGGTCAGCCGGTCCAGGGCGGCCCGGACCTTGAGCATGTTCGCCTTGGTGTGATGGCCCATCAGGTCGAACCGGAACCCGTCCACGCGGTAGTTCCGGGCCCACGAGACGGTCCCGTCGATCATGATCTTCTCGGCCATCACGTGTTCGGTCGCGATGTTGCTGCAACAGGTGGACGTCTCGACCGAGCCTTCGGCATTCAGCCGCTGGTAGTACCCGGGCACCACCTTGTCGAGCACCGAGGTGGGCGCCTGCCCCGCTGCCGGGGTGTGGTTGAACACCTGGTCCAGTACGACGCGCAGGCCCGATCGGTGCAGGCCGCCCACCATCGTGCGGAACTCCGCCACCCGGTCCAGGCCTTCCCGCCGGGTCGCGTACGAGCCTTCCGGCGCGAGCCAGTGGAACGGGTCGTACCCCCAGTTGAACGCGTCCTTCCCGGCGACGGCGGTGACGCACGCCTGCTGGTCCTCCGCGGCCGGCCCGTACGACTTCAGATCGCAGGCGGGCTTCTCCTGCTTGGCCGGGTCCTCCGGAATCGAGGCGATATCGAACGTCGGCAGCAGGTGCACCGTGTTCAGACCGGCCTTCGCCAACCGGCGCAAGTGCTTCGTCCCGTTGCCCTCGTCGGCGAACGCGAGATAGGTCCCGCGATGCGCCGCCGGCACGGAGGTGTCGCCGATCGAGAAGTCCCGCACGTGCAACTCGTAGATCGTCGAGTCGACCGAGCGTGCCAGCCGGGGCGCCGGGGTCTTCGCCCAGAGCGCGGGCCTACCCGCCGCATCGTTGAGGTCCACCGCGACGGAGTGTGCCGAATCGGTGCTCAAGGCAACGGAGTACGGGTCGGTGACCACGTTCTTCTCCACCTTGCGGGTGCTTGGCGCGTAGACCGTCACCTCGTACCGATAGCGCGCGTTCCGCCAGGCCCGGCGGCCTTCCGCGGTCCAGGAGCCGTCATCGTGGCGGCGCATCGCCACCCGCTCGGAGCCGACCAGCAGCGCGACGTTGTGCGCGGTCGGCGCCCACAGGGTGAACCGCGGCACACCTCCGTGCCAGGTCACGCCGTACGACCGGTGGGCCGCCGCGCCGTACAAGTCGTCGACCACCCCCGGGATCTGCACGCCCGTCGCGTCGAGCAACCGGCCCACGTCGTCGTACTGCGCGAGGCCGAGCTGGCCCGTCAGCATCTTGCGAGCGTCGACGCGATCCAGCCGCAGGGCGGTATAGCCCTTCAGATGCGGGAACCGCGCGAGTACCGAGGCCGGCAGCCCGCGTGGGTCGTACCGCAGGGCCGTGGACGAACCGCCGATGTCCTCGGCGTCGACCGCGAGGCCTCCCGTCGGTGACCAGTGCAGCCGCCAGCGCGAGCGCTCCGGATGCGGCACGGCCGGTACGGCGACCAGGTCGCGCGCCACCCACTGCGCCTTCGCCTTGGCCAGATCCGGCTGCGCGCCGGGCTTGGTCGAGGTGACGGTCAGCACGTGGCTCGCCAGGTCGTACGTGAAGGTGACGACGAGCCCGTCGGCCGGAACCGTGACGGCGATGTTGCCACCGGTCGGGCTGCCGCCGGCGCCGTAGCTCTCGTCCCAGGACAGACCGTGCGCGACCTTGACCTCATAACTGCCCGCTCCGATCTCACTCGTCGACCAGCTGAGCTTGCCGTCGCCATCCTCGTCGGTCAGCCACGGCCGCATGCAGTCCGGTTGCCAGTCACCCGGACAGCCGAGTTCGGACTGCAACGAGCCGGGCACGGTGATGATCGGCGCCTGCGCGGTGGAGGTGACGAAGTGGCGGCCGTGTTCGTAGTAGAACGACACTGGACCGGCCGGCGCGGTGTAGGAGATGTTCGAGCCGTTCGATACGCCACCCGCGCCGTAATTCTCGTCCCAGGACTTGTTGATCGCGGCCTTGTAAGCGTGCTCGCCCGCCGGGATCGTGACGGTCTTCTTCCAGACCTTGTCCTTCGGGTCGAGCGTCAGCTGCGCCTGGCCGCAATCCGGCTGCCAGTCGCCAGGACAACCCATCTCGCTGTTGTGATCACCCGGCACGCTGACGTTGGCGGGCTGCACCACCGGACCCGTACCGCTACCGCCGCCGCCCGTGGGCGCGGGATCACCCACCACGCCGTACGAGCCGGCGACCGAGTAATTGCCCGAGGCATCCTTCAGGACAGCCCGGTACTCGAGCAGCGTGCCCTTCGGCAGACCGGTCACGTCGTGGAAGACCCGGTACGGCGCGTTGTCGTCGGCGCCGAGCCGCTGCCATGCCGTCGTACCCACCGGGCGGTAGCCGAAGGTGACCGTGGCGGGCGTGTTCGCCGGTACCGCCGCGGCGATCTCGGCCCGGCCGCCAACCGTCGCGCCCGGTTCCGGCGTCTGCAGGTACACCGCAGGCGCCTTCGCCCGGTGCTTGACCGGCGCCACCGCGCGGAACACCGACACGGACAGCGGCGCGACCGACACCTTGACCCGGCCCTCGTGATCGGTCCGAAGCGCCTGCGTCGTGCCGTAGAGCGGCTTCAACCGCATGCCACCTGTGTACGTCGGAACCGTGGCGGTCTGTGGAGAGTTCGAGTTGTTCGCGACGACCAGGTACTCGGTCTTGTCCTTGCCCAGCCGGCTGAACGCGTACATGCCGTTGGAGTTCGACGAGTACCGATGGATCTGCGTGCCGTCGGCCAGCGCGGGATGTGCCGCGCGGAGCTTCTGCAGCGCCGCGATGTGCCGGTACATCGGCGAGGTGGTGTCGTAGCGGTCCTTGCTGCCGATCGTGGTCGTGCCGGTTCCGTCGACCACCTCGTCATCGGCATACTCGGCGGTCTGCGTGGCGAACATGTCCTGCCGGGCGTCCTTGTCGCCACCCGGACCGGTGAAACCCTGCTCGTCGCCGTAGTAGACGACCGGCTGACCGCGGGTGAGGAACATCAGTGAGTGCGCGAGCTTGTCCCGGGCAAGCAGTTCGTTGCCCTTGGCCCCTGCGTTCTTCAGGAAGGTGCCGACCCGGCCCATGTCGTGATTGCCGAGGAACGTCGGCAGCTGGTACGCGTTCGAATCCGCGTCGGTGTAGTAGTCGTCGGTGGTGAAGAAGTCCCGCAGCTGACTGGTCGGTTTACCCTGCGCGAAGGCGACCGCGTTCGACTGGAAGCCGAAGTCCAGCGTCGCCTGCAGCCTGCCCTTGGTGGTGTACGGCGACATCAGCCGCGCGTCCGCGTCGAAGACCTCACCGAACATGAAGAAGTCCGCGTTACCGCCCTTGCGCGCGTGTTCCAGCACGGCGGGGGAGAACTTCTGCCAGAACTCCATGTTCACGTGCTTGACCGTGTCGATCCGGAAGCCGTCGATACCGAGATCCGCCCAGGCCTGGTAGACCTCGGTCATCCCGTCGACCACCTTGGGCTGCTCGGTGAACAGATCGTCCAGCCCGACGAAGTCGCCGTACTCGCTGGACTCACCGGCGAAGGTCGAGTCGCCCCGGTTGTGATAGAGGGTCGGATCGTTCAGCCAGCCGGGGACCTTCACGTTCGCGTCCGCCGGGGTGCGGAAGACCGGCACGTTCGGGAACGACGTCTTCGGGTCCAGCGGCGGGAAGGTGCTGCCGCCCGCGTAGGCCTTGTCGTCGAACACGTTGCCCTGGGCATCCTTGTACGGGCTGGTGGCCTTCGGGATGTAGCCGTACTGCCCGGACTGGTAGGCGATCACGTCCGCGGTGTGGTTCGTGATGATGTCGAAGAAGACCTTCATGCCCTTGCGGTGGGCCAGGTCGATCAACTGGCGCATCTCCTCGTTGGTGCCGAGATGCGGGTCGATCTGGGTGAAGTCGGTGATCCAGTAGCCGTGATACCCGGCGCTGACGTCGGCGCCGGACCCCTGCACCGGCCGGTTCTTGAACGACGGGGTCAGCCACAGCGACGTCGTACCGAGGTTCTTGATGTAGTCGAGCTTCTGGATGATCCCAGCCAGGTCACCACCGTGGTAGAAGCCCTTGTCCGTCGGGTCCAGCCCGGTACTTAGGCGATCCCCGGTCAGACCGCCCGCGTCGTTCGCCTTGTCGCCGTTGGCGAACCGGTCGGCCATCACGAAGTAGAACCGCTCCTTGGTGAGGTTCTCCCGCAGGCTCGGGCTGGCGAGCTGCTTGTCCGCCGGGGTGAGACCGCCCGCGAGGTCGACCGGCGCCACCTTCAGCACGTGCGAGGTGTCGTCGTAGTCGAACCGCAGCTTGGCCGGGCCCTCGATCCGCAGCGGGATGTTCGCGCCGTCGCGGACACCACCCGCGCCGTAGTTCTCGGTCCAGGACCCGTCGACCGTGACCTTCAGCTCGTACGCTCCCGCGGGCACGTCGAACGTCCGGCTGTACGACGTCCCCGGGCCCTTCGCCAGCCGGCTGGCGGCGCAATCCGGCTGCCAGTCAGCGGGACATCCCAGCTCGGACTGCACCGACCCGGCGACGGTGATGACCCGCTCGGCCTGAGCTTGAGCCGCGAGCTGGACCGGTGTGCCGAGGGCCGCCGCGGGGGCGGTCGCGGTCCCGAGTCCGGCGGCCACCAGGCCCACCGAGGCGAGCACCGCTGGAACGATCAAACGAGAACGCGCGAACACCGACATCGGCAAACCCTCCCAGAGCCCAACGAACAGCCGGACGCTAACCCGCCCACCCGCGCAACGGAAGACCTCGCCCGGCCGAGTTCAGCCAGGGGCGGCTGCCAGAAGGCCGGTTCAGGGGCGGCGGGCGACCAGGATGTCGCGCACGATCGCCTGGTCGACGCGGTGCACGAAGCCGTCGTACGGCGCGTCGATCAGCGGTTCGAGGCCCGCGCCGGCCAGGATCTCGGCGGCCGCATCGCGCCGGGCGACGTTGGTGTTCCAGGCGATGCCGAGCGCTCCGCCCGGGCGCAGCAGTCCGGCCCAGGTCGGGGCGGCCGCCTTCAGCAGGTCGATCGGGCTGCGGTGCAATCCGGATTCGGCGGTGCGGCTGCCGTGCTGAACGCCGTACGGCGCGTCCGTCACCAGCAGGTCGAAGCTGCCCGGCTTGTAGAACTCCAGCGCCCTGGTCGTGTCCACGTTCACGTAGGACAGGTTGAGCTTGTCCCCGGCCTTCCAGCTCTCCTTGGTCAGCCCGAGGGATACCTGGAGCCGGTGCGCGACCACCTCGTGATTGCGGCGGACCCGGATCACCTCCGCGTCGTGCTTCAGCCGCTTGCGCTTGAGCCAGGTCTGCAGGAACGTGCCGTACAGCTCGAAGTCCTTGCGGTCCACGTCGACCCCGGCGGCGTCGAAGCCGTACATCAGCGCCTGGTTCATCGTCGTACCGCGGCCGCAGAGCGGATCCACCACGCTGAACTTGCGAGCCAGCATCTGCTCGGCGAAGGCCGAGGCCAGCAGGGTGACGTTGAGCAGCAACTTGGTGAAGTGCTCGTTCGTTTTGCCCTGGTACTTCTGAATGCTGATCAGGTCGCTGTCGAGCTTGTCCAGCGGCCGCAGGTGCAACGGCGCGAGCAGCCGGCCGTCGTACTGGAACAGCGCGTAGACCGATGACATGTTCGACAGCAGCGCGATGTCCCGCTCGCTCAGCTCATCGGCCTCGAACGTGACGTACGGAACGCCGCCGATCGAGGTCTGCGCGATGTCGCTGATCCGGGCCTCGAGCGCGCGTTCGCCGAACAAGGCCAGTTCCGCCATCGTCAGGCCGGTGGACGACTCGGCGTACACCCGGTTGGTCGCCGGAAGAATGAGTAGTGCGTACTGAGCCATATCTCCTGCAGGATCCGGCGAATGGAATGGGCGACGGGCGATCGTATCGCAGCCGCTCCGGGCCGGCTTGGACCCGATGCTCCTCTGGGGGCCGGTCGGCGGTCGGCGATCGGTGGTCGGTGGTCGGTGGGATTGTGGCCGGGCATGTTCGGCAGGGCCGATGCGACGGGGGCATGCGTCTTCACTCGCGGGTCGTCGCGGGTCGTCGCGGGTCGTCGCGGGTCGTCGCGGGTGCGCGTGAGTGGTCGCGGGTGCGGGTGCGCGTGCGTGGTCGCGAGTGGTCGCGAGTGCACCACCTCACCGGGGCCGGGATATTGCGTGGTCACCCGTCCCCCTGAGGAGTCGCGGATTGTCGGGCCGGGTCGGCCCGCGTCAAGGGTTGGAATCGCCTGCGGCGACGCGTGCGCGCCCTTGACCCGGGCCGACCCGGCCAAGTGCAGCGGGCTATCAGGGGGACGGGTGGGGTATGGCCGGTCGACTCGGGTGGTGCCGAGGTCGGCTGCCGAGTATTTGCGCGACTACCTGGTTGGAACCGGGTAGTCGCGCAAAAAGTCGGTAGCGGGTCTACCAAAAGCCGGTAGTCGGCTCACAACCCGGTAGCCGGCCCGGGCACGCGCCGTACCTGGGCCTGTTCGACGGACCAGCTCAGCGCAAAGGCGAAGAGGCGAACCGGGCTGAAGCAGCGACCTGCGGCGACAGACCGGGCGAAACGGGAGCGGAACGGGGGCGAAAGACGGGCAGCCCAGGAGATCGGGATCGGGCGGCAAGGGTGGATATCGTCGCTGATCCCCAGCTCATCACTGTTAGATGGTGGGCCACTCGGGCGCGAGGATCGACATCACGGTGGCGTCGACGCGTTCGCCCTCCCAGAGCAGGGCGTCGCGCAGCACGCCCTCGGTCACGAAGCCGGCCTTCTCGTACGCGCGACGGGCCCGCGGGTTGAACGCGTAGACCTCCAGGCTGATCCGGTGCAGGCCGAGCTTCTCGAAGCCGTAACCGACGATCAGGCGGGTCGCCTCGGTGCCGAGGCCGCGGCCACGTCCGGTCGGGCCGATCAGAATGCGGAAACTGCAGGACTCGTTGTCCGGGTCCCACTCGTTGAGCACGGCCTCGCCGACGCACTCACCGGTCTCGTTGTCGACGATGGCCAGGTCGAGCCGGTCGGGCTGGTCGGCGCGGGTGCGCATCCACTCGCGCGCCCGCTCCGGTGTCAGCTCGCCGTGGCTGCCGGTCAGGCGCGTCACCTCGGGGTCCTGCATCGCCGCCCACATCGCGTCGAAGTCGTTCACGGTGAGGCAGCGCAAGGTCACCTTGTCGCCGGTCAGCGTCGGCTTGTACGAGAAGTCGGTCACGCAGGGAGTCTGCCCGAGGTCCCGCCGCGACCGCGAGGCATTTAAGGCTGGGTGACGAGAGCGGGCAGGATCTGGCCGATCGGGTCGTGGGCGAGGGCGTCGGCGGCCGCGTCGTACGGCGTGGGCTCGGCGTTGATGATCAGCAGCCGGGCGCCGAGGCCCTGGGCCACGTCGCACAGGCTCGCCGCGGGGTGGACCTGGAGCGAGGTGCCGATCGCGATGAACAGGTCGCACTCCCGGGCCGCGTCGACCGCCCGATCCATCACCGCCGGGTCGAGGGACTGGCCGAACGAGACCGTGGCCGACTTCAGGATGCCGCCGCAGACCTCACACGGCGGATCGTCCTCGCCAGCCTCCAGCCGCGGCAGCAGCTCGGCCATCGGGAGGCGCCGGTCGCAGCTCATGCAGACCACGTTCAGGGCGGTGCCGTGCAGCTCGTGCACCAACTCGGGGGAGGACCCGGCCTTCTGGTGCAGGCCGTCGATGTTCTGGGTGACGATGGCGCGGAGGCGGTGCTGGCGCTCCAGCTCGACCAGCGCGCGGTGACCGTCGTTCGGCTCGACCGTCCACGGCTGGGTGATCAGGCGCTGCTTCCACGCCTGCATCCGGACCTCGGGGTCGGCCAGGTAGCTGTCGATGTCGAAGATGGCCATGGCGGCCGGGTGCTGGGTCCACAGCCCCTGCGGTCCACGGAAATCCGGGATGCCCGACTCCGTCGAGATACCCGCACCGGTCAGGACGGTGATCCGTTGCGCCTTGGCGACCAGCTCATATGCGTCCATTACTAGAGGGTAGTCAGGTCCGCCGCCGGATCTTGGCATCTCCCAGCACATCGGTGACCAGTTTGCGCGAGGACATTGGTGACATGCCCGGCGCGTTCGGTCGATGCGACGGCGGAGCGGGCTTCTTCACTCACGAGTGGTCACGAGTGGTCGCGAGTGCGTCCGCCTGACCGGGCTGTTGGCGAGATCTACCGAAGCCGGGATTGTTCGGTGGTCATCCGTCCCCCTGAGTCTTTCGAATTGCCGGGCCGGCTATCAGGGGGACGGGTGAGGTCTGGCCGGTCGACTCGGTGGTTCGGCGTGCTCGGCCGGAGGTGATTCCGAATGCTCGGCCGGAGATGGTTCCGGGATGCTCGGTCGAAGGTGGTTCCGGGCCTGCGGACGAACGGGTCTTGCCTCGCCTGTTCACCGGGTCGACCTTTGACGTCGGGGGGCGACGACGGGTCCCCCCCCTGGCGAAGAGGGGTCGACCCTCGGAACACGTCAGCCGACACAGTCCACTGCCGAGTATTTGCGCGACTACCTGGCTGCAACCGGGTAGCCGCGCCAAAACTCGGTAGCGGGCACACCACAACCCGGTAGCCGCACCACAACCCGGTAGCCGTCCCCACGATCCGCCGGGCACCTCGGGCTGCGCCGGCATCAGAGGCCGCTCGACGCGTCAGGTCAGCCGCCGGATCTCGTAGCGCTCGCCGTCGGCCCGGACCAACTCCTGCGCCCGCATCCGGCACCAGGCGGGGATGTCCACCGCCGCCGCCGGGTCGTCCGCCAGTACGACGACCGTCTCGCCGACGCCGAGCTCCCCGAATCGCTTCGCCAGCATGATCACCGGTAGCGGGCAGAGCATGCCCCGGCAATCGAGCTCCAGCACTGGACCGGTCACAGGGCGGTCACAGGCCCACCTGGGCCCGGATGTCCCGCACGATGCCCGGCACCACCCGCGCGAACCGGTCCACCTCGTCGTACGTCGACTCGCGGCCGAGGGAGACCCGGACGTTGCCGTGCGTGAGCGCTCCCATCGCCGCCAGGACGTGCGACGGCCTCAGCGTGCTCGCCGTACAGGCCGAACCGCTGGAGACGGCGAACCCCTCGGCGTCCAGCGCGGTCACGAGCGCCTCGCCATCGACGTACAGGCAGGAGAAGGTCAGGATGTGCGGCAGCCGGTCGTCCGGATCGCCGACCACCTCTATGTCGGACACGTCCGCCATCAGCCGGTTCCGCAATTCGCCGATCCAGGCCCGGTGCCTGGTGTCGAGCTCCTTGGCCTCCGTACGACGGGCCTGCAGCGCGGCGGCGGACGCCAGTACGGCCGGGATGTCCGGATGGCCGGGGGCGAGACCTTGCTCGCGTTCCTCCAGGGGCCAGCGGGGCAGCAGGCGCACACCTTTACGTACGGCGAGCAGGCCTACCCCGGCAGGGCCACCCCATTTGTGGGCGCTTGCCGTGAGCAACGACCACCTGGCGGGCAGGTCCTCCCGGCCGAGGGTGGCCGCCGCGTCCACGAGCAGCGGTACGCCCGCGTCCGCGCAGGCCGTCGCGATCTCGGTGACTGGCTGCCGGGTGCCGACCTCGTGGTTCGCCGACTGCAGCACGGCCAGGGCCACGCCCGGCGCCGCCACGGCAGCGCCGTACACCTCGGTGTCGATCCGGCCCAGCGCGTCCACGCCCACCTCGACGCCGGCCCCGGCCACGGCGGCGGCGTGCAGAACGGCGGAGTGCTCGACCGCGGAGTGGACCACCCGATCGCCCGTACGACGGCGGGCGGCGGCCGCGGCGGTCACGCCGGTGTGGATGGCGGTCGTGCCGGAGGACGTGAAGAACAGCTCGTCCGGGCGGCAGCCCACGGCGTCGGCGACCACCTCGCGGGCGTTGTCCCACAGCAGCCGGGCAGTGCGTCCCTCGTGGTGCAGCCGGGCCGGATCGGCCCAGCCCGAGTCCAGCGCGGCCAGCAGAATCTCCCGCGCGGCGGGATGCAGGGATTCCGACGAGGCGGCGTCCAGATACGAGCGGTTGGTCACACTCGCCAACTTACCGACCGGGTAAGGCCTACCTGTGCGCGGTTCTGTCATTGCTGTCCAGTAGTGTTCTGTCGTCAGTCTCACCTGGGAAGGGAAAGGCGCCCCGTGGGTTCGAAGAGACGCCTGGGAGTAGCAGCCATCAGTGCTGCAGGATTGCTCCTGGCAACCGGTTGTTCCGCCGAGACCACTGAGCAGTGGAAGCGGCTAGGCCTGCCCGAGGGCGCCTCGGACCGGACCGAGTACGTGCACAGTTTGTGGATCGGCGCCTGGATCGCCGCCCTCATCATCGGCTTCGCTGTCTGGGGCCTGATGCTGTACGTGGTGGTCCGGTATCGCCGGCGTAGCGAGGACGCGCCCCGCCAGGTCAGGTACAACCTGCCGCTGGAGGCGCTCTACACGCTGGCCCCGTTCGCCATCATCGGCGCGCTGTTCTTCTACACGATCGAGAACGGCAACAAGGTCACGGCGATGTCGGACAACCCGGCGCACACCGTCAAGGTGGTCGGGTTCCAGTGGCAGTGGATCTTCAACTACGACGAGCAGGTCGAGGGCGAGTCGGAGAAGGGTGTCTGGGAGACCGGATCCTTCGCCAAGCCCGCGGAACTGTGGCTGCCGGTCAACGAGTCGGTCCGGTTCGACCTCAGCTCGCCCGATGTCATCCACTCGTTCTGGGTGCCGTCGTTCTACTTCAAGCGCGACATCATTCCCGGCCGGGCCAGCTCGTTCGAGCTGACGCCGACCAAGACCGGCACCTTCGCGGGTAAGTGCGCGGAGCTGTGCGGGCTCTACCACACCCGGATGACCTTCAACGTTCGCGTGGTCACCCGAGCCGAGTACGACGCGCACCTCAAGGAACTGGCCGCCAAGGGCCAGACCGGTGCCGCGACCGGCGGGCAGGACGCGGACACCATCCCCGCTGGGGAGCACGACAAAGAGCACGGAGGCGAGAAGTGACCGACTTCGCCGAGCGGAGCGCGATCCCGGCCGTCGGTGCCGTGCCGCGCCGCCGGAGCAAGGGACAGCTCGCCGTCAAGTGGCTGACCACGACCGATCACAAGCTGATCGGCCACATGTACCTGCTGACCTCGTTCGCGTTCTTCCTGATCGGCGGCGTGATGGCGCTGCTGATCCGCGCCGAACTGGCCAAGCCGGGTCTGCAGATCGTGAACGAAGAGGTCTACAACCAGCTCTTCACCATGCACGGCACGATCATGCTGCTGCTGTTCGCGACGCCGCTGTTCGTCGGCTTCGCGAACGTGATCATGCCGCTGCAGATCGGTGCGCCTGACGTCGCGTTCCCGCGGCTGAACATGTTCAGCTTCTGGCTGTTCCTGTTCGGTGGCCTGATCACGATCAGCGGCTTCTTCACCCCCGGTGGTGCCGCCGACTTCGGCTGGTTCGCCTACGCGCCGCTGTCCAACGAGGTCCGTTCGCCGGGCGTCGGTGGCGACCTGTGGATCATGGGTCTGTGGATGGCCGGTCTGGGCACGATCCTGGGTGCGGTCAACTTCGTCACCACGATCATCACCATGCGCGCGCCGGGTATGACGATGTTCCGGATGTCGATCTTCACCTGGAACATCCTGGTGACGTCGATCCTGGTGCTGATCGCGTTCCCGATCCTGGCCGGCGCCCTGCTGATGCTCGAGTCCGATCGGATTCTCGGCTCACATGTGTTCGACGCTGCCAACGGTGGGCCGATGTTGTGGCAGCACCTGTTCTGGTTCTTCGGTCACCCCGAGGTGTACATCATCGCGCTGCCGTTCTTCGGCATCGTGACGGAGATCCTGCCGGTGTTCAGCCGCAAGCCGATCTTCGGTTACATCGGCCTGGTGGCCGCGACGCTGATGATCGCGGCGCTGTCGGTGGCGGTGTGGGCTCACCACATGTATGTCACCGGCGCGGTGAACCTGCCGTTCTTCTCGTTCATGACGTTCTTGATCGCGGTGCCCACCGGGGTGAAGTTCTTCAACTGGATCGGCACGATGTGGGGCGGGTCGCTGTCGTTCGACACCCCGATGCTGTGGTCGGTCGGCTTCCTGACGACCTTCCTCTTCGGCGGTCTGACCGGCATCATTCTCGCCTCGCCCGCGCTGGACTACCAGCTGTCCGACTCCTACTTCGTGGTCGCGCACTTCCACTACGTCGTCTTCGGCACCGTGGTGTTCGCGATGTTCGCCGGGTTCTACTTCTGGTGGCCGAAGATGACCGGGCGGATGCTGGACGAGCGCCTCGGCAAGCTGCACTTCTGGCTGCTGTTCCTCGGCTTCCACACCACGTTCCTGGTGCAGCACTGGCTCGGTGTCGAGGGCATGCCCCGCCGCTACGCGACCTACAAGGCCGACGAGGGCTTCACCACGCTGAACGAGGTGTCCAGCATCGGTGCCTTCCTGCTGGGCGTTTCGATGCTGCCGTTCTTCTACAACGTGTACAAGTCGCGCAAGACGCCGCTGGTCAACGTTGACGACCCGTGGGGCTGGGGCCGTTCGCTGGAGTGGGCGACGAGTTCGCCGCCGCCGCGGCACAACTTCCTCAAGCTGCCACGGATCCGTTCGGAGAGCCCGGCGTTCGATCTGCACCACCCGGAGCTCGCCCTGGCGGAGTACCGCGACAATCATGTCGCGCCGGGCAACCTGCTCGACGCCGGCGATGACGACGGCCGGGTCGAACATCTGGAACAGGTCGTACAAGACCGCGACGACGTGGACGGAGACAAGGCATGAAGGCGGAGGCCTGGATCTTCGGCATCCTGACGGTGTTCGTCATTCTGGTGACGCCGGTCTACTGGTTCATGTCGAAGGACCCGACCGGTACCAGCGCGCTGGTGATGACGTTCTTCCTGTGTCTGCTGGTCGCGTTCTACCTGGGCGCCACCGGCAAGCGGATGGACGCCCGTCCGGAGGACCGCAAGGACGCGGAGATCGTGGAAGGCGCCGGCGAGCTCGGCTTCTTCCCGCCGTACTCCTGGTGGCCGCTGTACTGCGCCCTGGCGCTGTCGGTGATCGTGCTCGGCATCGTGTTCGGGTGGTGGCTGTTCATCATCGGCAGCGCGATCGGCATCGTCACGCTGTCCGGGTTCCTCTTCGAGTACTACCGGGGCGATCACGCACACTGAGTTCGACTGTCGGTAACCACCAGAGAACCCTGTGCCTTCGGGCCAGGGTTCTCTGGTGGTTTTCGGGCCTTTGCCGAGCCTTGATCGCTCGCTTCGGCGCGGAATTCCGGGCCTTTTCAACGTCGGGTCTCCGGCTTTTCAGCGCTGTGCTTCGCGCTTTTCGGGGGTGGTCTGAGCGGCGGGTACGCTGGGCGACGGTCCAGAGTGTCGCAGGGTCCTGGGGGCCCAAAGGGGAGAGTTCGGGGATGTTGAGTCCGGTGAGGAAGTACGGCCGTGCCGTGGCGCTGTTGGCCGCCGTGGCACTGTCGGTCACGGCGTGTAGCGACACCGAGGGAGGGCCCGACGCCGGCCCTGGTCAGTCGCCATCCGCGACCCCCTCGACCACCGGCCCGACGACCCCGGGCGCGACCACCACGACGACCGAACCGGGCGGCAACTCCGATCCTGGCGCGGCCAAGATCACCGTCACCCCGGCCGCGGAGACGAAGTCCGTCCGACCGGATCAGCCGGTCAAGGTGACGGCGGCCGACGGCACCATCAATTCGGTACAGCTGACCGATTCTGACGGCGACGAGGTCAAGGGCAAGCTCGACGACGCCAAGACCACCTGGACGTCGGAGCCCGCCCTAGCTCCGGGTACGACGTACACGGTCCTGACCAAGGCGACAGGCACCGACGGCAGGGAACTCACCCAGAAGTCGACCTTCCGTACGCTGACCGCCGCGAACCGCCTGAAGGCTTCGATGGCCCCGCTGAACGGCGAGACCGTCGGTGTCGGGATTCCGATCCAGATCTACTGGAACAAGCCCGTCAAGGACAAGGCCGCCGTCGAGAAGCGCCTGTCGGTGAAGACGTCGACCCCGGTCGAGGGCGGCTGGTACTGGCTGAACAGCAAGACCGTGCACTACCGCCCGAAGACCTACTGGCCCGCCGGTACGAAGGTGGCGGTCGACATCGGCATCCAGGGCGTGAACGCCGGTAACAACACCTGGGGCGCCGCCAGCCGGCACATCGAGTTCAACATCGGCCGTTCGGTCGTCGCCAGTGTCAACGTGCCGAAGCACCTGATGGTGGTTCGCATCGACGGCAAGGTGGCCCGCACCATCCCGATCACGGCCGGTAAGAAGGGCTTCACCACCCGCAGCGGTGTCAAGGTCATCATGGAGAAGTACCGGGTGAAGCGCATGGACGCCCGTACGGTCGGTATCCAGCCCGGCGACCCGGAGTACTACGACATCCACGACGTGCAGTACGCCCAGCGCGTCACCAGCTCCGGCGAGTTCGTGCACGGCGCCCCCTGGTCCACCGGCAGCCAAGGCAGCGCGAACGTCAGCCACGGCTGCATCGGTATGAGCATTGCCGACGCCGCCTGGTACTTCGCCCAGACCAAGCGCGGCGACGTCGTCAACGTCACCGGCACCAACCGCAAGATGGAGATGGGCAACGGCTGGGCCGACTGGAACCTCAGCTGGCCCGAGTACCAGAAGGGCTCGGCCCTGAGCTGATCAGGGCAGTCACCCGCTTCATCAGGAAGACCTGGGCGGAGCGGTGGATAGCCTGCGCACGACGGTGGCCTTGACGCCAACCGCCTCTGGCGAGTTCGAGGCCCCGTCGGTGCCGTCCAGCAACCGTGCGACCGCGAGTTGGCCGACCCGGTCGGCCTGTCCGGTCACGGTGGTGAGGCCGGGATGGACGAGCTCGGACAGGATGTCGTCGTGCCCGGTGACGCTGACGTCCTCGGGGACGGACTTACCTAGTCGGCGTAGCCCCTCGACCAGTCCGGCGGCCAGGACATCGTCGAACGCCAGCACCGCGGTCACGCCGCGTTCCAGCACCGTGGCGGCGGCAGCGACTCCGTCGGCGTGAGTATCGGTCGTCGGGTCCAGCCGGACGAGTTCGACGTCCAGCATCTTGGCTCGTTCGACCACTGTTCGCGCGCGCTGTTTGTTCGACCAGGATCCGGCCGGACCCGGCAGGTACGCGACGCGCCGATGTCCCAGCTCGACCAACTCGTCCAGCAGCTCTCGCATCGCGGCCCGTGAATCGGTGAAGACGCTGGCAATGCCCTCGACGACCCGATTCACCAAGACGAGCGGTACGAGATCGCTGATCTCGCGGATATGGGACGTGCTCATCCTCGGCGCGCACAGGACCACGCCACGACTCTGCTGCGCGAACTGTTCGCAGACCTCGCGCTCGATATCGGCGCTGTCGTCGGTGTCGGCGACGAAGATGCCGGTCGACTGCAGCCGGGAGGCCCGCTGGGCGGCCTTCAGCAAGGTGGTCATGTACGGATTGGTGATGTCCGGTACGACCAGGCCGATATTCGGCGAGGTCCCGGTGATGAGCGAGCGCGCCATCACGTTCGGCGTGAACCGCAGGCGCGCGGCGGCCTCGCGGACGCGCCGGGACGTCTCCGGCGAGATCCGGCCCGGACTCGAGAAGACGCGCGATACCGTCGAGATCGAGACGCCGGCGGCCTCCGCGACGTCCTTCAGGGTTGCAGCTCGTGCTCGCGCCGTCATCTGGCCTCCCGGTCCATGGAGCATGCCGGGCCCAACTCAGGGTGGCCGTCGTTCCCGTGAAGGTCGATCGAGCCTGTCTGGCAGGCCCATGCCACGCCCAGTTCGCTGAAGAGGCTACCAGTGGCGACGCCCCGGACGGTGCGGACCGTCATCCCTTCAGCGCTCCCTCGGTCAGGCCCTTGAAGACCTGCTTTTGCATCAGGAAGTAGACGAGCAGCGGCGGAATCATCACCACGATCGCGGCGGCCGAGATGACTCGCTGATCGGCTGAGAACGTGCCGGACAGGTACTGGACGCCGACGTTGACCGGGTAGTTCGACGGATCGCTCAGGATGACCAGCGGCCAGATGAAGTGGTCCCACGAGTCGAGGAAGCCGAGCACCGTGATGACGGCCAGCGAGCCGCGGACCGACGGCAGCATCACGTGCCAGAAGACCTGGACCGGCCCGGCGCCGTCGATCGCGGCGGCCTCGCCGAGCTCGTTCGGGATCCGCACGAAGGCCTGCCGCATCACGAAGATCGCGATGATCGACACCGCCTGGGGGAGTACGACGCCGATCAGGGTGTCGTTGAGCCGCAGTTGGCGGGTGACCAGCATCGTGGACACCAAAATCACCTCGAACGGCAGCACGGCGGTTGCCAGCAGCAACGTTGTGTAGAGGGTGCGGCCGCGGAACGGGATGCGAGCCAGGGCATAGCCGGTCAGCGTCGCCAGTACGACGGTGGTGGCCATTCCCATTGCGGAGATGGCGACCGAGTTCCACACGTAGCGCAGCAACGGGATCTGGCTGAAGGCGGTCGCGAAGTTCTCCAGCGTCGGGTGCTGCGGCACCAGGGCACCGGGGAATCCGACGGCCGATTCGCCCGCGCTCTTCAGCGCCGTACTGACCTGCCACAGCAGCGGGCCGAGCACGGTCACGGTCGCGATGATCATCAACGGCCAGCGGATCAGTTTCTCGCGAGTGGTGATCATCGGGTCCTCCGGGAAAAGCGCCAGCTGAGGGCGGACACCAGCAGAACGAAGACGAACAACACCAGGCTGATCGCGGAGGCGTAGCCGGCGTCGGTTCCGGGCGAGATGCCCTTCTGAAACAGGTAGACGACGATCGTTTGGGTCGCGTCGCCAGGGCCGCCGCCGGTGATGACGTACGGCTCGGTGAACACGCGCAAGGTCGCGATCGCCGCGAGGATCGCGATCATTGCCGTCGTACCGCGGATCTGCGGCAGGGTGACGCTGACCGTACGGCGCAGCCAGCCGGCGCCGTCCAGCTGACCGGCCTCGTCGAGCTCGGACGAGACGTTCTGCAACGCGGCCAAGGTGATCAAGGTGTAGAGCGCGCAGCCTTTCCAGATCGTCACCAGCGTCAGGCTGAACAACGCCAGGCCGGGATCGGTGAGGAACGGCACCGGCCCGCTCACGATGCGCAGGCCCTGGAGGATCTTGTTGACGAGTCCGTCGGAGTTGAGCAGGTACTGAAAGACGACGGCGATCACGGCCAGCGGAAGCACCATCGGCGAGAACAGCAGCGGCCGGATCACGCCCGCGCCGCGCAGTCTGGTGTTGACCAGTACGGCGAGGCCGGTCGACAAGATCACGAGCGCGGGGACCGAGACCAGCAGGTAGAGAAAGGTGCGGCCGACCGCATGCCAGAACGTGGCGTCCGACAACAGCTCGGAGAAGTTGGCCAAGCCCGTGAAGGTGCCGCCGCCGATCGTGCTCGCGTTGGTGAACGCCAGTACGAAGGTGTTGGCCAGCGGGAGGAACAGAAACGTGATCTGGAGGGCGAGCGCCGGACCGACGAACAGCAGCGGCACGTACCAGCGGTGCCGTCGCTTCACCGGCGCGGTTCGCTGCTGCGCCCGCACGCGCTGTTCGGTCGCGACTGCGGTCACTTCTGCCGCTCCTGAAGGATTTTGGTGAGCTTCGTCTCGGCGTCACTCAACGCGTCCGCGGGACTCGCCTTGCCCAGGATCGCGGGCTGGACCGCAGCCCACAGCGTCGTGGCGTATTCGGCGTCCACGGCCGAGGGCTTCACCAGCGTCTTTCCGTCCCGAAGGCTGGTGGCCGCAATCCCTCGCGCGACAGTGGTCAGGTCGCTGCCTGCGCCGTCGCCGGAGCTGAAGAACGCGTCGCCGAGCGAGGCCGTTGTGCTCGGGAAGACGCTGGAGACCTTCGCGAGCGCCAGCTGGTTCTCGGCCGACGTCATGAACTTCGCGAAGGCCAGCGCGGTCGGGAGGTTCTTGGAGGCCTTCGGTACGGCGAGTCCGTGGGCGACCACCCACGTGCGCTTGGTTGCGTCCCCGAGCGGTTTGCCGACCTTGACGTTGGCGAAGACGGCGGGCGAGTTCTCCTTGATGATCTTGAGCCGGGAGCCGCCCGCTTCGAGGTACGCGGTTTTGCCCTCCGAGAAGGTCTCGATCTCGCTGCGGTCCTTCGCGGTCACACTGTCCTGCGGGATGCCGCCGGTCCGGTAGAGGTCTCTCAGCTTCCCAAGGAACGCGACGGCTTCGGGCGTATTGACCACGGCCTTGGTCGACTTCGCGTCGACGAGCGGAACGCCCAGCGTGAACAGGTACGTGGGCAGGCCCGCCTCGGTCGGCTGGAACCCGGCCACGCCGGCCGACTTCGCGATTTGCGCGGATCGGGTCAGCAGTTCGTCGTACCCGATGGGATCGGGACTGCTGCCCAGACCGGCCTTGCCGAGCACGGCCTTGTTGGAGATCAAGACCGGGGTGTTGAGGTACCAGGGCAGTGCGGCGGCGCCGGTGTCGGCGAAGGCGAACGACTGCCAGGCGGAGGCGACGTAGCTGCTCTGCAGATCCGCGGCGGACCGGGCCATGTCGACCACGAGGCCTTGGCGGCCGAGCGGCGCGAGCGTGCCGGTATCGAGGTCCAGCACGTCCGGCAGGGTGCCGGCGATGGCGTCGGCACTGATCTTGCGAGCCGCCGCGCTCGCCGGGATGTCGGTCCACTCGACCTTCGTGCCGGGATGCGCCTGCTCGAAGGCGTCGACGGTCGTCTTCAGGTACTCGTCGAAGGTCGGCGATAGCTGCATGGTCTGGAACTTGATCGTGCCCTTGACCTCGCCGCTCACGTCCACCTCGGCCGGCTGGGTTGTGCTGCCGAGGCCGCAGCCGGCGAGTAGCGCGACGGTGCCGGCAAGTGCGGCGACGAACCGCGGAGATCGTTTCGATGCTGACATGAGGGCCCCTCTGAGGATGGTATCGATGCGTTGATCGACTGATCTGTGCAAACGTTTGACAACTCGTGTCGGAACAGTAGGCTGGCTGTCCCTTGTGGTCAACAGATTCTTCGTCGTAAGTTCTTTCCGACCGCACTAATCGTGCAAACCTTTGACAAGGACGTGAGGCAATGCGCTGGATCGACGAGTTGCTGGGCCGACTGACACCGGCGCAGAAACTGGCCCAACTAGTGCTCGTACTGCCGGGGGTGGAATCCGGGCGGCCCGACGCGGCGACCCGCGAGGCGCTCGAACTCGGCGTCGGGGTGCTGCACAGCGTCCGGGGCATGCCCGCCTCGGCCGCGGCGCGGTACCACAACGCGGTTGCCGAGATCTGCGCCGATGCGGGCCTGCCGACCGCGCTGCTCGGCGGGAACCTCGAGTCCGGTCTGGCCTACTCACTCGGTACGAGCGGGACCCACTTCCCCTATCCGCGGGGGATCGGGCTGTCCGGCGACACCGAGCTGGCCTACCGGATCGCGGCGGCCGGTGCGATCGAGGCGCGGGCGGTGGGATTCCACTGGACCTTCAGCCCCTGCGTGGACGTCATCACGGTGCCGGACGACCCGATCCTGGGCATCCGGGCGTACGGCGTCTCGGCTGAGCTCACCGCCGAACTGGGAGCCGCGCAGATCCGCGGATACCAGGATCACGGCGTGCTCGCGACGGCGAAGCACTTCCCGGGCCACGGCGACAGCAGCGTGGACAGTCACCTGGACCTGCCGCGCGTGGACCGGACCGCCGCGGCGCACGAGGACATCCACCTGGCGCCGTTCCGGGCGGCGGTGGAGGCCGGGGTGGCGACGATCATGGTCGCGCATCTGGAGCTGCCGAAACTCGGCATCAACGAGCCCGCGACTTTGTCGAGCACGGTCAACCGGCAGTGGCTGCGATCGGATCTCGGCTTCGACGGCGTGATCATCACCGACGCGCTGGAGATGGCGGCCGTTGCCAATCGCTACGATCCGGCCGAGTCAGCAGTGCTGGCGCTTCGGGCGGGCGCGGATGTGCTCAACGTGAAATGCCCGGCAGGGGAGGGGCCACGGATCATCGCCCGCCTGGTCGAGGCCCTGGCTGCTGGTGAGGTCGACGAGAAGCAGGTGGACGAGAGCCTGCGTCGGCTATTTCTTGCCAGGGCGAGGATCGGTCTGGACGATCCGCAGCCGGTGGACGAAGAGCGTGCGGCCGCGCTGGACGAGGCACTGACGTGGCACGACCCGGCCCGAAGCAGCACGGTCTCGGTCCACGGTGCGCCGGTAGGACTCGATGGCTTTGCAGTCGTCGGCGAGTCGGCGCTCGCCCAGCGCTTCACCGAGATCGGCGTACGGCGAGGGGTGGCCGCCTCGGGAGACGCGGTGGTCGCGGTGGTTTCACCCGGCACAGTGCCGTTGGCGCAGCAGCGGGAGATCGTGGCGAGTGCCTTGGCCGAGGCGGGTGACGTAGCGGCGGTTGTCATCAACTCCGGCGAACCGGCGGAGACGTTCGGTGATCTGGCCGATCACGTGGTGACCACTGCCGCCGTCGACGCCTTCGACATCGTCAACGACGCCGCGATCGACGCGGCCTTCGACGTACTCACCACTGACGCACTGATCACCGACGCACTGATCACTGAGGGGTGACCGCATGACCGTTGGTATCGACCATGCGCCGGATATCAGCATCCACCCGACCCGGGCAGAGCTGGGCCACGCGTCGGCAGCGGCCGCGGCCACGGTCATCCGGCGTGCGATCGCCCAGAGCGGCCGGGCCCGCATCATGCTGGCCGCCGCTCCGAGCCAGGCCGCGACACTTTCCGCGCTGGCCGCCGAGCCGGACATCGACTGGAGCCGGGTCGAGTGCTTCCACATGGACGAGTACGTCGGCCTGCCGGTGGACGCCCCGCAAGCGTTCGCGAACTGGCTGCGGTCCACGTTCCTCGACCGGGTGGCGCGGGCGCTGTTCCATCCGGTGGTACCCGGCGACCGGCCGGACGAGGCAGCCAGGCGGTACGGGCTGCTGATGGGGGATGAGCCGTTCGACGTCGTGCTGCTTGGCCTCGGAGTCAACGGCCATCTCGCGTTCAACGATCCACCGGCCGATTTCACCGATGACCGCGCGGCCAAGGTCGTCGTACTGGACGAGACGAGCCGCCGGCAGCAGGTGGACGAAGGCAACTTCGCCACGCTGGACGACGTTCCGACCCACGCCGTGACGGTGACGATCCCGCGCCTGCTGAACGCGCACAACCTGATCGCCTCGGTGCCAGGAGCGCCGAAACGCCAGGCCGTGCTCGACACCCTCACCCGGCCGATCGGCCCCGATTTCCCAGGTACGGCGCTCCGCACGCATACCCAAGTCCAGCTGTTCCTGGACCGTGAGTCGGCTCCGCACGCCCGCTGACGCCTCGCCAATTCGCCAGGTCCGCGCCCGAGGCACCGGGAGGACCTGCCGGCGGGATGGCCAGCCACTCGCAGGAACGGCGTAGGACCGGACTCCATGGACTCACGTGCCCTGTGAGCTCAACCGTCGGCGCTCACGGGGCTCGTACGGGCGTGCTTGAGGTAGGCCGCTTGGGGCGGCGTGTGCGTGGGACGATCCGCCGACAAAGCGTTGATGCCGGCGATGCTCGCGGTGTTGGGCGGCGGGGGTTTGGTGCGGCTAGCGGGTTTTCGCGCGGCTACCGGGCTTTGGTGTCCCCGCTGCCGAGTTGTTTGGCCGCTACCCGGTTGCAGCCGGGCAGTCGTACAAAAAGTCGGTAGTCGGCGGTGCAGGGGCGCCCGCCCAGCCCGTGCACCGCCACTAGGCCCGTCGACCGCCCTTACCACCCGGCATCATGGCGATGAGCGCGACGCGGAGCGTGCGGGACATCCCGAAACCCGGGCAGACCTCACCCGTCCCCCTGATAGCCCGAACCGACCTGACAATTCGCAAGACTCAGGGGGACGGGTGCCCACGGTTCCACCGGCTCTCCTGTGGATCGGCCCGGACAGCGTCGATTGAGGTAGAGGGCGCCGAGCAAGGTGGTTGGGAAAGCGAAAGGCCCCGGCAAGGAGCCGGGGCCTTTCGGGGGTGCGGGTTACTTTTCGCTGCGGTTGAGGGCCGCTTGGTTTTCGCCTGCCTGGTGGGCTTGGGCCTCGTCCAGTTCGACGGTGCCGGTTGCGCCTTCGACCGTGTGGTCGTCGCCGTGGTCGTCGTGACCGTGGGCGTGGGCTTCTTCGATCTCTGTCCGCGTCGGCTTCTGTACCGCGTCCGCGAAGTAGAAGGCGGACAGCTTGGCGCGGATCTTCTGCAGGCCGCGGCGGGGGGCCGCGACGCCGTTCTCGTCGGTCTCCGGGCCGAGCTCGAGCGGCGTCTGCCGGTCGTGCGCGGTGAGGGTGTAGGCCTCGTAGGTGGAGATCGGCGCGTGGCGTTCGCTGTACGAGCCGTCGGGGGAGCGGACGATGATGCCCGTCTCGAGGCCGTGCAGCAGGCGCTCCCGGTCGGAGCGCTGCAGGGAGATCGCGATCCGGCGGGCCGCCCAGAAGGCGATGACCGGACCGAGGAAGACCGCGAAGCGCAGGAACCAGGTGACCGCGTTCAGCGAGACGCCGAAGTGGGTGGCGATCAGGTCGTTACCACCACCGATCCACAGCAGCGCGTAGAAGGTGATCATCGCGACGCCGATACCGGTCCGGGTCGGCACGTTGCGCGGCCGGTCCAGCAGGTGGTGTTCGCGCTTGTCGCCGGTGATCCACTGCTCGATGAACGGGTAGAGGGCCACGAAGGTGACGAACGCGGGCGGGATCAGCAGGGCCGGGATGATCAGGTTCCAGCTGAGCGTGATGCCCCAGAACTCGGACTCGAATCCCGGCATCAGGCGCACGGAGCCCTCCAGCCAGCCCATGTACCAGTCGGGCTGGGAGCCTGCCGTGACCTCTGCTGGGTTGTACGGCCCGTAGAGCCACAACGGGTTGATCTGGAGCAGCGCGCCCATGATGGCGGTGACGCCGAACACGACGAAGAAGAAGCCGCCCGCCTTGGCCATGTAGACCGGCATCAACGGGTAACCGACAACGTTCTTCTCGGTCCGGCCGGGGCCGGCGTACTGGGTGTGCTTGTGGTAGACGACCAGGATCAGGTGGGCCGTCACCAGCGCCAGGATCAGGCCGGGAATGAGCAGTACGTGCACGGTGAAGAACCGCGAGACGAAGTCGTCACCGGGGAACTCGCCCCCGAAGATGAAGAACGTCAGGTACGTACCGATCACCGGGCTGGCCTGGACCATGCCCTGGGTGATGCGCAGACCCGTACCGGACAGCAGGTCGTCCGGCAGGCCGTAGCCGATGAAGCCCTCGATGATGCCGAGGAACAACATGCCGAAGCCGATCACCCAGTTGAGCTCACGCGGCTTGCGGAAGGCGCCGGTGAAGAAGATCCGGAGCAGGTGCACCATCATCGACGCCACGAACAGGATCGCGGCCCAGTGGTGGATCTGCCGCATCAGCAGACCACCGCGGACGTCGAACGAGATGTCCAGCGTCGAGGCGTAGGCCTCGGACATGTGCAGGCCCTTGAGCAGGCTGTACGAGCCCTGGTACTCGACCTCGGCCATCGACGGGCGGAACCAGAAGGTGAGGAAGACGCCGGACAGCAGCAGGATGATGAAGCTGTAGAGCGCGATCTCGCCGAGCATGAAGGACCAGTGGTCGGGGAAGACCTTGCGCAGGTTCTTCTTGCCCATCTTGGCCAGTCCGAGCCGATCGTCGGCCCATTTGACCGGCGGCGGCAGTTCGTTGGAAGCCATTACCTCACCCTCGCTCGAAGAAGCTAGGTCCGACGGGTTCGGTGAAGTCGCTTTGGGCTACCAGGTAGCCGTCGGCGTCCACTCTCAACGGTAGCTGTGGCAGTGGCCGGGCGGCAGGGCCGAAGACCACCTTCGCGGCGTCGGCCAGGTCGAACGTCGACTGGTGACACGGGCACAGCACGTGGTGGGTCTGCTGCTCGTACAGCGAGATCGGGCAACCGACGTGGGTGCAGATCTTCGAGTAGCAGAGGATGCCGTCGATACCCCAGTTCTCCCGGCCGGCCGGGACCCGGATCTTCTCCGGCTCGATCCGGACCAGGATCACGGCGGCCTTGGCCTTGGCGTTCTGGTACTCGACCGCGCTCTCCTCCTGGATCTCCTGGAGGTTGGCGGGTGCGGCGTTCACCAACTGCCCGACGACCAGGTCCGACGGCTTGATCGGCCGCAGCGTGACGTCGTTCACAACCCGGATCCCGTCGGCCCAGATGGTCGTGTAGAGCTTGCGGCCGGGCAGCGGGCCGAGGTCGCGCAGCAGCACGATGGCCGGCAGGCCGAGCGCGGCCATCGCGCCGATCAGCGAGCGCCGGATCAGCTTGCGCCGGGTGAAGCCCGACTCCGCCGTACCGGTCTGGAAGGCCTCGATCACGGCGGCCTTGTCCTCGTCCGAGGAGCTGGCCGGGTGACGCATCTCGACGATCTCGTTGTCGACCATGAGCTTCTTGGCCCACTGGATCGCGCCTACGCCGATGAGGAACAACGCGAGGCCGAGCGTGAGACCCAGCACCAGGTTGTTCGCGTTACCGGTCAGCGGCCCGAAGACCAAGATGGCGTGTCGCGGAATCGCGAAGTACGCCACGCAGGCACCGAGCGTGAGCAGGGTGGCGATGCCGAACATGGCCGCGACCTGCCGCTCAGCGCGGTCTGCCGCTTTCGGATCGATGTCGGTGATGCGGTGTTCGTGCGGTTCGATGCCTGGATCGGCGATCGGGTCGGCCACCACCGTGGCCGGCAGGAACTTGTCGTCAGTGCTCATCCTTGGCCCTTACTCCCTTGGCCCCGATCCAGACGGCCACGCCGACCAGGATGCCGATTCCGACCAGCCAGCCCCACAGGCCTTCGGAGACCGGGCCGAGGCGGCCGAGTCCGAAACCGCCCGGGTCCTGCTGGTTCTCCAGCGCCTTCAGGTAGGCGATCACGTCACGCTTGTCCTGCGCGGTCAGCACCTGGTCGGAGAAGACCGGCATCTGCTGCGGACCGGTCAGCATCGCTTCGTACATGTGCTTCTCGCTGACACCCATCAGCGAGGGGGCGTAGCGGCCGTTCGGCAGCGCCCCGCCACTACCGGCGAAGTTGTGGCAGGCGGTGCAGTTGGTGCGGAACAGCGCACCACCGCGGGTCACCTGCTCGTCGGTCGCCTTGCTGACGTCGTACGCGTCGGAGTTCGGGACCGCAGGGCCGGGGCCGAGCGAGGCGACGTACGCCGCGAGGGCTTCGATCTCCTCGGGCGAGTAGACGACGTTCTTGCGCGGGACCTGGGCGCCGGTCTGCTGGGCCGGCATCCGGCCGGTACCGACCTGGAAGTCGACCGCGGCGGCGCCCACACCGATCAGGGACGGCGCGACAATGCGGCCTTCGCCGTCGGTGCTGCCTTCGGCGTTCAGGCCGTGACAGCTGGCGCAGCCGACCGCGAAGAGCTTGCGGCCCTCTTCGATCTTCTGCGACTGGGCGGCGTCGTCGGCGACGGCGGCGTTATCGGGCACCAAGGCGGTGTAGGCGGTGCCGACGGCGAGAAGGCCGAAGAGCAGCACGACCAGACCGGCCGAACGGTGTCGCCGTCGCGCGGACAAGAACCGCGCCGGTGACGATGCCATGGATTTAGCGGTCCTCTCGGCTGAGGATTTCAAATGGACTCTCACTTGAGCAGGTAAATGGTCGCGAACAGGGCGATCCACACGACGTCGACGAAGTGCCAGTAGTACGACACGACGATCGCGGAGACGGCTTGCTCGTGGGTGAACTTGCGGGCCAGGTATGTCCTGGCGAGCACGAACAGGAAGGCGATCAGACCGCCTGTCACGTGCAGACCGTGGAACCCGGTGGTCAGGTAGAAGACCGAGCCGTAGGCCGAGGAGGCAATGGTCAGGCCCTCGTGGATCAGTTCGGCGTACTCGGTGACCTGACCGGCGATGAAGACCGCGCCCATCAGGTAGGTGAGGGCGAACCACTCACGCATACCCCAGCGGCGGACGTTCAGCAGCGAGGAGGTCCGGGCGACCCGTCCGTCCTCCGCCGCGAAAACACCGAACTGACAGGTGAACGAGGACGCCACCAGGATCAGGGTGTTAATCGTGGAGAACGGAATGTTGAGCATCGCTGTGGACTGTTCCCACAACGTGTCCACTCCGGGCGCCGCCGCGGCGGTCGTCACGGATCGGATCGTGAAGTACGCCGCGAAGAGGGCGGCGAAGAACATCAGTTCGCTCGAGAGCCAGACGATCGTTCCGACACTGACCATGCTGGGACGGTCGTGATGTCCGTGTTCACGAGACGCTGGGAGTGCAGTTGCGGTGGCCACGCCGTCATTATGTCGGTCCCGCTGTCCGACAGCACGCCCACCCCCGGGCATGTCGTTGACATCACCTTTCTAGTGTGGGGGTGTGCTTCCCACTCACGCCCAGCCCGGCGACCAGATCGAGCCCTTCACGCCACGCAGTCTGCTGACCGCGTGGACCTTCGAGCCGGTGCTGCTGATCGCGATCGTGGTGGTCGGAGCCCTTTATCTGTTCGGGGTTCACCGCCTTCGCAAGCGCGGTGACTCCTGGTCGCGCGCGCGGACGTTCGCGTTTTGTGGCGTAGGTCTCGGTAGTGCGGTGATCGCGACACAGTCCGCGCTCGGCACCTACGACACGGTTCTGCTCAGCGTGCACATGGTGCAGCACATGATCCTGTCGATGCTGACGCCGTTGGCCTGCGCGCTCGGCGCGCCGGTGACGCTTGCCCTGCGCACCCTTCCGGCGCGGCTGCGTGGATGGCTGCTTTATTTACTGCACTCGCGTTTTGCGAAAATCATCTGCTTCCCGATGGTCGGCTTCGTTTTTTTCATCCTGAGCCCGTGGGTGCTGTACTTCAGCGGCTGGTACGACGCCACGTTGCGCTCGACGGTGTTGCACGACCTGCTGCACGTGCACTTCCTGGCCGTCGGCGCCCTGTTCTTCTGGCCGTTGCTCGGGCTCGATCCCGTACCGGGCCGGGTGATCTATCCGTTCCGGCTGATCTTGACCTTTCTCACACTGCCGTTCCACGCGTTCCTGGGCATCACGATCATGGGATCGGAGAAGCTGATCGCCGAAGACTGGTACACCGCTTTCGGCCGGTCCTGGCCGCCCAGCCCGATCGACGACCAGTACCTGGCGGGTGGTCTCTTGTGGGGTTCGGGGGACATCGTCGGCCTGGTCTTCTTCGCCGTGCTGTTCGTGCAATGGGTGCAGCAGTCCCAGCGCGAGGCCAAGCGGGAGGACCGTCGCCTGGACCGGCTGGACGAACAGGCCCGACGCGCTGGCCGGGCACAGCCCTGACACCGGTACGATCTGCCTCGTGACTGAGTCAACGAGTGCAGCGCGTCCGCTGAAGGTGCTGGTTTACAGCGACGACCGTTCGACCCGGGATGCCGTCCGGCTGGCCCTGGGCAAGCGGCCGGCCGCCGATCTGCCCGAGCTGGAGTACGTCGAGTGCGCCACCGAGCCGACCGTGATCAAGCACATGGACGCGGGCGGTATCGATCTGGCCATTCTCGACGGTGAGGCCGTGCCCGCCGGTGGCATGGGGATCGCCCGTCAACTCAAGGACGAGATCTTCCGCTGCCCGCCGGTGCTGGTGCTGACCGGTCGCCCGCAGGACGCGTGGCTGGCCACCTGGTCGCGGGCCGAGGCAGCCGTCTCCCACCCGCTGGACCCGGTCCGGCTGGCCGAGGTGACCGCCGGGCTCCTGCGTACCCGTCTCGCCTCTCTGCCCGCCACCACCTGAGCCGATCTGTGAGGGCCCGCCATGTCTGACGCGTCGTACACCTGGCCGCAGGTGCTGGGCCCGCTCGTCCGGGGGCAAGAGCTCGAACCGGCCGCGACCGCCTGGGCGATGGAGGAGATCCTCTCCGGCTCGGCGTCCCCGGCGCAGCTGGCCGGGTTCGTGATCGCGCTACGCACCAAGGGCGAGACAGTTGGCGAGGTCGAGGGCCTCGTCGCGACCATGCGCGCCTTCGCGACGCCGATTCAGGTTCCCGGCCGCACGCTTGACGTGGTCGGTACCGGGGGAGACCAGGCTCACACGGTCAACATCTCCACCATGTCGGCCCTGGTGGCCGCCGGGGCCGGGGCGAAGGTCCTCAAGCACGGCAACCGCGCCGCCTCGTCGGCCTGCGGTACGGCGGACGTGCTGGAGGAGCTCGGTATCCCGATGGACCTCTCGGCCGCCCAGGTGGCAGAGGTCGCCGAACGCGCGGGCATCACCTTCTGCTTCGCCCCGGCGTTCCACCCCGCGCTGCGGCATGCCGCCGTACCGCGCCGGGAGCTCGGTGTGCCGACCACGTTCAACTTCCTCGGGCCGCTGGCCAACCCCGGCAATCCGTCCGCCCAGGCCGTCGGTGTCGCAGATGGCCGCGTGGCGGGGCTGATCGCGGGCGTGCTGGCCCGGCGGGGGATCGACGCGCTGGTGTTCCACGGCGACGACGGCCTGGACGAGCTCACCACCACCACGACTTCGCAGCTCTGGTCGGTCTCGGGTGGTTCGGTCGAGGAGCCGGTGACGCTGGATCCGCGCGAACTGGGCATCGAGGCCGTTCCCGCCGAGGCGCTGCGCGGTGCCGACGCGTCGTACAACGCGAAGGTGGTGCGCGCGCTGCTCGACGGTGAGCGCGGACCGGTTCGCGACGTCGTACTGCTGAACTCGGCGGCGGCGCTCGCGGCGTACGACGCGACCACCGGCCCGATCGTGGATCGCCTGCGCGCGGGCCTCAACCGGGCGGCCGAGGCGATCGACTCCGGCGCGGCCAAGGCGGTTCTCGATCGGTGGATCACCGCCTGCGCCGAGGTGCGCTGAGCCGCTCGGGCTGCTCAGCGTTCGGGCTGGTTAGCTGAGCAGCATCTTGGTGACGCGCTGACGCCACACGGTGAGCCACTGCGGCGTGCTGCCGCACAGGTCGGCGATCGCCACCATCGCCGTACCGTCGCCCTTGTCCACGACCGTGATCGCGATGATCGCGAACGTCTCCTTGAGTTGTGGCTCGTTGATCGGCACCCGCGCGGTGATCTCGTGCGCGCGATGGCCGTTCACCATCATCGGCTTGTGCACCACGTTGGTCGGCTTGAGGTTCTGACCGTGGTACAGCCGGTTGATCAGCCGCCCGCCCACGTGCGCCGCGGCGCTGCGTAGCCCGGCGGGCGTCGGCTTGTACGCGATTTCCTTCGGGAGAGCACCGAACCCGACGTGGTTGCCAAAGTCGCTCGAGCCGTTGTACTTCGGGTGCACGGTCAGCCAGAGGCCGATACCGCCGTACAGCCCGATGCGGTTGTGGTCCTCCTTCCACGCGGAGGACATGCCCGGCATCTTGTCGCCGTTGGTCGCGACCATGAACGCGCCGACGTACTTACCGACGGGCTCGGGCGGCGGCAGCGTCTTCTCCGGCTTCGCGGACGGGCTGATCGTCTCCAACGGCTTGCCGTTTGCCGAAGGCAACGAAATCGGGGTCAGTGCGTCGGTCTTGTTCCAGATCCAGGAGACGACCAAGACCGTGGCCACCAGGGCAGCGACCAGCATGCCGAGCGCCCCGGCAAAACGAGGCGCACGCCATCCCTGTACCGCTCCACCCCTGCCGGCCACACCGTTCCCATCCCCAGGCCCACCCGGCCCGCTACCACCAGGCCCACCACCAAACCGGCCAAACCCGCCGTCACCACCGCCCGGACCGTTGCCGCTTGGTCCGCCGGGCATGCCGGGTTGCCAGGTCAGCGGTTGGCTTTGGGCCTGCTGCTGTTGCGGATGCTGCGTCGGTCCCTGAGCGAGCCCGCCACTGCCACTCGGCAGCCGAGGCCCAGGCAACCGCGGCCCCTGCGCCACCGCCGGCCGTCCACTGCCCGGCACCCCACTTTGGGACGGCGCGCCGCCCTGCGACGGCACGCCACCTTGCGAGGGCACGCCGGCCTGCGACGGGTCCGTCGGCCGTACGCCGCCTTGAGGCGCAGCCCCTGGAGCTGTGGTTGCCTGCGGGTTCACGCTCTGCGGCACATTCTGCTGCGGCCCACCCGGCCCAACCATCGGACCGGTCTGCTGCGGTGCACCCGGCGCAACTCCCGTTCCAGTGTCTTGCCCAGGTACGCCGCCCCACATCGGCTGACCGCCTGCCGCACGTGAACCCGCCTGCACCGGCCCAACGCCCTGCGCGGGCGTCCGCCCCGGGCCAATGCCTTGCCCACCCTGACCGGGCTGGACAGGCTGACCTGGTCCTACGGGCTGTACGGGTTGTCCTGGTGCTGCGGGCTGTCCCGCGTGGTCAGGCCGAACAGCCTGCCGTGGTCCCATTGGTTGACCAGGCTGGCCAAGTTGCCCGGGCTGCATCGGTGCTACAGGTCGCGTCGGATCTCCGACTTGACCGGCTCCCAGACGTTGGCCCGGCCCTGCAGGCACGCCCGGCCCTGCAGGTCCCCCTGGCCCCACGGGTTGGCCTGGTCCTACAGGTTGGGTCCGATTCGCGGGTTGGACCGGCTGGGTGGTTCCTGCGGCCTGACTCGGGTTCGCGGGCTGACCGGCAAGGGCAGACCCAGCCGCGAGTGGTCCCTGCGGAACGCCTGCGCCTCTGCCGCCCTGCGACTGGTGAGTGCCTGCGACAGGTCCGCGATGATGCCCGCCGACTGTTGCGGGCTGCCCTAGGGCCGTATTCGGAGCCACTTGAGTGGGTTGTCCCGACGTACCGGCGTTTGCTACCGCCCCCAGAGCCGGACCGCCACTTTGCCCGGCAGTTGGGGCCTGAAGCTGACCAGGCTGCCGACTCACTCCGGAGGCAGCGGTTTGACCGGGCGGGCTTGAGGACGTCCCGGGCGCCTGCTGAGGACGGTTGTCCCGAGCAAGGAACCGCGCCGGGCCCGACGCGACGACCGGAGCCGTTCCGCCATCTTGCGGCGGCTGAACCACCTGCGGCGGTTGAGCTGTCTGCGGCTCGGCGCCTACGCGCGGACCTGGGTTGCCCTGCGGACCCGGCGCCATCTGTTCGCTTGAGTGGACCTGAGTGCCGGCCTGACCCGCCTGAGGCTCCGCATCGCGTGAGGCAGCCGACGCCAACGGATCACCGGTACCCACGGCCGGACCAGCAGCCTCGACCAGGGGTGATTCGGCCTTGGGCTCGGCCGCGGGGTCGAACAACGCCTGCGGTGCGGGCGGCGGACTCTGCGCGGCGAGTGGATCATTGGCGGAGGATGCCGCCAGATTCGCCAACGAGCCGGGGTCGTACGGCGAGGTCAGCGCCTCAGCAGCCGACGACAACCCCGACGACGCCCGCTCCGCAGTCCCCGGCAAGGCGCCATCTGGACGTCGTTCGGTTGGGCTTTGAAGTGCGGAGACCGGCGCGGCGTCAGAACGTGCGGGCGTCTCGGCGGGTACGCCAGAGGCCTCGGCGCGTACGGCGGGGTCCGAGGTACTGGCGTGCCCCGACTGGCTCGTGTGCGCCAGCTGACTCGCTCGGCCTGGCTGATCCGCGGGACTCGGTTGGCCCGATGAAGACGATTCGTCTGGCTGGTTGGAGTGGTCCGGGCCGGTCGGGTCGTATGCCGGGATGGCGTGCAAGGTGGTCGTCGTATCGCCAGGCGTTGGCAGCGACGTCGGAATCGGATCGCGGATCGGGTTGTGCGCGGCGGGTGCCATCGGCGAATCGGCGCGCGAGGCGTGTTCCGGATTCGGCAGCGGGCCGCGAGGGGCCGCTTGTACGCGCGACGGATCCGCCAGGCTCTGGCGTTGCTGCGCGAGGCGCTGCCCTCGAGTCAGCACCTCCTTCCGCCGTGGCGCGGACTCCTCAACCACCGCGGGCTGGGCAGCCGCTTCAGCCAGCGAGCCTTCGGCCACCGAGCGCTCGGCCCGCGAGTCTTCGGCCCGCGAGTCTTCGGTCGCCAAGGGCGAACCAGGTGCGGTCGGCAGGTCGAGCGAGGCTGCGGCGCGCACTTCGTCGGACTGCGCGGAGGCGTCAGGTGGCGTAGTCGGAGTCGCGTCGAGTGCAGGGGCCAGCCGCAGCCGAATCGGCTCCACCGGACTCGCTGATCCCTCCGATCCGGAGACGAACGCCTCAGTCCCGGCAGACCCAGCGCCAACAGACTCGGTGTCGGGAGACCCGGCGCCGACGGACTCGGCCGCCGCGGAGCTAACGACCGCAGACTCAGCGGCCGCCGTGGAGGGCGTCGCAGAGGCGGAGGACGCCGTAATGGGGGAGTCCGGATGGGTGGGGACGGGGGTGGGCGTGGAGGCGGTGGGGCGGGGGGCGCCGGGTAAGGGGGCGCTGTGACGGGCGGTGGGGCGTGGTGTGGTCGGAGGCGCGGTTGCTGGTGGCTCTTTGGTCGGCAGTCGCTCGGGACCGGGCGCGCGGTGTGCCGGCGCGCGACGGCCTTCCTCGACCGGCCGGACGGGCGGTTCCGGCGGCGGATCGGGTAACTCAGGCACGATTTCCGAGTGCTCAGCCAACGTTGACCGCCTTGTAAACAAGGTTTTCAAACACCTTGAGGTCGTTCCGGTTGGTCGGGATGTCGCTCACATAAGCGACCGCGGTGCCGTCCCCGAGGTCGAACACGGCCACGGTGAGCAGCAGAGTCGGCGAGGTCAGCTTGGGGTTCGACGCGGTGATGGTCTGCTGGACGAACCAGCCCTGCTTGCCGGTCCGGGTCAGCGGGCCGGTACGGATGACCTTCGCGGTCCGCGGCACCTCGCCGTACAGGCTGCTGCGCAGTTGCAGCGCGAGGTCCGAGGCGCTCGCTTGCGGGTCGCCGTTGAAGAGTACGGCGGTGCTGAGGGAGCCGACGAAGATGTTCGCGTACCAGTCGTTGGTGCCGTCGAACTTGCTCTGCAACAGCACTCGCTGGCCGTTGGAGTTCTCCACCTGCTGGACGAACCGGAGCCGGTCGGACCACGGCGGACGCAGTCGCGGGAACGAGATCGCGTTCGAGGCGATCCGGTTGCCCCGGTGCAGCACGGGATTGCGGGAATCCCCAGGCGGAACCGTCTCGCCGTTGGTCGGCGTAGCGGTCGGGGTGGTCGCGGACGTGTCAGGGGTCGTCGAGGCGCCCGGCGGGTTCGCGCTGGGCTTGTCGTCCCGGCCGGCGATGAACCAAACACCCACGGCGATCACGAGTACCGCCACCACGGCTGCGGCCAGCACGGGGACGAGCGGGAAGCCCTTGCTCTTGGACCGGTCCGGACGCTGGAAAGGCGGCGACAACGGTGGCAAGGGCTGCTGGATCGGCGGAGCCGGCTGGGTGGGCTGCACCGAGATCTGCCCGACGAACTGGTCTCCGCCGACTCCCTGGTTCCAAGGGGTCGAAGCGCCTTGGGTGGCCGCGTCGCTGCTTGTAGAGGCTGCACTTTGGGTGGCGGCGCCTTGGTTCCACGGCGTGCTTGAGTCGGTTGTAGGTGACCAAGGCTGTGTGCCGGTCGTAGACGTGCCGACGGAGCTGAGGCCGGCTTGGCCTGTTCCAGAGTCTGGATCAGCCTTGGGCCAGGTAGTCGCGCTAGAAGTTGTTGCCGTTCCACTGGCGTTCGCATCGCTGCGAGGCGTCGAGTCGTCGGTTGCCGGCGCTGGAACGGTCCAAGCAGAGGCAACGCCGCCAGACCACGGCGACGGTTTCTTCACCTCGGACCGGGCCGACTCCTTGGAGTCCTCTGCGGCCTTCTCTTCCTCGGCACGGGCAGCACTGGCCGCCGACTTCGCGCCGAGTGCCGTCACGCTCGCGAGGCCCTGGTCGCCGCTGCTTGCCGCGTCCGGCGTGGCCTTCGTCTCGTTCGGGAGTTCCGGTACGGCGGTGCCATCGGTGGTCGCGCTCGGACCGGCCTTCGCGTCGTCGGCCTCAGTACGGCGGGTCTCCGTCGACTCAGGTTGAGCCGTCTTGGCCTCAACCCGCTCGGGCTGGGTGGTTTCGGCCTCGGTTGGTTCAGGCTGAACCGACGTGGGCAGGGCTGGTTCGGCCTTCGGCTGATCCGGCTCAACGGTCTTGGGCTGGGTCGGCTCGGTTTTGGCGGCGGCAGCGTCGTCCGCCTTGGGTTCATGCGCCTTCGGCTGAGTGGTCTCGGGCTTAACGGCCTTCGGTTGCGGCGGCTCCGGATCGGCCTTCGGGTGATCGGCCTTGGTGGTGTCAGCAGCTGTTTCAGCGGTCTTCGGCTGGGTCGCCGCCGGGCTCGGCTTGGACTCGGTATCAGCGGCGGTCTTGCCCCCGCCCGAATCAGCCTTGGCCTCGGTCTTCTTCGCGTCAGCGTTGTCCGTCGAGGCCTGGGCCGATGATCCAGCCTGCGCACCGGCCGACGTGCCGCTTGTCACACCCGAACCGCTCGAACCCGCGCCGCCGTTCGAACCCGAGCCGGCCGTCGTACCACCCGTGCTGGTAGGCGTCTTGCCGCCCAAGCCCGTCGCCGTACCGCCCTTGGTGGTCGACGTACCGGCTGAGGTGGACTTGGCAGCGGTGGACCCACCGGTGGCCTTGGTGGACCCGGCTTTGCTCTTGGTGGACTTGGCGGTTGGTGCGGCCGGGGTACCGCCGGCGGCGTCCTCTTTCTCCGTCTTATTGGTCCACTGCGTCCCGTTCCACCAGCGAATGGTGTTCGGCTGCCCGGTGGGATCCGGGTACCAACCGGCGGGGGGATTGCTCATAGGTTCACCGTATCCAAGGCTCGTGTCAGGCGTTGGCCTCTTGCGGGCCGGGGCGGGCCCGCCTGAAATGCATCAGATCCCGTCGTCCGCACCGAGGCTGAAGGCGGCCTCGAGGTCGTGGGTCGAGTACGTGCGGAACGCGATGTGCGTCTCGGTGCTGAGCACCCCGGGCACCCGGTTGACGTGGTCGGGAATGACCGTCGCCAGGTCGTCGTGGTGGGCGACGCGGATCATCGCGATCAGGTCGAGTGAACCGGTCACGGAGTAGACCTCGGAGACACCCTCGATGGCGGCCACACGTTCGGCGACCTCGGGGATCCTCGCCACGTCGGCCTTGATGAACACGATCGCGGTGACCATGTCGTCCTCTCGTCCGGTTTGCTTTCGCGCTGAGCATAGGCGCAACCGCCCTCGCCTGACCCATCATGGCCCGACCGGGCGCAGCGCACGCCGTCGTTCGCCCGGTTCGGAATGATCGGCTCCGGCTCGGGCGTTGTCCAGTCGGCGCAGGTGCCGCCCGGCTCCGGCGATCGGGCTGGTCCACTCGCCGTCCAGTTCCACCAGGCGGACTCCAGGTGATTCCAGCCATCGCAGCACCAGTTCGATCTCCTCCGGCGACGCTGATGCCGCGGGCCCGATCCCGGGCAGCACGGTCTCGGCCGAGGCCTGCAGCATCTCCAGATGACGGCGTGGATGGGTCCCCACTGGGCTCACCCCGGCCGCGGCCAGCCGTCCCCGGCGGATCACGTGCAGCTCCCAGCCGCCGTCATCCAGCCTGCGGGCTGCGCACAGCTCCGGACAGCTCGTGATCGAGGCCATTCGTTGCATCCGCGCGCTGCCCCGCACAAACGAGCTGAGCCGGTCTCGATGCACGGCGGCATCCTCGAACCGTTCCTCCGCCGCGAGCAGGTCGATCCGCGTGGTCAAGGCGTTCACGACCGGAGTCGGGTCGACCGCGAGAGCCGCTCGCAAGGCGGTCACAAATTCGCCGTACGCCTCGACGTCGATCCGGCCGTCGCACGGCGCGAGGCAGCGGCCCATCTCGGCGAGCACGCAAATGCTGCTCTTGGGTTGCCGGGACAGCCGTTGGGTGCACTGGCGTATGGGAAAGGTCTCGTGCAGCGCGGCCATCGCCCGCTCGGCCGTCTGCTTGCGACCGAAGGGGCCGAGATACCCCGCGCCGTCGTCGCGAATCTCCTTCACCAGGGAGAGCCGGGGGAATGGCTCGACCGTCACCTTCAGCCAATGCTGTCGCTCGGGGAACCGGGATTTCCGGTTGTAGCGAGGTTTGTGCTGGGCGATCAGCCGCAATTCCCGCACTTCGGCCTCCAGCGGAGTGGCGCACTCGATCCCACGCACCGCCGTGGCGAGGCCGATCATCTCGCCCATCCTGGTGCGGGTCTCGGAGGCGGTGAAGTAGTTCCGGACGCGCGTGCGCAGGTCCTTCGACTTGCCGACGTACAGCACTTCGCCGCGGTCGTCGGTGAAGAGGTACACGCCAGGAGCGTGCGGTAACGGCTCTGCGAGATGGCGCTTGGACCGTTGCGCCGTACTCACCCGGGACGAGAATGTCTGCAGGTCCTCCAGCGTCTGCACCCCGAGCGAGCCGACCCGTTCGAACAATCCATGCAGTACGTCGACGGTGGCACGGGCATCGGACAGCGCGCGGTGGTTCGGAGTGGTGCCGGCGCGGAAGAACCGAGCCAGCGTGCCGAGTTTGCAGTTCGGGGTTTCGTCGCGGGTGAGCGCCCGCCGCGCCAGCAGGGCGGTGTCCACCACGATGAAATCGGGCCAGTCGAAACCGTGCTCCTTGGCCTCATGCCGCAGGAAGCCGACGTCGAACGGCGCGTTGTGCGCCACCAGCACACAGCCCTGGGCGAACTCCAGGAACGCGGGCAGCACTGAGCCGATCCGTGGCGAGGTCGCGACCATCGCGTTGGTGATACCGGTGAGCACGGCAACAAACGGCGGAATCGGCCCGTGGGGATTCACCAGCGTCTGGAACTCGCCGAGGATCTCGCCGCAGCGGACCTTGACCGCACCCACCTCGGTGATTCCGGACTCACCGGGCGCGCCGCCGGTGGTCTCCAGGTCGACCACGCAGAACGTCACGTCGCGCAGCGGAGTGCCGAGCTCATCGAAGCTCGTCTGCACGCCGCGGATCCGGGTCTGTGCACCGTTGGTGGCTGCGCCGGGAGTGGTCATGGCCAGGACCGTAGAGGGCCCCACCGACAATCTTCGCGAGACCCGAGCCAGGACCGACTAGGCTCTCTGCATGGGTACACGCGTGTTCACCGCTCGATCGGCCCGGCCGCAAGGCCGTCCGCCGTGTCGCGCTGCCCGCGTCGTGCCCAGGGGGAACCACCGCTGGGGGACCCACGGCTGGCACGAGGCATGGTGTCCGAGGTAGCGGCCGACGCCGGGTCCAACGCCACGATTCTCCCCGAACCGGTCCGCCAGCGCGTGCTGGCGCTGGCCGCGCAGGCGCTCGGCGCGATGCCGGCCACGGATATCCCCGCGCCCTTGCGACGGTTCGCGAGTTTCGCCCCGGCCAAACGAGCCAAGCTGTCCGCGTCGGTGCTCGGGCCGATCCTGGACACCGACGAGCGCTTCCGCCGCTTGGTCGCGATCGAGGTGCGTCGCGAGCATCCGGAACTCGGTGACGCCGTCGCGGACGCCGTACCGACGCCTGCCGCCGACCCGGCCGAGGTGGCCGCGTTGGCGTACTTGATTCGTCCCGAGGACTGGCAGGCCCGGGTGGCAGAGGCCGCCCAAGTGCCCAAGGCCGCGCCGAAGGCCGATGACGAGGCCATCGCGCGTCTGGGCGAGCAACTCGACCAAGCGCGTACGGAGACCCGCCAGATCCGCGAGCGCCTCCGGGAACAACTGGCCGAGGTAAAGGCCGAGAACGTCACACTCCGCCGGAAGCTCAACGAGGCCCGTCAACGCATCGCAGGCCTCCAGTCGGACCTGGCGGATCGGACCGCCGCAGCCGACACCGCCGACGAACGGGTGGACGCTGCCCGGGCGGAGTCCGAGCGAGAGCTACGGAAGCTCCGGGCCCGGATTACGGAGCTCGAGGCGGTTGAGCATGCTGCACGCCGTACGGCGGGCCAGGAGCGGGAATTCGCGTCCGTGCGGACAAGGCTCTTGCTCGACACGGTTATCGAGGCTGCGAGCGGTCTACGCCGAGAACTGGCTCTGCCCCCTGGGGGAGACCTGCGCCCAGCTGACACGGTCGCGGGGGTCGAACCGTCTGCAGAGCCTGTAGGCCGTTCCGCGCCGGACGACGATCCCAGCCTGCTGGACGAGTTGCTCGCGCTACCGCAGGTGCATCTTGTTGTGGACGGCTATAACGTCACGAAGACAGCCTGGCCGAGTGCTCCGCTCCATTCACAGCGGCAGCGTCTGCTGACGGCGCTAGGGGCGTTGGTGGCGCAGCGGCGGATCGAGGTGACGGCCGTGTTCGACGGTGCCACTTTGTCGGGTCCGGTGCAGCTCAACGCGCCTCGGGGGGTGCGGATCCGCTTCAGCCCGGCGGGGGTGACGGCGGATGAGGTGATCCGGCAACTGGTTCGCGCCGAACCACCGGGCCGGCCGGTCGTGGTCGTGTCCAGCGATCGCGAAGTGGCCGACAGCATCGTCGCCATGGGCGCCCGCGCCCTCGCCGCCAGCACCCTCATCACCCGCCTCGCCCGCGGCTGACCCCTCCGCCTCGCCCGCGGCTGGCCCTTCCCGCCTGAACCGACGTCCTCGGCGGTTGGCCTTCGCGCCGGCGGCTCACCTTTCGCCGGCGGTGGCTTTGGGCTCGCCAAAGTCGGTCTCCAGGAGACCGACTTTGGCGACCGTGCGGAAGGGGGTGATCACGGTGCGTGGGAGCGGCCGGGGATCGCGGCGATCAAAAATTGTCGGTGGCGGTCTCTAGCGTCCTTCTCAACCGGATGCAAGTCCGGTTCTTCCCACCTTGGAGGACGACGTGTTGATCGACTGCGACGCCTGTGTGATGAGAGGCCCGGACTGCCGGGACTGCGTGGTCAGTGTGGTGCTCAGCCTGCACGCCGAGCGGCACCAGAACCTGGTCGTCGACGACGAGGAGCTCGCTGCCCTCGACGCGCTGGCCGAGTCCGGCCTGGTGCCGCCCCTGCGGCTGGTGCACGCCGTGGACAACCCGCTGGAGTACGGCGACGGGCCGGACCAGGGCTCAACCCACCGACCAGGCCCAACCCCCGGGCAAGGCCCGGCCCGCCGGCAAGCCTGATTATCGGCCCGCGCGACCTTCGTACAAGCTTTCGCTGGTCTGCGCGATCCTCGAGCAACCTTTCGTGCGGCCACACGCGTATATAGGCCGGGAGTCGGCGAGGAGCCGGTGGTGAGGCCCCGGTCGGCCAAAGCTGCCGGGAAGTTGCCGGAGTACTTCCTGTTACCCGACGGACCCGCCACATAGCCTCATGACCGAGGCCAGGCGGACAACGATCGGGCGTGATCGAGCCGGCCAGGGCCTGGCAGAAGGAGTGTGACAAAAGTGCCCTCAACCAACCAGAACGACTGGAGCTGGTGCTCCGCCTCCTGACCGCGAGACGGCCACCCGCGACGATCGAGCGGGCCGCGCGCTGACGGCCAACGCGCGCCGTGCTGTGTGGGGTTGTTTGCCGGGTGCAACCACTGCGGAGCCGGACGGGCCACTGGACCAGGGGATCGGCGCGGTTATGGGTGGCTGCGTGCCGGGGAAAGGGGTGGGCGGGAGTTTGTACTGGCATGGGTGGGTTGACGTTAAGTTTCCATCAAACCAGGGGGGCGAATTGCACCGGTCACGAATCGGTTACTACTGTTACCACTCGTTACCCGCTGGCGCCGCCCCATTTCCGGAGCGGCCGGGTAGCGACGCCGATGTTGGGCCACCGAGCGGTGGTGGCCTACGGGGACGGCATGAGTCGGAAGGGAACCTACCGGGCTGTGTCCACCGGCCGCACGTACCGCACCAGAGGTCTCGCCCTCGCTGCAATCACCAGCACTGCGCTGATCGGAGTTCTGCTCGTGCCGGGATCGGCTGCCGCCGACCCGAAGCCGACACTTGAGCAGGCTCGCGCTCAGGTCGCCGCGCTGCAGGAGAAGTCCGAAGTGGCCGGAGAGGCCGCGAACGACCTGCGCGACGACATCAAGGCGGCGACCCGCAAGGTCAAGGCGATCTCCGCGGGCATCAAGAAGCAGCAGGCCCAGGTCAACAGCATCAAGCTGCAGATCGGCGCGCTCGCGGTCGCTGGCTACCAGCAGACCGGCATGACCACGACTGCTCAGCTGTTGCTGTCCGATGACCCGGACCAGTTCCTCAGCCAGGCCTCCACGGCGCAGGCCTTCGCGGGCCAGCAGTCCGCCACGCTGCGCCGCTTCCAGAGCGCGCAGGGCAAGCTGGCCGATCTGCAGGCCGGCGAGCGCACCGAACTCGCCGCGCTGCAGGCCATCCAGTCCAAGCAGGACCAGCTCAAGGCGCAGGCCGACAAGGCCTTGGCCGACGCCGAGCAGGTTGTCGCCCGGCTCGACAAGAGCGCGCGGGACAAGCTTGCAGCCGAGGAGCGCGAGGAAGCGCGCAAGCTCCGCGAGGAGCGCGCCAACCGCAGCAACAACCGGATGGAAGAGGAGATCGACGTTCCGATCTCGGAGCGCGCGAAGATCGCCGTCGAATACGCGCTGGACCAGCTCGGCGATCGCTACGTCTGGGGCGCCGACGGACCGAGCTCGTTCGACTGCTCGGGTCTGACCATGGCGGCCTGGGGCAAGGCAGGCGTTTCGCTGTCGCACTCGTCCCGTGCGCAGATCGGTGAGGGCCGCCGGGTCAAGCGCAGCGCGCTGATGCCGGGTGACCTCGTCTTCTACGGCAGCCCGATTCACCACGTCGGCATGTACATCGGCAACGGCAAGATGGTGCACGCGCCCCGTCCGGGCAAGCCGGTCGCAATCAACCCGATCGACTACATGAGCGGCTACGTCGGCGCCAGCCGTCCGGGCTGAGCCGCCGCGTACGGCTAGGAATTGCGTGTGATCGGCTCCGGGGCAATGCCCCGGAGCCGAGTCGTTTGCCCGACCAACGGCGATCACTGTCCGGAGGACGCTTTACAGTGACCGAAGTGATCGACGAGCAGGACGGACCGGACAAGGCCCGGCCGTCCCCGGCCGGGTCTGGCTCTGTCACGCCTAATCCGCGCCTCGCTGACCCCAAGAACCTCGAGCCCAAGCACCCAGACCACGCACGCCCGAACCACGAGCGTCCCCAGCACGGGGCGGCTCAGCATGCGGCTGGGGCGCATCAGCCTGAGCACGCGCAGCCCCGGACGGCCGGGCAGTTGTCCCGGCGCGCCGTGCTCGGTCTGGCGGTAGGCCTCGCCGCGAGCGCGGGCTACCTCGGCATCCGCCAAATCGGCGACGACCCGAATACCGGTACGGCCGGCCCCACCCCGTCCAGCACTCCCTCCACCCCGGACGAGGCGGCTGAAGGCGTACGACGCGCCTCGCTCGGCGGCGCCGTACTCCAGCAGTTGGCGGATGCCGTCGGCAACGGTGATCGCGCCGGTTTCCTGGCCGCGGTCGACCCGCGCTCGACCGGATTCCGCGATGAGGCGCGCACGGTCTACAACAACCTGCGGGATCTACCGCTCGCCGTCTTCCGGATGCGGTACGTCAGCGACGACCCAGGCGCGATCGAACCGGACCGCCTGCAGGCCCTCGGTGCCACCGAGGCGTGGCTGGCCCAGGTGGAGGTGACCTGGCAGCTCAAGGACTTCGACGCCAAACCCGCGCGGGCGATTCTGCCGGTGACGATGGTGGCGCGCGGTTCGGAGACTTACGCCGCGTCGTTCTCGGAGCGGTTCGTCAGCGGTCAGCGCCGGCCGATCTGGGCGCTGGGGGAGCTGCACCTGCTCGATGGGGACCACAGTCTGGTGGTCAGCCTGCATCAGAACGCCGACCTCAAGGCCTACACGAAGCTGGTCGACCAGGCCGTCGACTCGGTGACCGAGGTCTGGGGCCGGAAGTGGCGGCGGAAGACCGTGCTCTACCTGCCGGCCAAACAGAACCAGATGGAGCAACTGCTCGGCGCCCAGCCGAACACGTACGGGCAGATCGCCGCCGTCACGATGGCCGAGCTGGATCAGCCCCAGCCGAACGCGCCCGTCCGCGTCGTCGCGAACCCGAAACTCTTCGGCGAGCTGGGTCGTCAGGGCCGCCGGATCGTGCTCACCCACGAGACCACGCACATCGCCTCGAACGCGACCGCCTCGCCGGTTCCATTGTGGCTTGCGGAGGGTTTCGCGGACTACGTGGCGTTCACCGCGGTCGACGTACGGACGGACTCGGCGGCTGCCGAACTCTTCAAGGCCGTTCGAGCGGGCAAGGGACCCAAGGGCCTTCCCGCGCCGGAGATGTTCGCAGCGTCGTCTGCGGAGCTTCCGATCGCGTATGAGTCCAGCTGGCTCGCTTGCCGGCTTATCGCGGAGACAGAAGGCCAAGCGAAGCTAGTCCAGTTCTACCGGGCAGTGCATGCCTCGAAGGGCCAAGACGGCATAGTGAAGGCCTTCCGGGATGTACTCGGTACCACCGAGCAGGAGTTCGTGCAGGACTGGCAGCGCTACCTGCAGCGTCTAGCTGGTGCGTAACCCGGAGAATGGCCGCATGACATCAGCGGATCCCGTCGCCGAGAAGTCCAGCCGGAACGCAGCAAGGTGGGCGGCGCTTGTCCTGGCCATCGCGCTCACGGCGGTCATAGTCTGGACGACGCCCTGGGTGACGCTGAAGGGCATGCCCGCGCCGAACGCCGCACTCGACTTCACCGCGGCGGAGATCGATCGCCAGCAGGCCTTCCGGTCAGAGCTGCTGCCGTGGTCAACCGTCTCCTGGATCCTCTCCCTGGCGGTACCGCTCATCCTCGGCTTCACGCCACTCGGCACGCGGATCTACGACCTGATCCGCCTCAAGCGCTGGTACGTCGTACTCCCGCTGGTGGTCGTCGTACTCGGTCTGCTGACCAATCTCGTCACCGTGCCGAGCGGTATCGCGGCTGAGCGCGTACTACGTCGCTGGGGTCTGTCGACGCAGGACTGGGGTTCGTGGCTGCGGGACCGGGCCGTGAACTGGGTGATCGGAACGCTCGCGCTGGTCGTCGTGCTGCTCGTGCTGGTCGCGTTGGCGCGGAGGTGGCGGCGCTGGTGGTGGGCGCCCGCGGCGATGGTGGCCGCGAGCCTGGTGATCGTGGTGTCGTTCGCCTATCCGGTGTTGATCGAACCGCGCTTCAACGAGTTCACCTCGATGCCCGCGGGGGAGCAGCGCGACACATTCATGAAGCTCGCGGCCGATGACGGCGTACCGGTCAAGGACGTTCTGGTCGCGGACGCCTCTCGCCGGACGACCGCGCTCAACGCGTACGTGTCGGGCTTCGGGTCCACTCGCCGCCTGGTCGTGTACGACAACCTGCTGAAGTCCGCGCCGCCGGACCAGGTCCGCCTGGTCGTCGCGCACGAGCTGGGCCACGCGGCCGAGGACGACGTACTGCATGGCACCCTGATCGGCGCGCTCGCGGCGGCCTTCGCAGTTGTGCTGCTCCGGGTGTTGCTCGGGGCAAGGATCGCGGATCCCCGCCGGACCGCGTTGTTGCTGGCGATGGTCACGATCGGTACGACGCTCGCGGCGCCGGTGCAGAACCTGGTCAGCCGGCGGATCGAGTCGCGCGCGGATCTGCACTCGCTCAACCTCACCAGGGACCCGGCCGGATTCGCCGCGATGCAACACCGGTTGTCCGTCACGAACATCTCCGGCCTGGAACCGGCCCGCTGGCGCTATGTGATGTTCGCGAGCCATCCGGCGCCACCCGAGCGCATCGCGATGGGCCGTGGCTGGGGCGCGCAGAACGGCATCCAGGTGCCGCCGTTGGCGCCGAAGTGAGCCGCATCCTCATCGTCACGAACGACTTCCCGCCCCGCCAAGGTGGCATCGAGACGTTCGTACGGGCCTTGTGCGACCACTTGCCGGCGGACGAGCTGGTCGTTTTCACGTCGTCCATGCCGGGTGATCAAGCGTACGACGCGACTCTGCCGTTTCCCGTGGTTCGAGACCGTACGACGATGCTGGTTCCGGGCCCGCGGGTCAATCGTCATGCCGCGGAGGTGTTGCGGCGTTACCAGGCGGACCGGGTGATCTTCGGTGCCGCGGCGCCCCTCGGACTGATGGCGCCGGCGCTTCGCAAGGCGGGCGCGCGCAAGGTCATCGCGATCACGCACGGGCACGAGACGTGGTGGGCGGCGCTACCTGGTTCGCGGCAGGCGCTGCGGCGGATCGGCGAATCGGCCGACGTGATGACGACGGTGTCCGACTGGTGTGCCGAACGGATCGCCCGGGCGCTGACCCCGGCGGCCCAGGCCCGCATGGTGCGGCTACGTCCTGGGGTTGACGTCGAACGGTTTTATCCCGGCTGTGGTGGTGCCGAGGTTCGCACGGCCCTTGCCTTGGGCAACAGGCCGGTCGTGGGGTGTGTCTCCCGGCTGGTTGCGCGGAAGGGCCAGGACAGCTTGATCGAGGCGTGGCCTCGAGTGCTGGCGGTCGTGCCGGATGCGGTGCTCTTGCTGGTGGGTGGCGGGCCGGATCGTCGGCGGCTCACGGAACTTGCCGAGCGCAACCAAGTTGCGGAGTCGGTGGTGTTCACCGGGCCGGTGGCGTGGGCGGAGATCCCGCCGTACCACGATGCCGTTGACGTGTTCGCGATGCCCTGCCGGACAAGGCGACTCGGGCTGGAACCGGAAGCGCTCGGCATCGTCGCCCTGGAGGCCGCCGCCACCGGAAAGCCCGTGCTGATCGGTGATTCCGGCGGCGCGCCCGAGACGGTCGAGCCGGGCCGGACGGGATACGTCGTCAACGCCGACACGGTCGCCGACCACCTGATCGAGCTGCTCACCAACCCGTTGAAGGCGAAGGCGCTGGGGGAGCAAGGCCGCCAACGCGTCCACCAGTCCTGGACATGGCAGGCCACAGCCCAAACCCTGCACCACCTACTGAACGACCCGCGCTGACCCCGCCAAACCCGCCCACCCACGTTGACCCGCCCGAACTCACCCGCGTGGCAGCGGACCCGCCGCGTATTACCGCCGCCCACACAATCCCCACGACGGTCGGACGCAAAATGCGGCGACCCACACGATCCGTCCGACCGTCGACTTAGGGAGTACGGCGTACGCGGTGTCGGCCGTACGAGCGGGCGGATAGGGGCGGGTGGATGAGGGTGGATGCGGTGGGGCAACGCGAGGTGGCGGGGTTAGCGTTCGGAGACCATTACGTCTACGGCGTATTGGTCGGCGCGGTAGCAGTGGTTGCCGTATTCGACGGGTTTGCCGTCGGAGTCGTACGCGCTGCGGGTCATCGTGAGCAAAGGCTCGGCCTTCGAGGTGTGCAGCAATCGGCGTTCGGCGGCGGTGGCGTTGCGGGCGCCGATTCGTTGGCGGGCCACGGTCGGGCGGACGCCTTGTTCGCGGAGTAGCGCGTACAGGCCGTCCGCGCACAACCGTTCCGGGGTCAACGCCGCGCCGATGCTCTGCGGCATCCAGTTGCGCAGGATCGCCAGCGGCGCGTCCCCCGCATAACGAAGCCGGACCATCGCCACCAACGGCGTATCCGCGGGTAGATCCAGCGCGACCGCCGCCGGCTCGTAGATCGCGTCCGACTCCAGGCTCAGCAACTCGGTCCGGGGCGTGCGGCCCTCGCGGATCAGGTCGTCGTACAAGCTGGTGAGCTCGACCCGGCGATGCACCATGCGGTTCGCCACCGTCGTACCGACCCCGCGGCGGCGGACCAGTAGGCCCTGGTTGACCAGCTCGGCGATGGCCCGGCGAACGGTAGGCCGGGACAGGGTGAGGCGATCGGCCAGCGCGACCTCGTTCTCGAACGGGTCGCCGGGCTTGAGGGTGCCGTCGCTGATCGCGGCCTCGAGCTGCTCAGCCAGCTGGTGGTAGAGCGGCACCGGACTGGAGCGATCGATGCGCACCGGGAGGGCTGCCATGGCGATGAGGTTACATCTGGAAAGTATGTAATGTCACGACGTGAAGATGTTCTAACAAACTATTGACATCACCCTCGCCGCCGACCAGTGTTGTCGCCAGTCAGCCACCCTCGGCGAGAGGTATCTCCGTATGCGAATCGGACTGGTCGGTGCCGGCCGGATCGGCGCCTTCCACGCAGCGACACTGGCAGCTTTGGCCGCGGTCGAACAGGTGGTCATCACCGACGCGGCTCCCGATCGGGCCGAGATGGTGGCCAAGGACCTAGGGGCGGAATTCGCCCCGGATGTCGACTCGCTGCTGGCGATGGGCCTGGACGGGTTCGTCATCGCGGCGGCCACCTCGGCGCACGCCGACCTGATCGGCAAGGGCCTGGCCGCGCGCATCCCCATCTTCTGCGAAAAGCCGCTCGCGGTCGACCTCGCGGGCACCCAGGCCGTCGTACAGGCGGTCGAGGCCGGCGCCGTGCCCGTGCACATCGGCTTCCAGCGCCGGTTCGACTTCGGCTATCGCAAGGCCGCCGCGGCGGTGAAGAACGGCGAACTCGGCTACATCCACACGATCCGGGCGAACACTGGGGACGTATCCCCGCCGCCCGCGGAGTACATCCCGACCTCCGGCGGATTCTTCCGCGACTGCAACGTGCACGACTTCGACGCGCTCCGGTTCGTCACCGGTCGCGAGGTGGTCAGCGTCTACGCGACCGGCGCGAACCGGGGCGAGGCCTTCTTCGGTGAGTACGGCGACGTGGATTCCGCCGCCGCGCTGCTCACCCTCGACGACAACACCTTCGTCCTAGTGAACGGCACCCGCTACAACGGCGCCGGGCACGACGTACGCATGGAGATCCTCGGCAGCAAGGGATCGCTCGCGGTCGGGCTGGACGACCACACCGCGCTCACGTCGGCGGAGGCGGAAGTGACGTTCCCGGCCGGGCCGGCGCACGGCACGTTCATGGAGCGGTTCCACCCGGCGTACGTCGCCGAGCTGACCGCCTTCACCGAGGTGGTCGCCGGGACGCGCGAGGTGCCTTGCACGGTTCGGGACGCCCTGGAGGCTTTCCGGATCGCCGAAGCCTGTGAGATCTCCCGGCGCGAGAACCGCCCGGTCAACCTGGACGAGGTAGGACGATGAGCTCGATCGAAAGCCGCATCGCGGGGGCACCGATCTCTTGGGGCGTTTGCGAGGTCCCGGGCTGGGGTTGGCAGTACGACGCGGACACCGTGCTGGACCAGATGCGCGAGGTTGGACTGGCCGCTACCGAGTTCGGGCCGGACGGTTTCCTGCCGGACGCGCCGACCGAAAAGGCCGCTGCCTTGAGCGACAAAGGCCTCAAGGCTGTCGGCGGATTCGTCCCAGTGGTTCTGCATGATCCCGGTCATGACCCGGTGCCGGAGGTGGCCGAGGCGCTCAAGGGATTCGTCGCCGCGGGCGCGGGCACGCTCGTGCTGGCGGCCGCGACCGGCAGCGACGGGTACGACGATCGCCCGGTCCTCGACGAGGCGGGCTGGTCCACTCTGCTGGGCAATCTCGATCGCCTCGCGGAGTTGGCTCGCGAGCAAGGCCTCGTCGCGACGCTCCACCCGCACGTCGGCACGATGGTGGAGAACGCCGAGGACGTCGCCCGGGTCGTCGACGGCAGCACGATCGGCCTCTGCCTGGACACGGGCCATCTGCTGATCGGCGGCGTCGATCCGGTCGAGCTGGCGAAGAGCCACACCGCGCGGATCGTGCACACCCACCTGAAGGACGTTGACGCCGGCTGGGCCGCGAAGGTCCAGTCCGGGGCGGTGAGCTACACCGACGCCGTCCGGCAGGGCATGTACCGCCCGCTCGGCGCCGGCGATATCGATCTCGGCACGATCGTGAATACCCTCGAGTCCGCCGGGTACGACGGCTGGTACGTGCTGGAGCAGGACACCATTCTCACGGCGGCACCCGAGCCCGGCTCGGCTGGTCCGCTGGCCGACGTACGAGCGAGTGTGGCGCACCTCCGCAAGCTCGCCGAAAGGGCGTGAGATGTACGACGTACTGACCATCGGCCGGATCGGTGTCGATCTGTATCCGCTGCAGACGGGCGTACCACTCGAAGACGTCGAGGCTTTCGGGAAATTCCTGGGCGGCAGCGCGACGAATGTGGCGGTCGCGGCCGCGCGGCACGGCCGGCGTTCGGCGGTCATCAGCCGGACCGGGAACGACCCGTTCGGGAAATTCATTCACCGTACTTTGGGTGAGCTCGGGGTTTCGGACGAATTCGTGTCCGGGGTCGAGGGACTACCGACGCCGATCACGTTTTGCGAGCTTTTTCCGCCGGACGATTTCCCCTTGTATTTTTACCGATTCCCCAAGGCGCCGGACCTGGTGATCAATCCGTCCGAGCTGGATCTGCAGGCGATCAAGGACGCGAAGATCTATTGGTCGACCGTGACCGGATTGTCGGCCGAGCCGAGCCGCACGGCGCATTTCACCGCCTGGGAGGCCCGGGAGCGAAAGCCGATCACCGTGCTGGATCTGGATTACCGGCCGATGTTCTGGGCCGATCCGAGTGAGGCGCACGAGCAGGTGGATCGCGCCCTGCAGTACTGCACCGTTGCCGTGGGCAACCGGGAGGAGTGCGAGGTCGCGGTCGGCGAGACCGATCCGGACAAGGCCGCGCTGGCCCTGCTGGACAAGGGTCTCGAGCTGGCCGTGGTGAAGCAGGGGCCGAAGGGGGTACTCGCGCGGACGCGGACCGAGCGGGTCGAGGTGCCGACGTTCGAGGTCGAGGTGGTCAACGGGCTCGGCGCCGGCGACGCGTTCGGTGGCGCGCTGTGTCACGGGCTGCTGGCCGGCTGGCCGCTGGAGCAGACCCTGCGATTCGCCAATGTCGCCGGCGCGATCGTCGCCTCCCGGCTGGAATGCTCCACCGCCATGCCCACCTCAGCCGAGGTGGAAGACCTGCTCCGGTCACAAGCGTCCGATGAACGACGACACGCCGCGTCACAAGCGTCCGATGAGCGGGGACACGTGGCGGGGGCGACGGCGGGTGAGTGAGGTGTGGGATTTCGCGGCGTTGACGGAGGTTCGGGCGCGCAGGCCGGCCGCGGTGGGGGAGGCCTGGGCGGCGCGGAAGCGGCGGGAGTTGCTCGGCGAGGACGGGCAGTTGCTGATCGTCGCGGCGGACCACCCGGCCCGCGGCTCACTCGGCGTGCGCGACAACAAGATGGCCATGGCCAGTCGGCCCGAACTGCTGCACCGGTTGATGACCGCCTTGCAGCGTCCGGGCGTTGACGGCGTACTGGCGACTCCGGACGTGCTGGAAGACCTCCTGCTGCTCGGCGCTCTCGACGGAAAGCTCGTCATCGGGTCGATGAACCGGGGCGGCCTACAGGGTTCGGTGTTCGAGTTGGACGACCGGTTCACCTCGTACTGCGCGGCGGATCTCGCCTCACGCGGGATCGACGGCGGCAAGATGCTGACCCGGATCGACCTGGGCGACGCCGGAACCGTCGCCACGCTGGAGGCGAGTGCCCGGGCGGTGACCGAACTGGCCGAGCGCGGGTTGATGGCGATGGTCGAACCGTTCTGGTCGACGCGGCAAGACGGCCGGGTGACGAACCTGCTCGATCCGGATTCCGTGATCAAGTCCATTCAGATCGCCTCGGGCCTCGGTGCGACCAGCGCGTACACCTGGCTGAAGTTGCCCGTGGTGGACGATCTCCCGCGCGTGATGGAGGCGACCACCTTGCCGACGTTGTTGCTCGGGGGAGACCCGACGGGCGCGCCGGAAGACACCTACGCGTCCTGGGGTAAAGCGCTCAAGCTACCGTCCGTTCGTGGTCTGGTGGTGGGGCGCGCGCTGCTCTTCCCGCCGGACGGGGACGTCGCCGCCGCGGTGGATCACGCCGCCGAACTCGTGCACGGAGGTGCCGCATGACCGAGTGGTTCCGACCCGCGGGTACGACGGCCCGCGACGGCTTCGACCTCGCCGTCGTACCCGGTGAACCCGGCTGGTCCCACACCGGCCTGTACGTCGTGACGCTCGCGCCGGGGGAGTCCCGCACGATCGAGACGGGCGGTAGCGAGTACATCGTGCTGCCGCTCCAGGGCTCCGCCGAGGTGACCAGCGCCGGTGAAACGGTCAAGCTGGACGGCCGGGACAACCCGTTCGCGGGTCCGACGGATCTCGCCTACGTTCCGATCGGCTCCAGCTTCACCGTCGAGTCTGCCGGGGGAGCGCGGATCGCCTTGCCGCATGCGAAGGCCGCGACGGCGTACCCGTTCCGGCGGATCGGCAAGGAGCAGGTGCCGACCGAACTGCGCGGTGCGGGCGTGGCCTCGCGACAGGTGAACAACTTCGGTACGCCGGCCGTGCTGGAGGCCGATTCGATCATCGCGTGCGAGGTGATCACGCCGGGCGGCAACTGGTCGTCGTACCCGCCGCACAAGCATGACGAGCACAAGCCGGGCGAGGAGAGTGAGCTGGAGGAGATCTACTACTTCGAGCTCCAGTCCGAACAAGGTGCCGCGGGCAACAACGAGCCGATCGCCTATCAACGGGTCTACGGCACCGACGAGCGGCCGATCGACGTACTGGCCGAGGTTCGCAACGGCGACCTGGTGCTGGTGCCGCACGGCTGGCACGGGCCCGCGATGGCTCCGCCGGGATACGACCTGTACTACCTGAACGTGATGGCCGGACCCGGCGCGGAACGGCAGTGGCTGATCAGCGACGACCCACGGCACGGCTGGGTCCGGGACAGCTGGACCAGTCAGCAGATGGACCCCCGCCTACCTTTCGGAGGACAGTGATGACGCTCCGGCTCACCGTTGCTCAGGCCCTGGTGCGATTCCTGAGCGTCCAGTACTCGGAGCGCGACGGCGAACGGCAGAAGTTGTTCGCCGGCATGCTCGGCATCTTCGGCCACGGGAACGTCGCCGGGGTCGGACAGGCCCTGCTGGAGTCCGAACTCGAGGACCCGACGGCCCTGCCGTACATCCTGGCGCGCAACGAGCAGGCCATGGTGCACACCGCGACGGCCTTCGCGCGGATGCGGGACCGCCTCCAGACCTACGCGTGTACGGCGAGCGTCGGCCCGGGTTCGACGAACATGGTGACGGGCGCCGCGCTCGCCACGATCAACCGGCTGCCGGTACTGCTCCTGCCCTCGGACGTGTTCGCGACTCGCGTGGCGACGCCCGTACTGCAGGAGTTGGAGTCGTACGGCGCCGGCGACGTCTCGGTGAACGACACGTTCCGTCCGGTCTCGAAGTACTTCGACCGCGTGTGGCGTCCCGAGCAACTCCCGTCGGCCCTGCTCAACGCGATGCGGGTCCTGACCGATCCGGTGGAGACGGGCGCGGTCACACTCGCATTGCCGCAAGACGTTCAGGCCGAGGCGTTCAACTGGCCGGAGGAACTCTTCGCCGAACGGACCTGGCGTATCGCCCGTCCGTTGCCCGAGGCATCCGTCGTCGAGCAGGCGGCCGAGCTGATCCGCAACAGCGAACGCCCGTTGATCGTCGCAGGCGGCGGCGTCGCGTATTCCCGCGCGCAGGAGGCCCTCCAGGCGTTCGTCGAGGCCACGGGTATCCCGGTCTCGGAGAGCCAGGCGGGCAAGGGCTCGTTGCGTTACGACCACCCTCAGTCGGTCGGCGCGGTGGGCTCGACCGGTACGACGGCGGCGAACGCGCTTGCGGCCGAGACGGACCTGGTGATCGGGATTGGAACCCGGTACAGCGACTTCACCACGGCCTCGCGGACGGCGTTCCAGAACCCGGCTGTGCGGTTCGTGAACCTCAACGTGGCCAACTTCGACGGCGGCAAGCACGCGGGTCTACCCGTGGTCGCCGATGCCCGGGAGGCTCTGACCGCCTTGCGTACGACGCTCGACGGCTGGTCCGTGGCGGACGACTACCGCGAACGCACCGCCGAACTGGCCCGGGACTGGGACGCAACCGTCGAGCAGACGTACAACCCGCCGGTCGAGGTGACCGATCGCCTCGCGGCCGGACTGCTCACGCAGGGCGAGGTCCTCGGGGTGGTCAACGAGACCTCCGATCCGCGCGACGTCGTGGTGTGTGCCGCCGGATCGATGCCGGGTGACCTGCACAAACTGTGGCGGACCCGCGACGCCAAGGGCTATCACGTCGAATACGGCTATTCCTGTATGGGCTACGAGATTGCCGGCGGTATCGGCGTACGGCTCGGTGCACCGGATCGCGACGTGTTCGTGCTCGTGGGCGACGGCTCGTACCTGATGATGTCGACCGAGCTCGTCACGGCCGTGCAGGAGAACCTCAAGATCATCGTCGTCCTGGTTCAGAACCACGGCTTCGCCTCGATCGGCGCGCTGTCGGAATCCCTCGGCTCGCAACGCTTCGGTACGGCGTACCGGCGGCGCACCGGCGACGGGCGGCTCGACGGGGACTACCTGCCGGTGGATCTCGCGGCGAACGCGCGCAGCCTCGGCGTGGACGTGATCGAGGTGGACGACCGGGCGGGCCTGGATAAGGCCGTCGCGACCGCGAAGGCGGGGGACGGACCCCTGCTGATCCACGTCCGGACCGACCCGCTGGTGCACGGGCCGGACAGCGAGTCCTGGTGGGACGTACCCGTGAGCGAGGTGGCCGGGCTGGACTCGACCCGCGCGGCGCGAGCGTCGTACGAGGAGTCGAAGCAGGCCCAGCGCTGGTACGTCGCCCCGGTGGACGAGGACTGACATGGCCAAGGTGAAGCTCGGCAGCGCGCCCGATTCGTGGGGGTGTGGTTCGCGGACGACCCGCGGCAGACGCCCTGGGAGCGGTTCCTGGACGAGGTCGCGGCGGCGGGATATCGCCGGATCGAGCTCGGGCCGTACGGCTACCTGCCGACGGACCCAGCGCGCTTGTCCGACGAACTGGCCAAGCGCGGGCTGGAGCTCACCGCAGGCACGATCTTCGAGCACCTGCACCTGCCGAGTTCGTGGGACGCGACCTGGGAAGGCGTCGTGGGCGCGGCACGGCCGCCAGATGAACGAGCTGGGCCGGCGGATCGCGGACGAGTTCGGGTTGCGGACCCAGTTCCACCCGCACGCGGACACCCATATCGCCACCCACGAGCAGGTCGAGCGCTTCCTGGCCCAGACGGACCCGGCGGTGGTGAACCTGTGCCTCGACACCGGGCATCTGAGCTACTGCGGAGGCGACAACCTGAAGCTGATCCGGGACCACCCGGGCCGCATCGGGTATGTGCATCTCAAGCAGGTGGACCCGGTCGTACTGGCCGAGCTGGCAAAGCTGGAGATCGACGTGTATGCGATCGTCGAGCAGGATCTGTATCCCTGCGACCCCGACGAGCCGCTGCCGATCGCCGAGCGTACCTTCGCCTATCTTTCGGCACACGGACTCTGAGGAACTGGGGACTTCAGGTTGACTACGGGGTCTTGTTTCACGAATCCCACACCCGTGGGAACACTCGAGAGGTTGGTTCGACTCATGATTCGGTGGCAGAAGAAGGCAGTGGCCACGGGGGCGGCGCTGAGCCTGGCGATCGCGCTCGCGGCGTGCAGCTCGTCCGGCGGTAAGCAGGAAGAGCAGAAGGCGGACGGCGGCGGCGGTAACGTCGCCAACACCCCGCGGATGAAAATCGCCTTCATCACCCACGCGGCGCCCGGCGACACATTCTGGGACCTGGTCCGCAAGGGTGCCGAGGCCGCCGCGGCCAAGGACAACGTGGAGCTGCAGTACTCCGGTGACCCCGAGGGCGCGAACCAGGCGAACCTCGTGCAGACCGCCATCGACGCGAGGGTCGACGGCATTGCCGTGACGCTGGCCAAGCCCGACGCGGTATCGGCCAACGTGAAGAAGGCCGTTGCCGCGGGCATCCCGGTCACCGTGCTGAACGGCGGCATCGAGCAATGGAAGGCCGCGGGCGCGATCGCGTACTTCGGCCAGGACGAGCGCATCGCCGGCCAGGCCGCGGGCGAGAAGCTCACCCAGATCGGCGCGAAGAAGGCCGTCTGCGTGATCCACGAGCAGGGCAACGTCGGTCTGGAGGCGCGCTGCCAGGGCCTGAAGGACAAGTTCCCGACGGTCGAAAACGTCTACATCACCGGCACCGACATGCCCGGTAGCACCACCACGATGACCTCGAAGTTGCAGCAGGACAAAGCCGTCGACTACGTGGTGACCCTCGGCGCCCCCTTCGCGATCGCCGCGGTCAAGGCCGTCAAGGACTCGGGTTCCAGCGCGAAGATCGGCACCTTCGACACCAACAAGGACCTGGTCGGCGCGATCAAGGAGGGTACGGTCGAGTGGGCCGTCGATCAGCAGCCGTACCTGCAGGGTTACCTGGCTGTGGACAACCTCTGGTTGTACAAGACGAACGGCAACACGATCGGTGGTGGCAAGGCCACGCTCACCGGTCCGGCGTTCATCGACAAGACGAACGTGGCCGCGGTGGAGAAGTTCGCCGCCAACGGAACCCGCTAGGTCATGGCCTCTACGCTCGTGGCGCCGCCGGCAACGGACGACCGCGTCTCACGGCGGTCGCTCGGCGCCCGGCTGCTGAGCCGGCCCGAGATCGGGTCGCTTGTCGGCGCCGCCGTCATCCTGGTGTTCTTCCTCGTGGTCGCGCCGCCGTTCCGGGAGATCACCACGACCGGCACGATCCTTTACCAGGCCGCGCTGATCGGCATGATGGCTGTACCGGTCGCCTTGTTGATGGTCGGTGGCGAGTTCGATCTGTCGGCTGGTGTCGCCGTGACCACGGCCGGCTTGACCGGCGGGTTGTTCGCCTACCAGTTCAGCGTCAACGTGTGGGTCGGCGTGCTCGTCGCGCTGGTCGTCGCGATAGGTGTCGGCGCATTCAACGGCTGGCTGCTGATGCGGACGGGTTTGCCAAGCTTCCTGGTGACGCTCGGAACCTTTTTCATCCTGCAGGGACTCAACCTTGGTGTCACCAGAATCCTCTCCGGCACGGTTTCGTCGAACTCGATCCGTGACATGGACGGGTTCAGCAGCGCACAGGCGGTTTTCGCGTCGGAGTTCGTGGTGAAATTCCGGATCCTGGGCATTGGATTCGGGCCACTGACGATCAAGATCTTGGTCATTTGGTGGATTCTCTTCGTCGTGCTGGCGAGTTGGGTGCTCTTGCGGACCAAAATCGGCAACTGGATCTTCGCGGTCGGCGGAGATGCGGCAGCGGCTCGGGCTGTCGGCGTTCCGGTGAAGAAGGTGAAGATCGGCCTCTTCATGACCGTCGGCTTCTTCGCCTGGTTCTCCGGCATGCACCTGCTTTTCAGCCAAAGCAGCGTGCAGTCCGGTGAAGGCGTCGGTAAGGAGTTCATCTACATCATCGCCGCGGTGGTCGGTGGCTGTCTGCTGACTGGTGGATACGGCTCGATCGCCGGTTCGGCGGTCGGTGCGCTGATCTTCGGCATGACCCAACTCGGAGTCGTGTACGCCGGCTGGAATGCCGACTGGTTCAGGGCCTTCCTCGGCCTGATGTTGCTGCTGGCAACAATTGTCAACCTCGTCGTCAAGAATCGGGCGGACTTGAGATGACCACCACGAGAGCCTTCGCGGACGAGGCGGCCAGCAGCCCCACGACGCCGATCGTGCACCTCGAGAACGTCGGCAAGAGCTATGGCAACGTGCACGCTTTGCGCGATGTCACGCTGGCCGTTCGGCAGGGCGAGATCACCTGCGTGCTGGGTGACAACGGCGCGGGAAAGTCCACGCTGATCAAGATCGTCTCGGGACTGCACGACTACAACTCGGGCACCATGTCGGTGAACGGGCAGGCACGTCATTTCAGCTCTCCGCGCGAGGCGCTGGACAGCGGTATCGCCACGGTTTACCAGGACCTCGCGCTCGCGCCCTTGATGTCGGTGTGGCGCAACTTCTTCCTTGGCAATGAGGTGACAAAAGGCCCGTTCAAGGTCCTGGACACCGCCACGATGAAGCGAATCGCTGACGAGGAACTGACCAAGATGGGGATTTCGATTCCTAATTTGGAGCAGCCGGTTGGCATGTTGTCGGGTGGGCAGCGGCAGTGTATTGCGATCGCCCGGGCCATTTATTTCGGTGCCAAGGTGCTGGTTCTGGATGAGCCGACGGCGGCGCTCGGGGTGAACCAGTCGGGCGTCGTACTGAAGTACATCGTGAAGGCGCGCGATGCCGGTCTTGGCGTCGTGTTCATCACGCACAACCCGCATCACGCGTACCTGGTCGGCAACCACTTCGTCGTACTGAAGCTGGGCAGGGTCGCGCTAGATACGCATCGGGCCGACATCACGCTGGAACAGCTCACCAACGAAATGGCCGGTGGTGCCGAATTGGAGGCGCTCAGCCACGAGCTGCGTGGGATCGACGCCGGCGCGGTGGTTCGGCCCACCGGAAAGGCGGGCCCGATCGAATCGCCTTTGGAGAAGCATGACTGACTTGCGGATCGGCATCATCGGCGTCGGCCTGATGGGCGCTGACCACGCCGAACGGGTGGTGCACCAGACCTCCGGTGCCCGCCTGGTCGCGGTCTCCGACCCGGACTCCGCCCGCGCCTCGGCGCTGGCGGACCGGCTCGGCGTTCGTACCATCGACGACCCGCTGGCGTTGATCGCGGACGACGAGGTGGACGCGGTGATCGTCGCTTCGCCCGGCTTCGCCCACGCGGAGCAGTTGCACGCGTGCCTGGATCACGGGAAGCCCGTGTTGTGCGAGAAGCCGCTGACGATGGACGCCGAGTCGTCGCTGCGAGTGGTCGAGGCGGAGCACAAGCTCGGCCGCTCGCTGATCCAGGTCGGGTTCATGCGCCGGTTCGACCCGGAGTACGCGGAGCTGAAGAAGCTGCTCGACTCCGGCGATCTCGGCCGGACCTTGCTGCTGCACAACGTGCACCGCAACAAGACCGTGCCCGAGACGTTCCGCAGCGAGATGATCGTGCGCGACTCGCTCGTGCACGAGGTCGATGTGACCCGCTGGCTGTTCGGCGAGGAGATCACCCGCATCACCGTGCACGCTCCGACGCCGACCAGCCTGGTGGCCAACGGCGCGCTGGACCCGCAGTTCGCGGTGTTCGAGCTGGCCAATGGCGCGATCGCCGATGTCGAGGTGTTCGTGAACTTCCAGGTCGGCTACGAGGTGCGTTGCGAAGCCGTGGGGGAGTTGGGCAGCGCCACGATCGGCCTCGGCAGCGGCGTACTGACCCGGGCCGCGGGCCACTGGGGTGGCGCCGTACCGGACGACTTCCGCCAGCGGTTCGCCCTCGCGTACGACATCGAGGTGCAGCGCTGGGTCGACGCGGCCAAGCGCGGTGAGATCGACGGGCCTTCCGCCTGGGACGGCTACGCCGCGGCCGCCGTCTGCACCGCCGGGGTGGAATCGCTCACCACCGGCCGCCCGATCGAGGTCGAGATGGCCCGCCGCGGCGACGTACTTCCATCCGTTCAACCCTGAGGAACTCTCGTGAGCACATCCCGAATCACCCATCTCGTCGGCGGCGCCCCGTGGACCGGTGTCGCCGAGCGAACCAGCCCGGTCTACAACCCGGCCACCGGCGCGGTGACCGGTGAGCTCGATCTCGCCTCGGCGGCCACGGTCGACGAGGTGGTGAAGGTGGCCCACGAGGCCTCGAAGGCCTGGGGCGCGACGTCGCTGACCAAGCGCGCGCAGGTGCTGTTCGGTTTCCGCGAGCTGCTCAACCAGCGCAAGGAGGAGATCGCCGCGCTGATCACGGCCGAGCACGGCAAGGTGCTCTCGGACGCGCTCGGCGAGGTGACGCGCGGCCTCGAAGTGGTCGAGTTCGCCTGTGGGATTCCGCATTTGCTCAAGGGCGGTTACAGCGAGAACGTCTCCACCAAGGTCGACGTGTACTCGATCCGCCAGCCGCTCGGGGTGACCGCGGTGATCTCACCGTTCAACTTCCCGGCGATGGTGCCGCTGTGGTTCGTACCGATCGCGGTTGCCTGTGGCAACAGCGTGGTGATCAAGCCGTCCGAGAAGGACCCGTCGGCCGTGAACGCGGTCGCCGCCCTCTGGAAGGAGGCAGGTCTGCCCGACGGCGTGGTGAACGTGCTGCACGGTGACAAGGAGGCCGTCGACCGCCTGCTGGAGCACCCGGACGTGAAGTCGGTGTCGTTTGTCGGCTCCACCCCGATCGCGCGCTACGTGTACGAGAAGGGCACGGCGCATGGCAAGCGTGTCCAGGCCCTTGGCGGCGCGAAGAACCACATGGTCGTACTGCCGGACGCCGATCTCGACCTCGCCGCCGACGCCGCGGTGAATGCCGGTTTCGGCTCCGCCGGGGAGCGCTGTATGGCGATCTCGGCCCTGGTCGCGGTCGAGCCGATCGCCGACGAATTGGTCTCGAAGATCGCATCCCGGATGGCCACCCTGAAGACCGGTGACGGTACGCGCGGCTGCGACATGGGCCCGCTGGTCACCGGGCCGCACCGCGACAAGGTCGTCGGCTACGTCTCGTCGGGTGTTGACGAAGGTGCTGCACTGGTCGTCGACGGGCGTTCGCAGGAGATTGACGGAGCAGCGGATGGCTTCTGGCTCGGGCCGACGCTGTTCGACAAGGTGACGCCCGAGATGTCGATCTACCGCGACGAGATCTTCGGCCCGGTGCTGTCGGTGGTCCGCGTTCCGTCGTACGACGCGGCGCTGGACCTGGTGAACTCCAACCCGTACGGCAACGGCACCGCCATCTTCACCAACGATGGCGGAGCCGCGCGCCGCTTCCAGAACGAGGTGGAGGTCGGCATGGTCGGGATCAACGTGCCGATCCCGGTGCCAATGGCCTACTACTCCTTCGGCGGCTGGAAGAACTCGCTGTTCGGCGACACGCACGCCCACGGCACCGAAGGCGTGCACTTCTTCACCCGCGGCAAGGTGGTCACCAGCCGCTGGCTCGACCCCACCCACGGCGGCCTCAACCTAGGCTTCCCCACCCACGATTGAGTGGCTTCACACCGTGGCGGTCGGCCTTGGCATCAGGCCGGCCGCGCGGTACGTCTCGTCGATCAGCTCCATCGTCGCGACGGCGTCGTCGGCGTTGATCGGCAGAGCGGCGCCGTCGCGGAGGTGGTCGGTGAACGCCTCCAGCTGATACGTGTACGACGACTTGCGGCCAAGCTGCTCGACCCAGGTGTCCTCGCGCGTCTTGATCGTGACGAGATCATCCAGGTGCGGCAGCACGAAGTTCGGCGCGAAGGCCTCGCCACGCGTACCCACGATGCGGCAGCTGAACTCGACCGCGTCCGCCGCCATGCTGCACCGCGCCGTACCGCTCGCGCCGTTCGGGAATTCCAGTACGGCGGTCAGCCACTCGTCCACGCCCGGCCTACGCCTTCGCTCGGCGGCCTTCGCGCTCACCACGGACGGCAGGCCGCCACCCCACGGCGCGAGCATGCGCTGCGCGTGCAACGCGTAGCACCCGACATCCATCAACGCCCCGCCCGCCAACTCGTACGACCAGCGCGGGTCGTCGTCAGCCGGCGCGGGCATCACCATCGTTATTTCGACGTGGCGCAATTCGCCCAGCTCGCCCTTTTCCAGCAGCTGGTGCAAACGCTGCGTCACCGGGTGGAAGAGGTAATGGAATCCCTCCATCAGGACCACGCCTTTTTCCCGGGCTTTGTCGCGCACAAGTGCTGCCTCGACGGAATTACTCGCGGACGGCTTTTCGGTCAGCACATGCTTGCCAGCGGCAATTGCCTTGAGGTTCCACGGCCCGTGCAGGCTGTTGGCCAGCGGGTTGTAAATGACCTCGATCTCGGGATCCGCCAGCAATTCGTCGTACGTCGTGTGCACGCGCTCAACGCCGTGTTCGGCCGCGAACGCCTCCGCCCGGTCCCGGTCCCGCGCCGCCACTCCGACCAGGCGAGCGCCGGTCAGCTTGGCGGGGGCGACGATCGCGGCGGCCGAGATCCGGGCCGCGCCGAGAATGCCGATGCGAAGTGGCTCCATACCGTGCTGTCTCCCTCGAGTGTCTTCAGCTGCCGTCAGCTGGTGCGACGGCGGTGGTCTTGCTCGGTCAGCGTCTGTTGCAGGCGATCCGCCGGCCAGTTCTCCGCCAGCGCCTGCCGGACCAGCTCGGCCTGGCTCGGCGGCGCGAGCCCACCGATCGGCTGATCGCGATCGAGGTTCGTCGGAAAACTGTAACCTTCGGCGCTGGCGCTGACCACGTTGTCCAGCAGGCGGTCCACTGTGCCGGAGGCCTTCAGTTCGCGCAACGCCGGATAGAGCGCCATGGACATCCCGGCCCGGTCGACGCTCTCCATCGCCAGCCCGAACCGCATCACCCTTTGCCAACGGCAACTGAACGTGATTCGCCACGAAGTGCTCGGCGAATTCCTGCAGCCGCCACGCGAGATAGCCCAGCTCATACTTATGAGAATGCGGAAGATAAAGCGTTGGGCCACTCTCGACCGGCATATCGTTATGCGCGACGGCGCCTTGCAACGTCAGTACGGGCGACAGCCGGTGCACGTGGTCCGGAAAGCGTTGCGCGACCTCGTTCGACTGGAATCCGAGGTGGTAGTCGCGATGAACGGTCTGTCCCTCACCGCCCGGATTCACCACGTTCACCTGCGAAGTCACCTGGTACGCCGGTCCCAGCCACGCCACGAGCGCTAGCACGTCGTTCCCGTAGTAGTCCGCGAAAGCCTTCGGCGCTCGGAGGGCCAGCTTCTCAAGGGCGTTCCACACGCGGTCGTTGGCACCAGGCTTCGCGAAGTGGTCCCCACCCTGCTGCCCCGAGGCCCGCTGCTCCGCAATCAGCGCCTGAAACTCCGCCGTGACGGCCTCAACCTCATCCGCACGATCAGCGCGATGAGCGCGTCGTACAGCAAGACCTCCTGCTCAACCCCGCTCGCCAACGGATAGTCGCCCAGGTCCGTCTTGGCCTGCAACACCGCGACCAGGTCCTCTACCCGACAATCCCCAACCCGCAACCAACCAATCCGCGAGACCAATCCACCTGGCGGTACTAGGTCTTTGCCGCTCGGTGAAGTCATGCCCAACGCCAGTGCTGGGCAGGCTGTTTACTCCGAGCGACGATGCGTTGCCATCACACCCGTACCACCAACCTGCGACCAGCCGTCGAGCCCGTCGCCACTTCCACCGGCACCGGAAGGTCGTCCCAGTAGGCTCGATCTCACCGCGTCCGAACCGAAGGAGTGCCATGACCTGGGACGAGCTCCGCGCCCAAGTTCTTGGTGACCCGTCCATTGACCAGGGCCGGGGCGTTTCCGAGGCCAAGGTGCGCGCGGCCGAATCGCTGATTGGCCCGCTACCTCTCGAGTTCCGTCAGTACCTGCTGGACTTCGGCTCGCTAACGAAAGGCCACCGCCGGCTCTACGGCCTAGGGCCCGACGTCCATCCGAGTATGAACGTCGTGCGTATGACCCTCCTGGAGCGAGCCGACGCGCCGGGTCTCCCGCAGACAGCTGTGGTCTTCTACAACAACGGCTCGGGCGACCTCTCCTTCGTCAACCCGTCCGGCCAAGTACAGACCTGGCTCCACGAAACCCCCGCGGATCCATACTTCGAGGCGCCCACCTTTGCCACCTGGCTATCCGACCACTTCGGCTACTGAAGCCCGCGCGATAGCCAGTACGACGCGCCTTCACGGCCGGAGCGATTCTGCTGGGGATGCGGTAACCGAGGAGGCTAGCGTGGTTCCGGCTACCGGATCGGCGACTTCGCAGGGGAGTGATAGACGTGGCTAGTGACCTTGCGGACCGGTTCGCTCACATGGGCGGCAGTGAGATCGAGGTGGACCGTTGAGCACCCCACACCGACTGCACTGGCGGTTTGGAATTGCGGGCGCGGCAAATTCGGCGAGCGCGCGGCATGGCTGGGGAACGCGGGCCTGATCTGCGAGGTCGGGGATGACCGCTATCGGTTCCGATGCTCGGACGGTCCCGGCGGCATCGCCTTCGCAGCCCTGGTCTTCGATCTGGTCCTGGAGTAGCTGCAAGGCCCAGAGCACAATGGGCCCCTTCGGCCGAAAGGCCTTCACGTTCTGCTCAATTGGCAGCTCTGCGGTCAACCGTCACCGGAGGTGAAGGTGGCAGAGTTGGCGGCGTCGAGCGAAGGCTCCCGCTTCCGGGAAAGTGTCGATGTGAGGGTCGGAGATGAATCGAATGGAACTGCGCATCGAAGTGCCGGACTGTGGTGACGCGCTGCGATTCGAGTGGGACGAGGGATTCACGATCGCGGTGTCCGTTGATGAGGGCGGTCAGGTATTGATCAGTGCCAACAACGCGGGGCTCGTATCGCTGGCGAGGCACCTCCTGACGCTCGCACAGGACGGCGCGGGGCCCGGAGCGCATCTCCACCTGACGGCGGGCCAGGAGATTGACGGCGATCACGACCTGGTTCTGGAACGCTCTTCGCGAGCCACATGACCAAGGTGAATCAAGCATGGCTCGGTTCACTCAACGCCGATGGGACCGGTTCGTGACTGTCTTCGAGTTTGACGGCCGATTGATCGAAGTCACGGAACTGCTGCCCGCGGACGCTGCTGGCGCCATTGTCGAATGCTGGGACCTCACATCTGATTCCTCCGCAGGGTTGCTCTTCGCCTTGGAGCGCACGGCCCGAGGACTGACAGTGCGCTCGATGCAGAGCGGAGTGCCCGTCGCGCTGATCGTGACAGTGGCGCGGTTGGCGACGGAGCAGTAGAAACCTGTGCCGGTGGCGACCACCCGAATGACGCTGTGATCGACTACCGGACGGCGAGGTCGAACCGCCGGAGTCAACGAGGTGACGATATCCCTTGTGGATAACGAGATTCGGGCTGGCAGCTGCGATATAATCGCTAGTATGTTCGATCGTGGTGAGGTTGATGAGCTCGGCGTGGATCAGACCCTGGCCCGCGCCGCGGCCAGGCGCGCTCAGGTGGCCGACGCTGAAGCCGACTCCCTGCTCCTGGCTCTGCACTACGCCGATCTCAACGCCGCTGTTGAGCCACCGGCGGGCGGGGAGATCGTGCCCGGCATTGAACGCCTCCGCGTCTATGGCGGCGAGGGTTGTCCGGCGATCGCTGAGTTCTGTGCTCAGGAGTTCGGGTGGCGTCTTGGCATGTCGGGTGGCGCCGCGGCCGCTTATCTGGGTGAGGCGTTGGCGCTGCGGCACCGATTCCCCAAGACCCTAGCCCAGGTTCTGGCCGGCAATGCCGAAGCGTGGAAGGCCCGCTGGATTGCCCGCACCTGCCTGTCGCTGTCCCTGGAAGCGGCTCGCATTGTGGACGACAAGGTCAATGCGATCATCGACACTCTCAGCCTGTCGCGGCTGAGAGTGTTCGTGAAGGCCGCGAAGATGCAGGCGGACCCCGATAAGGCCAAAGCCGACGCCGATCAGTACGCGCGTCAGCACGGGGTGTGGCTGGGGCAGTCCAACGACCACGGCACCAAATCGCTGGTCGCCCGTACCGCGGCCGGTGACGCGATCCGGTTCGATGCCGCCGTCGAAGAATTGGCCGAGATCTTGGCCGAAGAGGGCGACACCGGCACCCACCAGCAACGCCGCGCCCGGGCCGTCGGTTTGCTGGCGGACCCGGCCCTCGCCCTCGGCCTGCGCGAACATGGCCGCAGCAAAGCCCGCCGAACCGCCGCCCAGAGTGCGCGCCCGACGGACAGCACCTGCGCCACGGCGCGTCCTTCCCGCGACGAGTACGACATCGGCGACGACGGTGCGCGCGCTGCGGGCGGCCCACGGCAGCCGGTGGACGGGTTGCTGGCGGGCATCACGTCCCGTAATCGCAGCCGGGGGCTGGGCCACGCGCCACATACCTTCTATGTGCACATCAGCCAGGAAGCACTCGCCAGTGGTGAAGGAATCGTGCGAGTCGAAGGCATGGGACCGATGCTGGTCTCGCAACTGAAAGGGCTCATCGCCAGCGAAGCCGTGGCACTCAAGCCCGTCATTGACCTGCGCGAACACCTGAGCGTCAACGCCTACGAGATTCCGGACCGGATGAGGGAATGGGTCAAACTGCGCTACCCCACACCGATGGAACCCTGGGCTACCGGCGAAACCACCTCGTTCGCCGATATCGACCACGCCGTGCCGTACGACAAGAACGGTCCACCAGGCCAGACCAGTACGAAGAATTTGCTGCCGGTGACGCGCACGCCACATCGGGCGAAGACCCATGGTGGGCTGCGCAACGTGATCCTGCCCGACGGCAGTGTCGAGTGGACCACTCCGCGCGGAGCCAGGTATCTGGTCGACCACAACGGCACCCATTACATCGGCCAGGTCGATCTCATCACCGGCGAACTCATCTCACCACCACGACCTCGATGGAAGGCCTCGAGGCACCTCAAGAGTGTCGAGCCCGCGTCGGGAGGCGACTAGGGAAGGCCGGCGCGGGTGAACTCCTCCTGGAGCCGGGGGCGGCGGCGGTGGGTTTCGCGTAGGTCGGCGATGAATTCGTCCACCTCGGCGGTCTTGCTTGTCCCGGCGGCGAGTTTGCGCATTTTGGCGAGGCGGCGAGCGGCGAGTCGGTAGTGCTGGGCGCCCGTTTCGACCAGCTGGTTCTCGACGAGGCGGACATGGATCGGCAGGGCGGCCAGCGGGTCGAGCTTCTCGTACGCCTTCACCAACTCGCTCCAGGTGTGGTCACTGACGAGTCCCAGTGAGTGCGCTAGGTTCCACGCGAACTGGACGTCCTTGAGCGTCAGGAGCGCGAACAGCACGGCGTCGTTCGGGCTGCCGGCAAGGATGGTGAGGACCTCGTCGCGGTAGCCGGGCCAAGCCTTGCCTGCGGCCTTGTGCAGGCGCGCCGCCGTCGTCGATGACGGCCAGCGCCTGAACACCAGCAACCTGGCCTCCAGCGCCTCGCTGGGCCGGTGTTCATCCAGGAGCTCGCACCAGTAGTCGGATGCCTTGAGGGACCGGTGGCCGAGATCGAAGTACGTTGCTTGCTTCGCCCAGTCGATCGCAAGATCCATCTCGCCGATCTCAGCGAACGCCCGCGCGGTGTCTTCGAACCAAGCGGCGACCTTCCGGTCCCTCGCATGAGTGCGGATGATCGCGTCGATGTCGTGGTCGAGGACGGCAAGACGCTTGGCGTTCCAGTGGAGGGTGAACCGCTCGTGGCTGTGTCCTGCCTGCCAATCGTCCTCTGCCGCCGCCGGCAAGCTGGCGCGGACCTCGTCCAGCTTCGTCCGGTAGGTCGCCATGCCCTTTTCCTTCAAAGCCGGCGCGTAGGCGACTGGGTCGAGTTCGAAGTAGTCGACCTCGCCGTCGAACTGGAACGTCATCATCCACGCGATGAGCTTCGATGCTGGGACGTCGGCAGCTGCGGCAGCCTTGGGATGGAGGTCGAGAAGGCGGTGGCACGCGTCGCCGATGATGCCGCTGGAGTCGTCAGCGCGGGAGATGACCTTGATCGCTGAGGTGAGAGCCTTGTGCGTGACGGCGTACATCTCTTTGGGGTCGGCGGTTTGAGCTGCCGCCTCCAAGATGTCGACCGCTTCGTGCATCTGACGGCCGTGAGAGTTCGATGCGCTCCAGCGGGTGACATCGCTGCGCGTGCGAATGAGCGGCAGGACCGCGTCCGCGAGTGCGGTCAACGGCCTAGCCGCTCTCGGCCTTGAAGGCGGTGTCGATCCCTGGTGAAGCACACCAGCACAGCGTACCTATCGGCTGACGGTGAGCTTGTCCTCGTCCGCTTCTGGGACGCGTTCGACGGCCGATAGGTCGAGGGCGGGGGAGACTTTGTGGACGGAGGTTTGGGCTACGAAGGCGCCGGCTAGAACGATGCAGCCGCCTAGGACCTGGAAGAAGGTGAGCTTTTCGCCTAGGAGGAGGAAGGCGAAGAGGGCGGCGGCTACCACCTCGACGTAGGCGACGGCTCCGCCTACTGCGGCGGAGAGGCGTTGAACGGCGGCGGCTCCGGCGAGGTATGCGATGACCGTGCTGACGATGATGAGCCAGGCGGCGAGGGACCAGCCGGGCGCCGTACGGTTGGCGAACGGCAGGGTGTCGGTCAGGACGTGCCAGGGCATCGTCCACGGCAGGGCGACGGCGGTCAGCAGGATAGAGCCGACGACGCTGCCGACGGCGGTCATCACCAGCGGATCGGCGAGGCCGGTGAGGCGGTCGATCAGGATGAAGTACGTCGCCTGGCAGGCCGCAGCGCCGAGACCGCAGAGTAGGCCGATCGCGTCGAGTTGGACGCCGGCCCAGATCTCGACAACACACGCGAGACCCAGTACGGCGATGCCGACGCCAAGGGCCGCCGAACGCGGTACGTGGCTCTTCCGGCCGAACTTGAGCCAGCCGACCACCAGCACCGGTCCGGTGAACTCGAGCAGGATCGAAACGCCTACCGGCAACCGGCTGGCGGCGATGAAAAAGAGGGTCTGACACCCGGCGATACCGGTTGCGCCGTACATCACGAGGGCCGGCCAGGAGGCGTGGGCGCTGCGTAGACCCGTGCGGCCGCGAAGTACCAGCATCAGCGGAACGAGCACGATGGCCGAACCGAGGATGCGCATCCATGCCGCCTGCTGCGGGGACATGCCGGCGGTGATCAGGGCCTTCGCGAACGGGCCCGATCCACCGAAGCAGATCGCCGAGAACAGGGCGAACCCCAGGCCGACCGATTTCACCCGAGCCGCGTCGTGCATTCGTACTCCCCACTGCGTTCAGGCCCCGTGCTAATGAGCGTAACGATGCCACACTCATTACAGGGCGTCGACCGAGATTTCTGTCGGTGGACGGCAAGATCGCGCCGGCCGCACGACTCGATCGCTACCCGTAGCCGCCTCACCGCGTAGGCCGTCGTTGTCGGCTGCGCGCGGGCGGCGAACCACGTCCGCCGCGGCGGCGAACCACGTCCGCCGCGGCGGCGAACTACGTCCGCCACTCGGCGTACGGCGGGGTGGTTGAGCGCCAACCAGAAACCCCGGCCACACCGGGAAGGGCGGCCGGGGCTCAGGCGGAGCGGGTTATTTGGTGTAGAGGGCTTCTACGTCGGTGGCGTGTTTTTCCATCACGATGTGGCGGCGGAGGCTGAGTTTGAGGCTCAGTTCGCCGGTTTCCTGGGTCCAGTCGCGCGGCAGGATGGTGAACTTGCGGATCGCCTCGGCCTTGGAGACGGCCGAGTTGGCGTCGTCGATGGCGCTCTGGATCTCTGCAATCAGGTCCGGATCGTCCACCAGCGCCGGGATATCCGCCGGCTTGTCGTGCTGCGAGGCCCAGTGGCCGATGGTCTCGGGGTCGATGGTGATCAGCGCGGCGATGAAGGGCTTGCCGTCGCCGACGACCATGCACTGGCCGACCAGCGGGTGGGTGCGGAGGCGGTCTTCGAGAATGGTCGGGGCCACGTTCTTGCCGCCGGCCGTGACGAGGATCTCCTTCTTCCGGCCGGTGATCTTGACGAAGCCCTCGGAGTCGAATTCGCCCAGGTCGCCGGTGTGGAACCAGCCGTCCGAGTCGATCGCCGCGGCGGTGGCCTCGTCGTTGCGCCAGTAGCCGATCATGACCTGGTTGCCCTTGAACAGCAGCTCGCCGTCATCCGCGACGGCCACGGTGACACCGGGCAGCGGGCGGCCGACCGTGCCGATGCGGATGTCGTCCGGCAGGTTCACGCAGATCGCCGCGGTGGTCTCGGTCAGGCCGTAGCCCTCGAGCACGGGTACGCCGATGCCGCGGAAGAAGTGGCCGAGTCGTTCGCCCAGCGGCGCGCCACCGGAGACGGCGTACTGCACCTTGCCGCCGAGGACCGCGCGCAGCTTGCTGTAGACGAGCTTGTCGAACAGGCGGTGCTTCAGCTTCAGTCCGAGACCCGGTCCGCCCTTGTCCAGCGACCTGGAGTAGTCGATGGCGACGGCGGCGGCCGCGTCGAAGATCTTGCCCTTGCCGGCGGAGTGCGCCTTCTGGCTGGCGCTGTTGAAGACCTTTTCGAACACGCGCGGCACGCTGAGGATGAACGTCGGCTGGAACGAGCCGAGATCGTCGACCAGGTTCTTCACGTCGGCGCTGTGGCCGACCTTGACCCGCATCATCACGCAACCCACCTGGATGATCCGGGCGAACACGTGCGCGAGTGGCAGGAACAGCAGCGTCGAGGCGCCGTTCTTGTCGAAGAGCTCGTCGAGGATCTTGGTCGCCGTGCCGAGCTCGTCCATGAAGCTCAGGTGCGAGATCTGACAGCCCTTGGGCTGGCCGGTGGTACCCGAGGTGTAGATGAGCGTCGCGACGTCGGCCGGGGTGACCGCCGTACGGCGCTTGTCGAGCTCTGCGTCGGATACCGAGGCTCCACGCGCCACCAGGTCGTCGATGCCACCCGCCTCGAACTGCAGGATCTCCCGCACGCTCCCGGCGCCGGCGGCCTCGACGGACGCCGCGTGGCTGGAGTTCTCGACGATGGCCAGTACGGCCCCGGAGTCGCCGAGGATCCACTGGATCTGCGACGCGGAGGACGTCTCGTAGATCGGTACCGTGACACCACCGACGGTCCAGATCGCGTAGTCGACCAGGGTCCACTCGTAGCGGGTCGGGCTCAGCAGAGCCACCCGCTCACCGTGCTGAACGCCCGCCGCGATCAAGCCCTTGGCGACGGCCGCGACCTGGTCGGCGAACTCCGCCGCGGTCACATCCGTCCAGCCCGACGACGTACGACGGCTGAACACAGGAGTGGCAGGATGGGACTGCGCGTTGGCCCAGACCGGGTCGCTGAGACTGCCTGTGGTCGGCGGATCGATCACCGCGGGCGTGGTGTACTCACGCATCCGTTCTCCTCCGTGCTCCGAGTTGTCGGCGTTTTTGCACGCTACAGTCACCTACTCGGAAGTAGCCAGGCCGGACACGTGTGACCCAGGGAACTGCGCATGCCATCGCTCGACGTCAATTGCGACGACCTCATAGTCGCGGAGCCAGCCTACGTCGCGCGTCGGCTCGGCGATGACTCGCTGTGGCGTTCGTGGTGGCCGAAGCTCACCCTCACGCCGTACGAGCGCCGTGGGCTGGAGGGGGTTCGCTGGACCGTCGCGGGGGAACTGACCGGCACGGCCGAGTTCTGGCTCGAGCAGGTTCGCGACGGTGTTGTCGTGCACTGGTACCTCCGGGCGGAACCGTCGCGCAAGTTGTCCCGCCGGGCGGTCGACCGGCTGCGTGAGTCGTACGTCGGGGGCTATCGGCGGCAGCTGTGGCGGTTCAAGGACGAGGTCGAGGCCGGGCGCGCGGCAGGTGAACACCGTGCGGGCTGGCATCCCGCGATAGTCTCCGGTGGTACCGGTGTCCCGTCAGCCTTCCGGCAGCGAAGAGGTGATTCGATGGCAGAGCAGACCACCTCGTCCATCGTGGTCGAAGCGAGTGCGAAGGAGATCCTGGCGGTGATCGCCGACTTCGAGGCCTATCCGGAATGGGCGGACTCGATGCGGGAGACCGAGGTGCTGTCCACCGATGAGGCGGGCCGGCCCAAGCAGGTCCGGTTCAAGGTCGACGCGGGCGCGATCTCCGACGAGTACACCCTCGACTACACCTGGGGCCGTAACGAGGTCACCTGGACACTCGTTGAGGCGAAGATGGTCAAAGGTCTCGATGGTGCCTACCTGCTGAAGGATCTCGGCGCGCAGGGCACCGAGGTGACCTACCGGCTGGCCGTCGACGTCAGCATTCCGATGATCGGCATGCTCAAGCGCAAGGCGGAGAAGGTCATCATCGATACGGCCCTGAAAGGCCTCAAGAAGCGCGTCGAGTCCTGAGCGACCGTGACTCGGGTTCTGCTGTACACCGGCAAGGGAGGCGTGGGTAAAACCACGTCTGCCGCCGGTACCGCGACCCTTGCCGCGCTGCGCGGACACCGCACGCTGGTGCTCTCGACCGATACCGCGCACTCCCTGGCCGACACCTTCGACGCCGCCGTCGGTGCGGAACCGACCGAGGTCGACGACCGGTTGTTCGTGCAGTTGATCGATACCCAGCGCCGGTTCGAGCGCTCGTGGGGCGATATCCAGTCCTACCTGCGCCGCGTGCTGAACACGGTCGGCGTGGATCCGATCGAGGCCGAGGAACTGACGGTGCTGCCCGGCGCGGAAGAGGTGCTCGCGCTGCTGGAGGTGCGCGACCACGTTCGGTCCGGCCAGTGGGACGTCATCGTGGTGGACTGCGCGCCGACCGCCGAGACGTTGCGCCTGCTCGCGTTGCCCGACGCCCTCAACTGGTACATGAACCGCCTCTTCACGGTCGAACGGCGCGTGGTGCGCACGTTCCGCCCGGTGCTGAGCAAGGCGGTGGGCCTGCCGTTGCCGGACGACAACGTGTTCGACGCGTTGCGCCGGTTGCGCGACGACCTGGCCGACGTACGGACGATGTTGTCCGGGCCGGACGCGTCCGTGCGGCTGGTGCTCACGCCCGAGGCCGTGGTTGTCGCCGAGGCTCGTCGTACGTTGACGACCCTTTCGCTGTACGGCTATCGCGTGGACGGCGTCATCGCGAACCGGGTCTTCCCGGCCGCCGGCGCGGACAACTGGCGCCGCCAGTGGGTCGCGGCCCAGCGGGGGATTCTCGAAGAGGTCGCCGTCTCGTTCCAGCCGCTGCCGATCTGGGAGTCGCCGTACCGTGCCTGTGAGCCGGTCGGTGTCGAGGAACTGGCCGCTTTCGCCGTCGAGATGTACGGCGGGGAGGACCCGTTCGTGCGGGCCACCGACGAGACCTCGCTGTGGGTGGACCGTCATATCGACACCGACGGGCGCAACTACACGCTGACCATGTCGTTGCCGTTGGCCACCGCGAGCGATCTCGAACTGGCCCGGCGTGGTGACGAGCTGCTGATCACCGTCGGCTCTTACCGCCGGGTGCTGCCGTTGCCCGCGGCGCTCGCGCGGGCCGAGGTGACCGGGGCCCGGCTGGACAACGGCCGCCTGCAGGTACGCTTCGCCCCGCAGGGAGCCCAGCAACCGGTGGTACCACCGCAGACCGAGCCGGGTTACCGCGAAAACGGGCGCCACCTCGGCCGCGAGCTGGGGCACGCCACCCGCGGTGGCGCGGGCCGGCTGGCAGAGCACAAGGCCATGACGGACGGCAACAGGTGAGCGCGGAGGACAACTCGTGAGCAAGGAAGCGATCGGCTCGGTCGGCGAAGAGGCGGCGAAGCTGTTCGCCGTGCTCCAGCAGGCCTCGGCCGACGCCCGCCACGGCGCCACCACCGACTCCCCGCCCGCTCACACCTCGGGCGCTGACGCCTTCGCCGAGAACGACGCTTCCGTCGGGGCTGAGACGGAGGCTGGGGAAGCGGCGGCGGGCGACGCGTCGTACGACGGGCATGCGCACTCGCCGGCCGAGTGCCAGTGGTGCCCGGTCTGCCAGCTCATCTCACGGGTGAAGCAGACCAGTCCCGAGACCATCGAGCACCTCGCGACCGCCGCCGCCGGAGTTCTCGGCTCTGTTCGGTCGTTGCTCGAAGCCGCCGCCGAGGCCGCCCGCCAGGCCCGGACCGATGCCGATGCCGCCGCCGGTTCGCAGGCTCAGGAAGAAGAACAGACCCGGCCGAAGGCGGACCGGATCGACGTGAGTGAGGACCCTGAACCATGGGACTGACCATCGGCATCGATGTCGGCGGTACCAAGATCGCGGCCGGCGTAGTCGGCACCGACGGCCAGATCGGCGCACGCAGCCATCGCGATACCCCGGCCGGTTCGGTCGATGAGACCGCCAAGGCCATCTGCGACGCGGCCGCTGAGCTGATCGCCGGACACGACATCGAGGCGATCGGGATCGGCGCCGCCGGGTTCGTCTCCTCGGACCGATCCACCGTGCTGTTCGCGCCCAACCTGGCCTGGCGCGACGAACCGCTCGGCGCCCGCGTACAGGAGACCCTCGGCCTGCCGGTCGTCGTGGAGAACGACGCCAACGCGGCGGCCTGGGGTGAGTTCGCCTTCGGCGCGGCCAAGGACGTCGAGCACATGGTGTGCCTCACGGTCGGTACGGGTATCGGCGGTGGCGTCGTCATCGATGGCGAGCTGCTGCGCGGTGAGCATGGTGTCGCCGCGGAACTCGGGCACATGCGGGTCGTGCCCGGCGGTCATCGCTGTGGCTGCGGGGCCCGCGGTTGCTGGGAGCAGTACGCCTCCGGCAACGCGCTGGTCCGCGAAGGCCGGGCGCAGGCCGAGTCGGGTTCGCTCGCGGCAGCTCAAATGCTCGGCGTCTGCGGTATCAGCGACCCGGCGGAGTTGAGCGGCCCGATGATCACCAAGGCCGCGGCTGCTGGTGACGCCTGCGCGATCGAACTGCTGGACGACCTCGGCCGCTGGGTCGGCGAAGGCCTGGCCAGTATCGCGACGTTGTTCGACCCGAGCCTGATCGTGCTCGGCGGTGGCGTCAGTGCCGCCGGTGACCTCGTCCTCAAGCCGGCCAAGCGCGCGTTCGAGCGGGTGCTGCCGGCCAAGCAGAACCGGCCTCATCCGGGCTTCGGCCTGGCCCTGCTCGGCAATGACGCCGGGCTGATCGGGGCGGCCGACCTGGCTCGGCGACACTGATTCTGAACGCTGGGGGTTCAAGAGAGGAGTCGAGGCGATGGCGTTGACACAGGCGCTCACGATCGGCATCGACATCGGTGGTACGAAGGTCGCCGCCGGTGTGGTCGATCCCGAGGGCAACGTGCTGGACCGGTTGCGCCGGGACACGCCGACCAAGGACCCACGCGAGACCGAGGACGCGATCGCCGAGGTGGTCGAGACCCTCGAGGCCAAGCACGACGTGATCGCGGTCGGCATCGGCGCGGCCGGATTCGTCGACGGCACCCGGTCCTCGGTGTTGTTCGCGCCGCACCTGGCCTGGCGGCACGAGCCGCTGCGGGACGCGGTCGAGCGCCGCCTCGGCGTACCGGTCGTGGTCGAGAACGACGCCAACGCGGCGGCCTGGTCCGAATGGCGCTTCGGCGCGGGCCAAGGCGAAAGCCACCTGGTCTGCGTCACCCTCGGTACGGGTATCGGCGGCGCCATCCTGAACGACGGCGCCTTGCAGCGCGGCAAGTTCGGCATCGCCGGGGAGTTCGGCCACATGCAGGTCGTGCCCGGCGGTCATCGCTGCGAATGCGGCAACCGCGGCTGCTGGGAGCAGTACGCCTCCGGTAACGCGCTGGTCCGGGAAGCCCGTGAACTGGCCGCGTCGGGCTCGCCGGTCGCGCACAACCTGCTTCGCCGGGTGAACGGCGATCCGCGCGCGATCACCGGTCCGCTGGTGACCGAGCTGGCCAAGGACGGCGACCCGGTGGCGGTCGAACTCCTCGAAGACGTCGGCCGCTGGCTCGGTATCGGCCTCGCGAACCTCGCTGCCGCGTTGGACCCGGGCACCTTCGTCATCGGTGGTGGCGTTTGCGACGCGGGGGAGTTGCTGCTCGCGCCCGCGCGGGAGGCCTTCCGTCGTACGTTGACCGGGCGGGGATTCCGGCCCGAGGCGCGCGTCGTGCGCGCCGTACTCGGACCAGAGGCGGGCATGGTCGGCGCGGCCGATCTCGCTCGCGAGGAGGCGACCTGGTTGCGCCGGGTCCGGGTGAAGACGACGGCCGTGACGACCGCCGCCCGGGCCACCCGTTCGGAGCGACCACCTCGCTCGGAACGCGCCGCCGCCCGCGCGGAACGTGTCGCCCGCCGTACGTCGATGCTCGGCACCAACCGCCGCTCGGCCCGTACGGGAGTGGACCACTCGAGTGATCCGGTCGACTCGGCCGGGGTCGAGACCGAGTCGATCCGCCTCAGCACGCCGTCATCCACTTCGGCGGTGGAGCGGCCGACTGCGGCGCCGGGGCAGGAGCCGGGCGCTTCATCGGGCCGGGATGACTGACGCCGGTCTGCGCGTCCTGTCGTACAACGTGCACCGCTGGGGCGACGACCGCGAGGCCCTGGCCCGGGTGGTACGCGCTTGTGCGCCGGACGTCGCGCTGATCCAGGAAGCACCGACCTGGTGGGGAACGCGCCGCAAACGCGAGGCGATGGCCGCGACGTTCGGCCTGCGGTACGTCGGTGGCGCCGCGCGGAACGCGATCCTCGCGGCCGACACGATCACCCTCTCGTCGTACCAGCACTGGCGAGTCTGGCGCCCGTTCATCCGCCGCCGCCTCCGCCTGATCGCCACCCAACTCCCCGGCGGCGCCATCGGTGCCCGCACGGTCCTACCCGGCGAGGGTCAGCCCGTCGATAGGGAAACGGTGAGCGGGCGCGAGGTGGCGCTGGTGGTGTGCCACCTCGGCCTTCACGTCGGTGGACGCCTGCGCGAATTCCGTCAGGTGATCCGCGGCTGCGAGTCGTTCGGCGTGCCGTACCTGCTGGTCGGCGACCTCAACGAAGAACCAGGCGGCGACCTGTGGGCCAAAGTCGCCGAAGCCGGCCTGACGGATAACGGCGAACACCTCGGCCCAACGTTCCCAGCCCGCGCACCAGGCCGTCGCATCGACGCCGCCCTAACCTCACCCGGCCTCACCGTCAACGCCATCCCACTCTCGGAAGTCCCCGGCCTAGACCCCGCCGACCTCCCCAAAGCCTCCGACCACCTCCCCATGCTCCTCCACCTCACCTAACCACCCACTTCCCGCACCCCCCGGGCGTGTCATCGGGCGCTTGTGACGCGGCGTGTCGGGGTTCATCGGACGCTTATGCCCGGACTGCGGCGTGTCGTCGGACTCTTGTGACGCGGCATGTTGGCGTTCATCGGACGCTTGTGACCAGGCTTAAGCCTTCTTGCGATTGAGGAATGCGAGCATCGCCTCCTGCGCCGCCTCCGAACCGAACAGCGACGCCGACAACGCCGCGAGATCCTTGCCCCTGGCATCGATATCCGCGAGCAGTTCCCGGTTGAGCAGCTTCTTGGTCTCACGCAAGCCCTGCGGCACACCCTTGAGCAGGGACTTCAGCACCCCGGCGAGTACGTCGTCCAGGTCCGCGTCGGGTACCGCCCGGCTGACCAGCCCGAGCGCCGCCGCCTCGGTCGCGTCGAACCCGTCGCCGGTGAGAAACGTGAACGCCGCCGCCCGATCCGTCATCCGGGGGATCACGGTCAGCGAGATCGTCGCCGCCGCCAGGCCGAGCCGTACCTCGGTCAACGCGAAGGTGGCGCTATGCCCGGCCAGGCTGATGTCGGCCGCCGCGACGATGCCGATCCCGCCCGCGCGGGCGGGCCCAGCGACGCGGGCGATGACGGGCTTGGGGTTGGCCACGATGGCTCGCTGTACGTCGACCATGCGCTGGGCGCCGACGCCCATGCCGACGGTGGTCGCCTCGGACATGTCGGCCCCGGAGCAGAACACCTCGCCCGACGAGCGAATGACGATCACCTTGGCGGCATCGTCCGCGGCGGCGGTTTCGAGATGGGCGAGCAGTTCGCCGGTGAGTTGCTGGGACAACGCGTTGCGGTTGTGCGGGGAGTCGAGCGTGATGCTCGCGACGCCGTCGGCCACGTCCAGATGCACGAGTTCGGTCATACCGGCCATCCTGCCCTCCCACCTAGCCCCTTCGCCGTAACCCACCTCTCTCTTCGACACCCATTCCCGAGGCTGCTGGCGGCGACCGCTGGATTGGCCACGCTGTTCGCGTTGGTGCCGGAGATCTACGTCACGCTGAAGATCGCCGGTGCGGCGTACCTGCTTTGGCTTGCGTGGAACGCCCTCCGCCCGCGCGGCGACTCGGCCTTCACACCGAACGCTGTCGAGCCGGATCGCCCGCGCAAGCTGTTCGGCATGGGCCTGCTGACGTGTCTGCTCAACCCGAAGATCGCGGTGCTGTACATCTCGCTGCTGCCCCAGTTCGTCGACCCGTCGCGTGGTCACGTTGGTGCTCAGAGCCTAATTCTTGGTCTCACCCAGCTGACCGTTGGTGTCGCGGTCAACGCGGTCTTTGTCATCACCGCCAGCTCCGTCGCGATCTTCTTCAACGGCAAACCGCTCTGGGCCAAGATCCACCGCTACCTGACCGGGACCGCCCTCGCCGTCTTCGCGATCAAGCTCGCCACCGACCGTACCCACCCGCCCCAGCGCCGTAAGCCGCACGAACCACCGAGGCACTGCGGTCACAAGGGTCCGATGAATGCCGACACGCCGCGTCAGAAGGGTCCGATGACACGCCGGGGAGGGGCCGGCCCGGCCCCGGGGCGGTGGGGCCGGGCCGGGGACGGGTTAGCCGTTGGTGGGGTGGAGTTTTACTTCGGCTAGGGAGAGTGGGGCGGTGGGGGATTCGAGTTGGATGCGGATGTGGCGCGCGGTGACCGGAAGGTCGATGAGGGTGGGGGTTCCGGCCGTGGCGGTTTGGCGGAGGGCGGTTACGCCGGGAGCGGTTCGGGCTTCTTCGAGCGTGTCGGCCGTGATCGGGTTCTCCGAGGCGATGATCCAGTAGTTCGAGAGGCGGTCGGAGCAGCAGTCGGTCCGGTTCCACACCGCGATCTGGGACAGGCCTTCGGGCTTGCCGAGGTCCACCTGCCACCACGCCTGGTTCGACGGCTCGGCCGTATGCGTGACCGAGTTGTCCCCCCAGCTCCCGCTGGTATTGCCGTCGACCGCTCGCGAGGCTGGTGCGTTGTGCGCGGTCGTGCTCTGCGTGGCGGTCTTGCCGCGTGCGAGGTTCACCCGCCACAGGCCCGTGCCGGCTCGGGCGGACAGCACGTGGTCCGATGTCTTGAGCCTCGCGACCAAGGTGAAATCGCCTTCGCCCGAGTCCAGCGTTGGCGTCACGGTGAACACCGCCTCGTACGGGCGGCCCGGCTTCACCGCGGGCGTACTAACCGTGGCGGGGGACACCTTCCACCCGGCGGGTACGGCGAGCGTGAGATCGCCCGCCGGGATGGAACCGCTGACAGAGGCCTTGACCTCCACCGGTTGGAACGAGACGGCCTTCGGTGCCGTGAGGTCGATCTGCGCCTTGGCCCGGATGAGGTACGTGCGACCGGCCGACGTACCGAAGGTGATCGAACCAGCCTCGGTACGGCGTACGTCGACCTGGCGGCCCTGGTCATCCGTGACGGTGAATGGGCCGTCGAACATCTGGTTCCGCAAGGTGACGGGTTCACCCTGGTCGGAACGTAGGCGGATCTCGGAGGCGGCTCCGTCCTGCCAAGTCGCTCCGACCGTGAAGGCGCCTCTAGCCCGTAGGCCGTCGTACGAGCCCTTGTCGGCCCAGGTGTCGGGTAGAGCAGGCAGTACGTCGATGGAGCCGGCGTGGCTCTGCAAGAGCATCTCGGTCATCCCGGCGGTGGCGCCGAAGTTGCCGTCGATCTGGAACGGCGGATGGGTGTCCCAGAGGTTCTTCAACGTACTGGTCTTGAGGAGTTCCGACAGCATCTTGTGCGAGTGGTTGCCGTCCAGAAGGCGTGCCCAGAAGTTGATCTTCCAGGCCTTGCTCCAACCGGTTCCCCCGTCGCCACGGCCCTTCAACGTCATAGCGGCGGCTGCGGCGAGTTCGGGCGACTTTGACGGGATCAACTGGCGTCCGGGATGCAAGCCGAACAACTGGGACGTATGCCGGTGCTGGTCCGTCGGGTCGTCCCAGTCCTCCTTCCACTCCTGCAACTGGCCCCACGAGCCAATACGCATGCCCGGGTCCAGCCGCTCGAGTACGGAGGCGATCTGCGCGCGGTAGGTCTGGGACTCGCCTACTACGGGTGCAGCCTCTTTGAGGTTCGTGAAGAGGTCCCAGACGATCTGCTGGGGCATAGCCGCTCCAGCAGAATAGTCGCCGTGTTCGGGCGAGAAGCTCGGGGAGACGACAAGCTTGCTGTCACGAGGATCAACTTGCAGTTCGTCGAGCCAGAACGCGGCGAGCTCCTTCATCAACGGGTAGGCCCGCTCCTTCAGGAAGCGCTTGTCCCGCGTGAACTGGTAGTGCTCCCAGTAGTGCTGTGCAAGCCATGCACCCGCGTCCGGCATCCAGAAGGCCAGGGGATAGCCGATGACGCCCGTGAAGCCGAACGGGTTGGTCTGGCTGTGTACGACCCAACCGTCGGCGCCGAACATCTCCTTCGCCGTAACGCGTCCCGGCGGTACCAGCGCGTCCACGAAGTCGAAGAGCGGCGCGGTCGTCTCACTGAGGTTGGTGGTCTCAGCGAGCCAGTAGTTCATCTGGAGGTTGATGTTCACGTGGTAGTCGGAACGCCAGGGCGGACTCGTCCACTTGTTCCACACGCCCTGCAGATTGGCCGGTAGAGGAGAGATATCCCGCGACGACGCGATCAGCAGGTAGCGCCCGTACTGGTAGAACAAGACCTCCAGAGCTTTCCGCTCCGCCAGAGAGGCCGTATCTTCCCGGTACCGCGAGAGCAGGTCGTCGGTAGGTACGGACGGCACAACCTGTCCCAAGTTCACTGAGACCCGGTCGAACAAGCGGCGGTGGTCCGCGATGTGCCGCGCCCGAAGCCCGTCGTACGACATGCGGCTCGCAGCGTCGACTCGACGGGTTATACCGGGCCCAGGGTCTTCACCGCGGTACGCCGGGTAGGTGTCGGCATAGTCGGTACCAGCCGACAAAACGAGTACGACGGAGTCGGCGCCGGTCACCGTGACACTGCCGTCCGGGTTGTCCGTACGCGTGCCGCCGGAGTTGATCACCTGGGCCTGCGTCTCGTACCGCATCCCGTTGTCCAGCAGGGTTCCCGTGACCTTGATCCGGCCGTTGACCGCAGTGATCTTGTGGGTGCGGTTGGCCTCGCCAGTGAGGGTAGTGGTGAATCCGACCTTGCCAGGCTTGCTGGCGCTCAACCTGGCCACTAGGACGTTCCCGGGCGCACTAGCGAAGTACTCCCGGGTGTAGCGCACGCGGTCGGCCTCGTACTGCACACCGGCTAGAGCGTTCTTGATGTCCAGGTGACGCCTGTAGCCGGAGGCAGCCGGTACAGGGTTCATGTCCAGCTTGAGGTCCAGCAGCGGCTGGTAGTCGCCGAAGCCGATCTCCTCTTGGGCCAGCATCTCGGTCGCCTTGTCAGGAAGGACCTTGAGGTTCTGGTCGATCAGGCGTCGGATGTCTTGCAGGGCCGTCGGCCGCGGCGTACGCCAGTTGCCGAAGTCGTAACCCTGTTTCGCACCGGGGCCACCGGTCCACAGCGTCTTCTCGTTCAGCTGCAGGTGCTCGGTCGAGGGAGCACCGAAGATCATCGCGCCGAGGGCACCGTTGCCGATCGGCAGGGCCTCCGATTCCCAGTCCTGCGCGGGTTCGTCATACCAGAGCATGGGACCTTCCGAAACACGAGCCGCCGAAGCGGCGGGCTGGCTGGGGGACGCGGTCATGCCGGTGAGAACGCTCACAGCGGCGACCATAGCGAGGCCGGCGGTCAGTGGGTGCATCCGTATCTCCTGGGGCGTAGAGATCCGATGAATTCCCGCACACGCTAAGCGGCGAAAACAACGTTGTCCACAGTTCATCCGATAGGAAATCGGATATCTCGCTCTCCAGTGCCACTAGGAGACACAAAAGCTCCCTCACCCGAACGACGGATGAGGGAGCTGACGTGCCTGGACCAGGAGGCTAGTTCGAGGACGCGTAGCCCGGCGCCAGTTCGCGAGCGAGGTGCTCGATGAACAGGCCGACATCGGTGACGATGCCGCGGGCCTGGGACGAACCCCGGTCGGCCAGCTTCGTCACCGTGGCCGGGTTGATGTCGACGCAGGTCAGCGGAATCGACGCCGGCAGAATGTTGCCGGTGGCCACCGAGTGCAGCATGGTCGCGGCCATCAGGCAGTAGCCGACGCCGGTCAGCTCGGCGCGCATCGCCCGCTGGCCTTCGAGTACGTCGGTGTAGACATCGGGCAACGGCCCGTCATCGCGCACCGAACCGACCAGCACGAACTGCTTGCCGTTCTTCACCAGCGCGTGCATCACGCCGGAGGTCAAGACGCCCTGCTCCACCGCGGCGGCGATCGAGCCGGCCTTGCGAATCGTATTGATCGCCCGGATGTGGTGCTCGTGACCGTGCTCGACGCCCCGGCCGCGAGACAGGTCGACGCCCAGCGAGGTGCCGTACAGCGAGGACTCGATGTCGTGGGTGGCCAGCGCGTTGCCCGCGAACAGCACGTCCACGAATCCGGCCTCGACCAGCGCGACCATGGCCGGCGCGGCGCCGGTGTGCACGATGCCCGGGCCGCCGACCCACAGCACCTTCTGGCCGTTCGCCTTGGCCTCGCGCATCCCGTCGGCGACCTGCATCACCAGCACGCGCTGCGGCTTCTCGCTGGACACGTCGGACTCCATGAACCCGAAGGACTCCTCGGTGTTCAGCACCAGCGGCGGGGTGACCTTGACACCCTGGGCGCTGGTGATGATGCGCATACCGGCCTTGACGTCCGACATCGGAATCGTGCGTACGGTGTCGCCCTCGACCAGCAGCCCGCAGTCCATCTCCGGATTGGACACCCGCACCCAGCGACCGCCGAGCCGCACGCTGGTCGGCAGGTTGGTGGTCGAGTAGAACCCGTCCGGAAAGACGCCGTCGGTGTCCGCCTCGGTGATCTGCGGCTCGCCGGGATTGACCAGGTTCGCGCCCTTGGTCTGGATCCGCATCAGCAACCGCTGCAGCGATTCCTCGTCGTCGGCGCCGACCGTCATCTTGACGGTGGAGGTGTCCTCCTTGTCGTGGCCGAGTTCGAACTTGTCCAGCGTGTAGTCACCGCCGTACTCCCGGATATCGTCGAGCACCCTCGACAGCAGACCGGAGTCCATCAGGTGGCCGGTGATCTCGACGGTCTCGGTGACCTGCACGGCGGTCCCTCCTTCAGCCCGCGATCGCCAGATTGTCCGACAATCGTTGGCCTTGTCTATCAGACTCAGACAACCGCGCCGTCGTCGCCACTGTCGTCGCCGGGTAGCCGGTCCTTCATCCGGACCACCAGGGTGAGGAATCCGGCCGCGAACGCGAGCGCGGCGAACAGCGTGATCCGGCTACCCGAACCGATGCTCAGCAACGCCACCAGGATGAGCACCAGCGGCCCGCCGAGCACGCCGGCCCAGGCCAGCCGGCTGATCCAGTCCAGCCGCGGTCCACGCGGTGGTTCCGGCGGGATGTAGTGGTCGTGCGGGTCCTTCGCCTGGGCCGGTCGCGGCTTGGGCTCGGATTCCGGCTCGTCCTCCTCGGTGATGCGGACGGGCTCGCTGCGATCGGTCTCGATGTCCAGGTCCTCGATCGCGGGCCAGCGCGCCACGGTCGCGGCCTCGCCCGGCTTGTCCGCGGCCGGAGCCTCGTCGAACTGCGCGACCAGGGCCTTCCACTCCGCATCCTCGCTGCTGCGGGCGATCACCACTCCGGCCCGTTCGGCCGAGGCCTGATCGACGTACAACTTGTCCATCGTGCGGCGGCTGGTCTCGCTCGGCTCCACCTGTTCGGCGTACGCCGCGATGCCGGCCTCGGCCAGGGCGCTCAGTACGGCGTCGGTGATGGAGGGGTCGACCTCACCCATCTCCGCGTACGACGACGCGGTCAGGCCGTTGTCACGCATCCGCGGCCACCCGGCGAATGAAGCCGACGCTGTCGGCGAAAATGCGTGGGGCGTCGTTGTCCAGCGTGGCCACGTGGTAGCTGTCCTCCAGCAAGGTCTCGGTGACGTCGCGCGACGAGATCGAGGAGAGGATCTTCAGCCCGCTGCTGGGCTCGACCACGTGATCCACGGTCGAGCGGAACAGCATCACCGGCTGCGTCACCTTGGCCAGGTCGTCGCGAGTGAGCCGCCACAGCTGCGACAGCGAGAACAGCGCCTTGAGCGGCATCCGGTCGTACGCATACTCGTTCACACCGGGCTTCTTGATGTCGTTGCTGATCCCCGGCAGCGACGGCACGAACCGCTTCAGCACCGGCAGCGCCACCAGCCGCTTGTCGTCGGTCATCACCGAGGGGTTCACCAGCACGAGACCGCGCAGGTCCGCACCATGCTGCTCGGCCAGTCGCAGCGTTAGGCAGCCGCCCATCGACAGGCCCGCCATGAAGACGTGGTCATGCTCCTTGCGCAGCCGCTCGAACTCGTTCTCCAAGACGGCGAACCAGTCCTCCCAGCGGGTGCTGTTCATCTCCTGCCAGGAGGTGCCGTGCCCGGGCAGCCGCGGCAGCGCCACCCCGAACCCCTCGGCGGCCAGGTGCTCGGCGAACGGCCGCATCGACGCGGGCGAGCCGGTGAACCCATGGCTGAGCAGAACGCCGATACCGGCATCGGCGCCGGAACCGGGGGAGCGGAACTCCTCCGCGTAAGAGTGCACTGGCACGCTGACTCCTCAGGCGGTACTGAACGACTTCAAGACGCCATGGTCGCAGGCGGGTGGGCCGTCGCCCAGCCTGGCGCGGCGGTTGCGCTACCAGCGTGACATCCCGCACAACTCCGCGCCTCCGCCGCCCGCTCCGTGGTCGTGTCTTCGGCGCTCGAATCCGGAACTGATCCCTGGTTCGCGACGAAGCGCAAGGGGCTGGAGGCGTGCGGTGACATTGCCGGAGGGGCAGAGTGGACGTATGGTCCTGTCGACTACGGCGTGACGGAGGTGAAGGCGTGCTGTATCTGTTTCTCAAGCGGTTCATCGTCGGACCGCTGGTGCGACTGATCTTCCGTCCTTGGGTCAAGGGACTGGACAACATCCCGACGAAGGGCCCGGCGCTGCTCGTCAGCAACCACCTCTCGTTCACGGATTCGATCTTCCTGCCGGTCGCCGTACCACGGCAGATCATCTTCCCGGCCAAATCCGAGTACTTCACCGCGCCCGGGCTCAAGGGCAAATTGATGGCCACCTTCTTCCGGTCCATCGGCCAGATCCCGATCGACCGCTCCGGCGGACGCGCCTCCATCGCCGCGCTGAACACCGGCCTGGACATCCTCAAGAAGGGCGAGCTCTTCGGCATCTACCCCGAAGGCACCCGCTCACCCGACGGCCGCCTCTACAAGGGCAAAACCGGCGTCGCCCGGATGGCGATCGTGGCCGGCGTTCCGGTCATCCCGGTCGCCATGATCGACACCGAGAAGCTCAACCCGCCCGGCACCCTCATGCCCCAGTGGCTCCGCCGCGAACCCGGCCGCCGCTTCCCGCGCATCCTGCGCCCCGGCGTGGTCATTGGCGAACCGCTCGACTTCTCCCGGTACGAGGGCATGGAACGCGACCGGTTCGTACTCCGCTCGGTCACCGACGAGATCATGTACGCCCTGATGGACCTGTCCGGCCAGGAGTACGTCGACCTGTACGCCGAAAAGGCCAAAGAACTCCTCAAGGCCGGCGAAGCCCTCGAAGACCACGTTAAACCCCGCCAAAACCCCGATACCAAAGCCTCCTGACCCACCGGTCCGGACCCACCGCGCTCCGAACCGGTGTCGCGGCGTCCGAGTGCTCGTCGCCTCGCCAGAAATGGGCCAGCCACTCCCGGGCACGCCACCCTCATCCCGCCGCTACCGGGATTTCGCCCGCCTACCCGGTTTCAGTGCACCCGCTACCGACCCACCCCGCCGCGCACCCGCCGGGTCGCGAGTGGCTCGGCGTACGGCGTCCTGCGCTGGTTCCGGTGGGGGTGGCCCGACATGAGCCCGGTGGCGGGGGATCCGGCGCGGAGCGTGCGGATCCCCTCGAACCCGGGCAGACCTCCCCGTCCCTCTGACAGCCGCCGCCTTTGGTTGGTTCGGACCGGGTCAAGGGCGCGCAGCGTCACCGGAGATGATCCCGGTGCGAACTGCCTGGGCGACCGAGTGGTCACAAGAGTCCGATGAACTGCAACACGCCGCGTCACAAGCGCCCGATGACCTGTATGCCGGCGCGCCGCGACGGCGGCCGCGACGGCGGGGTGGGAAGGGGCGACGCGGCGTGGGGTGGTGGCTGGGTGAGACGGGCGGGTGGGGTGGGGGTGGGGGCGTTTAGGGTGGGGGTATGCAATTTGCGATGTTGGGCTCGGGGGTTGTGCCGGGCGTGCCGAGTTTGGATGAGCTTCGGGCGCTCAAGCCCTTGCAGCAGCCGGAGTGGCCGGCGGGTGATGCTTTGGAGCAGGTGATCGGGGAGCTCCGGACGCTGCCGCCGCTGGTTTTCGCCGGTGAGTGCGACGACCTCCGGGACAAGATCGGTGCCGTGGCTCGGGGCGAGGCGTTCCTGCTCCAGGGTGGCGACTGCGCCGAGACGTTCGCCGGAGTCACCGCGGAGAACATCCGCGCCAAGCTCCGCGTTCTCCTCCAGATGTCCGTCGTTCTGCAGTACGCCGCGAGTGTTCCCGTCGTGAAGGTGGGCCGCATCGCCGGGCAGTACGCGAAGCCCCGCAGCAGCGGTTCCGAGACCCGCGACGGCGTCACCCTGCCGGCGTACCGCGGAGATGCCGTGAACGGCCTCGAGTTCACCGAGGCCTCCCGCATCCCGGACCCGCAGCGCCTGCGCGGCGTGTACAACGCGGCCGCCGCCACGCTGAACCTGACGCGCGCGTTCACCACCGGTGGTTACGCCGACCTCCACCAGGTCCACGCCTGGAACACCGACTTCGTCCGCTCGTCGCCCGTCGGCCAGCGCTACGAGCAGCTCGCCGGTGAGATCGAGCGGGCCCTCGCGTTCATGCGGGCCTGCGGCGCCACCTCGGACGAGTTCCGTACGGTCGATTTCTACGCCAGCCACGAGGCGCTCATCCTCGAGTACGAACACGCCCTTACCCGGATCGACTCGCGCACCGAGCAGCCGTACGACGTGTCCGCGCACATGCTCTGGGTGGGGGAGCGGACCCGCCAGCTCGACGGCGCGCATGTCGAGTTCCTCGCGACGCTGAGCAACCCGCTGGGTGTGAAGGTGGGCCCGACCACCGAGCCCGACTACATCCGCGCGTTGATCGACAAGCTGAACCCGAAGGGCGAGGAAGGCCGGCTGACCTTCATCACCCGGATGGGCGCGGGCAAGATCCGCGAGGGACTGCCGCCGCTGCTGGAGGCCGTCCGCGACCACGGTTCGCCGGTGGCGTGGGTGTGCGACCCGATGCACGGCAACACCTACGAGACCCCCAACGGCTACAAGACGCGCAACTTCGACGACGTGATCACCGAGGTCGAGGGCTTCTTCGACGCGCACGAGCAGATCGGGACGTGGCCCGGTGGTCTGCACATCGAGCTGACCGGTGACGATGTGACCGAGTGCCTCGGCGGTGGTGAGGACCTCGTCGCCGAAGACCTCGTCAACCGGTACGAGACCGCCTGCGACCCCCGCCTCAACCGGCACCAGTCGCTCGAGCTCGCCTTCCTCGTCGCCGAACGCCTCCGCGCCGCCCGCGCCTGAGCGCCCGCACGCAGGGCACACGCGAAAAGAACAACTGCAGAGGAAAACCAGGTGATCGACCTTCGCAGTGACACGGTCAGCCGGCCGTCGGCGGGCATGCTCGAGGCGATGGGCCGCGCGCCGGTCGGCGACGACGTGTACGGCGAGGACCCGACCGTCATCGAGCTCGAAACCGAGGTGGCGGGCCTACTCGGACACGAGTCGGCCCTGTTCACCGTGACGGGTTCCCTCGCGAACATTCTCGGCGTACGAGCGCTCGCTCCGATCGGCACCGAGGTGCTCTGCGAAGCCCGGGCCCACATCGCCCGGGCCGAACTCGGGGCCCACGCGGCCGTCAGCGGAATCACCACACGGACCTGGTCCGACCCGGCCGGCCTGATCGACCTGGATCAGATCCGGGCCTTGATCGCGCCCGACCTCGGGCCGTACTTCGTGACCACCGCCGCCGTTTCGGTCGAGAACACGCACAACTTCGGCGGCGGCACGATCCAGCCCAAGCACCAGTACGACGCCCTCGCGGACGAACTCGACGCGGCGGGCCTGCCGTTGCACCTGGACGGCGCGCGTCTGTGGAACGCCCATGTCGCGACGGGCGTTCCGCTGGCCGACTACACCCGTCGCGCGAAGGCCGCGAGCGTCTGCCTTTCGAAAGGCCTAGGCGCTCCGGTGGGTTCGGTCTTGGTCGGATCGGCTGAACTGATTCGCGAGGCCCGGGTCTGGCGCAAACGCCTTGGCGCGGGATGGCGCCAGGCCGGCGTACTCGCCGCCGCCGGGTTGTACGCCGTACGGCACAACGTGGCGCGGCTCGCGGAGGACCACGCGAAGGCCCGGGCCATCGCCGAGGTGCTCGCGGACGCCGTACCGGGTGGGGTGAAACCGGACGCGGTCGAGACCAACATCGTGGTGGTGGATCTGCCCGCCGAGGGTAAAACCGTGCCGCAGGTGGTCGCGGAAGCGAAGGCGGAGGGCGTGCTGATCGGTGGGGTGGGGGCGCGCACGCTGCGGTTCGTCACCCATCTGGACGTCTCGTTGTCCGACAGCCGGTACGCCGCCGAGGTCGTGGCGAGGATCGTCGCCACGGCGGGATAGGCTGCGCACGTCGGGTCTGAGCTGTGGTCCTCGGGGAGTCAGCAGTGCGCGAGATCGTCGTCTTCAGCGGTAGTGCCCATCACGGACTGGCGGAACAGATCTGCGCCGATCTCGGGGTCGACCTTTCACCGGTGGAGATCAGCCGGTTCAGCAATGACTGCCTGCAGGCGCAGCTCCAGGCGAACTGCCGCCAGCGCGATGTGTACATCGTGCAGCCGCTGGTGCCGCCGACGCAGGAGCACCTGATGGAGCTGCTGATGATGATCGACGCGGCCCGGGGTGCTTCCGCCGCGCAGATCACCGCGGTGATGCCGCACTACGCGTATGCCCGGTCCGACAAGAAGGACTCGTCGCGGATTTCCCTCGGCGGCCGGTTGGTGGCCGACTTGCTCTCGACCGCCGGCGCTCATCGAGTGCTGACGATGGCGCTGCACGCTCCGCAGGTGCACGGGTTCTTCTCGGTGCCGGTGGACCACCTGACCGCCATCGGCGTACTGGCCGAGCACTTCCGCGAGCGCGACCTCACCGACACGGTGGTGGTCAGCCCGGATCTCGGTAACGCGAAGACCGCCACCCAGTTCGCCCGGCTGCTCGGACTGCCGGTGGCGGCGGGGAGCAAGCAGCGCCTGGCCGACGACACGGTGGTGATCGACGCGATCGTCGGCGACGTGGCGGGCCGTCGCGCGATCGTCCTGGACGACGAGATCGCCACGGGTGGTTCGATCGTGGAACTGCTCGATCGGCTCCAGCAGTTCGGTTGTACGGGCGCGGCGGTCGCGTGCACCCACGGGTTGTTCACCGGCAAGGCGGTCGAACGGTTGCGCAACCACCCGTTCATCACCGAGATGGTCACCACCGACACCGTGCCGAGGCCGGCCGACTGGCCCGAACTCCAGGTCCGTTCGGTAGCCGGCCTGTTCGCCGAGGCCATCTCCCGCATCCACGCGGGCGAATCCGTCAGCTCCCTCTTCGACGGCGTAGACCCCTCCCACGCCCCACCCCAACCCAAACTCCCGTTCTAACCCCGCCTCGCGACGGCATCCACCCGTCGCCCCGCCCGGCGTGTCCAATATCGTTCATCGGACGCTTGTTACGCGGCGTGTCGCCGTTCATCGGACCCTTCTGACCATCCGCGTGCCCGTACCTCACCGACTCACCATCGCCCGTCAACGCTGCGCCCGGTCCCGCGCTGTGGTCACTAGCGTCCACCGACATGCCGGACTTGGTTACTAGGGTCCGATGAACGGCGACACGCCGCGTCACAAGCGTCCGATGAACGGGGAGGGCCCAGTTGGCGTGGTCGCTGTTTTTGCCGTTGCCGCCGTCGGTGGTGGCCAGGGTCAGGCGTTTCACGCCGGTGACGTTGAGGTCGAGTTCGTGGGCGGTTTCGCCCGCGCGGATCACCGGGGTGCGGGCGAGTTCGCGGCCATCGCCCACCACGATGAAGCCAACTGACCCCTCAGTGGTTTGGGTGCCGTCATCCACGCCGACCTCGGCCACGAAGCGGCTGCAGTTCGCTCCGAGCCAGGTGGTCAACGAACTCGGCGCGTGCGAACCGACGCCCTTCGCGTAGGTCTTGCCCGCGATGGTCAACGCGCCTGGCGGGCGATCACCACCGTGGCTGTGATCGCGTTGCTGCGCCCGGCCGTACCCGTTGCTCTCGTCCGTCCACGGCAGGTCACTGACGTACGTCGACCCCGTCGGCGGCAGCGGATCTGCGAAGATCGGCACCACATCGGCTGAGTAGACCCGACGGCCGTCCGGCGCGGTGTAGTTGCCCGCGACAACGAGTTCCAGATCGCCGCGCACGCCACCGCGCAACAGCTTCAACGTCCACTTGGCGCTGACGCTTTGCCCCGCCGCCAGTCGGCTCTTGCGCACGGGCTGTCCCGCGACAAGCGCCCATCCGGCCGGAACCTCCGGCGCCAGCGTCAGATCCGACACCACGCCACCGGTCCGCGCAATGAAGATGCCTTGCACCTGTTCGGAATTGTTTGGGAACGTTTCCGCCTCGGCTTCGACTGTCCCGTTGCGCACTCTGCAGCAGCAGCCGGCTTAGCCCTCGCGGTAGACCCGGTGCAGCCACTCGACGTACAGGAATTGGCTGGTGTCTTCGCGGAACCGCTTGCTGACGGTTTGACCGCTGCCAGCGCGACCTGCTTGCCATCGGGGGAGAACCGTGGCGCGGTTTGCGCTCCCGGCAGGCTCGAAACCCTGCGGTTGTTGCCGGAGGCAAGGTCGTACGAACAGAGGTCGGCGGTTGCGTCCCGATCCCTCCACCCTCCGCCCACCCGGTCAGCCCAACCGGCGCGTCCCGCTGAGCGCACCGCCTCGACGTTCATTCGTCGGAATCTGCCCTCTCAGCTCAAGCACACCGACGCCGGCAGGCGGGGGAGGACGGATTCCGACGAATGAATGCAGAACTACACGCTCACGGGATCGCGCGGGTCGCGTCGAACCAGGTGCCCGGGTCCGTCGGGTTCGCTGACAGATCGAGGCCCTCGCCGATGCGAGTCAGTTCGCCGCGAGGGTCCGCGAAGCCGGCCGTGGACAGATGAATAGCCACCTCGAACCCGTCGCCTTCGATGTAGAGGGTACTGAGGCCCGGCGCCTCGACGAGGGTCGCCTTCAGGCCCTGCACCGTCACCGGTGTTCCCTCGCGGGTTTCAGCCGGGCCCGGAGTGTAGGAGAGTTGCGCGCCGTGCTTCACCCTCGAGGTGCCGTCGCCACGGGCCTCGCCGCTGATGCCGAAGGCCGGGGCCGGACCGGACGAGCCGGCGGGCTTCTTCGTCAGTGGTGTCAGGCTGTCGACCGGCGCGGAAGCCGGCCAGTATCCGACCTTGAGCGGTGCGTCGATCCGCCCCGGCTTGAACGTCAGGCCCCCGGCGATCGTTTTCGCGATCGCCACCAGATCGCCGCCACCCGAGCAGCCGACCACCGCCCAGGAGTTGGCGTCGTACTGCCAGACGGCTCGTGGCAGTGTCTCGGGTGCGGAGCTGCCTGGATCGGTCATCGTGGCCAGGTGGCCGGGCTTGCCGTTGATCGAGATCCGCGGACTGCCGGCCGGGATTCGTTTCGGGTCGAAGAGCCCGGCACGATAGGCGGTGATATCGCACAGGGCGGTTGGCGGACCGCTCGCGGTGGTGCGGTGAAAGGTAGTGGTCACGTATTGGTGGTCAGCGGTGAAGCCGGTCGGCAAGTCGGTCGTGAACGCTGTCCGCCAGGCCGGATTCGCCGCTCTGTCGGCCCCGCTCGCGGGTAACGCCTGCTCGTTTTGCAACAGGATCGGCGCGGCGATGGCGACAGCTGCGGTCGCGGTAGCTGCGACGGCCGAGATCATCAGGATCCCGCGCTTGGGCTTCGTTCGCTCGGCCTGCTCGATCGCGGCGAGCACGGTGTCGGCCTGCGGCGCGTCGGCGGCGAGGTCGCGGTACGCCTTGGTGAGGTCTTGTTCAGTACGCATGATTGGCTCCTGTCTGCGCCGTGCGTCGTTGGTCCGTGGTTGAAGTGGTGGCGGTCAGCTCTACTCGCAAGGTCGCCAGAGCGCGGGAGGCGTGCGCCCGGACCGTGCTGGTGGAGCACCGGAGGGTTTCGGCGATCTCGGCGTCGTTGAGCCCGCCGTAGTAGCGCAAGGCCAAGACGGCGCGTTGCCGCCGCGGCAGCCGGCCGAGCTGGCTGATCAGCTCGTCCCGGGCCGTCACCGTCTCGGCGTGGTCGGCGTTGGTCTCGGCGATCCAGATCTCCGGCTTAGGGACGAACCGGGACCACTTCCGCCGCCAGGACAGAAACTCGTTCACCAGCATGCGGCGCAGATAGGCGTCCGGCCGGTCGGTTTGCTGGATGTGGTCCCAGCGCCGATGGGCGTTGATCAACATGTCCTGCGAGATTTCCTCGGCCAGATGGCGGCTGCCGCACAAGGCTGTGGCGAAGCGCAGCAGCCCAGGTAACTCCGTTCGGGCCCAATCCTCGAATGTCACTCTCGCTCCTCTTCGCTGTGTCCACTAAAGACCGCGGCAGGGCCGGATCTGCTGCGTCGGACTTCGAGAAGTTTGACCAGAGTGTGAGAAATCGATTTCCCCGCGTTCCGCGACGGCTTCGCGCGTGCCTAGGGTCGACACATGATCAGTGGAATGAGCGCGCTGTCGGACCGCCGGACCAGGTCGATCAGCCCGGAGAACCCGACCGGCGAACCAGGCCAGGGCGGCCGTCGTACGGAGGGCACGGGCGCGAGGGCGGCCCGCGACCTCGGGCTCGGCTGGAAGGTCTCGCCGTCGATCGAGATCGGTCCGGGAGAAACTGCCACGCTGGCCGATATCGCCGGGCCGGGCTGCATCACGCACATCTGGCTCACCACGCACCGGGACAACTGGCGCCGCCTCGTTCTGCGAGCCCGGTGGGATGGCGATGACCAGCCGGCCGTCGAGACACCGATCGGCGACTTCTTCTGCTCGGGCTGGGGCGAGTTTGCCCAGGTCAACTCCGTGCCGGTGGCGGTGAACCCCAATGGCGGGTTCAACAGCTACTGGGAGATGCCGTTCCGGTCGTCGGCCGAGCTGACTGTGGAGAACACGCACGACGAGCCCGTCATTTTGTACTTCCAGATCGACTACTGGCTTGGAGACGTCCCGGCGGACTCGGCGTACCTGCACGCGCAGTGGCGCCGGAGTAATCCCCTGCCCGCCAAGGAGGTTCATACGCTTCTGGATGGCGTGGAGGGTCCCGGCCACTACGTCGGGACCTACCTGGCTTGGGGCGTTAACAGCTCCGGATGGTGGGGCGAGGGGGAGGTGAAGTTCTACTTGGATGAGGATCTTGAAGCGGCCGAGCCGTTCCCGACGATCTGTGGCACGGGTACGGAGGACTACTTCGGTGGAGCGTGGAACTTCGACTTGGGCGAAGACCGCGGGGGTTACGCCACGTTCAGTACGCCGTACCTCGGGCTGCCGCAGGTGATCCGCCCGGACGGGTTGTACCGCAGTCAGCAGCGGTTCGGCATGTACCGGTTCCACCTGCCCGACCCGATCCGCTTCGGCTCCAAGCTGCGGGTCGACGTCCAGGCTCTCGGGTGGCGCTCGGGTGGCCGGTACCTGCCGCTGCAGGACGACATCGCCTCGACGGCGTTCTTCTACTCGGCGGTCACCAGCACTTTCCGGCCGGACACCCCGACGGCGGACACCATGGAGATCCTGTAGTGCCGGTAGGCTTCGGCCATCATGGAACCGAAGACCACCGTTGTCGTACCCACTTACAACGAGCGGGAGAACCTGCCCAAGTTGGTGGAGCTCCTTACGGCGTTGAAGATCCCGAACCTGCACGTGCTCGTCGTGGACGACAACTCCCCGGACGGTACGGGTGAGGTCGCGGACAAGCTCACGACCGAGGCCGAGATCCCCGTCGGCGTCCTGCATCGCACGGTCAAGGACGGCCTCGGCCGCGCCTACGTGACCGGCATGACCAGGGCCCTGGACGAGGGCGCGCACATCGTCATTCAGATGGACGCCGATCTCTCGCACCCGAGTGAGGCCATTCCGCGCATGCTGGAGAAGCTGGCCGGCACCGACGCCGCCGTCGTGCTCGGCTCCCGGTATGTGCCGGGTGGCGCGACCGCGAGCGACTGGCCCTGGCACCGCAAGGCGCTGTCCGCCTGGGCGAACTTCTACGTGAACGCGATTCTGCGCCTGCACGTGAAGGACGCGACCGCCGGGTTCAAGGCCTGGCACGCGGAAACCCTGCGCGCGATCGACGTCGCCTCGGTGCAGAGCAACGGATACGCCTTCCAGGTGGAGATGAACTACCGCGTGGTCAAGCGCGGGCTGACCATCGCCGAGGTGCCGATCCACTTCGAGGAGCGCAGCGAAGGCGTTTCCAAGATGAGCCTCGGCGTGCAGATCGAGTCCGCCCTGGTGCCGTGGAAGCTGCGCTTCAGCCGCTCCAAGTAGCCTGACCCTGAGCGGCCTGAGCGGCCTGAGGGTGGCTCAGGCGGATTGGCGTTTCACCAGCCGGGTGGGCAGGATCAGTGGGCTGGGGTCGTTGCCTGCCATCAGCGCGAGCAGCATCCGGCCCATCTCCTGACCGAGCGCCTCAACCGGCTGGTGCACGGTGGTCAGCGGGGGATCGGTGTGCCGTGCCCCGGCCAGATCGTTGAACCCGACCACCGCCACGTCACCCGGCACCGTGCGCCCGTGGTCGCGCAGCACCCGCAGAGCGCCGACGGCCATCGTGTCGGAGGCGATGAACACCGAATCCAGGTCCGGGCAGCGTTCCAGCAGCCGGGTCATCGCCCGCTCGCCGCTCTCCTCGGTGAAGTCGCCGGGCTCCATCCGTTCGGGACCGAGGCCCGCGATCGCAAGGGCCTCCTGGTAGCCGCGATAGCGCGCGGCGCCGGCGCCTTCGTCGAGAGAACCGGTGATGGTGGCGATTCGGGTCCGGCCGGTATCGATCAGGTGCTCGGTCGCCAGCCGCGCGCCGCCACGGTTGTCCGCGTCCACGTAGTACTTGGGCTCGAAGGTCAACGGACGACCACCGAACACGACCGGCAGGTGCGACCGGTCGGCGAGTCCGGCGAGCGGGTCGTCCCCGTGCAGAGACATCAGCATCACGCCATCGGCCTGGCGGTTGCGCAGCACCTGTTCGAGCTTGGCCTGGCCCCGGCTGGAGGTGGCCAGCACGAGCATCAGTTCGAGATCGGTCTGTTCCAGCACCGCGTTGACTCCGACGATGACCTGGCCGAAGAACGGTTCGGCGAACATGGCCGGGTTGTCGCCCGACACCGCCAGCACAACCGCGCCGACCTGGTTCGTTGCGAGGGCCCGCGCGGTCGGATTCGGCACATAGCCGAGATCGAGTACGGCGCGCTGAACCGCCTCGCGCTTGGCCCGGCTGACGTGCGGTGCGTTGTTGATCACCCGGGACGCAGCGGAACGGGACACCCCGGCGCGCGCGGCGACCTCGTCCAGCGTCGGCTGGTGCCTGGGCGTCTCGATCGCCATCACGTCCTCTTCCCTGGTCTGCCCGCTGAGCTTAGTCGGTGGCCGCACGCTCGTGGTCATGCCCGAACCGCGCCGTCCATGATCCCGCTGATGATCTGCTTACCGAACAGGATGAAGACCGCCAGCAGTGGCAACGTCGCGATCAACGTGCCGGTGAACATCAGGGTGTAGTCGGTGTAGTACTGCGTCGCGAGCTGGCTCAGCGCGAACTGCACCGTCGGGTTGTCCGACTCCAGGATCGCCAGCGGCCAGAGGAACTCGTTCCACGTGCCCATGAAGGTGAACAGCCCGAGTACGGCGGCACCGGGCCGCAGCGCCGGGGCAACCACTCGCCAGAACAGGCCGAACGTGCTGCAGCCGTCCAGTCGCGCCGCCTCGATCAACTCGTCGGGTACGGCGCGTTCGGCGTACTGGCGCATCAGGAAGACGCCGAAGGCGGATACCAGGAACGGCACGATCACGGCCTGCAGCTGGTTCTGCCAGCCGAGCTTCACCATCACCATGTACAGCGGCACGATGCCCATCTGGACCGGCACCATCATGGTCGCGAGGACGGCGACCAGCAGGATGTTGCTACCGCGGAACCGCAATTTGGCGAAGGCGAAACCGGCCAGCGACGAGAAGAACACCACCGACACCGTGACGGCCGTTGCCGCGATCATCGAGTTCACCATGCCGAGGGCGAAGTGGGCCTCCTCGGCGCCGAACAGGCGGGAGATGTTCGAACCGAGGTTGCCGCCCGGAAGCAGTGGTGGTGGCATCTGCCCGATGACGTCGTTGGACCGGGTCGCGACGACGAACAGCCAGTACAGCGGGAACACCGACAGGGCGATCGCGGCGAGCAGGGTGAGGTAGACGAGGCGATTGCCCTTGTTCGCAGGGTTGCTGCTTTTCACTGGGTGCCTCCCTTGAAGCGGCGGGCGATCACGGCGTTGAGGCCGCCGGCGATCAGCGTGATGACGAAGATCGCCAGCGCGATGGCCGAGCCGTAGCCGTAGTCGAAGTTCGTGAAGCTCTGCTCGAACATGTACATCGCGATGGTCTGGAACTGCCGCAGGCTGCCGCCCGAGATATCGCCCTGCCCGAACAGCAGTGGTTCGGTGAACAGCTGCATGCCGCCGATCGTGGCCATCAGCGCGGTGAAGATCAGGGCCGGCCGGATCAGCGGCACGGTGATCCGCCAGAACTGGCTGATCTGTCCCGCGCCGTCGATCGACGCCGCCTCGTACAGATCCTTGGGAATCGCCTGGATCGCCGCGAGATAGATCAGCGCGTTGTAGCCCATCCACCGCCAGTTCACCATCGTCGCGACGGCGATCCAGGATGAGCCGACGCCTGCCTGCCAGTCGATCGGGGTCACGCCGACGAGGCCCAGCAGGCCGTTCACGAGTCCGGTGTCACGGCCGAAGAGCTGGCCGAAAACGATCGCGACGGCCGCCACCGAGGTGACGATCGGCGCGAGCACACCGAGCCGGAACAACATCAGCCCCCGCAGCGGGCGGTTGAGCAGGCCCGCGATGATCAACGCGAGCGCGAGCTGCGGAACGGTCGCGAGTACGAACATGCCGAGGGTGTTGACCAGCGCGTTCCAGAAGTCGGGATCACCCAGAAGCCTGCTGTAGTTGGCGGTTCCGACGAAGCCTTCGTCGCCGGTCAGGTCCCAGTCGCGCAACGAGACCCAGGCGGTATAGCCGAGCGGGAACAACCCGAAGACGGCGAACAGCAGGAAGAACGGGGCCACGAAGAAGTACGGCGAACCGTTGACGTCCAGGCGGCTCCAGCGGGAGGCCTTGCGGCCCTCAGGGTTCGAGGGCCGCACCGGCTTCGTACGGTCGGGTCGGAGGGCGGTGACGGTCACTGCGGCACGGCCCGTCGGGCGTCCGCAAGGGCCTTCGTCCAGGCCTCATCCGGGTTGAGCTTGCCCTGCTCGACGGCGGTCAATGCGTCGCCCACGGCGTCCCCGACGATCTGGTTGTCCGGTCCGAGGTACACCGGCTTGAGGCTCTTCGCGCTCTGGCCGAAGATCCTGCCGACCGGAGCGTTACTGAAGTAGGCGTTGGTGGCACCTGAGACGGTCGGATCGTCGATAGCCTGCGGGGAGCTCGGGAAGTTGTTCTTCGCCTTGAACGCGCCGACCTGGCCCTTGGGGCTCGTGAGGAACTTGGCGAGCTCAGCGGCCTCCTTCTGGTGCTTGCTCTGTGCCGGTACGGCGAGGAACGATCCGCCGCGTACGGCGCCCTCGCCCGGTACGCGGGCCACATCCCACTTGCCGGCGTTCTCCGGGCCGGCCTGGTCGGAGATCACGCCGAGCATCCAGGCAGGGCAGGGGATCGTGGCGAACGTGCCCTTCTTGAAGCCGGCGTTCCACTGCGGGCTCCACATTTGCAGCTTGCCGGACAGACCTGCTTGGACCATGCCGACGGTGCTTTCCCAGGCCTTACGGACGCCAGGGTTCTGCTCGATCACTAGCTTGTTGGAAGTGTCGAAGTAGGTGTGATCGCCCTGCTGCATCAGGATGTTCTGGTAGACGCTACCGGCGGTGTCGAAGAAGCTTGAGCCGGTGTTGGCCGCCGTGAACTTCTTACCCGTCTCCAAGTAGCCGTCCCAGTTCGGCCAGAGCTTGCCGACTTGTTCGCGATCAGTCGGCAGGCCGGCCTTGGCGAACAGGTCCGTGCGGTAGCACATGCCCTGCGCACCGATGTCCGTGCCGAGTCCGACCAGTTTCTTGCCGTCGGTGGTCAGTGCCTGCTTCCACTTCCAGTCCAGGAAGTTCGGCTGCAGCGTGGCCGCGCCGTGGTCCAGCAGATTCACGAACTGGTCGGGCTTGCCCATCAGCTTGACCAGAATGCCCTCTTCAAGTGCGACGACATCGCCCGCGCCGCTGCCCGCGGTCAGCCACTGCTGGAGCTTGGGCGTGTAGTCGGCCAGCTTGGCGATGTTGTCCTCCTTGATGACAACGCCCGGGTGATCCGCTTCGTACTGCTTGTAGAGATCCTCGTAGCCGAACTTGCTGAACGTCTTGACCGTCAGCGTGATCTTGCCGTCGGTCTCACCACTCCCGGCGTCGCTGCCCCCGCAGGCGGCGGTGACCGCCAGCAGGGTGATGCCAACGGATAAGGCGAGGGCTTTGGACAGTCTTGGGCGCATGAACCTCTCCAGGGGATCTCAGGCTTCGTTCTGACGGCACCCGGCTGAAACTGGGCGGAAACTGGAAGCGCTTCCAGTCAGAGTAAGCAGACAATCGCTCTCTTGGGAAGGGCTTTCCCAGCCCGAATTAAGCGGGTTCCGGCTCTTGACAGCTGGTTGGCGCCTCGACAGCATTCGGGGAACGTCGCTGGATCCCCGGCGAAACCGCAAGCGCTCCCAGAGCGACCGCCCGCATTTCGGAGGTCCGGTATGTCCACACTGCGCAGGCTCGTACTGGCCTGCCTCGGTCCGACGCTGATCATTCCGTTGCTCGCTGCACCGGCGCACGCCGGCGGGCCCTACGAACGGCTGCTGAACACCGGCTTCGACACCGCCGACAAAAGCCCCTGGTGGAGCAGCGGAAACACTCCGTCGACGGTGACCGACGGTCGCCTGTGCGCGGAGATTCCGGCCGGCACGGTCAATCCGTGGGACTCGATGATCGGCCAGAACGACGTACCCCTGGAAAAGGGGCAGCCCTACACCCTGCGGTTCGATGCCTCGGCCAGTCAGCCCGTGACGATCCGGGCGGTGGCACAACTGGCGATACCTCCGCACACCACTCCGCTCAGTCAGGCCGTCGCGATCACGACGACCTCGCAGACGTACACGGTGAACGGGACGTCGACCATCGACTCGGAACACGGCCAGGTCAGCTTCCAGATGGGCGGCGCCACTACGGCGTACACGTTGTGCCTGGACAACATCTCGTTTGTCGGAGGTGTCGTACCGCCTGGTGGGCCCCGAGACCTCGGATCGCCCGTACGGGTGAACCAGCACGGCTATCTGGTCGATGGGCCTAAACGGGCCACGGTCGTCACTACGGCGACTGGAGCGCATCCGTGGCGTCTGCTCGACGCGAGCGGTACGGCGGTTGCTAGCGGACAGACCTCGTTGTACGGCCGTGACGCGATGTCGGGGGACTCCGTCCAACTGGTCTCGTTCGACAGCTTTCGCGTTGTAGGTAAGGGTTATCGCCTTGCAGTCGGCTCTGAGATCAGTGAGCCGTTCGAGATCTCCAAGGACTTGTACGACGGCCTGCGGCGCGACGCGCTCGCGTACTTCTACCACAACCGCAGCGGCATCCCGATCGAATCCGCCTACGTGGGTGAGGCCTACGCCCGGGAGGCGGGACACCTCGGGGTAGCTCCAAACACCGGGGACACGTCCGTACCGTGTCTGCCCGGTACATGCGACTACAGCCTCGACGTCCGTGGCGGCTGGTACGACGCCGGGGACCACGGCAAGTACGTCGTCAACGGTGCACTGGCCGCTTGGCAGTTGCTGGACCTCTACGAGCGTTCGGCGACTACCGGTGACTATGCGGGTGTTGCTGACCGTACGTTGCGTATTCCCGAGTCTGGGAACCGCAAGCCCGACGTGCTGGACGAGGCCCGCTGGGAGATCGACTTCATGCTGCGGATGCAGGTGCCGTCTGGAGAGCCTCTCGCTGGCATGGTGCATCCGAAGATCCATGACCTCGCGTGGACCGCTGTGCCGATGCTGCCGTCTGCGGACCCGCAACCGCGTCACTTGTACCCGCCGACGACCGCGGCGACTCTGAACGTTGCCGCCGTTGGAGCCCGGTGTGCCCGCGTCTACGCGGTCTGGGACCCTGCGCTCGCTCTGCGGTGCCTGTCGGCGGCTACGAAGGCGTGGAAGGCCGCGAAGGCGAATCCGGCCGTGTACGCGCCTGCCGAGAGTGTTGGCGGTGGGCCTTACTCGGATACCGATGTGCGGGACGAGTTCTCGTGGGCCGCGGCAGAGCTCTTCGCGACCACCGGGCTTCCGACGTACAAGAGCCAGATCACGACCGGCCTGACCACGGAGGGCTTCTCGTGGCGGGACATGGGTGGACTGGCCGATCTGGCGTTGGCCCGGGTGCCTTGGCGATTGACCGGTACGGCGCGTAAGGCGGTCGAGGCGCGGATCAAGTCCGTCGCCGACCAGTACGTCACGGCGCTTCGCCAGCAGGGATACGCGAATCCGTATCTCCCGCCGGACGGGCAGTACGTCTGGGGTTCGAACAGCGCGGTGGCCAACAACGCCATGGTGATCGCGATGGCCTACGACCTGACGAAGCAGGCGCGCTACCGGGAGGCCGCGCTGGAGTCGATGGACTACTTGCTCGGGCGGAACGCGCTGAACCAGTCGTACATCACCGGGTACGGCGAACGGTCGGCGCAGAACCAGCACCACCGGTTCTGGGCGCACTCGCTGGAGCCGGCCCTGCCGAATCCCGCGCCGGGCTCGCTAGCGGGTGGCCCGAACTCGGGACTGCAGGATCCGGTCGCGCAGCGGTACCTGCCCGGCTGCGCGCCCGCGGCCTGCTACGTCGACCACATCAGCTCCTGGTCGACGAACGAGGTCGCGGTCAACTGGAACTCCGCCCTCGCCTGGATCACCGCCTTCGCCTCCTCTGCCGCTTCAAGCCGCCCGGGCCATAACGGCGGCTCGGCGGCTCCGGCCTCGGGCGCTTCGGGTTCCGGGGCGGCGCGGGTGCTGGCCAGTCCGGTGGAGTTGACCAGCGGGTTCTACGTGGACCCGAACTCGACTCCGGCGACCTGGGTACGCAACAACGGCGGTGACTCCCGCGCCAGCGCGATCAACGCCTCGATCGCGACCAAGCCGATGGCCCGCTGGTTCGGCAACCCGCCGAGCGGAACCACCATCGGTACGATCGTCGGGGCCTTCGTTGGAGCGGCCGACAATGCCGACAAGCTGCCGATCCTGGTCGCGTACAACCTGCCGGGCCGAGACGCTTGCGGCGGTCATTCCGGCGGGGGAGCGGGATCACCTTCGGCGTACCGCACCTGGGTCGCGGCGTTCGCGTCCGCCATCGGCACCCGGCCCGCGGTGGTGGTCCTCGAACCCGACGCCCTGGGTGATTTCGACTGCATGACCGCGGCGCAGATCACCGAGCGGAACGCCATGCTGTCGTTCGCGTTGCAGCAGTTCCGGGACAACGCGCCGAACACCTGGGCCTACCTCGACGGCGGCAACGCGGGCTGGGTAGCGGCCGACACGATGGCCCAACGCCTGCACGGCGCGGGTCTGTCGTACGCCCGCGGTTTCGCGGTGAACGTGTCGAACTACTACACCACCAGCGCCTCGACCAGCTACGGCAGCGCGGTCCGGAGCAGCCTGAGCAGCCGGTACGCGTACACCAAGCCGTACGTCGTCGACACCAGCCGCAACGGCAACGGTTCCAACGGCGAATGGTGCAACCCGGCAGGCCGACGCCTCGGCTCGGTCACCCAACTGGGCGGCGGCGCCGAAATGCTGCTCTGGGCCAAAGTTCCCGGCAACTCCGACGGTCCCTGCGGCACCGCTCCCGACACCACCGCCGGCCAATTCTCCCCAACCCTGGCCACCAACCTGATCACCAGCACCTAGCCCACCCCCACCCCCACCCCCACCCCCACCCCCACCCGCGACACGCCGCCTCACCCGTTCATCGGACGCTTGTGACCAGGCGTGTCGGGGTTCATCGGACCCTTGTGACACGCGCCCGGCGGGGTTATGGGATGGGGAGGGGGCGGTCCAGCGCGGTGGCCGTGAGGACCACTAGGGCGGATGTCCAGCCGAGAGGGGCTTCGCCGGCGACGGCGTTGAGGCGGTTGACCTTTTCGGGGATGGAGCCGCTGCTGGTGCGATGGTTGTCGAGCCAGGCCAGTACGGATTCGGCCGTACGGCGATCGCCACGGGCCGCCGCGCTCAGGCCGAACAAGGCGGTTTGCGGCGTCCACGCGACTCCGTCGGCACGCCAGTCCTGGCCCGGTGTGACGCCGCCGTTCGGCAACGTCAGCACGGCGTGGCTGCGTTCGATGGCCTCGACCACCGGTGGCCGGGCCGCGGCGAAGGGTGGCCCGAGAACCGTCACGATCGCGTCAGCACCACCGTGCTTGGTCCGGGGATAACCCCGGCGGCCGCCGAAGGCCCGGTCGATGGCGTGCTCGAGCCGGCCCGCCGCGTTCGACCAGCGCTCGGCGTCTTGCAGGTGGTTCGTCCGCTTCGCCAGCGCACTCGCTGAACGTAGGCCCGCCAGCAACGGTGCCACCGTGCCAAGCGTGAGCTCGGATTCGTTGCGCTCCCAGTAGTCGGGCGAAGGCGACGGTAGACCGTTGGACCCGAGCTCCATTGTGATCTGGTCGGCCGACTGCCGCAGCATCGGCCAGTTCCGGACCACCTGGGCATCGGCCGCGGCCCGGTCGCCTTGCAGCGTGGCGCAGAACCAGGCGGACCAAAGGACCCAGCCCGATCCATCGAGCTGCGGATGGCGTCCGTCGAGCATGGGTCCGGACGCGTCACCGTGGTACCGCGCCTCCCAGCGTCCACCGCCGTGCCGCCCACCGCTGTGCGGCTGAGCGCCGGCGGCCAGCTCGCGAGCGGCTCCGCCCGCCTTGGTTTTCTGCGGCCGGACCTTGTCCAGGAACGCGAAGACCTCACTGGCCTCGTCGTACTGCCCGACCGCGCACCAGGCAGCCGCGGTGAACGACGCGTCGCGCGGCCATACGTACCGCCAGGGTCCGTCCCAGCCCGCGAGCGGTCCGTAGCCGTTCGGCGTTAAGGCTTTGAGATCGGTCAGCGCCTGCCGGACCAGCTCCGGATGGGTCGAGGGAAGGCGCAGATCGGTTGCCAAGGACACCTTTCGGTATTCGGGCGGCAAGCCTTCGACCAACTGGGGATGAGGATTCATCCGCACGTTGACCAGAGCGCCCGCCGTCAACGTGACCAGCAGTACGCCGATCACCGCCCACGGGTAGACCGTGGCAGCACGTCGCATCCGGTCCACCTCCACTTTGCGCACTCGCCCTTTGCCCGGGTCCTTCGGCCTGGTCCCTCGGATGGCCGGTCGATCAGGTCCTTCGCCAGGTCAGGATAGTCATTGCGCCAGGTGCTGGACTTCGGCCTCGATCTTGCGACGTGGTGAAAGTTCGACCAGGAACATCGCGGCGAGTACGAGCGCCCCTCCGGCGAGCATCCGCACGGTGAGGTGCTCGCCACCGAAGAGTACGGCGAAACCGGACGCGAAAACCGGTTCCATCGTCATCGCGATCGCCGCCCGGGTCGGAGCGAGATGCGCCTGCGCCCAGGTCTGCACGATCAACGCGAACGCGCCGGCGATCAACGCCATGTACAGCACGCTGATCCAGTCCTGACCGCCGCTCGGCAGGGTGAAACCGCCCGGAATGGCGCCTATTCCGCACACTCCGACGATCACGACCATCTGCAGGGCGGAAAGCCCGAACGCGTTCGATGAGGTTGACCAGGCGCCGAGGCCGACAATGTGCAGCGCGTACAGCGCGGCCGAGGCCAACGTCAGCAACTCCCCGTGGCCCATGGTGAACCCGCGCAGGGAGAGTACGGCGAGACCGATCGTGGCCAGCAGTACGGCGATCCACGCCCACCGGCCGATCTTGTGCCGCAGGATCACCGCCGCCAGGAGAGGCGTGAAGACGACGTACATCCCGGTGACGAACCCGGACACGCTAGCCGAGGTATGGCGAAGGCCTTCGGTCTGAACCAGCTGCGCGATTCCGTACGTCACACCAAGAGCGACCGCCCGCCCCTTGTCGAGGCGGCTCAGCCGGGAGATGGCGGGCGGATTGATCGCGATCAGCGCCACGGCCGCGATCGCGAACCGCAACGCGAGATAGTCCGCGACATCCATCCGCGTGAGCAGATCCTTGGTCAGGAAGAAGGTCGAACCCCAAGCCGCCGCAACGGCAAGCAGGGCAACGACGGCGATACGCGGATGTGTCACCAGCAAAGCCTCTCAGACGCCTGTTCCGCTCGGCCGTGGCGGTCGGGGGTACGGCGGTCGGGTGTACGGCGGTCGGGGGTACGGCGGTGAGGTGCGGGTGGTTGCGGTGCGTCCGCTCTGGGGGTACGGCGGGTGGGGTGCGGGTGGTTGTTGGTGCGTCCGCTCTGGTGGTTTCGGTTGGCACCCGTCCCCCTGAGTCTTTCGAATTGTGAGGTCGGTTCGGGCCGCGTCAAGGGTTTGGGAATCACCTGCGGTGACGCTGCGCGCCCTTGACCCGGCCCGAACCGACCAAGGGCGGCAGCTATCAGGGGGACGGGTGGGGTTTGGCCGGGTTTCGCGATTTCCGCACGCTCCGCGTCGGGTAGTCGGGCACGCTCCGTGCCGGGGTGGCTGGCGGGGTGGTTTGCGGCCGGCTGGCGGTCCCGTTGGCCCGGCTGGCGGTTCAAATGGGGCTGGCTGACGGTTCGGACGAGCCGGCTGCCGAGTTTTTGCTCGACTACCTGGCTGCAACCGGGTAGCGGCGCAAAAACTCGGCAGCGGCGACGCCGAAACCGGGTAGTCGCGCTAAAACCCGGTACTGGGCGAATTCCGGGACTCCGTTCCCGTTCAGACCACGCAACCTCGCGTTCCCGGGCTCCATGACGTTGACGGCCAGCCCGACACCGGCAGACGGTTGGCCCGACATCGGCAGAAGGTCAGGCGGACACGGGATGGCTGGTCCGAAGGCGGGGTAGCAGGCCATCGGACCGCGCCTGCGGCAGCCTCGCGGCGCGCCGGGCGCGGGCGGGGACGTGTTGGGTCGGTATGAGGTCGATCCGGGAAAGTGCGGCGACGCGAATGCGCGCTATCCGAGTACCGATCCGCTCGGGCCTTCACGGCAACCACCCGAGTCGACCGGCCACACCTCACCCGTCCACCTGACAATTCGGAAGACTTAGGGGGACGGGTGACCACGGCTCATCCCGGCTTCGGTGGCGCAACGCCGTGACATCCCGCCGCAACGCCGTGAGGCCCGCAGCGCCGGGGACGCGAGGACTAGAGGATGGTGATGGTTACGGTGCTGCCGGGTTTGGCCATGGTGCCGGCGGTGGGGTTTTGGGCGGCTACCAGGTTCAGGTGGAGGTCGAAGGGGCCTCGGCGGATTTCGACCTTGAAGCCGGCGGCGGTGAGGATCCGCTTGGCGTCTTCGACGTTTTTGCTGCGTACGTTGGGGACTTCGCGCAGGGCCGGGCCCTTGGAGACGAGCAGCTTGATGGTGTCCCGGGTGTACCTGATGCCGGTGCGCGGGTCTTGGCTGATGACGCGTCCCTCGGGCACCTTCTCGCTGAAGGCGAGGTCGATCTTGACCGTGAAGCCCAGCCGGCGAAGGGCGGTCTTCGCCTGGATCTGCCGTTTGCCGGTTTGATCCGGCACGGTGATGGGGCGTTTGCCCTTGCTGACGGTCAACAGGACGAGGGCGTCGCGCTTCACCGAGGTGTTGACCTTCGGGTATTGGCCGAAGACCACGCCGGCGGGCACGTTCTCGTTGTAGACGGTGCTGATCTTGCCGAGACGCAGGTTGGTGTTCTCGATGGCCTGGGACGCGGCTTCTTGGCTGAGGCCCGTCAGCTTCGGTACGCCGTACCGCTCGGGTCCTTTGGAGACGGTGAGGCCGATCGTGCCGGTTTTGCGGATCCGTTCGCCCGCGCCGGGGTCGGTCGCGATGATCAGGCCGGCGCGCACGGTTTCGCTGAACGTGGACTCGCGCTTTTCGATCTTGAGACCGATCTCGCCGGCCTTGGCGCTCGCGGCCACCTCGGTGAGGTTCACCAGGTTCGGGGCGTGGGTGTAGCGCTGGACGCCGACGAACCAGGCCGCCGTACCGACGGCACCGGCGATGAGCAGGACCGCCAGCAAGGTGGCGAGGCCGCGGCCCCGGCGGCGTTTGGCTGCGGGAGGCCTGGCGACTGACCCGGGTTTGAGGGCGCTCGCGATGAGTTCGGGTTCGACCACGATGGTGTCGTTGTGGCCCGGGTTCTGCGGGAAGGCCACGCCACCAACACCGGCCGGGGCGGGCATCGCCGCGGCGGCGGATCGGGAGTAGCCGTCGTCGTACCCGCTGTCTTGGCGCATGGCCTGAATCGGCACGGTCAGATCGCCGGTGAGCTCGGGATCGTCCTGCAGGCCTTCGTCGAGGGCGCTGCGCACGCGGTTGACCTGGCGGCTGAAGACGCGGGCGTCGGCCGGCCTGAGGTCGCGGTCGCGGGCCGTGGCGCGTTGCACCAGGGCGTCGACGTACGGCGGGATGGAGGCTTCCAGTCGCGACGGCGGAGGCACATCCGCGTGCACGTGCTGGTAGGCGACCTGGATCGGGCTCTCGCCACTGTGCGGCTTCTCGCCGGTGAGCAGTTCGTAGAGCAGGATGCCCGCGGAGTACACGTCGGAACGGGCATCGGCTCGGCCGTCGGTGACCAGCTCGGGCGCCAGATACGAAACGGTGCCCATCAGCATGCCCTGGGTGGCGGTGTTGCCACTCGCCGTACTCGCTCGGGCCAGGCCGAAGTCGGCGACCTTGACGGTGCCGTCGTTCGCGATCAGTACGTTCTCGGGCTTGATGTCGCGGTGCACGATGCCGGCGTCATGCGCGGCGCACAGCGCGGACAGCACCGGGGTCAGCAGTTCGAGCGCGCGGCTCGGTGACATGGGGGAGAACTGGCGGACCAGGTCACGCAACGTACGGCCCGGCACGTACTCCATGGCGAGGAACAGCGTGCCGTTGTCGTCGCCCTGGTCGAACACGGCGACCACGTTCGGGTGGGACAGCCGGGCGGCGGAGCGGGCCTCCTGCACGAAGCGGCGGGCGAACTCCGCGTCGTCACCGAGGCCGCTGTGCATCACCTTGAGTGCGACGATCCGGTCCAGCCGGGTGTCGAGGGCCTCGTAAACCGTGGCCATACCGCCCTTGGCGACCCGGGAACCCACGCGATACCGGCCGTCGAGCAACCGCCCGACGAGAGGGTCGCTGGTCTGGGTGTCCACGTGGGCCTTCCCGCTCAGATCATCGCTGCTGTACGCACTCCTGCCTTGAGAGTGTAAAGAAGTGGCCCGGGAGCGCCTTCGGCGCCGCGCCGGACCACCCTCGGTGACCGCTCTCGTACCAGGTCGACGTGCCATCGTACGTGTTGTCAGCCGGCGGGGTTCCAGCCCTGATCGAGCCGGTTCATGATGCGGGTCACGTTCTGCACGTAGACCTTGGTATCGGCGTACATCCCATGGCGCCGGACGCCGCCGAGGCCCTGGTAGTAGCCCGCGATGGCGATCGGCAGCTCCGCCGCGTTGGTCAGCCGGTCGAGCAGTACGACGCCCGCGGTGATGTTGTCGCGCGGTTTGAGCAGATCGAGGTCGCGCCCGACGATGTTCGAGCTGAACCGCCCGGTGGACGGGATGACCTGCATCGCGCCGATCGCGTTCGCGGGCGAGACGACCCGCTGCTTCCAGCCGGACTCCTGCCAGGAGATGGCCAGTGCGAGGTTCGGGTTGACGCCGTGGCGCTTGGCCGTGGCGATGATCAGAGCGCGGATCTGGGCCCGGCTCGGCAGATCGCGCGAGCGCAGGATGGCCCGGTTACGGTCGGCGGCCGCGACCACCTTGTCCGAGTACGTTCGGCCGGCGAACGTGTTGTTCTTCTTCTTGGGCTTTGCCGGTTTCGAGGTCTTCGGCGGTTTCGCCGGTTTCCCTGGTACGGCGATCGGGATGCGCAGCGGCTTGCCGGCGAAGATCCGGGCGCTGCGGGTGAGGCCGTTGGCCGCCAGCAAGGCGCTTTGCTTGATCTTGTAGCGCCGCGCGATCCGCTCGATCGTGTCGCCGGGCTTGATCACGTAGACCACGCCGGCGCGCGGACGCTGCGGCCGCACGGTCTTGCCGCTGCCGCCCTTGCCGGGCAGCTTCAGGATGTCGCCGACGTAGATCGCGTTGCCGTTGCCCGGCAGGTGGTTCAGTTTGACGAGCGCGTTGACGGTGGTGCCGTAGCGCTGCGCGATGTGGCTGAGGGTGTCACCGCTCTGCACCTTGTAACCGCCGAAACCGGGTGAACCCGCCGTGATCAGACCGGCGGCGATCAGCGGGACGCTGACGCCCTTCGCGATCATCAAGGTGGTCCGCCGCCGGTTGTCCCGGGCCGCCGACCAGGCGGTCGCGGAGACGCTGACCGGTTCGTGCTCAGCCGGTGCGGAGGTCCTGCCGCCGGTGTGGGCAGGCCCGGTGCGGGTCTGACTTGGCCCGGTGTGGGGCTGAGCGGACCCGGTGTGGGTTTGAGTGGGGCCGGTGGTGCCGCCCGAAATCGTGGTCGCCGTCTCGGCAGCCTGGTCGGCCGCGCTGGTCGGCGCTGAATTGCGCAAGTTGTCCATCTGTCCATCTCCCCGTGGCTATCCCTTGACGGTAAGCGCGGTACTGATGTGACAACAGGTGCGCCTGTGCACCTTGTTACGGCTGTTACCAAAGGTTTACATGGTACGACTGAACTACAGTGGTGTTGTTCACAACCGCGAACACTCCGGTTGTGCTTTCGAGCCCGAAACCCTTGTCCCAAAGCCGTTTCGCGACCCTCGCTTGCCGAGAGCAACCGCCGAGATTGCCCACGGCAACCGCTCCCTTGCCCTTAGCAACCTCAGCTCCGAACCGGCCCACGTGGTGGAACGCCCGCGCTCGGCGCTGGGCTCCGCGCTCGCTGCTGGGCTCCGCGGAAAACGCGAAAGGGGGCGGACATGACGAAGGGCCTGCCGGAGTGGCAGGCCCTTTGTCGTTCAGCTGGATCGATCAGCCGAGGACTTCGTCCAGCGTGTCGTCGAGCAGGTCGGCCGCACACTGCAGCAGGTCGTAGGCCTCGTCGAGCAGGTCGTTGGCCAGGTCGACGATGTCGTCGACAGCGCCGCCGGTGGTCGACTGCGCTACCGCGGGTGCCGCCGCGGCGGGCGAAACTCCTACGAACGTGAACGCGCCGACCGCGAGCATGGCGCCGGCAACGATTCGGGTTGCTGAATTCCGCATTTGTCCTCCGTAGATCCAGTGATGGCTGATGCTTCACCGGCGGGCGGAGACCGGAACAACACGACAAAACGTAGTCAACCGCGTACGCAAAGTACAGAACTGTTCCCGTACCGGAGCATTGCGCCTCTGTCACAGCAAGACTGCGGCCGTACGACGGTTTGGGCACCCCGTACGACGCGCCGCGCCCGGCTCGCGCGACCGTCCCGAGGGTGGTACTTCCGCACTCCGAATTGGCGCTGCCCAGCGAGCACAAATGGTGCCAACTCGGACGAGCAGCGACGAACAACCGCTCGCCGAAGCGGGAGCCGATACGACCGCGGCCGACAAGGAGCTCAGCCGACCGCCGAAATGAGGCTGGGAACGACAGCCGAAGCCGGGCGGCCGAAGTGGCTGTAAAGCCCGACGTGGCCGTGCAGCGGGGAAGGCTAGTGTCCTGAGTCGGAAGTTCGTGCACATCTCCGGCGTCCAGGCACGCACCTCGCGGCGTTGGAGAAACGGCCACGATGCTAGAGCATCGCGACCGCTTCTCCGCCTTGCGATACACGCACCTGGACACCGGAGCTGAAGCACGAACTTCCGACTCAGGACACTAGGAGCCGAGGCGGCCTTCGAGAGGGGAGGACGGGTTGGAGGAGTGCCAGCGGCGGGGGATGCGGCCGGCCAGGTGGGCGGCGCGGCCGGCGGTTACGGCGTCGCGCATTGCCTGGGCCATCAGCTTCGGGTGTTCGGCCCGGGTGACGGCCGTGGCGAGCAGTACCGCGTCGCAGCCGAGCTCCATCGCGAGTGCCGCGTCCGAGGCCGTCCCGATCCCCGCGTCCAGCACAATCGGAACACCCGCCTCTTCAACGATCATCGAGATGTTGTGCGGATTGCGAATACCCAACCCGGACCCGATCGGGGAACCAAGCGGCATCACGGCCGAACACCCGATCTGTTCCAGCCGCCTCGCCAGGATCGGATCATCGTTCGTATAGGCCAGAACCTTGAACCCGTCCGCCACGAGCCGCTCGGCTGCGTCCAGCAGTTCCAGCGGATCCGGCAGCTGGGTGTGATCGTCGGCGATGACCTCCAGCTTGATCAGGTCCGTCTCCAGCGCTTCGCGGGCCAGCTTGGCGGTCAGTACGGCCTCACCCGCGGTGAAACAGCCGGCGGTGTTCGGCAGGACCTGGATGTCGTGACGTTTGAGCACGTCGAGCACGGACCCTTGCTGGCTCGGGTCCAGCCGCCGCAACGCGACGGTGGTCAGCTCGGTGCCGGAGGCGACCAGCGCCTCCTCGAGTACCTCGAGGCTGGGAGCCCCGCCGGTGCCGGTGATCAGCCGGGAGGTGAATTCGCGCCCGGCGATCCGGAAGATGTCGTCGGTCATCGTCAGCCACCCTGTACGGCGGTCAGGATCTCCACCCGGTCGCCCTCGGCCAAGGCCGTTTCCGGCCAGTCCGTTCGGGTGACGACGGCGTCATTGACCGCGACCGCGACCCCGGTCGGGCTCTTGGCCCAGCGCCCCACCACGTCCGCGACCGTGCTTCCGGCTTGTACTTGCTCGGCGGTGCCGTTCACAACGACGTTCACAAGGCCACTGTATGCAATGTGCGCCAGCGGGAAAGGCCGAGGTCCGTGGGATGGGTCACGAGGCCCGCGGCGCGGTGCGGAATCGCTCGGCCAGGAAGGGCTTCGCGAGGTCGGGCACCGTGCCGGTGAGTACGGTCTGGGCGATCAGGCCGGCCGTGATCGGACTCAGCAGTACGCCGTTGCGGTAGTGGCCCGTCGCCCACAGCAGGCCGTCGATGCCGGCGGGGCCGAGGATCGGCGCGTTGTCCGGTGTGGTCGGGCGCAACCCCGCGACGGCCTCGACCAGTTCCAGCTCGTCGGTGATCGGCAGCACCATTCGGGCATCCCGCAACAAGCTGAAGACGCCTCCGGCCAGAACGCGAGTGTCGTACCCGAGTTCGGTGCTGGTGGCCCCCACCACCAACTCGCCATCCGGCCGGGGAACCAGGTAGACCGCAAAGCCGCGTGCGGTCGCGCGCACGGTGTGCTGTAACGCGGGCCGGTAGGCCTCGGGAACACGCAGGCGGAGGATCTCGCCCTTCAACGGCCTGACCGGCGGCCGGAGTTCGTCCGGAATCCCGTCGATCTGGGCGGACCAGGGCCCGGCCGCGACCACAACCGTTTCCGCGCGGATGACCTCGCCGCCGGCCAGTTCGATGCCACTCGCGCGCTGCCCGTCCACGACCACCCGCGCGACCGTACGTCGTACCAGCTGGACCCCGGCGGCCTCGGTTGCGGCCAGCAGGGCGGTCACGGCGCGGCGGTTGTCCACGGAATGGTCGTTCGGGACCCACATTCCGGCCGAAACACCGACGGCCAGCAGGGGTTCGCGTTTGCGCGCTTCGCGACCGGTGAGCTCGACCACGTCCAGGCCGAGCCGGCGCTGGTACTCCGCGAGGCGGCGGATGGCGGCCGCGTCGTCGGCGTCGTACGCGACCGAGAGCGTGCCACTCGCGTACAGGCCGGAGGGCAGACCGGTGGCGTGCTCGAGGTCGGCGGCGAAGGCCGGCCATGCGGCCACGCCGGCCAGGTTGAGCGCGAGTAGATCGTCTTCGCCGTACTCCACCTCGGTGACCGGTGCCAGCATGCCCGCGGCCACGGACGAGGTCTGCTCGCCGGGCGTCGGATCGGCGACCACGACCCGCACGCCGTCGCGCGCCAGTCGCCAGGCGGTGGCCAGGCCGATCAGTCCACCCCCGACGATCACCACGTCCGCGCTTGTGTCTGCCATAGCTCGACCCTATGTTGCCTGAACCTGCAGAGCGGCCGAGGCCGGGAACATGGCAGGCTGAGCCTGTGACCTCCTTTGTTCCCGCTGATACCACCGCCCGCGAACGTCTCGCCGATGCGCGTCTGTACCTGTGTGTGGACGCCCGGCAGGAGCAAGGTGATCTCGAACAGTTCCTTGACGCCGCGCTACGTGGTGGCGTCGACATCGTGCAGCTGCGCCAGAAGGGCATCGAGGCCGCCGACGAACTCGCCGCGCTGGAGGTTTTCGCGGACGTCTGCCGCCGGCACGGAACGCTGCTCGCGGTGAACGATCGTGCCGACGTGGCGTTCGCGGCCGGAGCCGACGTGCTGCACCTTGGTCAGCGGGACCTGCCCGTGGCCGCGGCGCGCGCGGTGTTCGGGCCGGAGCCGGTGATCGGGCGATCGACGCACACCTTCAGTCAGGTCAACGCCGCGATCGAGGAGACCGGGTCGGACTACTTCTGCACCGGGCCGACCTGGACCACGCCGACCAAACCCGGCCGTGCCGCGGCGGGCCTCGAACTCGTGTCGTACGCCGCCAGCAGGAACTCGGCCAAGCCGTGGTTCGCGATCGGGGGGATCGATCTCGAACGGCTGGACGAGGTGATGGAGGCCGGAGCGGAACGAGTTGTGGTGGTCCGCGCCATCGCGGACGCGGATGATCCCGAGGCCGCCGCGGCGGCGTTCGCGCGGCGTCTGCGGGGGGCCGTGTGATCGGCAACCCGAAGGCCGCTCGCATCGTCGCGGCCGTGGTGATCGCCATGATGGTGCTCACCCTGGCCGCCTCGCTGTTCGGCTGCAGCCCGGAGGACGCCTCGAAGCACACCGAGGCCGATCCGGACAGCGGCCTGGTCCTGGTCAGTGTGAACGACCTGCCGGCCGAGGCGCGCCAAACGCTCGAGCTGATCGAGAAGGGCGGGCCGTTTCCGTACCAGCGCGACGGCATCGTGTTCGGCAACAACGAGCGCATCCTGCCCAAGCATGATCGCGGGTACTACCGGGAATACACCGTGAAGACCCCGGGGGAGTCCGGCCGTGGCGCCCGGCGCATCGTCACCGGCAAGGGCGGCGAGCAGTACTACACCGACGATCACTACCAGAGCTTCCGCAGAATACGGGTGGACGAATGAGCGTGACCGAGCTGCTGGCCGAAGGTCTTCCGCCAGGGGTGTATCGCTGGAATTCAGCCGAACCGGCCGAGGCCGTCGAGCGCGAGGCCGTCGAGGCCGGCTGGACCTACACGCTGCTCGACACCACCGGTGTGCTCGACAAAGCGGGCTTTCTCGACACCTGCGCGACGGCGTTCGACCTGCCGCGCTGGTTCGGCCGCAACTGGGACGCGCTGGCCGACTCGCTCGGCGATCGCGGTACCGGTGAGCCCGAGTTGGTGCTCTGGGAAGGCTGGCAGCACCTGCTCGACGCCGACCATGACACCGTGGCGGTCGCGTTGCAGATCTTCGGCGAGGACGCGAAGGAGTCGGGCCAGCTCCGGATCCTGATGCGCCTTCCGGGTGACGCCGAGGTGCCGTGCCTACTGGTCGGCCTGCCGGCGGTCTGATGCTGATCGAACCGATGGCCGCGGCGGACTGGCCGGCGGTCGAGGCGATCTACGCCGAGGGCATCGCGACCGGGGTCGCCACCTTCGAGGCCGAGCCGCCCAGCTGGGAGACGTTCGACCAGGGGCGGTTGCCGGGCCACCGGTTGGTGGCTCGCGCGGCCGAGGATGGACCTGTGCTCGGCTGGATCGCGATCACGCCGGTCTCGACCCGGGCGGTCTACGCGGGTGTGGTCGAGCATTCGGTGTACGTCGCCGAGGCGGCCGCCGGGCAAGGCGTCGGACGCGCACTGTTGCAGGCGTTGATCGACAGCACCGAGGCCGCCGGGATCTGGACGATCCAGTCCGGCATCTTCCCCCAGAACACCGCCAGCCTTGCCCTGCACAAGGCGCTCGGCTTCCGCGTCATCGGCACCCGCGAGCGAGTCGGCCGCATGCCGCAAGGACCACTCGCCGGTCAGTGGCTCGACGTCATCGCCCTCGAACGCCGCAGCCCACTTATCTGAAGGCACCCGCGTTGGTGGTGTCAGTCCCGTCAAGTGAGGCACTCGACAGGAGTGCGACGTGCCTGACTTCAGCGGTTTGAGCGGCTGCGAGCAGTTTGTCCTCGTCGTTGTACCCGCTGAGCATGAACAGTCCGTCTACGCCGCTCAAGGCGTCCAGGAAAGTCTCGGGCTGGTGGAGATCGCCCACGACGGCCTCGGCCCCTGCAGGCGCTCGGTCGGCTTGTCGTACTAGTGCCCGCACTGGCTCGTCGGCGGCCACTAGGGCTTCCACCAGCGCGCTACCGATGTTGCCCGTCGCCCCACACACGAGAATCATGTAGGCGATCCTGCCATCCACCCGGTCCCGGCCGGCAAGGATTTACCCGACCAGCGAAAGGCCCGACATGCGTATTGGAGCGGTGCTGCCGCAGCTTGAGATTGGTCATGACCCGGCGGTGGTTCGGGACTGGGCGCAGGCCGCTGAAGCTGCCGGCTACTCGCACCTGCTGGCGTACGACCATGTGCTCGGGGCCGGCGTGGACACGCGGCCGGGGTGGCGCGGTTACACCAGTGATGACTCGTTCCACGAGGTGCTCGTGCTGTTCGGGTACTTCGCGGCGCTGACCACCACCGTCGAACTCGTCACGAACGTGGTGATCCTGCCGCAACGCCAGACGGCCCTTGTCGCCAAGCAGGCGGCCGAGGTCGACGTACTGAGTGGCGGTCGGTTGCGCCTTGGCGTCGGCATCGGCTGGAACGAGGTCGAGTATCACGCGCTCGGGGTGCCGTTCAGTGAGCGAGGCGCGCGCCTGACCGAACAGGTCGAGGTGTTGCGCAAGCTCTGGGCCGACGACCTGATCACGTACGACGGCAAGTGGCACCAGATCGACAACGCCGGAATCCGGCCGTTGCCGCCGCGCCGGTCGATCCCGATCTGGTTCGGTGGCGGAGCCGACGCGGTGATCAAGCGGACCGGCCGGATCGGCGACGGCTGGTTCCCGCAGTTGGCGCCGAACGACGAGGCGCGGGCGAAGATCGACCAGCTCAAGCGGTACGCCGAACAGGCCGGCCGCGATCCCGAGGCCGTCGGGGTGGAGGCTCGCCTGACATTGTCCGCCGTACCGGAACACGAGTGGGCCGCGTACGCCGCCGCGTGGCGCGAGCTGGGTGCGACCCACCTCGGCATCAACACGATGGGCATGGGCCTGTCCGGCGCCGAGCACATCGCGGTGCTGGAACGCGTCCGCCCGCTATTCGACTAGTACCGGACGGCCGAACGAGGCGGCCACACCGTTGCTAAAGGCAACATGATCGGGTGGCCGGGCGGTGACCTGGGCGAGGCCGTGCGTGGCGAGCAGGCCGTCGTCGAGATCGAGCACTTCGGCACGGCGCAGGTCCCAAACGGCATGTTCGTTGGGTAGATACCAGGTCTTACCGAGGTGGCTGACGTGCAGCCCCCAGCGCGCGGTCAACCAGTGTTCGAGCGGTCCCGCTGTCAGCTGCTCACCAGCCCGGACCTGGACCCGGCTGGGCCCGCGCTCGGCCGTATACGTGTGGATCTCGCCGATCGCGCTGTGCCGAAGCCGGGTCCACCGGTAGGGCAGGCCGAAGACCGCGCGGGCCGCCGCGACCACCAGCGGCCGGTTGGCGTCCAGGCTGAGGAAGACCACGCCGCGACGGCCGGTTCGGTCGACCGAGTAGAGGCGCACGTTGGTTTCGAGGAAGTTCCCGGGCCAGGGCAACGCCGGGCCGAGGGGGAGGCCCGTACCCACCATGCGGAAGGGATCAGACCGACGTACGTCCGGCCCTCGAAGACGTCCGCTCGAGTCCCCGGCGGGTAGAACCGCTCGATCGCCTCAGGCTCGATCTCCCAGTGCAGGAAGGTGAGGTCGAGCCAGTGCTGGCGCAGCAGGCGCGGCCGGGGCACTGGTGGCGCGGTGACGCTGACCGGTTCGGGGTCCATGGCTACCTATCATGAGGGCATGCCTCAGGAGCTCTACTCGGTCGAGCAGGTGGCCGACCGATTGGGTCTGCACGTGCGCACGGTCCGCAACTACGTGCGCGACGGCAAGCTGAAGGCGGTTCGCATCGGCAAGCAGTACCGCATCGCCCGGGCGGACCTGGAGGCGTTGACCGGCCGGCCGGAGGTCACCGGCGAACGGCAGCTCGAGGTGTCCAGCATCGTGCGGATCGACGGCGTCGACCGCCTCGCCGCCGACCGGATCGGCACGCTGGTGCTCGCCGCGCTGCAAGGCCGGCGGGCCGAGGACGGCCGGCTTCGCGTCGAGACCATGTACGACGAGCAGCGCTCGGTACTCAAGGTCATCGTGCTCGGCGACCTCGACCCGAGCGCCGACCTGCTCAAACTCATCTCTGCCTACGCCGCCGGCTGAACCGCCCGCCGCGGGCTGAACCGGCCTGTGGGTTGAACCGGCTGCCGCGAGCTGAACGGCGGCGGCCGGGTTAGACCGAGCGGGAGGTGGCGGCCACGGCCAGGGCGGCGAGGGCCTCGCGGGCCTCGGCGTCGTCGATCGGGGCCTTGCCGAGCGAGGCGAGCGCGTCCTGGGTGCGTTCGGTGATGAGGTCCTCGCAGGCCTGGACCGCGCCCGTGTCCTGCAGGATCTCCCGCAGCACCTGGACCTCGTCGTCACCAAGCTCGTCTGACCCGAAGAGGCGATCGAACTCCGCCAGCTGGGCCGGTGACGCATGCTCCACGGCGTACGTCGTGAGGACCGTTCGCTTGCCCTCGCGCAGATCGTCACCCGCGGGCTTGCCCGTCACCTGGGGATCGCCGAAGACGCCGAGCAGGTCGTCGCGCAATTGGAAGGCCTCGCCGAGCGGCAGACCGAAGGCCGACAGCGAGTCGATCAGGCTCTGGCCGCCATGCGCGAGCGCCGCGCCGATGTGCAGGGGCCGCTCGACCGTGTAGGTGGCGGACTTGAACCGCAGCACCCGCAGGGCCCGATCCATGTCGGCCTCGCCGCTGGCCTGCGCGACAAGGTCGAGGTACTGCCCGGCGGTGACCTCGATCCGGACGGCGTCGAAGAACTGCGAAGCGCGGCCGAGGGCCTCGGTGGAGAAGCCGGAGGTGTGCATCATCTCGTCGGCCCAGACCAGGCAGAGATCGCCCAGCAGGATGGCCGCGCCGATACCGAAGCTCTCCGCGTCACCACCCTTACCGGTACGCGCGGTCCGCTCGCGCTGCAGCGCCTCGAACCGCCGGTGCGCGGAGGGTGCCCCGCGCCGTACGTCCGAGGAGTCCATCACGTCGTCGTGCACCAGGGCGCTGACGTGCAGCATCTCCAGGCTGGCGGCGGCCTTCAGGATCGGTAGTTCCGGATCACCACCGGCGGCGCGGAAACCCCAGTAGCAAAAGGCGGGCCGCAACCGCTTGCCACCACTGGTCGCGTCCCGCGCGGCTTCGACCTGCGCGGCCAGTTCCGGCCCGAGCGCGGTCAGGCGCTTTTGCTGGATGTCGAGAAAGCTGGTGAGGGCGAGCTGCACTCCACCCGCGATGTCCGGTGCCGTGTTCGCTGCTTCAGGGTCCACGTCTCGGAGAGTAGTCGGTCCCGGCACGGACCCGGTGCGGGCGGGTAGCCTGGTGCGCATGGCGACCGGCTTCCCCTCGATGCGCAACGACAGTGCGCCGACCATCCGTGAACTGCTCGCGGCTGGGACCAAGTCGTTCTCGTTCGAGTTCTTCCCGCCGAAGACGCCCGAGGCCGAAGAGGTGCTGTGGCGCGCGATCCGGGAGATCGAGCAGCTCCGGCCGACGTTCGTCTCCATCACCTACGGCGCCGGCGGCAGCACTCGCGACGGCACCATCCGGGTGACCGAGCGGGTCGCCCAGGACACCTCGCTGACCCCGATCGGCCATCTCACCTGTGTCGCCCACTCCCGCGACGAGCTCCGCTCGGTGATCGGGGCGTATGCCGGGGCCGGCGTGCGCAACGTGCTGGCGCTGCGCGGCGACCCGCCGGGTGGTCCCACCAAGGAGTGGATCGCCCACCCCGACGGTCTGAACCACGCGGTCGAGCTGGTTTCGCTGGTCCGTGAGCTCGGCGACTTCTGCGTCGGGGTCGCGGCCTTCCCGGACAAGCACCCGGAGGCGGCCGATCTCGACGCGGATGCGCGGGTGCTGGTGGCCAAGGCCGAGGCCGGTGCGGACTACGCGATCACCCAGATGTTCTTCCGGGCGGACGACTACTTCCGGCTGGTCGACCGGGTGGCGGCGCTCGGTTGCGAGATGCCGATTCTGCCCGGCATCATGCCGGTGACCAACGTGAAGCAGATCCAGCGCATGGCCGAGCTGACCGGAATGGCCCTGCCCACCGAGGTGACCGACCGGTTGTATGCCGTGGACGGCGATCCCGCCGCGGTCCGGGCCGTCGGCATCGAAATCGCCACCGACTTGTCCGACCGCCTGCTGGCCGGTGGCGCGCCCGGTATTCACTTCATCACCCTCAACCGCTCGACGGCGACCCGCGAGGTGTTCCAGAACCTGCAGTCCCACGTCGCCGCCGGCTGAAAGGCCCAAGGCCAGATGGCTGACCCCACTCCCGCTCCAGCCGGCAACCGTCTGCTGGTGTTGCTGCGGCACGCGAAAGCCGTACCGCCCGAGTCGATGGCCGATCTCGAACGCCCGCTGGCCCCGCGCGGCCGCGCCGACGCCGCCGAGGCGGGCAAATGGCTGGCCGAGCAGGGGATCGCGGCCGACCTCGTGCTCTGCTCACCCGCCGAACGAACCCGCGAAACCTGGCAGTACGCCGCCAACGCGGGCGCCTCGGCCGGCGACGTCTGGTTCGACCGCCGGATCTACAACGCCTATCCGGAATCCCTGCTGGAGGTCCTTCGCGATGTGCCCGCGGAGGCCCGCACGGTGATCGTCGTCGGCCACGCGCCGGGTATCCCGTGGCTGGCCGACGAACTCGCCGCCCCGGCCGAGACCGAGGCCCGGACCGCGCTGACGCAGAAGTACCCCACCACCGGGCTCGCCGTACTCCAGCACAACTCCGCGTGGCCCGACCTGACCGCGGACGACGCCACCCTGCTGCACTACGTCATTCCTCGGGCCTAGGCACGGTTCGCCAGGGGAGCAGGGCAGCGCTCAGGAGGCAGGCGAGCGCGGCCAGGAGTATCGCCGTGGGGAGCGAGAACGCCGTGGCCAGGAGGCCGCCGACGGCGATGGCGAGTGGGTGCGTGGTCCGCGAACTGATGGACCACGAGGCGGTGACGCGGGAGAGGTAGCCGTCCTTGACCGCCCGCTGGCGGTACGTGGCGAACGACGGATTGAAGACGCCTGCCGAAAGCAACAACCCGAACTGCGTCCCGATCAGCAGCACCATCCCGGAGGTGCCCGGACCCGCGAAGGGCAAGGGGAGAAGCCAGACGGCGCGGGCTATTCCCGAGGCCAGCAGGACCCGGTGGTCGCCGTACCGCCTGGTGAGCCAAGGGGTGCAGCGGGCGCCGAGGATGCCGCCGAGGCAGGGAGCGCCCAGGACCAAGCCGTATTGCCAGGGGGCGAAGCGCAGGTCTCGCAGCATCAGAACGGCCAATAGCGGCGAGACGAGCATGACGGAGCCGCCGAAGAGCTGGGAATTCCAGAACAACGCGTTCAGGCCCCGGTGGGCGAAGATCTCGCGCCAGCCGGTGACGAGGTCCTTCGAGGCCTTCACAGTACGGACCGGCGGGGCTGGTTCCGGTGCGCGGATGCGGCTGACGCCGAAGGCCGAGAGCAGGTAGCTGACGGCGTCCAGCGCCATCGTGATAGTTGCCCCTAGCAACGAGATCAGGCCGCCGCCGATCGGCGTACCGAGGGTGTTGCTGAACCAGAAGGCGGACTCGATCCGGCTGTTGGCCAGGGTGAGGCCGTCCGCCGGGACCAGCGCCTTCAGATGGGTGCCACTGGCCGCGGTGTACGCGATCGTGGCCGAGGTGGTGACCAGCGCGACCAGGCAGAGCTGGAGATAGGTCAGGCCGTCGAGCAATGCCGCGACCGGGATGCTGGCGGCCGCGGCGAAGCGGACCAGGTCCGTCCCGATCATGACTGGCCGCTTGCGCCGGTGCTCGATCAGTCCGCCGAAGGGCAACGCGATCACGGCAGCCGCGAGGCCCGACAGGGTCGCGAGCAACGACACCTGCAGGGTGGACGCGTCCAGCACCGTGATCGCGATCAGCGGCAACGCGCCCGCCGCCAGCGCCGTACCGATAGCGCTGGTCGAGTACGCGATCCACAACAGCTCGAAATCCCGCCCCAGCGGGCCCCGTCCCACCACCCGCTGGACCCTACTGCGCCCCACCGACAGACTTGTTGCGTGGTGCAGGGCAGCCGGTTGGCGGTGCTGACGCGCCCTCGACCTGACCCGAACCGGCCAAGTGCGGCGGGATTTCAGCGGACGGGTGAGGTCTGACCGGTTGCCTCGGGTGGTCCCGTACCCCTATCGCTCCGGGTGGTTCCGCGGTTCCGTCCGGGTGGTTGGGTGTGCGTGGGTGGTTCCGTCCGGGTGGTTGGGTGTGCGCGGGCGGTTCCGTCCGGGTGGTCGCGCCCGCGCGGCTTCGTGATCGACGCCGTGAGGATGAGCGCGTCGCCGGGTGCTCCCGCGCCTGATCGCAGGGTCGACCTTTGAGGTCGGGGGTCGACGTGCCAAATTTGACGGGTCCACCCCCGATTCCGACGGTCGACCCTCGGAACAAGCCACCCGGAACGGGCTAGTGCCGGGTTCTGGTGCGACTACCTGGCTGCAACCGGGTAGTGGCACAACAACCTGGTAGCGGGCACGGCAAAACCCGGCACTGTCCCGAAACCCGGCAGTGATCCCCAAACCCCGTAGTGGCGCCGAAACCCGGTAGTGGTCCCAGAACTTGGTAGCCGGCCAGTCGCCTCGCGCTGCGGTCTCCGCCGACCTGGGAGGGCCCACCGATGATTCGGTGGGCCCGGATCAGGGCAGCCAGTTGGTGGTGCTGTTGATGGTGATCATGCGCTGGGTGGCGCGGGTCAGGACGACGTACAGGGCGCGGATGCCGCCGAGGGTGTCGGTGACGATGGCGTCGGGCTCGACCACGACCACCGCGTCGTACTCCAGGCCCTTGGACTCCAGCGGGCTGAGGGCGGCGACGCGCGGGTTGCCGATCTCGGCCAGGACCTTGCCGACCTCGGCGCGCAGCCGGGGCGGCACGATGACGCCGACGGTGCCCTCGACCAGTCCGAGCAGTTCGGTGGCGGCGGCCGCGGCGGCATCCGCGACCTGGCCGACCTCGACCTGGCGGTGCTCGGGCTCGACCCCGGTCTCACGAACGGCGTTGGGCAGATCCGCGTCCGGGATCTCGCGCCGGATCACCTCACCGGCGAAGGCATAGATCTCGGCCGAGTTCCGGTAGTTCGTGGACAAGCGGAACGTGTGCCGCTGCAGGTGACTCAGCATCGAGTCCATCGCGGCGGTCGCCTCGGCCGGATCGTGCCAGGCGCTCTGAGCCGGGTCGCCGACGATCGTCCAGCTGGCCTGCGGGCCGCGCCGGGTGACCATGCGCCACTGCATCGGCGAAAGGTCCTGCGCCTCGTCGACCAGGACGTGCGCGTACTCCGCGACCTCCTCGGCCTCGGCCGCCGCGATCGCCCGGGCCCGTCGCTCGGAGCTGGTGAGCACCTCGTTGACGCCGTCGCTGAGACCTTCCAGCCAGTCGAACTCCTCGTCCCGCTCGACCGGCAAAGGCCGTCCCAGCAGCTGATCGAGCTCGTCCAGCAAGGCGATATCGGCGACGGTCAGTTCGGTCGCGGTGCCGATCGCCTCGGCCAGCAGGCCGACCTCGGCGTCGTTGAACTCACCCCGCGCCCAATGCCGCAGCCGGCGGGCGTCGCCCAGCCAGCGCAGCACCTGCACGGGCATGAGCGTCGGCCACCAGGCGAAGAAGAACGAGGCGAACGCCGGCAGATCCGTGACGGCATCGCCGAACGACTCACGATCGGCCAGCTTGCCCGACTTCAGGTCTTCGGGGAATCGCTGCCACAAGGCGTTCACCAGACCACGCCGGGCTTCGGTGACCGCCTTGTTGCGCTGGGTCCGTCGCAGGGCGTTGCGGCGCACGTTGTCGAGCGCGTTCGCGTCGAGTTCGACCGAGGCGCCACCGACAAAGATCTTCAGCGACGTGGGCGCACCCGGCACGCGATCGCGGGCGGCGCGGCTGAGCACCTGCCGGATCCGCAGGGATCCCTTGATCCGGGCCACTTCCACGTCGTCGACGGCCGTGGCGCTGACGCCGTCGACCACCTCGCCCATCGCCCGCAGGGAGACCGTGTTCTCACCGAGGCTGGGCAGCACCCGCTCGATGTAGGCCATGAACGCGGCGGACGGGCCGATCACCAGCACGCCGCCGCGCTCGAACCGCCGCCGGTCCGAGTACAGCAAGTACGCCGCGCGGTGCAGCGCCACCACCGTCTTACCCGTGCCCGGGCCACCGCCGATGACGGTGACACCGCGGGCGGGAGCGCGAATGGCCTTGTCCTGTTCGGCCTGGATGGTCGCGACGATATCGCGCATGGTGTGCCCACGGGCCCGGGACAGCGCCGCCATCAACGCGCCCTCACCCATCACCGGCAGGTCCTCAGGGGCCCGCTCCGGCGCGAGGAGATCGTCCTCGAGGCCGATGATCTTCGCGCCGCGGCAACGCAGTACCCGGCGCCGTACGACGCCCAGGCGGTCGGCCGAGGTGGCCCGGTAGAACGGTTCGGCGGCAGGCGCGCGCCAGTCGATGACCAGTGGTTCGTACTCCGCGTCGCGAACGCCGATTCGGCCGACGTACAACGTCTCCAGCTCGTTGGCGGTGGTCGCGGGCTCGTCCGCACCGGGCCGGTCGGAGTCGAGCCGGCCGAAGACCAGGCCTTCGTGCTCGGCGTCGAGTTCGGCGATCCGGCGGGCGGCGGCGAAAACCAGCACGTCCCGCTCGTACAGGCCGGTCATCTCCTCGTCCCGGACCATGCCGACCTGCTGGGCCTGGCCGCGTTGATGGCCGTCGACGGCGATACGTGCCGCCGATCGGGCGGCCTCCTCGACCCGGCCGTAGACCCTGTCGACGTGCGCTTGCTCGACGGCCAACTCGGCCCGTTCGACGGATTCCAAGTCGGTCGGGAGACCGGTTGACTCGGGGGAGTGATCCACCAGGGTCCTCTCTGCTGCCGGGCGCGACCCCGGCACGAACACATGAACGACCGAGTCTATTCCGCCGCTCCCGCCCAGGCGCAGCCGGTCTCGGCCTTCAGCCGCTTCCAGCCGTTTGATATGACGCGGTCCGCGCTGGCTTCGCGACCGTTGCTCAGGCCTTGCCGATGGCGTCGGCCACGATCGCCGCGCCGAGCACCACGGCCGGTACGCCGCCACCCGGATGGGCGCCGGCCCCAACGCAGTACAGACCCTTCACACCGGTCACGTTCTTGGCCCGGCGGCTCGCGGTCCGGGCGCCTTCCCAGGCGATACCGGTCCACCATGAGCCCGAGGTCTGCCGGCTCACCACGTGATCGCGGATCGGCAGCCCACGGGCCACCAGCAGATCGATCACGTCGTCGCTGGGATAACCGTGTACGAGCACCGACCAGGCCTGGTGCCCGGGTGGTGCCTGCCCGGCGCGGCGGATCAGCACCGGTGGTTCGCCGTGCAGCACGGTTTCGAACGGCAGTTCCGGCAGCGGTTCGCGCAACCCGAGATGTACGACGTACTGCGACTCGGCCAGATGCGTGGACAGGATGCGACGGCGTTCCTTCTTCGCGGCCGGGTCGATCACCAGGTGCTCGAACAGCTCGCGTGGATCGATATCGCTCACGACGAGATCGGCCGCGAGTTCGCTGCCGTCGGCCAGCCGCACACCCTGGACCGTGCCGCCCGAGGTCAGTACGCCGGCCACGTCGACGCCCAGGCGGACCTCGACCTTGCGCTCGGTCAAACGCTTGCCGAGGGCATCGACCAGGACGGCGAACCCGTCTTCGAAGGTCCACCGGCCGAAGGTGCGCTCGAGGTACGAGCCGACGCCGAAGTATCCCGGCGTACGTGAAGCGTCCGAGCCCTGCAGAGTCGCGTGGAACGCCAGCACCTCGCGGGCCCGTTCGTCGCTCAGCTTGCGCTTGGCAACCTTCTCCAGCGACTGCCATGGCCGCAGGGCCCGCCACGCGGCGAAGGATCTCTTGTCCGGTAGAGGTGCCTCCAGTGCCGTCTTACGCAGCACCTGCCAGGTCTCGCCGTACGAGTCGACCAGGTCGGTCCACTCCAGCGAGGCCTTCTCGCCCGCCAGGTCCCGCCAGGCGGCGAGCTGGCCGGCGCGATCGGTGAGAGGGAGGTCGAGAACGGTGCCGTCCGTGAAGAGATGGCGGCGCGGTTCCTGGATCGGGTCGAGCTGGGCGAGCTGTTCGAGTGGCCGCCCGGACTTGCGGAACAGGTCGCGCAGGGCGGCCGGCAGCGTCGTACTGGCCGCGCCGGCGTCCCAGCGGAAGCCGTCGGCCTCGATGCTGCCGAGCACACCGCCGATCCGGTCGCGGCGTTCGCAGATGGTGACCTGGTGACCGAGCTTGGCGAGGCGGGCAGCGGCGGCGAGGCCACCGAGGCCGGCCCCGATGACGATGACGCGGGCCATCAGAGGGTGCCGTTCCCGTTCGCGGGGGCGGACCGTCTGGCCCGCCAGGCCTGGTACCGCTCGAGGCCGCGCCGGATCAGCTTGAGCGCGAGGTAGACGCCGATCGCGCCGAGCACCAGCAGGATCGCGCTGATGATCAACGCGATCTCGGGATGGAAGGCGGCGAGCGAGACGACCCCGGCGACGGCGACGTCCTCACCGGAACTGACCGCGATGTTGCTCACGGGTTCGGGGGAGGTGTTGACCGCCAGCCGCAGGCTCGCCTTGATCAGATGCGAGACCAGCGCCACGCCGCCACCGGTGGCGGCCACGATCGCCTGGTTCAAGGTGGTGGTGTCGCTGGCCATCAGGGCCGCGATCACCGCGCCGACGGTCGGCCGGATCACCGTCGAGATGGTGTCCCAGGCGGAGTCGACGTACGGGATCTTGTCCGCGACGAACTCGAACGCGAACAGCACGCCCGCCACGATCAGCACGTCGGTGCGGGTCAGCGCGTCCGGGATCTGGTCGAGTTCGGCGAACCGGCCGAGCAGTCCCAGGATCAGGACGCAGGCATAGGCGTTGATCCCGCTCGCCCAGCCCGTGGTGAATGCCAGCGGCAACGCTTCCATGACGTGCTCCGTCTTCCCCGTGGATCCTGCGTTTCGGTCAGCATTGAACGATTCCCCCCGCAGTTTCCGTAAACCGTTGACATAGACCGGCGGTGCGACCCAGAGTGAACGGGCCACCGGTCTGAGTGAGACCGGACCCGGGCCACCCCCCATCGGGTCAGGGAGATCAATCATGCGTCGTCGTCCGAAGATTCTCGCCGCATTGGCAGCAGTCGCGCTGCCGATGGCGGTGACCGGCGTGTCGTCCGCCGAGCCACCAGTCGCCCCGGCGACCGCCCAAGAGGCCGGTCCGGATGCGCTGGCCGCCGCCTTCAAGGCGGCCTCGGCCCAGTACGGCGTACCGGAGTCCGTGCTGCTCGCCGTGTCCTACGCGCAGTCGCGCTGGGACGACCACGAGGGCAAGTCGAGTACGTCGGGTGGTTACGGCCCGCTGCACCTGACGGCCGTCGATCCGAGCACCGTCCGGGAGCGGTCGGGCCGGCGTGTCACCGCCAAGGTGGACTCGCTGCAGACGCTCTACCGGGCCTCCGAACTGACCGGGCTCGCCCCGGCCACCCTCAGAGCGGACACCGCCGCCAACGTTGCCGGCGGTGCCGCTCTGCTGGCCGAGCACCAGCGCGCGCTCGGTCTGCCCACGGGTACGGAGACCGCGCCCGGCGAGTGGTACGCCGCGATCGGCAAGTACGTCGGCGCCGAGGACCGGACGGCCGCGGGCATCTTCGCGGACGACGTCTTCGCGATCCTGGCGAAGGGCGCGGCGCGGACGACGAACCTCGGCCAGCGGGTCGTGCTGCCCGCCGTAGAGGCAGTTCCGGTCAAGTCTCAGCTGGCCTTGCTCGATCTGCCCGCTGGCTCCGACCCGGCCGACAACCAGGCTGACTGCCCGAAGAGCGTCGCGTGCGAATGGCTGCCCGCGCCGTACGAGTGGTACGGCAAACCCAGCCCGGGCGCCTACGGCAACCACGACAAGGCCGACCGCCCGAACGACATGAAGATCGACTACATCGTGGTGCACGACACCGAAGGCGGGTGGCAGGGCACGCTCAACATGGTGCAGAACCCGAAGTACGTGAGCTGGCAGTACACGATGCGCTCGTCCGACGGGAAGACCTGGCAGCACGTGCCGCACAAGGACGTCGCCTGGCACGCCGGCAACTGGTACGTGAACTCGCACTCGATCGGGATCGAGCACGAGGGCTTCGCGGCCCAGGGCGCCACCTGGTACACCGAGGCGCTCTACCGGAACTCGGCCCGGCTGGTGAAGTACCTGGCCGGCAAGTACGACATCCCGCTGGACCGGGCCCACATCATCGGGCACGACCAGGTGCCGGGCACGGTGCCCGCGACCGTTCGGGGCATGCACTGGGACCCGGGACCCTACTGGGACTGGGAGCGCTACTTCGAGTACATGGGTGCGCCGATCAAGGGCACGCCACTGCCGGTTCGCGTCGGCTCGCCGGTGATCATCAAGCCGGGCTTCGAGGGCAACAACCAGGTGATGACCGGCTGCAGCTCTACCGGGTGCGTTCCGCAGGGTACGAACTTCGTCTACCTCCGGACGGCTCCGGACGAGAATGCGCCGCTGGTGAAGGACTTCGGTCTGCGGCCGGACGGTTCGCACAGCACCACGCATGTGTCTGATCACGGCGCACGGATCGCCGCGGGCTCGAAGTACGTCGTGGCAGAGATCCAGGGCGACTGGGTGGCCGTCTGGTACCTCGGCGCCAAGGGCTGGTTCAAGAACGCTCCGGCCGACAAGGACGCCTACACCAAGCCGAGCCTGGTTGTGACGCCTAAGCCGGGTCTGGCCTCTGTACCGGTCTATGGCCGGGCCTACCCGGAGCAGGCCGCTTACCCGGCGGAGATCCCGTACCAGCCGGTGACGCCGTTGCAGTACTCGATCGGCGCGGGCCAGGCCTATCCGATCGGTGACCGGGACATCCAGACGGACTACTACTACGCCAAGACCTTCGACGGATCCACGCCGCTCGACCGGACTCAGGTAGTCGGCAAGGACCGCTATTACCAGATCTGGTTCGGCCATCGGATGTTCTACGTCCGGGCCGCCGACGTAAATGTTCGGTTGTCCTTCTGATCCCGACAAGCCTCTCACCACCTAGGTGGTGAGAGGCTTGTCCTATGTCTACCGCCGAGGCTGACGAATTACTGGAACGCTTTACCCGGAAGGTCCGCCAGCTTGTCACTGTCGAGGCTGTCTGGGCCCATGGCTCATTGGCACTTGGAGACTTCCAGCCACACAGCAGCGACCTAGACCTGGTTGTACTCCTCAGTGGCGAACTGAACCTCAGCCAGTGGGCCGAAGTGCGCAACCTGCACAAGAAGCTGGCCAAGCGCTCCGAGCTGGCCGAGCGACTGTCCTGCGCGTACGTCGACAAGGCCTTGCTGGCGGACGTCGAACGGACTCACCCCACCTGGACGCACGGCAAGGGCGTCGAGAAGCCGGTGACGCCTGTCACGCGTCGGGAGCTTCTAGTCGGCGGACTCACCTTGTACGGCCGGGAGCCGGCTGGAATCGTTCCGCCGGTCACAGACGATGAGCTCGTCGCGTTCATTCGAAGTGACCTACGCGACTTCTGGTATCCCGCGACGGATAAGAAGCACATCTGGCAAAAGGACATCTGGGTAGACCTTGGGCCGTTGACGGTGGCCCGGGCGAAGGTCACGCTCGAAGAGGGCCGCCTGATCACCAAGGGCGAGGCGATCGACGTGATGAACACGCTGGCCGCCCCGCCCGCGCTGGTGGACGACATCTGCCGCCGCCGCTACGAGGTAGGCCCGGCCACCAGCCGGAAGTGGCGAGCCGAGCGAGGCGAACTGGCCCGGCGATTCGTACGGGCGCAGATCGAGAAGGTCCTCAGCCTCAGCTCCCACTGAGGATTCAGTTGACGGTGGCTGGGGTGCCGCCGGTCATGGCGAGCAGTTCGTCGTACGTGGTGGGGAAGATGGCGTGCGGGATGCCGCCGGCGGCCCAGACCTCCGGGTAGTTCGCCAGCGTGGTGTCCACCAATGTGCGCACGCGTTCGGGGTGGCCCACGGGCGCGACGCCACCGATCGGCTGGCCCGTGTGAGTCCGGACGAACTCGGGCGTGGCCCGCTTCAGCTTCGCGACGCCCAGCTCCGCCGCGACCTTGGCGGTGTCGACCCGGTGCGCGCCGGAGGTCAGGATCAGCACCGGCGATCCGTCGGCGTCGAAGATCAGGCTGTTCGCGATCGCTCCGACCTCGCAGCCGAGCTGATCGGCGGCCGCCTGAGCGGTCGGCGCGGCCTCGTCGAGAACCCGGATCTGGCCGGTCACGCCCGCGGCGGACAGGTCGGCGGCGACCCGCTGGATGTTGGGATGCTCGTGCACGTCTACTCCGGACCACTCGATGGGACTTGGCCCGATCGTAGCCAGCACCCCGGCTTTGTTTCCCGGTGTTTTGTCAGTTGAGCCTGCTGCCCGGCCTGGGTCCGGCGGTTGCCGTGCGTGTGGTCCCGGGGGTTGTCACAGGTCGGTGGGCTGTTCGGTCCTAGCTGGTGACCGGACGGCAAAGCGATGCCCCGGCGGACAGGAAGGTGTGTCATGAAGGTTGTAGTCATCGGCGGTACGGGCCTGATCGGTTCGAAGATCGTGGCGAAGCTCGGCGAGCACGGGCACGAGGCGGTGCCCGCCGCGCCGAACACCGGGGTGAACACCATCACCGGCGAAGGGCTCACCGAGGCACTGGCCGGCGCCGACGTGGTGATCGACGTGTCGAACTCGCCTGTGTGGGAGGACGCGGCGGTGCTGGAGTTCTTCGAGACCTCCACCCGCAACCTGCTCGCGGCCGAGGCGGCAGCGGGCGTCGGCCACCACGTGGCGCTGTCGGTGGTCGGTACCGAACTGCTGCTCGAGAGCGGGTACTTCCGCGCCAAGCTCGCGCAGGAGAAGCTGATCGAAGGCTCGTCGATCCCGTACTCGATCGTGCGCGCGACCCAGTTCTTCGAGTTCGTGCCGAGCATCGCGGACGCCGCCACCCAGGACGGCACCGTCCGGCTGGCCCACGTGTTCTTCCAGCCCATCGCCGGCGACGACGTGGCACAGGCCGTCGGGCGGACCGCCGTCGGTTCGCCTCTGAACGGCAAGCTCGAGGTCGCCGGGCCGGAGCGGTACCGGATGGACGACTTCTTCCGGCACGCGCTTGCCGCCCGCAACGACGATCGCGAGGTGGTTACGGACGCCAATGCCGTCTACTTCGGGGTCTCACCTTCCGAGGCCGCGCTGGTACCTGGCGGCGAGCCGATCCTCGGCGAGGCGCGGTACGACGAGTGGCTTGGTCGCGCCGGTTCCTAGTTCGGTGACGCCGCCGGGCGGTTCAGGACCAGCGTGGCGGCGCCGTTTCGGGGGGGGCAGGCTGGGACCGCGTTGAGGGTCAGGCTGGGACCAGTTTGGCGGCGCCGAAGGAGACATTGAAGCGGTCGCACCAGATCGAGACGCTGGTGAAGTTCTTGAGGTCGACGCCGGCCGGGATGGCGTAGTTCTGGTTGCCCTTGTTGCCTTTCAGGCGACCCAGGTTCTCGTACCGGCCGTCGTCGAAGACGTGCCAGCCCGCTTTGCCTTCCCGTACGGCGGCGTCCGACAGCCAGACCTTGAGGTCGGGGCCGTCGGAGGTGTCGAGGCCTTCCAGACGGAGCACGCGCGAGCCGTCGGCGAGCTGGACGATCCGGGCCGTGCCCGAGGTGTCGTGCTCATGGGTGATGAAGCTGCCCTTGGCGAGCGTTACCGGGGTACTAGCCGGCGCCTCGGTGGGGTCCGTCACGCGGGGTGGCGTCGGGGTCGACTTGGACGCCGTCTGGTCCGGCCGGGTGGGGGTGGCATCCGGTCGCACGGAAATTGTCGGTGGCGTACTCGACGATGGATTCATGGAGATCGGAGCGGTGCCCGGGAGCGCCTCGTCCACGACCTTGTCGGTGACCAACCGCCACGGCTGGAAGAGCGCGAGCCCGATGACCGCGGCGACGGCGAGCGCGCCCGCGGCGATGCTGATCACGGTTCGGCGGCTGGGGGCTGACATCGGTCTCCTCGGGTCGGTTCGGCCTGCCCGTTCAGTCTCGCCCATCCGCTGGTCATGGCGGCGTGCCCGGCGCTTACGGCCCGTTGACGATTGTCGGCGGGCAGGGTTAGGCTTCCAGTGTTCGAACAGATGTTCGACCGGTTCCGCCCCGGAGCCGGTCGCGACGTCTGATCGATCCCGGTGCGGAGTTGCGGCCGCATCGGGAACAGGTGGTCCCGGTGGCCCGGCCGCCGTGGTGGACCTCGACCCCCACCCGGCCGGCCGAGGTCATCGGGCCCACCGCCTTTCGAACGACGCTCGCGCACAGGAGGCGATGAACATGTGGCAGCTGGATGAAGCCGTCGAGGTCCGGCTCGGCGTGGTGGACGGTGCTGACGCGCCGGAACAATTCCTGTGGCGTGGGCGGTTGTGGAGAGTGTGTGCGGTGGAAGCCCACTGGGTGGAGACCGCGGCGTGGTGGGAGCGGGGCGTGATCGGTGGTTCGCCGGTCAGCGGTCCGCCCGCGGCGGCGCTCGCTACCGAGGGCTCGGCCGCGGTTGGCCTGCTGGATGACGACTGGGGCCCACGCCGCTCGGTGTATCGGGTGGAGGCGGGCTGTGGCCGGCAGGGCCGGCGCGAGCGTTTCGACCTGGCACATGACCCGCAGTCACAGCGGTGGCAACTGGAGAGGGTGACGGAGCGATGACTGTTTCACCGGTAGCACCGGCCGCGGCCGGCGCGGCCAGCCGTGAGCTGGCCCGGGCGCGGACGGCCCTGACCGAGGCCCGCGAGACCGACGACCAGTTGATCCGCTACTCCAGCGCCCACGTCGCGGCGCTGCGCGTCGCGGCCGCCGTGCTGGCCGTGCGCGCCCGTCCGGTAAAGGCCGGACCCCGGCGCCGGGTCCAGCGCAACGCCTGGGTGCTACTGGCGGATGTCGCCCCCGAGCTGGGGGAGTGGGCGACCTTCTTCGCCGCCGGTGCGTCCAAGCGGGCCGCCGCCGAGGCAGGCCTGGAGCGCGCGGTCAGCCAGCGCGAGGCCGACGACCTGGTCCACGAGGTGGAGAACTTCTACGAGCTGGTCGAGTCCAGCCTCGGCCTGACCTATCAGCCGGTCCTGCCGGACGCGGCCGAGGCCCAGTCGGTGCTGGCCCAGTCCTGGATGCGCGCGAGCTGATCCACCCGTCGCCGCTGCGCCCGCCCACGGCCCGGTCGGGCGCAGCGGTCTGGGCAGATCGTTCACGAGGCAGACGAACGCCCGCGGTCAGGCGGCGGTTCGTCCACGGCTGGTGCGCACGCGGTCAGGTGGCGGTTTGTTCGCGGGCTCGGACGTGTGCTCGGGGTGAGTTGAGAGCGTTCACGGTGGCGGCAAGTAGGGTGTTTCCCGCAGTGCAGCCAGGCGGCAGTCGCCTGGCGGACGCGTCAGCCGGAGAACTCGCCGGAGCCGAGGAGGCAGCAGGATGGTGGACCGACGTCGCCGCTCGGTGCGTACGGTGCTGGTCGCTGAGGCCCTTCGGGTCGCGCTGGCCGGCAGCGGACGGACCGATCCGACCGCTGGCTTGGACATCGTCGACCTTGGCGGTGGTACGGGTGGTTTCGCCGTGCCGCTCGCGGCCGAAGGTCACCGGGTCACCGTGGTTGACCCCAGCCCGGACGCGCTGGCCTCGCTGGAGCGACGGGCCGCTGATGAGGGTGTGAGTGATCTCGTTCGCGGCGTGCAGGGTGACGCCACCGAGCTGGCCGCCCTCACCGGTGAAGGCAAAGCCGACGCGTTGCTGTGTCACGGCGTGCTCGAGGTGGTCGACGATCCCGCGCAGGCTCTGCAGGCGATGGCCTCGGTGCTGCGTCCCGGCGGTGTGCTCAGCCTGCTCGTTTCCCAGCGCAACGCGGTGGTGCTGGCCCGCGCGCTGGCCGGACATCTGACCGAGGCGCATGCCGCGCTGTACGACCCGGACGGCCGTTGGGGTCCGAACGACCCGATGCCGCGCCGCTTCGACGAGGCCGGCGTGTGCGCGCTGCTCGATGACGCCGGGCTGTTCGTCCACACGATCCACGGGGTGCGTACGTTCGCTGATCTCGTGCCCGCCGCCTTCGTCGACAGCGAGCCCGGCGCCACCGAGGCCCTTGCCGAACTAGAGCGCGCCGCCAGCCAGCACCCGGTCTTCCGCGCGATCGCCCCCCAACTCCACATCCTCGCCACCCGCTGACCCGCAACCGCACGCCTTCGCCCCTGACCCCGCTTTCATTCGCCTCTGGTGGCGGCTTGTGGGTTCGACGGGGCGGTACCTTGAGGCATGGGGTTTGGGCGTAAGGGTTGGTGGACGGCCGTCACGGTGGTTTCGATGGCGTTTGCTGTCACGGCTTGTGGTGGCGATTCGCCTTCGGGCGGTCCTAGCGCGGACCCGGGCGAAATCACGCCGACGCCGGGACCACCGGGTACGCCGACGGCCGGTTCTCCTGGCGCGAGCGGTACGCCACAGCCGACGGCCACGGTTTCACCCGACCCAACTCAGTCGTTGCCCGGACCGGGGGAGCGGATCGCCCTTACGTTGCGGGACAACGGACGGGCCTTGGTCATACGGCGATCGACCCGCATCCGATTGGTATTGCCCGACGATTTCGTCTGGACGGAGCCGAAGGGCGCGCGGCTCGACGTACAGCGGGTGCTGTCCGATGCACCGATGGGCGTGAAGGAGTGGGAGATCCGGCCTACCGGCTCCGGCCGGACCACGTTGACCACCACGGGTAAGCAGTTGTCCCGCGACCCGCAGACGGGCCCATCGGTCTGTGGACCGACGAGCCCGTCTTGTCGCAACTACACCGTCACGCTGCTCATCTCTTGAACAGACTCTCCACCCGCCACACCTCGCGACGTGGCGACCGGCCTGTCACATCAGGAGCGAGCAGAGCAGCGGCGGCAGCAGGTAGTCGCGCTCGTTGACGCACGACAGGATCCGCGCCTGCTTGTCGAGCTGGGCACCGGTCGCCGCCGGGTTGTTGCGCACGGTCTCGGCGTTCGCGATCACGGTGGCGAAGCCCTGATCCACCTGGCCGTCGTTGTCGCTGTCGACCACGGGCTCGTTGTACTCGACGCCGCCGTTGGCGAAGTTGAGCCAGCCCGTCATCAGCTGAGCGTCGAGCCGCTTCTTCGGGGTTGAGGTGAGTAGACCCGGCGTAAGTACGTCACCGGCCTTGGCTCGGGTGGACGCGTCCCGGGTCTCGTTGAAGACCTTGCTCAGGTAGCCCGTCACCTTCAGGTAGCAGTCGAGTTCCGCGTTGGTGAAGTCCTTGGGCAGCAGAATCCCCTCGAACTGGTGTAGCCAGTAGCCCTTGCCCTGGCTCTTCTTCGGCGTCCCCGTGATCAGCACCTTCGTCGAGTCGGCCGAGACGCCACCATCGTCGTCCACCACGTTGAAGCCCACGTCATACATGCAGGACTTCTCCCACGCGTAGGCCGAGGTGCCGATGATGTCGCGCGGCTGCACGGTCGGGCTGTTCACCGGGTCGTCGGCGGGCGCGTTGACCCGGCTCTTCACCAGCGGCGAGAGATTGCCGTCGCCCCAGTTCCACTGGCTGCTGAGGTCGTCGCTGCCGGGATCGGTGATTCCCGCCGACAGCTGAACCAGTTGACCGGCGTCGGCGAAGACCGTCGGCACGCCGTTGATCATCACCGCATTGCTGTCGTCGATCGTCGCCAGCGGGTTCTTGTTCGACACGGTCACCTGGAGCAGGTCCGAGCCGGTGTCGCCGTCGTCGTCGCTGACGCTTACCGACAGCTTGTAGGTGCCGTTGTCCCCATAGGTGATCGAGGCCTGCGTCTGGCCGGTGACCGGAGCCGGGGGAGCGAGCGGGTTGGTCGCCACAGTGCCCGCGACGCCCGGCAGGTACGGCGTACCCGGGGTCAGCGTCGACGCGAAGGTGTCGAGCCAGCCCGGGTCGGTGAAGGTCGCCTTGACCGTCAGCGAGTTGTTCTCGACGGCGGTGGCGAGCTGGTTCGGATCGATCGTGACCGTCGGAGCGACGTTCGTGACCGTGACCGCGTGGGTGGTGACATTCGAGTACCCCGCCGTGTTCGACACCCACAGGCGAACGGTACGAGCGCCGTTGTCGCCGAAGGTCCAGGACGGGGTCGCGCTCACCGAGTCGTCGAACTGGCCGTCGTTGTCGAGGTCCCAGGCGTACTTCAGCGTGTCGCCGGCGTCGCCGCCGACGGTGCTGCTCGTGCCGCTGAACTGGATGGCGCTGCCCTCGGCGACGGTCGCCGGTCCAGTGATCACAGGTGTCGGGCGGCACGCCGCCGGGGTCGCGGTGCTGACCGTCGGCGTCGAGTCGTCGTCCGCGTCGGGTCCGGCGGTGACCCCGAGCTCGTTGTCGGCGAAAACCCGCCAGATCAGGCACTGGTTGTCCGCGCCCGGGTTGACCTGGTCGGCCAGCAGGTAGCCGGTCCGCGCGTCATGGAAACTCGGCGTGTCGACCGTGTTCTTGAGGCCGAGCATCATCAGCGTCTCGTGCATGGCCTTGCCGGTCACGGCGCCGTACTTGCCGATCAGCGCGGCCCGCTGTTCCCACATCGCCATCGCCCAGATGCGGCCGTCGTTGTGTACCTGGCAACCGTCGTCGCACAGATCGCCGTACTCCAGGTTGTCGGAGTCGTAGGCCACGTTGCGGATGCCGGTGCTGTAGTTGCCGTTGTTGTACTCGCCGTAGACCGGGTCGTTGTTGATCGAGGTGGCGAACGCGTCACTCCAGCCCTCGCCCAGCGCGCCAGACTGTACGTCGCTGCCGGCCAGGTTGCCGTCGCTGATGATCCGGCCGGTGATGCCGTGGGTGTACTCGTGAATGACCGTGTCGCGGTTCATCGCCCGCTGAGTGCGGCGGCCGTTGTCCTCACCGACGTACATCTGCATCCGCGGGTTGGTGCCGTCCGGGCCGTTCGCGTTGAAGTTCGCGTTGTTCCGGCAGATCACCGGCTCGTTGGCGCTGTTGGTGCACAGCTTGCTGGTGCCGTCGCCGTAGCTGTCGTCGGCCTCCGCCGAGACACCGTCGCTGCCGGTACCACCCCGGCCGAAGTTGTCCTCCTGGAAGTTCCGCGCGGTTTCGGTGAAGCCCAGGTTGTACGCGTAGTCGTGGAACCAGTTCGTGTAATAAAAGAGCTGCGTCACCACCGCGTCCCGGTTGGCCCCGGTCGTCGGCAGTACGCCGTTGAGGCCCCACGTGTCGGTCCAGGCGTAGTCGAAGTGCTGATTCGGCGCCGGGTCGGTATCGGGCTGATCCGCCGCGTCCGGGGTCTCGTCGTCGAACAGGTCCTGGAAGGTGTTCGTGTTGTTGCCCGCGGTGGTCTCACCCGCGACCCACGAACCGTCCACCCCGGTGAACGGCACGTCCGCCACCTGGCCACCAGCCTCCGGGTCGTCGCCGGTGTGCACAAGACCGTGCGGGCCTTCGTTGGACCACTGGTTCTTGCGGAAGATGACCTCGCCGGTGCTCGCGTCCACCAGCGACACGTACTCGGCGTTGCTGGCGACCTCGGTCACCACGCGCCACGCCGTACGGCTGCCATCGGCGGTCGGTACGGTGACCAGTTCGGCGCGCACCGGGTCGGCGTCCTGCATATCCGGTACGGCGAAGGTGTTCGCGAACGCCGCCGTACCCCGAGTCGTGCCCAGCCGGCGCGGCGCGGCCTTCGTGGCGCGCGGGCTCACATCCGCGACCGCCTTCGCCACGGCGGCCTCGGCGGTGAGCTTCGCGGCGGGCGCATCGGTGCTCGGGGCAACCGTTCCGCCGACGAGAATGATGCGCTCGTCCCGGTCGAGCGCGACCAGCAGCGACGAGCCGTACACGTCACGACCGTCCTGGGTCTGCTTGTAGCGCAGGAAGGTCGCGCCACTGCGGTCCCGGTCCTGCATGGTCAGCCGGAATCCGGCCAGCCCGGCGGCATCCTGTTTGAACAGGTCCGCGTGCTTGGCCAGGAAGTTGCGGGCAATGGTGTCCGGCGCGGCCTTGCTCGGTCCGGTCAGCGCCCCGGTTCGGGAGCGCAGCGAGCGCGGCGTGCCGAACTCGGACCAGCCGACCTCGATCTGCTCGCCCAGCGCGGCGGCGGCACGGACCTGCCCGGATGTGATCGGCGCCACTTTTCCAGCCGTACGCCGGTCGATGTCGGGTAGACCGTTTTCGGCGTGCGGTGGGGCCGACGGTCCGAACGGACGTGTGGCGGGTGCGTCCGTTCGAGCCGAGTCCGGAGCGGCGCTCGCGGCCCCGGTGCTGAGTGCGGATGCCAGCAGAGCGATCGGCAAGACCGCCGCCGCTAGCCGAATCCGGGCATGGGCAGGTCTGTGCGTCATAAGTGTTCCCCCTCGTTCAGGCGCCGCATCCCCCTGAAATTTCGCGCGCGGCGCCGATTTCCCCGCGATCAGGGTGCGGTATCGGCAAACGGGCGCGCAAGACCTCCGGCTAATCCCGGCCACCATGTGTGCCCGATCGGGCGCGGAAAGTGTGCCGGATCGAGCGCTGACAGCAGGTAAAACCGGTCTGGGTGGCAAACACTCGCTTCAGACAGCTGACGCGCGGACCCTCGGCGTGTCATGATCTCGTCGGTTGACCGGGGGAGTTGCCGGACCGTGACGCGCGGGAAGGGCGTCAGGGTTTCGTGGACGTCACCGGCGGCCTAGACTGGACTTGGCCTATCGAGATCGCGCTCATCATGGAGGGATCGACGGTGCCCCTCTCGGAAGAAGAGCAGCGCCAGTTCGAGCAGCTCGAACGGGCTCTCGCAGCGGAAGACCCGAAGTTTGTCTCCGCCATGCGGGGGACCAACGTGCGCTTGTACTACAAGCGTCGAGCCGTGCTCGCCGGCGCGGGATTTGTGCTGGGCATCGTGGTTTTGATGACCGGCGCCATCTTGCCCAACACGATCATTGGAGCCATCGGCTTCGTGGTCATGGTTGCCTGCTTGTATATCGCCGCGCTCAGCATGCGACGCATCAGCAATGCCGGTGACTCAGACGATGTTCCGCCGCCAATGCCACCTCCCTCGAAGAGAGGCCGGACCAAGCACGACTCGTCCGGCAGCTTCATGGAGCGCATGGAAGACCGCTGGCGCCGCCGCCGCGACGAAGACCTCTAACCAGCGCCCCACCACAGCCACATCCCTAACCTCAGGGATGTGGCTGTTCTGCACCCACCCCACCGGCCGGCGGGCGAACCGTTCCGCCCAGGTGAGGAAGCGGTGCCCCCATTCCCCGGCAGCCGGCGCACCATGCCCACGGCCGGCTCCCCATTCACCGACGACCGGCCCCACTTTCCGACGACCGGCCCCACCATGCCCACGGCGCGCGCGGCCCCACTTTCCGACGGTCGGACGCACTATGCCGACGGGCGGCCCCAGTTTTCCGACGGTCGGACGCCGCAAACCGCGTCCGACCGTGCGCAAAGTTGTGCATCGTGGCCCTTGTGGTCCGGTGCCATACCCCGCCCTCGCCGCGTCGGCGGGCGCCCGCTGTCCCAGCCCGCGCCGCAAGGCTCGCTGGTCCGCGCCGCAAGGCCCGCTCCGCAAGGCTCGCGCCGCGCCGCCGTACCGCCTGTAGCCACTTCGGCCACCCGGCGACGCGCCGGATCCCATTTACCGACGGTCGGACGCCGCAAACTGCGTCCGACCGTCGGTAAGTGAGGTGTGGGTTGGTCGCATAGTGCGTCCGACCGTCGGTAAGTGAGGTGTGGGTTGGCCGCATAGTGCGTCCGACCGTCGGTAAACGAGATGCGGGTTGGCCGCATAGTGCGTCCGACCGTGTGGAGCTAAGGAGGCGTGAGCCCGGGGGAAGGGAAGGGGGCGGGGAAGGGGAACGGCCCGTCTCGCTGGGAGGCGGGACGGGCCGGGGGAGGAGTGGGTGGATTAGGGGGTGGTGTGGCGGCCTCGGCGGGGGAGGAGGGTGGTGCGGAGGCGGGCCAGGGCTAGGTCGAACTCGTCCAGGAGGTCGGAGGCCTCGGCGCTGCCCCGGTTGAGGTACCAGCGCCACGACGGCGGGAGCAGCCTGGCGCGCCAGCGACGTGTCCACTTGGCGGTGGACCAGAGAGCCTTGCGGACCTCTTCGGCGTCCTCGCGCAAGTCGAGCTCGCTCGGTTCGCGGCCGGCGTACCGAACGGATTCCACCCCGCGGGCGAGCCGGATCACCGCCGGATGGTTGGTCTCCGGGAGTTGCGTGCGGAGCCAGTCGCCGAGTTGTCGCGGTGTTGCCGTGTCGGACCACTCGAGCCCGATGTCCCGGCTGGTGTCGCGCATCTCCGCCCAGAGGGCCTCCGCGCTCTGACGGCCGGGCGGACGCATGAAGCGGCGGCGCCGGGTCAAGGTCCGGATGAGCCAGGGCACGCACAGCAGCAGGAGTACGCCGATGGTGGTGAGCACGATGGTCGAGCCGCCGCTGTTCCACCAGTTGGTGGTCGGTGTCGCGGCCACGCCACGGTCGTCGGGCAGGTTCCGGTTCTCGTTGCGCGGGTCGTCGGGATCGGTCGTCGGCGTCGTACCCGTGGTAGGTGCGGTCGTCGGGGTCGGCGTCGGGTCGTCGATGGTGGCGTCGTCGTTCGACAACGACCAGGGCGGCGGTGTCGCGATGCGCTGGGCCGGGGTCGGCTCGAAGCGGACCCAGCCGCTGCCTTCGAAGTACAGCTCGGGCCACGCGTGCAGGTCGTGCATCTTGACCAGGTGCTTGCCGCCCTTGATCGGCGTACCCGGCAGGAAGCCGACGCCGACCCGGGCCGGAATGCCCAGCGTCCGGGCCATCAGCGCCATCGCGGTCGAGAACTGCTCGCAGTAGCCTTCCTTGCTGCTGAACAGGAAGTTGCTGATCGCGTCCATGCCGCTGCGGCCATCGGCTTTCAGGCTGTAGCTGAAGCCACCACGCTCGCGGAAGTAGGACTGCAGCAGCGCCGCCTGCTCGTAGCGGTTGCCCTTCGCCTCTTTGGTGACTTCCTGGGCCAGCGTCCGGATCCGGGGCGGCGTGCGTGTCGGGACCTCGCTGGTGAACTGGTCCGGCTGAGTCGTCGTCGGGGCTGCCCGCAGGTCCGTCTCGGACGGATTCACGTCGTACGCCGTGAGGTTGTACTTCATGCCCGCGGCGGTCCGGTTGTTCGCGGAGGTGATCGTCAGCATGGTCGGGTCGTACTGCCACTTGTTGCCGAGGTCGATCGACTGCACCGGATACGGCACGGGGGCGAAGGCGGAACGCAGGTTCCGGTTGACCTCGATCTTGTAGCGCACGGTCCGGACCGACGACAGGTCCTTGGTCAGACCGGGCGGCCGGCCGAGCTTGCCGTCGATCCGGGTCCCGGGCGGTGGCGGCGACATCTCCCAGCTGCGCCCGTTGAACAGGTCGAGCGAGGTGAGGCGCAGGTACGTCGGTGGGCCGGTGTAGGTGATCGCCTCGACGTTGTCGCCGCGGCGCAGGTTCTTGCCCATGTCGAGCATCGTGTCGCCCGGCGTGATCGCGGCGCCCACACCGCTGCCGCTGCCACCGGACAGGCCGTTACCGACCACGCCCTCGGGCAGAGCCGGCAGGAGGGCGGGCAGCAGCGCGGCCAGGGCGACCACGCTCAGGCCGATCCGGCGGCCGGCATGACCGAGCGCCGAGGCCTCGATCGGCTCAGCGCCGTCGAGCTGGGTCACGCCGGAGATGCGCCGGCCCCAACGGCTGAGCCGGGAACGGCCCTCCGCCGACAGCAGCACGATGTAACCGACGGCCGGTGGTACGAACAAGATGGCGGGCAGTCCGCCGTGCACGGTCGCGGCCGGCACGGTGTACATCATCAGGAGCAGCAGCCCTGCCCAGGCGGCCTGCCGCATCTGCACGGCGATCAGGTGGATCAGCAGGCCGGTACCGGCGATCACCGAGGCGGCGAACACGGTCAGATGGCTGTCCGGCGGCAGCGGCGCGCTGAAGCGGTTGATCGCGTCCATCGCCCGCACCAGCTGCTCGTTGTAGGCGATCAGCGTGTCCTTCCACGGCAGGATGCCGAACTTCAGCGTCGAGCTGAGGAAGAACACCGAGATCAGTTCGATCAGCACCAGCAACTGCACGACCGGTACGACGAACCTCGGGGCGCGCCAGGTCTGCAGCAGAATGCCGGTGCCGGTGACGATCGCGCAGATGAACGCGCTGATGAAGAGAAAGGGCCCGGCGAAGACCGGAACGAGCACGATCGAGCCGAGGATGGTCGCGGCCCACGCCGCGATGGAGATCCTGAGATGTCCGGTCATGCGATCCGTCCGCTCCTCAGTCCGAGCGCCGACCAGACCGTCGGCAGGTGATCGCCGCGCTGGATGCGGGCCACCCGCCAGCCGCTGCGGCGCAGTTCTTGTTCGGTGGCGTCGGTCCTGGTCCGGAGCCGAGCCGCCTTCTCCGTACCGTCCAGCTCACCGGTCCAGCTGGCGGCGTCGATCAGCAGCGCGATGCCGGTGGCCTGGCCGGTCCGCCAGCGGTTCAGCGAGGTGATGTCCTCGGAGCTGCAGATACCGAGGATGGCCACGACGAGGCTCGGGTCCTGGGCCTGCCGGTCCACCGTCAGCAGCGGCGCGAGTTCGGCGTACCGATGCTCGTCGACGGTGGCGCACTCGGTCAGCAACGCCTGCGGCGTGAGGGGCTGATGTACGGCGGTGGAGCTGCGCCGGGTGATCGCGGCGATGGTGGTCGGGCCACCGAGCAGGGTGGTGACGTAACCGCGGTGGATCACGTCCTGCCCGATCGAGGCGGCCGCGGTGACGGCCCATTCCAGGCTGGACGACGGGCCGTGACCGTGGTGCGAAGTGGTGCGGGCGTCGAGAAAGATCGAGCACCGGGACTGCCAGGGCTGTTCCTCGCGGCGCACCATCAGCGAACCGCGCCGGGCGGTCGATCGCCAGTGCACCCGGCGCAGGTCGTCCCCGTCGCGGTACTCGCGAACGGTCGCGTCCTCCTCGCCGGCCGCCGCGATCGCGCGCGGGCGGTTCTCACCGGATCCGGCCCGATCGGTTCCGAGCCGTACGGCGGGCAGTTTGTGCACCCGGGGCGTGACCAGCAGGTGCTGGCTGCGCGCGAAGGTCCGGCTGGTCTCGACCAGACCGAACGGGTCCGCCACGGTGAGCATCAGCGGGCCGACCTGGTAGAGGCCGCGCACATCCGATTTGACCGTGTAGGTGACTTTGCGTTTCCAGTTCGGGCTGACGCGATCGACCACAAAGCGCGGGCGATGCCCCAGTACATATGGAATACGGTCCTCGAGCAGCAGCAACCCGGCGGGCATCCGGCCTTCGTTGCTCAGGGCCAGCTCCACCGTGGCCGGGGTGCCGACTGGAACCTGGTCGGGGGCGAGGCTACGCCGAACCTGTAGGCGCAACCGGGTCCGGCCGATCACCAGCGCGGCAACAATCGGCAGGGCGATCAGCAGGATGCCGACGCGCAGCAGGTCCTTCTGTCCTAATAACAAGGCGCACAACGACGCCGTACCACCGGCGGCGACAAACGCGCGCCCCCGGGTGGTGAGTCCGCGTAGGGCTTGCCGCATCGTCAGTCCCGGCGGTTGCGCGGCAGCGGTACGGACGCGACCAGGCCGGCGATGATGTCCTCCGCGCCACGTCCACCGAGGTGGGCCTCGGCCGCCGGCAGCACGCGGTGAGCCAGCACCGGTACGGCGAGTTGCTGCAGATCATCCGGCAGTACGAACTCGCGGGCGTCGAGCGCGGCAGCCGCGCGGGCGGCGCGAACCAGGTGCAGGGTGGCTCGCGGGCTGGCGCCCAGACGGAGTTCCTGCGAGCGACGGGTCGCCCCGACCAGGGCAACGGCGTACTCCTTGACGGCCTCGGAGACGTGCACCGAGTGCACGGTCTGCACAAGCCGGGCGATCTGCTGGCCGTCGGTCACGGCCTGCAGGGTGTCGAGTGGCTCCCGCGCGGCGTGGCCCTCGAGCATGGCCAGCTCGGCGGCCGGCTCGGGATATCCCATCGAGACGCGGGCCATGAACCGGTCGCGCTGGGCCTCGGGCAGCGGGTAGGTGCCCTCCATCTCGATCGGGTTCTGGGTGGCGACGACCATGAACGGCGCCTCCAGGTAGTACGTCGTGGTGTCGACGGTGACCTGGCGCTCCTCCATACATTCCAGCAGCGCCGCCTGGGTCTTCGGCGAGGCGCGGTTGATCTCGTCACCGACGACGATGTTCGCGAACACGGCGCCGGGCTTGAACTCGAAGTCGCGGATCTCCTGGTTGAACACCGAGACACCGGTGATGTCCGACGGCAGCAGGTCGGGAGTGAACTGGATCCGGCGCACCGAACAGTCGATGGACCGGGCCAGGGCCTTGGCCAGCATGGTCTTACCGACGCCGGGAACGTCCTCGATCAGCAGATGTCCCTCGGCCAGCAGCACGGTCACCGCCGTCTCGACCACATCGGGCTTGCCCTCGATGACCTCTTCTATGGCGGCGCGGACCCGCTTCGCCACATCCGTGAGCTCCTGGAAGTCCGATGCCGAGCTCGTTGCGGTGGTGCTCACCCTGGGTCCTCCTGGGATCGATTGTCAGCCGCCTCATTCTCACCCGCCGACAGGGGCGCGGGGAGAGCAAGGACCGATTCGTTACTCCGACGCCGGAACGGGCCGCGAAGTTCGGCCAACTGCTTGTCCGCCCCCAGACCGGGCGCGTGCGGGCCGTGCCCTCCAGCGTACGGGCCGCGCACCAGCCCGCCGCATAACTTCCGCCAGTTCTGCCATGGGGTGCAGCCAGGCCGTCCAGCCGGGGCCGTCATTCCGGCCGTCGGCCCGGTTCGGCACCGACCGTTATAGGCCCGCCGCGCACAGTTCTCTTCTGCTGCCGACCGGTGAGACGGACGCGCCGTACGGCGTGCGCGGGACACGCCGTACGCGTGATCGGCCGCCCCGAGGGGCGCGCGGTGCGCAGTGGAGCGAAACGGGGTGAGGTTGGTTGACGGTGGGGCAAAGTGGAGTATGGTGGAGCGCAGTGGTACTGCAATGGTGGAAAAAGCTCAACCTGAGTCGGGTCACCGCAACGGGGAGGTGGAGCGATGTTCCTCGGAACTCACTTCCCCAAGCTCGACGACAAGGGGCGGCTGTTTCTGCCGGCGAAGTTCCGGGACGAACTCGCGGAAGGCCTCGTGCTGACCCGCGGACAGGAGCGTTCGCTCACTGTCTGGCCGGAAGCGGAATTCGTTCAACTGACCGAGCAGCTGAAGCAGGCGCCGATCACCAACAAGGGTGCTCGGGACTATCTGCGGATGTTGTTCGCCGGGGCCTCCAACGAGGTGCCGGACAAGCAAGGCCGGGTCACCATCCCGCCGATGCTTCGCGATTATGCGGGACTGGATCGCGAATGCGTCGTCATCGGGGCGATGAACAGGGTGGAGATCTGGAACACGGAGAGCTGGAATCGGTACTCCGCGGAGCAGGAGCAGGCATTCGCCGACCTGTCCGAGGAGGTCCTGCCCGGCATCTTCTGAGTCACGCCGTGATCGGTTCGGACGTCTTCGTCCGGCGAGATCACGGGTCCGACTTCCGACCTCCGCCCCACTGGCATCACTTCCCCGGTGCCAGTGGACGAGGTACTTCCCCGGAAGACGTACCCGCGATCTGGCCGGACGACGGCCCGGCCGGTCGCCCTGTCCGCCAGGGTTCGCGGCCCCGCCCGGGGTACCAGCAGTCGTTCCACCGCAACACCAGCAGTGTCAACCCGCGGGGGCAGGGTCGCCAGCGCGGCTATGGAAGGGTCGAGATGTTCACTGAGTGCGGGACGCCGGGACGGGTGGGCTGATATGTCAGCCCAGCCCAAGCCCAGCCATGTGCCCGTCATGGTGGACCGGGTCATCGCCCTGCTCGCCCCCGCGCTCAGCACGCCCGGTTCGGTTCTCGTCGACGCCACCCTTGGCCTCGGCGGCCACTCCGAGGCCTTTCTGAACGCGTGCCCCGAGGCCCGCCTGATCGGGCTCGACCGCGATCACAACGCGCTCCGCCTGGCCGGCGAGCGCCTCGCGCCGTACGGCGACCGGGTCACGCTCGTGCACGCCGTGTACGACGAACTGCCGCGGGTGCTCGACGACCTCGGCATCGACGCGATCGACGGCATTCTGTTCGACCTGGGTGTGTCGTCGATGCAGCTGGACGAGGCCGAGCGTGGTTTCGCCTATGCGCAGGACGCCCCGCTCGACATGCGGATGGACGACACCACCGGCATCACCGCGGCGGACGTGCTCAACACGTACAGCCCCGCGGATCTGGCGCGCATCCTCTACCAGTACGGCGAGGAGAAGTTCGCCCGCCGGATCGTGGACCGGATCGTCGCCGAGCGCGAGAAGGAACCGTTCACCACCAGTGCGCGTCTGTCCGAACTGGTGCGATCGGCGATTCCCGCGGCGACGCGGCGAACCGGCGGTCATCCGGCCAAGCGCACGTTCCAGGCGTTGCGGATCGAGGTGAACGGTGAGCTCGAGGTACTACGCCGCGCGCTGCCGGCCGCGATCGACGCGCTCGCGCTGCACGGCCGGATCGTGGTGATGAGCTACCACTCGCTGGAAGACCGCATCACCAAGCAGTCGCTGGCGATCGGCACGAAAAGCGATGTTCCCGATGACCTGCCCGTGATTCCCGCTGGACATGAGCCGTTCCTGAAGCTGCTCACCCGCGGGGCCGAGCGGCCCACTGACGAAGAACTCGAGGCCAACCCACGCTCCGCCTCCGTGCGGGTGCGGGCGGCCGAGCGGATCCGGACGAGAGGACTGGTGGCCTGATGAGCACAGTCTTCAGCCAGGCCCGCGCCAGGGCCGCGAACCTGCAGCCAGGCGTCGGTAAGCCTGCGCCCAAGACGAAGACCGCACCACGGTTGCGGGTGGTGCACGGGGCGCCGTTCCGGCCGCCGCGGATGCCGTTTGTCATGTTCGTGGTGGCGTTGCTGGCCGGCGGTCTGATCGGTCTGCTGCTGCTGAACACCGAGTTGCAGCGTGGCACCTTCCAGATCACCGCCCTGCAGCAGCAGACCGACCAGCTGCGGGACAACCAGGAGGCCCTGGAACGACAGGTGCGCACGCTGGAGTCTCCGCAGAACCTGGCCGATCGCGCGCTGCGCATGGGCATGGTGCCGAACCCGAACCCGGTGTTCCTGCGCCTGTCCGACGGAAAGGTGCTCGGCGTGCCCGCGGAGGGCAAGGCCGGTACCGGAACACAGATGTTCGTCCAGTTGCCGCCGGTCAAGCCGATCGAACGCCCGGGTGTTCAGCCGACCCAGCAGATCATTCAGCCCACTCCGCCAACGGCCAGCACTTCCACGCCGGTGACCGGGACACGCAAGCCCATCAAGCCGAACACGCAGAACCAGGCAGCGAGGACGACAACTTCCAACGGGGGATGACTGGATGACCGAACGACGAGGTTCGGACGAGCCGCCACGCAAGCGGAGCGCCCGCGACCCGCAGGGCCGGGGTGACCCGTCCCGCGGTGTTCCGCGCAAGGGCGCTTTGCCGGGGCCGCGTCTGGGCTCGTCGCGTCGGTCGGCCGCTACGGAGGGTGGCCGAACCGGAGCCAAGCGTTCGGCCTCTAACTCCGGTGACGCCCCCAGGCCGCGCAAGCGGCCCGCGGACGACGTACGTCGGTCGAAGGCTGGGGAGACTCCCAAGCCGCGGAAGCGGGCTGAGCCGGGTAAGCGGCCTACGGCTGAGAAGAAGGCTGTAGCCGACAAGCGCGCTGCGGCCATCCGTAAGGCGCAGAACTCGTCTGCCAAGACAGGCGCGGCTTCAGCGGCTCGGAAGGCTGCCGCCAAGAAGACGTCGGCCACGAAGGCCACGGCCGCTTCTGCGAGGGGAACCGCTCCTGCGAAGAAGGCGGCGGCTAAGCGGCCTACTACTGGCAAGAGGCCTCCGTCGACTCGTGGACGGGGTCCGTCGCGTCCGCCGCGCAAGCCGCGTCCCAAGAAGCCGCCGATGACGTTGCGGCTCGGGCGTCCCGCAGTGCGTTTGCGGGTTACCTTCGGCGTGATGGCGTTCGTGCTGTCCTTGTTCGCGGGACGCCTGATCATGTTGCAGGGCGTTGATCCCGACTCGTACAAGCTTGCCGCCTCACGCGAGAGCGCCAAGTCGTACATCCTGCACGCGTCGCGTGGCTCGATCCTCGACCGCAACGGCGTACCACTGGCTGTGTCGGAGGACGCCGTCGCGATCACGGCCGACCCGTCGCAGACGCGTAAGAAGGCCAAGGAGATCGCGGAGATCCTGCGCCGCAAGCTGCCCGAGTCGTCGTACAGCAAGCTGATGGCGGGTCTGACCAAGCGCAACAGCAAGTTCCAGTACCTCGCGCGCCAGGTGACGCCGAAGATCTGGAAGGAGATCAAGGCCGAACTCTCCGAGAAGAAGCTCGTTGGCGTCTACACCGCCGAAGACCCGGTTCGAACCAACCCGAACGGCACCATCGCCGCGAACGTCATCGGCTTCGTCGGTGCCCAGGGCAAGGGTATGGCTGGACTGGAGTACGGCCTCAACAACGAGTTGTCCGGTAAGGACGGCAAGGCGATCTACCAGGTCGACAGCCGCGGCAACCGGATCCCGCTGGCCAACCACACCGTGGCCGAGCCCAAGCCCGGCGTCAGCGCGAAGCTCACGCTGGACCGCGACCTGCAGTGGTTCGCGGAGAAGCGGATCGAGCAGGCGGTCAAGCAGTACCAGGCCGAGGCCGGCGTGGTGATCACGATGGACGTGCAGTCCGGCGAGATCCTTGCCATGGCCAACTATCCGACGTACGACCCGCAGGACCCGGGTAAAACCCCGGCCGCCGCCCGGACCAACCGTGCGCTCGAGCAGGTCTACGAACCCGGCAGCGTGCAGAAGGTCGCCACCTTGGCGGCCCTCGCGGACGCCGGCCTGATCTCGCTCGACACCAAGCTGAGCGTGCCCGGCGTCTACCCGGTCAACGGCGTGCGCATCAAGGACCACTGGCCGCATGGCACCCTCAAGATGACGATGGCCGGCGTGATGGCCAAGTCCTCCAACGTCGGCACGATCATGGCCGCGCAGACCATGCCGAAGGCGCAGTTCGTCGACTACCTGCACAAGTTCGGCTTCGGCGAGCCGACCGGTATCGGCTTCCCCGGCGAGAGCAAGGGCCTGCTGCCACCTGGCGACGAGTGGAGCGAGCTGTCGCGGTCGAACGTTGCCTTCGGCCAAGGTCTGTCCGCGTCCGCCGTCCAGATGGCCGCGATGGTGAACAGCATCGCCAACGGTGGAACCTACGCACCACCGAAGCTGGTCAAGGACTACATCGACGCCAACGGCATAGCCACCCCGGCCGAGGCACCACCGTCTCGCCGCGTGGTGAGCGAAGACGCCGCCCGGCAGGTGACGACCATGATGGAGGCCGTCACCGGCGAGGGCGGTACGGCGGAACTGGCGCGCATTCCCGGCTATCGCGTGGCGGGTAAAACCGGCACCGCCCAGCAGGTGGATCCGAAGGCGCCGCAAAAGGGCTACACCAAGTGGGCCACGTCCTTCGCGGGCTTCGCGCCGGCGGATAAGCCCCGGTTCGCGACGTACGTGGTACTGCAGAACCCGACCAACGGACGCAGTGGCGGTACGCAGGGTGGGCCGGTATTTCGCGATGTGACTAGCTATGCGTTGCAGAAGTACGGAGTTCCGCCTACTGGGGTGGGTTCGCCGAAGGTGCCGCTTAGTTGGTAATCCGAGGATGGTTGTTGGTGCGTCCGCTCTAGTGGTTTCGGTTGGCACCCGTCCCCCTGAGGTCTTTCGAATTGTCAGGTCGGTTCGGGCCGGACGGGTGGGGTCTGGCCGGTTGCGACGGCTGGTCCCGTGGAGGGCCGAGTCCTCGCCGGCTTCGTTCCGGGGTGGGGGCACGCTGTGTGTCGGGGTTTGCCGCCGAGCTGGCGTGGTTAACCGCTGGGGGGTGAGAGGTGGGCGGGTGGGTTTGCGGCCGGCTGGCGGTCTTGAGGTCTCGCTGGTGGTCCCAAAGGGCCGGCTGGCGGTCTCGATGGCCCAGCTGGTGGTCCGAATGGGGTTCGCGGGTGGTGCGGACGAGTCGGCTGCCGAGTTTTTGCTCGGCTACCTGGCTGCAACCGGGTAGCGGCGCAAAAACTCGGTAGCGGGGACACCGAAGCCGGGTAGTCGCGCTGAAACCCGGTACCGGGCGGCTGGATCGCTCGAGTGGTCGCGTTGTGCGGTCGTTGCAGATCGTTCTGGGTGGGAGGCGGTGTCGTGGGAGTGGCCAGCCATTCGGATGGTGGGTTACCACCTGGGATTCCGAGGTGGTAACCCACCTTGGCGATGGCCAGCCACTCCCACGGGCGGCTCGCGCGGCCGGTTGGCGCGGCGCCTCGGACCGGATCCGGCCAGGCCTTCACGGAACCACCGGTCGCAACCGGCCAGACCCCACCCGTCCACCTGACAATCGCGACCACTCAGGGGGACGGGTGCAGCGAAATCGCCCGCCGAGGGGACCCGTGCAGGGGGATGGGTGCAACGAGCCCTGCCAAGGCGACTCCTGACCTGGACGGGTTCCAGCAAACCAACAAACCAACCCAAATCCCGAACAACGCACCCCCACTCAACGTCAAGGCAGACGTAAGGAACCGCAGGAGATGCTCGAAGGGGTGACCCGGAAGTGAAGAGGCCAGTGGGAAAGAGGGTAATCTCTGGGGCCGTGTCTTCTCCCACCCCCGCGGGCGGCGCTGTGGCCGCTTTGCGACCTCGGTCAGTCGTTCCGGTGCCACTCGAAACGCTGGCTCCGATAGCCCACGCGCCGGTCCCCGCCGATGCCGGTGGGGTGGCGGTTACCGGGGTGACGCTGGACTCGCGCTCGGTGAAGCCCGGTGATCTCTATGCCGCGCTTCCGGGCACGATCACCCACGGCGCGGCGTTCGCCACCCAGGCCAAGGACGCCGGTGCGGTCGCGATCCTGACGGACCAGGCTGGGTACGACCGTGCCGCTGCTGCGGGCGTACCAGTGCTCGTCACGGAGAACCCGCGCAACGTGCTCGGCGCCGTCGCCGCGGCGGTTTACGGGCGACCGACCGCGGGGCTGAAGCTGCTGGGGGTGACCGGGACCAACGGCAAGACCACCACGAGCTACTTGCTGGATTCGGTGCTGCGCGAGCAGGGACCGGCCGCGCTGGTGGGGACGATCGAGACGCGCGTTGGCGATGAGGTCGTCAAGAGTGTGCGTACGACGCCTGAGGCCACGGATCTGCAGGCGTTGTTCGCGGTGCTGCGGGAACGGGACGTCGAGTGGTGCTCGATGGAGGTGTCGAGCCACGCGCTGGCCATGGGCCGGGTGGATGGCGCGCGGTTCGCGGTTGCCGGGTTCACCAATCTCACGCAGGACCACCTGGACTTTCACAAGACCTTCGAGGAGTACTTCGCCGCGAAGGCCTCGCTGTTCACGCCCGAGCGGTGTGACGTGGCGATCGTCAACATCGACGACGAGTACGGCCGGCGTCTCGCCGCGCTCACGGTGGAACGAGGTGTCCCGCTGGTCACCGTCGCGCTGAGCCGCGAGGCCGACTGGCAGGTGGCCAACCGCCACCGCTCCGAACACGGCACCACCGTGCTCGACATCACCGGCCCCGCCAAGAGCCACCCCGCCAAGAGCCAGGCCGCCGAGGGCCAGGCCGCCGAGGGCCAGGCCGCCGAGGGCCAGGCAGGCGAGAGCACCGGGCCGGGGGAGAGTCTCACGGTGGAGATCGCCCTGCCCGGCGAGTTCAACGTGGCGAATGCGTTGCTGGCCGTCGCGATGTTGCGCCAGGTCGACGTACCGGCTGACGCGATCGCGCGGGGCCTTGCGACCGCGGCCGTGCCGGGCCGGATGGAGACGTTCAGCCGGGCCGACGGGGTCAGCGTGGTGGTCGACTACGCGCACACCCCGGACGCGGTGGAGCTCGCGCTGAAGGCCGCGCGGACCGCCACCAAGGGCAAGGTCGTCGCGGTGGTCGGCTGTGGCGGTGATCGCGATCCAGGTAAGCGTCCCGCGATGGGTGCGGCCGCGGCTCGCGCGAGCGACGTGGTGATCGTGACCGACGACAACCCGCGCGGCGAGGACCCGGCGGCGATCCGGGCGGCCGCCATCGCGGGAGCGCGCGAGGCCGTCGCGGACGTCGACCTGCGCGAGATCGGTGACCGGCACGAGGCCATCGCCACCGCGATCGAGCTGGCCGGACCAGGCGACACCGTCGTCGTACTGGGCAAGGGCCATGAGACCGGCCAGGACATCGCCGGCGTGATCCATCCGTTCGATGACCGTCAGACCGTGCGTGAGCTGTTGGAGGCGAACCGGTGATCCCTGTCAGCTGTGGCGATATCGCCACGTTCGTGAAGGGTGAACTGGTCGGCGCCGACCCGTCAGCCGTGATCGACGGCCCGGTGGTGATCGATTCGCGCAAGGCGGCTCCCGGCGGCCTGTTCGTCGCGCTGCCCGGGGAGAACGTCGACGGTCACTCGTTTGTCGCCAAGGCCACCGAGGCCGGTGTCACGGTCTCGCTGACGTCGCGGCCGATCGAGGGCTGCCCGTGCCTGGTGGTGGAGGACCCGCAGCTCGCGCTCGGCCTCGTCGCGCGGTACGTGATGAGCCGGTTGCCGAACTGCCTGGTGGTCGGCCTCACCGGTTCGCAGGGCAAGACCAGTACCAAGGACATGATCGCCCAGCTGCTCACGCCTTATGGGCCGACGATCGCGCCGGAGGGCTCGTTCAACAACGAGCTCGGGCATCCGCTCACCGCGTTGCAGGCCGACGAGAACACCCGGTTCCTGGTGGCGGAGATGGGTGCGGCCAAGGTGGGCGATATCGCGTACCTGGCCAACATCACCCCGCCGCGGATCGGCCTCGTGCTGAACGTCGGTACCTCGCACATCGCCCAGTTCGGCAGCCAGGACAACATCGCGCTCGGCAAGGGCGAGATGGTCGAGGCGCTGACCGAGGACGGTACGGCGATCCTGAACGCCGACGATCCGCGCGTGGCCGCGATGGCGAGCCGTACGAAGGCCAAGGTGGTCACCTTCGGCGAAAGCGCAGGCGCCGACGTACGGGCGACCGACGTGGTGCTGGACGACCAGGCCCGCGCAGGGTTCACGCTGCACATGGCGGGCGGGCAGTACGCCGTGCAGCTGCAGCAGATGGGTGAGCACTACGTGCCGAACGCGCTCGCGGCAGCGGCGGCGGCCCACGCGGCCGGGCTGGAGCCGCAGCAGGTGGCTGACGGGCTCAACGCGGCTACCGCCGGTTCGAAGTGGCGTATGGAGGTCACCGAGCGTCCGGACGGCGTCACGGTCATCAACGACGCTTACAACGCCAACCCCGAGTCCGTCCGCGCGGCCCTGAAGGCGCTCGCTGCCATCGGCCGCAGCCGGAAAGCGCGGACCTGGGCCGTGCTGGGGGAGATGCTGTCGCTCGGCGCGGCGTCCACCGAGCTGCACGACGGTATCGGCAGACTGGCGGTCCGGCTGGACATCAACCGGCTGATCGCGGTCACCGAGGGGGCGCGGCCGATCCACCTCGGCGCCAACCTGGAAGGGTCGTGGGGCAATGAGTCGGTCTACGCTCCGGACATCGACGCCGCCCTCGCGATCCTGCGGGCGGAACTGGCACCGGGTGACGTGGTGCTGGTGAAGGCCTCCCACGCCCTCGCCTTCGAGCGGCTCGCCGAAGAACTGATCAAGGATGGTGGTACGGCGTGAGGGCGATCCTCGTCGCGGGTGGCGTGGCGCTGATCTGCACCCTGCTCGGTACCCGGCTGGCCATCGCGCTGCTGGTGAAACGCGGCTACGGGCAGCTGATCCGCGACGACGGCCCGACCAGTCACCACATGAAGCGCGGTACGCCGACCATGGGCGGCACCGTCATCATCGTGGCCACGCTGGTCGGCTACTTCCTGGCCAAGCTCGCCACCATGCGGGCCCCGTCGGCGTCGGCCCTGCTGGTGTTGTTCCTGTTCGCGGGCCTCGGCGCGGTCGGGTTCCTGGACGACTTCATCAAGATCTTCCGCCAGCGCAGCCTCGGCCTTCGCAGTAAGGCGAAACTGGCCGGGCAGACGCTGGTCGCGGGTACGTTCGCGCTGCTCGCGCTGCAGTTTCCCGATGATCGCGGGCAGAGACCCGCGGCGCCGTTCATCTCGTTCATCCGTGACATCAACTGGCTCTATCTACCCGCGGCCCTGCTGGTGATCTGGGTGCTGCTGCTGATCGCCGGTATGTCGAACGCCGTCAACCTGACCGACGGCCTCGACGGTCTCGCGACGGGTGCCTCGATGATGGTGTTCGGCGCGTACACGCTGGTCGGCATCTGGCAGTTCAACCAGAGCTGTGTGGTCGCACCCGGCGCCAAGTGTTACGAGGTGCGAGATCCGCTAGACCTTGCGGTGGTCGCGGCGGCGTTGACCGGCGCGTGTTTCGGCTTCCTGTGGTGGAACGCCGCTCCGGCGAAGATCTTCATGGGTGACACCGGTTCGCTGTCGCTGGGTGGCGCGCTCGCCGGCCTGGGCATCATGACCCGGACCGAGCTGCTGCTTCTGCTGCTGGGCGGGCTGTTCGTCATCATCACCGCGTCGGTGATCCTGCAGGTCGGCTTCTTCAAGGTGACCAAGGGCAAACGCTTGTTCCGGATGGCGCCACTGCAACACCACTTCGAGCTGCTCGGCTGGGCCGAAGTGACGATCGTGATCCGGTTCTGGATCATCTCCGGCCTCTGTGTGGCGACCGGACTCGGATTGTTCTACGCGGAATGGGTGGCGGGCGGATGAGCCTCGAGACCAGGGCCGACGCAGGCTGGGCGACAACCCGGTTTGTTGTCGGCGGATTCGGTACGGCTGGGTACGCGTGCGTCGACTCGCTGCTGCAGGTTGGCGCCGAACATGTGATCGCACTCGACGACCGCGACAGCGAGGCGTTGCGCGAAAAGGCCCAGATCCTGGAGACACTCGGCGCCACGATCAAGCTCGGCGAGGGCAGTACGACGACCCTGCCGGACGAGGTCGATGTCGTCGTCACCTCGCCCGGGTGGTCGCCGAACACACCCCTGCTGGTTCAGGCGGCCGAGCGCGGTATCCCGATCTGGAGCGAGATCGAGCTGGCCTGGCGCCTGCGCGATCCGGCCAACGCCGCGCCGTGGTTGTGCGTGACCGGTACGAACGGCAAGACCACCACCGTGCAGATGCTGACGTCGATCCTGATCGCCGGGGGCCATCGGGCCGTCGCCGCGGGCAACGTCGGTCTGCCGCTGCTGGAAGCCGTGATGGACCCCGAGCCGTACGACGTGATCGCGGTCGAGCTGTCCAGCTACCAGCTGCACTACACGTCGTCGATGTCGGCCCACTCCGCCGTCGTACTGAACCTGGCGCCGGATCACGTCGACTGGCACGGCTCGATGGAGGCCTACGCGGCGGACAAGGGCCGGATCTACGAGAACTGCCAGATCGCCTGCGTGTACAACGTGGCCGACCCGGCAACGGAACAGCTCGTGCTGGACGCCGACGTGATCGAGGGCTGCCGGGCCGTCGGTTTCACCCTGGGCACGCCCGCGATCTCGATGGTCGGCATGGTGGACGACCTGCTCGTCGACCGGGCTTTCGTCGAGCAGCGTGCGTCCTCCGCGCTCGAACTGGCCGCTCTCAAGGACGTCAAACCGCCGGCACCCCACAACGTCGCGAACGCCCTCGCCGCCGCGGCGCTGGCGCGCGCGTTCGGCGTCTCGGCCACGGCGGTTCGCGACGGCCTGCGGGCGTTCGAACTGGACAAGCACCGGATCGCCCACGTGGCCGACGTCGAGGGCGTCACGTACGTCGACGACTCCAAGGCCACGAACCCGCACGCGGCCCAGGCCTCCCTGCTGGCGTACGAGCATGTCGTCTGGATCGCCGGGGGACAGGCGAAGGGCGCGAGCTTCGACGAACTGGTGGAGGCGGCGAAAGCACGCCTGCGCGGTGTCGTACTGATCGGGCAGGATCGGCAGGTGATCGCGGACGCACTTGGCCGACACGCGCCCGATGTCCCGGTGATAGTCGTCGAGTCAACGGACACTGGGGCAATGGCGCAGGTGGTGGCGGAGGCGGCGAAGCTCGCGCAGGCGGGCGATACCGTGCTGCTCGCTCCGGGTTGTGCGTCATGGGACATGTTCGCCAACTACGGAGCCCGTGGGGACGCCTTCGCTGAGGCAGTGCGCCGACTGGGCTCCACCGGCTGAGAGGGGAGACCGTGACCACCGTCCCGGTCCCCGAACGCCGCTGGTCCGACACGATCCGCAACGTGCTCGACCGGCCCCTCACGTCGTACCACCTGGTGCTCGGTGCCGCCGGCCTGTTGCTGGCGCTCGGGCTGATGATGGTGCTGTCCGCGTCCAGCGTGCTGTCGCTGCGCGTGCACGGCAACAGCTACACGATCTTCAACCGGCAGCTGATCTGGGTCGGCGTGGGCCTGCCGATGGCCTACATCGCGTCCCGGATGACGCCAAGGCACTTCCGCATGCTCGCGTACATCGCGCTGCTCGGTTCCGTGTTGCTGCTGGTGCTGACGTATGTGCCGGGCCTGGGCAAGAACGTCGGCGGTAACCAGAACTGGCTGAACCTCGGTGGCCCGTTGCGGATCCAGCCGAGTGAGTTCGCGAAGCTCGCGCTGGTGATGTGGTGCGCCGACCTGTTCGCCCGCAAGCAGGCCCTGCTGACGCAGTGGAAGCACCTGCTGATCCCGATGGTGCCGGTTTGTTCCGTGGTGATCGCGCTGGTCATCGGCCAGCGCGACCTCGGTACCTCGCTGGTGCTGATGTCGGTGATGCTCGGGCTGATCTGGATCGTCGGCGCGCCCACCCGGTTGTTCGTGGCGATGATCGCCCTGGTCGGCACGATCGCGGGTTATCTCGCGGTCTCGGCCGAGCACCGGATGGAACGCCTCACCTCGTTCATGAATCCCTTCGCCGATATCAAGGGCGACGGTTACCAGGCGGCGCACTCGTTCTACGCGCTGTCCAGTGGTGGCTGGTGGGGCGTGGACATCGGCAGTAGTACGCAGAAGTGGGGCAACCTGCCGGAGGCCCATACCGACTTCATCTTCGCGGTGATCGGTGAGGAACTGGGGCTGATCGGTTCACTCACCGTGCTCACGTTGTTCCTCGCGCTGGCCTATGCCGGGATCCGGATCTCGATGCGCACCGATGACGCCTTCATCCGGTACGCGTCGGCCGGAATCACCATCTGGATCATGGCCCAGACCCTGGTCAATCTCGGTGCGGTGATCGGCTTGCTACCCATCGTGGGTATCCCGCTGCCGCTTTTGTCGTACGGTGGGTCCGCACTGCTGCCGACGCTGATGGCGATCGGCATGCTGCTGTCCTTCGCGAAGGCCGAGCCCGGCGCGCAGGCCGCCCTGCGGGAATCCCGCCGGGCCCTGCTGCCTGGGTGGCTGTCGTCGTGGCGCACACCTGGCCATACTGGCCGTGAGAACTCGCGGGAGCGTTGAGAGCTTTGCCCAGCATCGTTTTGGCCGGTGGCGGTACCGCCGGCCACACCTCACCCTTGATCGCCACCGCCGACGCGCTGCGCCGGATCGACCCGACGATCGACATCGTCGCGCTCGGTACCGAGCGTGGCCTGGAGACCCGGGTGGTGCCCGAGGCCGGTTACCGCCTCGAACTGATTCCGCCCGTCCCGCTGCCGCGTAAGCCGACGCCCGCCCTGCTCGCCGTACCGGGCAAGATGTGGTCGTCGGTCACCGCCGCGCGCAAGGTGCTCGACGAGGCCAAGGCCGACGCCCTGGTCGGCTTCGGTGGTTACGTCTCCACCCCGGCCTACATCGCGGCCTGGCGGCGCAAGACCCCGATCATCGTGCACGAGGGCAACGCCGTGCCGGGTATCGCGAACAAGTTCGCTGCCCGCTACTGCACGGAGAACGTGGCCGTTTCGTTCCCGGGCACGGACCTGCCGCACGCGCAGTACGTCGGCCTGCCGATCCGTACGGCGATCTCCTCGCTGGATCGGGCGGCCAAGCGCGCCGAGGCCCGCGAGTCCTTCGGTCTCGACCCGGACGCGCCGACCCTGTTCGTAACGGGTGGTTCGCAGGGCGCCCAGCGGCTCAACGAGGCCTTCGCGGGCGCGGTTGAGGATCTGCGTGCCGCCGGGATCCAGGTCCTGCACGCGATCGGCCCGAAGAACTCGCTCGAGGTGGCCCCCGGCCGCATGCCGTACGTCGTACTCCAGTACGTCGACCGGATGGACCTGGCGTATGCCGCCGCTGACGCGGTGGTCTGCCGCGCGGGCGCCAACACGGTCACCGAGGTGTCGGGTGTGGGTCTGCCGGCCATCTACGTACCGCTGCCGCACGGCAACGGAGAGCAGGAACTGAACGCGAAGGCCGTCGTGGACGCCGGTGGCGGTCTGCTGGTCGACAACGCGGCCGTCACGCCGGACTGGGTCCGTGCGACCGTTGTCGCCATGATGCTCGACCGGGCCCGGCTGGACGTGATGTCCGCCGCGGCGAGTGGCCTGATCCGCAAGGACGCCGACGACCGGCTCGCCCGGATGATCCTCGACGTGATCGGAACCGGGGCTTCGTCGTGATCGTGACCGCCCCTTCGGCGACCCTGCCCGCGGAGAAGCTGGGCCGAGTGCACTTCGTCGGTATCGGTGGTGCCGGCATGTCCGGTATCGCCCGCATCATGGCTGCCCGTGGCATCACCGTGTCGGGCAGTGACGCCAAGGACTCGAAGGTGCTCGGCGCCCTCCGCGCGCTCGGTGCCACCTGCACCGTCGGGCACGCCGCCGAGAACGTGGCCGAGGTCGACACCGTGGTGGTCTCGACGGCCATTCGCGAGACCAACCCCGAGGTCGTCGCCGCCCGCGAGGCCGGGATTCCGATCCTGCCCCGGGCCGCCGCGCTGGCCTCGGTGATGGTCGGCCGCCGCACGATCGCGGTGGCCGGCACGCACGGCAAGACCACCACCACGTCGATGCTGACGGTGGCCCTGCAGCACTGCGCGGCCGACCCGTCGTACGCGATCGGTGGCAACCTGAACGAGTCCGGCTCCAACGCCCACGACGGTAACGGCGATCTGTTCGTGGCCGAGGCCGACGAATCGGACCGCTCGTTCCTGACGTACAGCCCCGAGGTCGCGATCGTCACCTCGGTCGAGCCGGATCACCTGGACAACTACGGCGACGAGGCCAGCTACTACCAGGCCTTCGACGAGTTCTGCGACCGGATCCTGCCGGGCGGGTTCATGGTGATGTGCGCCGACGACGCGGGCGCCCGCGCCCTGACGGAGAAGGCCCGCGCCCGCGGTATCGACGTACGGACGTATGGCGAGGCCCACGACGCCGACATCCACGTCACCGCGATCAAGGCCGTCGGCGCGACCCAGTCGTTCGTCCCGGTCGTGCGTGGTCGTCGCTACCCGGCGGTGCAGTTGCGCCAGGCCGGCAAGCACAACGCGCTGAACGCCGCAGCCGCGTTCACCGTCGGCCTCGGTCTCGGCTTCTCCGCGGCCGATCTGAGCGAGGGCCTCGCGTCCTTCACCGGAACGGGCCGCCGGTTCGAGTTCAAGGGCATCGAGGACGGCGTCCGGGTCTTCGACTCGTACGCGCATCACCCGACCGAGCTCACGGTGGACCTGATCGCGGCCCGCCAGGTGGCGGGGGAGGGGCGGGTCATCGCCTGCTTCCAGCCGCACCTGTTCAGCCGGACCCGGATCTTCGCCGCGGAGTTCTCCGAGGCGCTCGCGCTGGCCGACGAGGTCGTGGTGATGGACGTGTTCGCGGCCCGGGAGGACCCGGAGCCCGGTGTCACCGGTGCCCTGATCGCGAATCACGTACCGCTCAAGCCCGAGCAGGTCCGGTTCGAGCCGTCGTGGTCCGCCGTACCGCAGGTGGTCGCGGATCTGGCCCGGCCGGGTGACCTGGTGGTCACGCTCGGCGCCGGTGACGTGACCCTGATCGGGCCCGAGGTGGTCGGCCTGCTGGCCGAACGGGCCGGGGCGTCCGGACCGGAATGAGCGACAGCGCGGATCTGGCGCGGGCGCAGGAGCAGTTCGCGCGCCGGCAACGGCTCGTGCGCTGGCGCGGCCGGTTGCCGTGGGTGCTGGGTGGTCTCGCCCTCGTCATCGGCGGTATCACCGTCTGGTTGTTCTACTTCTCCTCGGTTTTTGCGGTCGCGGGTGTCAAGGTCGACGGCCTGACCACGCTGACCGAGGACGTCGTCACGAACATCGCGGAAGTGCCGACCGGCGAACCGCTGGCGCGCGTCGATCTCGACCTGATCGCGGGCCGGGTCCGTACGATCCCTTCGGTGGCTGACGTTCTGGTGGCCCGGGCCTGGCCGGACGACGTGGTGATCCACGTGACCGAGCGTGAGCCTGTGGTCGTGGTGACCGACGGTGCCCGTTTCGAGCTCGTCGATGCCACCGGCAAGGCCTATCGCACCGTCGACGCCCGGCCCTCGGGTCTGCCGCAGGCGGTCGTTTCCGGCGTACGGCGGCCGGTGACGGTTCGTTCGATCGTGACGGTTTCGGCCGCTTTGCCGGACGCGTTGCGAGCCCGGGTGATCTCGATCTCGGCGGCCTCGCCGGACTCGATCACGCTCAATCTGGCCGCCGGCGTGAAGGTGGTCTGGGGCAGCGCCGATGACAGCGCGCGCAAGGCCGAGGTACTCAACGTGCTGATGCGCCGGGATGCGAAGGTGTACGACGTGTCCGCGCCGGATCTCCCTGTCACCAAAGGGGAAAAGAAGTAATCGTCACATCCCGGCGCCGTGCGGCGGGGCGCGTGGACATTGCCGGATTCGGTCCCGTACCGTGCGGCGTAATCTAAAGTTGACATAACTCTAACCATCAAGTTGAGGTCGAGACTGCAGGCCGTCTCACTTCAAAGGCACCTGATGGTGTTCGGGAGCAGGCGCAGCTCGGACGGCCATCCGGCCATAACGGGAACAGAACAAGGCGAGAGGCGCGGGACGTGGCGGCACCGCAGAACTACCTGGCACTCATCAAGGTCGTCGGCATCGGCGGAGGCGGCGTCAATGCCGTGAACCGGATGATCGAGCACGGTCTGAAGGGCGTTGAGTTCATCGCCATCAATACCGACGCTCAGGCGCTTTTGATGAGCGATGCCGACGTGAAGCTCGACATCGGCCGGGAGGAGACCCGCGGCCTTGGCGCCGGGGCGAACCCGGCCATCGGCCAGAAGGCAGCCGAGGACCACGCGGAGGAGATCGAGGAGGCGCTCAAGGGCGCCGACATGGTCTTCGTCACCGCGGGTGAAGGCGGCGGTACCGGCACCGGTGGCGCGCCGGTGGTGGCCCGGATCGCAAGGTCCCTGGGCGCTTTGACCATAGGTGTCGTCACGCGGCCGTTCTCCTTCGAAGGAAAGCGGCGCGCGACCCAGGCAGAGGACGGCATCGCCACCCTCCGCGAAGAAGTCGACACCCTGATAGTGATTCCGAATGACCGCCTGCTGACCATCAGCGACCGGGCCGTCTCCGTGCTGGACGCCTTCAAGCAGGCCGATCAGGTGCTGCTGCAGGGTGTTTCCGGTATCACCGACCTGATCACCACCCCTGGCCTGATCAACGTCGACTTCGCGGACGTCAAGGCCGTGATGTCGAACGCCGGTTCCGCGCTGATGGGCATCGGCTCGTCGCGTGGTGAGGACCGGGCCGTCGCGGCAGCGGAAGCGGCCATCTCGAGTCCGTTGCTCGAGGCAAGCATCGAGGGCGCGCACGGCGTACTGCTGTCGATCGCGGGCGGTTCCGACCTGGGCCTGTTCGAGATCAACGAGGCGGCCCAGCTGGTCTCGGAGTCGGCGCACACCGACGCCAACATCATCTTCGGCGCGGTCATCGACGACGCGCTCGGCGACGAGGTGCGGGTCACGGTGATCGCGGCCGGCTTCGACGGTGGCATGCCGAAGCGTCGCGAGCAGGCGATGAACAGCGCCCGCCCGCAGGCGTCCTCGCGGCCCACCCCGCCGCCGCCCGCCGGTACGGCGGCACCCGCGCCGATCACCCCGGCGGCGACCACACCTCCGGCCCAGGCCTCCACTCCGGCCCCGGCTCCGGCTTCCGCTTCCGCGCAGCAGTCGACGCCGCCCGCCGGTGCGGGCTGGCCGTCGACGTTCGCTGGCAATGGCCAGCCGTCGTCGAACGGCGCGGCCCCCTCCTCGACGCCGGCCTCGACGCCGCCGGCGGTCGGTTCGGTCTACGGCGGTCCGGTGCCTCCCGCGCCGGTCGCGGAGGACACCGTGCCGGTCCCGACGGCCGGTACGACGCACTCGGCCCGGCCGCAGACCGGTGACCCGGTCCGTACGCCGCCGCCCAGCCAGCCCACGCACCACTCGGCGCCGCAGACGACCCAGCAGTCGCCGCAGCCCACCTCGCAGCCGGCCCCGTCCAACCCGCAGTCGACCCCGCCGCCGTACCAGCCGCCGGCCCCGTCGTCCCAGCCCCTGCGGCAAGGCCCGACCCGCAAGCCCCCGGTCGAAGAAGACGAACTAGACATCCCCGACTTCCTGAAATAACCCGCACTTTTCACGGCAGGCTTTGCATTCATCGGTCCGAATCTGCCCTCTCCCACCGCCGACCTGCCCAGGTCAGCGCACAGGAGGGCAGATTCGGACCGATGAATGCTTTCACGGGAAGGCGTCCGCCCGTCCGGGCCTCCACTCGCGAGTCATGCACTCCTCTGGCGTGCGGCCCGTTCCGGCCTGGGATTGGGGTCAGTGGCCGTGGACCCGGTATCGCTGTGGTTCGTTCTAGGTCCGGCCGCGAGTGGTCGCGTCTGCACGCGTGAGGGCTGGCGGGTTCTGGTGCCGCTACCCGGTTGTAGCCGGGTAGTCGGTACAAAACCCGGCAGCGGGCTTGCGGAAAGCCGGTAGCGGAGCTGAAACCGGGTAGCCGCGCTGAAGCCTGGTAGCCGCGCTGAAGCCTGGTGGCCGGGCTGAGTCGTACGCCTCGCCCATCCATTTCGGACTAGCGGGTCACGGCTTTCCATGAGCGGCCGCCTCTTGACCCCGCGAGTGGTCGCGTGTGCACGCGACCACTCGCGGGAGTCGGCACCGGGGCGCAGGCGGACCTTGGGCGTGCGGCGGGGAGTGGGGCGGATGTGGTTAGAGCTGGTTGGGGCGGTAGAGGGTGGCTAGGAGGCCGTAGCGGGATTCGCCGGGGCCGGCGTCGGGGAGTTCGTCGATGATCGACTGGAGCCGGTCGGCCAGGGCTTCGGCCTGTACGGCGGTCAGGCGGACGTTCCGCAGCGACAGGAGCAACGTTTCCGGCGCGTGATCCAGCTCCGCCGCGACTGCCTGCAGGATGGCGCCGGCCGCGGCCTTTTCGCCCTCAGGGCTGAAGTGCAGCTTGCGCGCGGTCCGTTGGTAGTACTGCTCGGTCCCACCCCGGACCTGGCGGGTCTCGACCACCCGGACCATGCCGGCCTCGCGCAGTACGCCGAGGTGGTGGGCCACGTTGCCCTTGCGGGTGTTGAGCGCGACGGCCAGCTGGCTGATCGTGGCCGGCTCCTGCCCGAGCGCGAAGAGCAGCCGATGCCGCAGTGGATGCCCCAGCGCCTTGAACTGCTCCGCGGCGTCGATCCTCAGTTCCGCGTCCATCGCGTCGCTCATGGCTCAAGCGTCAAATGTTCTTGACGCTTTGTCAAACCGCGGTGTCTGATGTCCGCATGACCGCTCAAATCATTGAAAAACTCGCCACTCTCGTGAGCGAGTACTACGTCTTCCCCGAGGTCGGCGCCGCCGTGGCCGACCGCCTTCGCGAAAACCTCAAGACCGGCCGGTACGACGACCTCGGCGATCCGGAGGCCTTCGGCGCTCTGGTCACGGCCGACCTCCAGCTCGGCAACAACGACAAGCACCTGCGGCTGAAGTACCACGTCGACGAGGTGGTGGACGAAACCGACGAGGGCGCGGAGTACGCGTTCTACCTCGAGCAGTCCCGGCTGAACGCGGGTGGCATGGCCCGGGTCGAGCGGCTGCCCGGCAACATCGGCGTACTGGAGATCCGTCCACTGTTGTACGGCCCGGAGACGGCGGGTGATGCCCTGGCCGCGGCGATGACGTTGCTTGCGGCAACCAACGGCCTGCTGCTCGATCTGCGTGGCTGCCGGGGTGGTTCGCCGCACATGGTTGCCCTGGTGTGCAGTTACCTGCTCGACGCCGAACCGGTGCACCTGAACGACCTGCACGCTCCGGCCGACGGCACGATCAACCAGTACTGGTCCGTGCCGCACCTCGCCGGACCGCGGTACGGCTCGGAGCGCCCGCTGTGGATCCTCACCAGTGGTACGACGTTCTCGGGTGGCGAGGAGCTGTCGTACGACCTGCAGCAGCTCAAACGGGCCACGCTGGTCGGCGAACGTACGGGTGGCGGCGCGCATCCCCGCGAGGGCTTCAAGCTTCACCCGCACTTGGAGGCCACGATCCCGATCCAGCGTACGGTGAACCCCATCTCCGGCACGAACTGGGAGGGCGTCGGCGTCCAGCCCGAGTACGACGTACCGGCGGAGCAGGCGTTCGACGTCGCGTACGCGCAGGCTCTCGATCAGGTGCTGGCCGATCCCGGTACGTCGCGCGCGGTGCGGGACGAGGCCCGGACGCGGCGACGCGAGTTGGCCTGAACCGTTAGGGTTTGTGGGTGTTCGGCTATGACGAAGTGATCGAGGATGTGCGGTTCGCTTTCACCGATCGGTACGGCGGGGTGAGCCAGCCGCCGTATGCCGAGCTCAATCTCGGCAGTGCCAGTGGTGACGACGTTCAGGCCGTCGCGGAGAACGTGCGCCGCGTCGCGCACGCGTTCGGCGTCGGGCATGGCGCGTTGATCCGGGTCAGCCAGGTGCACGGCGCGGACGTGCATCACGTCGACGCCGAGGCGGACCTGACGTTCGGCTCACCGATGGCGACGGCGGACGCGATGGTGACCACCCGGACGGACGTCGCGTTGTGTATTCGCGTGGCCGACTGTGTACCGATCCTGCTGGCCGATCCGGTCAACCGGGTTGCCGCCGCCGTACATGCGGGTCGTCCGGGCATGTTCGCGGGCGTCGTACCGGCCGCGGTGGACGCGATGCGCGAGCTGGGTGCCCAGGACATTCTCGCGATCGTCGGACCGCACGTGTGCGGCCGTTGCTACGAGGTGCCGGTCGAACTGCGCGACGAGGTGGCGGCCAAGGTGCCCGCGGCGTACGCCGAGACGAGCTGGGGCACACCCGCGCTGGACGTTGGTGCCGGGGTGACGGGCCAGCTGGCCGATGCGGGCTGCCGGATCATCGACGCGGCGCGTTGCACGATCGAGTCCGACGACCTGTTCTCGTATCGCCGGGAGGGCAAAGCCAGTGGCCGCCTGGCCGGCGTGGTGAGATTGCTGCCGTGACCCGTTTGGATGAACTGACCACCAACCTCAAGCGGGCCCGGCAGTCGATCGCCCAAGCCTGTACGGCGGCCGGGCGGTCTCCGGCCGAGGTGACGCTGGTGGCGATCACGAAGACCTTTCCCCTCGACGATGTCCGGGCCCTCGCGGGTCTCGGCGTCACCGATGTCGGGGAGAATCGCGAGCAGGAGCTGAAGGCCAAGGCGCCCGAGGCGGCCGATCTGGATGTGACTTGGCACTTCGTCGGGCAACTCCAGTCGAAGAAGGCCCGTTCGGTCGTGAAGTACGCCGACGTCGTGCACTCGGTGGATCGGGCCTCGCTCGTCACCGCGTTGTCCAGGGCCGCGACGGATCTCGGCCGGCCGGTTCGCTGCCTGATCCAGGTCAGCCTCGCCGAATACGGACCAGGCCCGGTGGCCGGAACCGGCCGCGGCGGCGTGGAGCCTCACGACGTACCGGCGCTGGCTGAGGCGGTTGCAGAAGCCGAGGGGTTGGTGCTGGGTGGTGTGATGGCCGTCGCGCCATTGGGCGGAGATGCCGGGAAAGCCTTTGACGGACTCGCTTCCGTAGCAGCGCGGCTACGCTCCGAACACCCCGGTGCCGACTGGATCTCGGCCGGTATGAGCGGTGATCTCGAAGCCGCTATCACACGTGGGGCGACACACGTTCGGCTCGGGCGCGCATTACTCGGAACGCGTCCTGTGCTGGGTTAGTGTCGACATCGAAGTAACGTCGGAAGATCGACCGAAAGGCTGGAGGGCCATGAGCGGCGCGCTGCGCAAGATGGGTGTGTACCTCGGCTTGGTCGAGGACAGTGACCGTTACGGCTCTCGTTACGACGACGACTACGACGGTTACGACGACGAAGAAGAGTTCGCCGACGACGAAGAGGACGTGCAGTCCGAGCCTGACGAGGCCGAGCCCGTGGCTCAGCGCACGAACGAGCCGAATGGAAAGGTCAGCAAGTTGTCAGATCGGCGCGGTGTCTCAGCTGCCCCGGAGGTTACCGAGTTGGCCCGCATCACCACCCTGCACCCGCGTACCTACAACGACGCGCGTGTGATCGGGGAACACTTCCGGGACGGTACGCCCGTCATCATGAATCTGACCGAGATGGACGACGCCGACGCCAAGCGCCTGGTGGACTTCGCCGCGGGTCTGATCTTCGGCTGCCGGGGCGCCATCGACCGGGTCACCTCGCGGGTGTTCCTGCTCTCACCGCCGAACGTCACGGTCACCGCGGAGGACAAGGAACGGATCGCCCAGGGTGGATTCTTCAACCAGAGCTGACCGGTTGCCACGTCAGTCTTCTACACTCGGTCTGACATGAACGTTCTGGAGCTTGTCCTCGTCGTCCTGTACTACGCGCTGCTGGCCTTTTTCTTCGTGCTGGTGGCGCGATTCGTACTGAGCCTGATCGTGATGTTCGCGCCGCAGTGGCACCCGAAGGGGCCGCTGCTGCTGCTTGTCGAGGTGGTTTACTCGATCACTGATCCGTTCCTGCGGCCACTGCGCCGCATCCTGCCGCCGATCGGCGCGGGCGGGGTCCGGATCGATCTGTCGATGCTGATGTTGTTCGTTCTGGTCTCCTTGGCCATGTCGATCAGCACGACCGCGATCGCCGCGATCTGAGCCGGGAATCGACCCGATGACGGCGAGAAACAGCAGGGATGAACAGGGGAGAGCTGGGTAAGAGCAGACCGGATCGAGACCGGATTGGGCCCGTTATCGCCCGCCCGGATTCCGCCAGAACACAACGAAGCGATAACGTGATCTACTGAGGTCGCCGAGGTCCTGCTCCATGGGGGCCCGCCAAGACACAGACAAACGAGGTGAAAGATGCCGCTGACGCCGGATGACGTCCGTTCGAAGCAGTTCACTCCCGTCCGCTTACGGGAGGGCTACGACGTCACTGAGGTCGACTCCTTCCTCGACGAGGTGGAGGCAGAGCTCGAGCGCCTCCTCGCGGAGAACGAGGAGCTGCGGGCCAAGCTCGCGGCAGCACAGCGTGCCGGTGGTGGAGACCGCCAGCCGGACGCCACCGCCAGCCTGGCTGCCGTGGCGCCGAAGCCTGCTCCCGTGGTCGAGAAGCCCGAAGAGAAGGCACCGACACCGCCGCCCGTCGTCGCTCCGGCCGTAGCCGCTGCGGGGGCTGCTGCGGCGGCAGGAACCGTCGGGGACGCCTCCAGCTCGGCCGTGCGCCTGCTGGAGATGGCCACCAAGCACTCCGACGACCTGGTCCAGGAGGCGAAGGACACCGCCGACAAGATCATCGGTGAGGCCCGTGCCAAGGCCGAGCGCCTGGAGAACGAGGCCCGGGGCAAGGCCGACCGGATGACCGGCGAGGCCCGTGCCCGCGCCGAGAAGCTGGATGGCGAGATCAGCGAGCGCCGCGCGCAGATGCTGGGCACCCTGGAGAAGCAGAAGGGCCAGCTGGAGCGCACGATCGACGACCTGCACGCCTACGAGCGCGAGTACCGCAGCCGGTTGAAGACCTACTTCACCGAGCAGCTCAAGGCGCTCGGCAACGGCGACGACACGCTCAGCCCGCGCAACGGCTTCCGCCCGGAAGCCACCCGTGCGCAGGCTCACGGTCACGGCGTCTGATCTGAGTTAGACGAAATGCCGGCTTCGGTCGGCAGGGGCGGTGCCTTCCGGCGGCACCGCCTCTTCGTCATGTCTTCTTACGTTCACCCCACGCCTCTGCCGGCCGCTCTGGCTGCCGCCTTCGGCCCTGCTTTGGCGGATCGCCGCCAGCTGGTCGGCGGTCGCTGCCCGGTCAGGGTCTCGATGCCGGTGATCCTGAGCCGGTACGGCGCCAGCCGCAGCAGGCCGACCTCATCACTGTCCGGGCCGGCCGGAAAGACGCTCCAGAAGTCGTAGCCGAGTGGAGCCGGCGCATCGCGGTACGCCGCCCAGATCCGAGCGCGGCTTGGTCCATCCGCCACCCACATGGCATCGCAGTCGGCGATCGCGACATCCTGCGCCGGATCCCAGTAGGAGCAGGTGGCGAACGGCGTCCGCGCGAGATGTGCCACCTTCACCGGCGTAGGCCTCGTCACAATCCAGCCGGCCAGCCCGGCCGTCTCGTCGTACTCCCAGAGCGGATGCAACACCCGCGCCCGCGGCCGTCCCTTCGTGTCCGTGGTCGCCACCGTGCACCAGACGATGCGATGGGCGACGGCGATGAACTCTTCGGCGATCTCCTTATCCACAACCATGGTTGTACTTTAGCTGATGTACAACCTTGGTTGTAGAGTTCGGTCATGGCTGACTTCGATCCGGCTGCGGCCGATCTGTCGCTGGTGTCGTTGTTCGCCGGTTGGGGACTGGCCGACGAGGTCCAGCGGCGGCTGGATGCCGAGGGGTTCGCGGACAGCCGCTTCGCCGACGGGGTGGTCTTCCAGCACCTGGTGGACGGACCGCTGGCAATCGGCGTACTGGCCGAACGGCTCGGTGTCAGCCAGCAAGCCGCGTCGAAGTCGGTCGCTGACCTGCAACGGCGGGGCTATCTCGCCCGGGAGGCGGATCCGGCCGACGCCCGGGCCCGCCTGGTCGCACTCACTGACCGCGGTCACGCGATCATTGCGGCCGCCCGCGAGCACCGCGCCGCCATCGACGCCGAACTGGTTGTTGCCCTAGGCGCCGACCGCGTCGCCAGCACCCGAGCCGCCCTGGCCGACATCGTCAACCACCTCGGCGCCACTCCCGCCCTCCGCACCCGCCGCGCGCGCCCGCCACGCTAGCTCCCTTTGCCGTTCATCGGCCCGAATCCGCGCTCCCATCGCCACTGACGGCAACGGCCGGGGGCTCTCCGGGTGGGAGAGGCCTCCGGCCGTTGTGGGTGGGCGTTAGATCTTGCGGAGCCAGTAGGTGAGGGCCAGGTCTTCGTCGGTGCCGGTGACGAGGCCTTCGGTAGTGGCGGCGTTGTGGTGCAAGGCGACCGCCAGGATCTCGCGGCCTACCTCGTCGCCGTGCTGGGCCAGCGCGTCGGCCAGTTCGCCCGTCGCGGACAGCCAGACCTCGATCCGGTCGGAGACCTCGAGGCCGGCGTTCTTCCGGGCTTCCTGGAGCGTACGGACGACCTCGCGGGCGAGACCGGCCTGCCGCAGCGCGGGCGTGACCTCCAGGTCGAGGGCCACGGTCTCACCCTGCTCGTTGACCACCGACCAGCCCTCGCGCGGGCGCTCCGACAGCAGCACCTCGTCGCCGCTGACCTCGACCGCCTCGCCATCGACGGTGACCGAGGCCTTACCGGTCGCCTTCAGCGCGGCGGCCAGTTCGGCGGCGTCGGTCTCGGCGATGGCCTTCGCGACCACCGGGGTCTGCTTGGCGAACCGCTTGCCGAGTTCCCGGAAGTTGCCCTTCGCGCTGAACTCGACCAGGTCCGCCCCGGCCGAGGACAGCGGCTCGACCGAACCGACGTTCAGCTCGTCCGCGATCTCGGTCAGCAGCTCCTGCTCCAGATCCGCGATCGCGGCCGATCCGACCAGGGCCCGGCTCAACGGCTGCCGGGTCCGGACCTTCGCCTCGGCCCGGGCCGACCGCCCGAGCTCGACGACACGACGGGCCATCGACATGTGGGTGGCCAGGGTGTCGTCGATCAGCCCCGCGTCGTACGTCGGGAAGCTGCTCAGGTGCACCGACTCGGGCAGGCCGACGCCGACCGGGCGGAACACGTCCTGCCAGACCCGCTCGGTCACGAACGGTGTCAGCGGCGCCATCAGCCGGGTCAGCACCTCCAGCGTCTCGTGCAGGGTGGCCAGCGCGCCGGCGTCACCCGCCCAGAACCGGCGGCGCGAACGCCGTACGTACCAGTTCGAGAGCACGTCGACGAACTGGCCGATCAGCTGGCCGAGCTTCGCCGTGTCGTAGTCGTCGTACGCCGCCTCGGTGTCGCGGACCAGGCGGTTCGTCTCGCTGACGAGCCACCGGTCCAGCACCGAGCGATCCGCGACCGCGGGGGCCTCGGCCGACGGGTCGAACCCGGCCAGCCGCGCGTACAACGCGTGGAAGGCAACGGTGTTCCAGTACGTCAGCAGGACCTTGCGCACGATCTCGTTCAGCACGTTCGGCCCGACGCCGCGCGGCTTCCACGGCGAACCGGAGCAGGCCATGAACCAGCGCACCGCGTCCGCGCTGTGGTCGTTCATCAGCGGGATCGGCTCAAGGATGTTGCCCAGGTGCTTGGACATCTTCCGGCCGTCCTCGGCCATGATGTGCCCGAGGCAGACCACGTTGCGGTACGACGACTCGTCGAACACCAGCGTGCCGATGGCCATCAGCGTGTAGAACCAGCCCCGGGTCTGATCGATCGCCTCGGCGATGAAGTCGGCCGGATAGGCCTGCTCGAACTTCTCCTTCGAGCCCTCCACCCACGGGTAACCCCACTGCGCGAACGGCATCGAGCCCGAGTCGTACCAGGCGTCGATCACCTCGGCCACCCGGCTCGAGGTCTCGCCACAGGTCGGGCAGTCGAAGGTGATGTCATCGACGAACGGCCGGTGCGGATCGGTGCTGCTGAGGTCCCGGCCCGCGAGCTCGCCGAGTTCCTTGAGTGAGCCGACGCAGACCTGGTGGTCCTCGGCGCAACGCCAGATCGGCAGCGGCGTTCCCCAGTAGCGGGATCGCGACAGCGCCCAGTCGATGTTGTTCTTCAGCCAGTCGCCGTACCGGCCCCACTGGATCGATTCCGGGTACCAGTTGGTCTTCTCGTTCTCCCGGAGCAGCGCGTCCTTCACCTGGGTGGTGCGGATGTACCACGAGGGGAGCGCGTAGTACATCACCGGCGTGTGGCAGCGCCAGCAGTGCGGATAGGGGTGTTCGTACGGCACGTGGCGGAACAGCACGCCCCGGGCCTGCAAGTCCTTCACCAGGTCCGTGTCGGCCTTCTTGAAGAACTGCCCGCCCACCAGCGCCAGGTCCGCGTCGAACGTGCCGTCGGCCCCGACCGGCTTCACGACCGGCAGTCCATACGCACGGCAGACCAGGAGGTCGTCCGCACCGAAGGCGGGAGCCTGGTGGACCAGACCCGAGCCGTCCTCGGTGGTGACGTAGTCGGCCAGTACGACGAAGTGGGCCGGCTCCGGGAACTCGACCAGCTCGAACGGACGCTGGTAGTTCCACCGCTCCATGTCCTTGCCGGCGAAGGTCTCGGTGACCTCCCAGCCCTCGCCCAACGTACCCAGCAGGGGCTCCGCGACCACGAGGGCCTCGTTGCCGTCGGTGGCGACGACGTAGGTGACGTCGGGGTGGACCGCGACGGCCGTGTTCGAGACCAGCGTCCACGGGGTCGTGGTCCAGATCAGCATCGAGGCCTTGCCCGCGAGCGGGCCCGACGTGAGCGGGAAGCGCACGTAGACCGAGGGGTCGACGACCGTCTCGTAGCCCTGCGCCAGTTCGTGATCGGACAGGCCGGTGCCACAGCGCGGGCAGTACGGCGTGATCCGGTAGTCCTCGACCAGCAGGCCCTTTTCGTGGATCTGCTTGAGCGACCACCACACGGACTCGACGTACTGCGGGTCCATCGTGCGGTAGGGCTCGTCCATGTCCACCCAGTAGCCCATCCGGGTGGTGAGCTCGGCGAACGCGCCGACGTGCCGCAGTACCGACTCGCGGCACTTCGCGTTGAACTCCGCGATGCCGTAGGCCTCGATGTCGTTCTTGCCGTTGAAGCCGAGTTCCTTCTCGACGGCCACCTCGACCGGCAGGCCGTGGCAGTCCCAGCCGGCCTTGCGCTCGACCGAGTAGCCCTTCATCGTCCGGTAGCGCGGGAACACGTCCTTGAACACGCGCGCTTCGATGTGGTGCGTGCCGGGCATGCCGTTGGCGGTCGGCGGGCCTTCGTAGAACGTCCACGGGGTACCACCCGCCGTCTGCTCGAGACTGCGCGCGAACGTGTTGTTCTCATCCCAGTGGGCCAGGATCTCCCGTTCCATCCCGGGGAGGTCGACCTGCGCCGGGACCTGCTTCCAGGGAGTGGTTGGATCCGCCATCGTGCACTTCCTCCGTCAGTACAGCCCGAACCTGACGAAGGGACGAGACCGGCGCTGTCGCCTGGGCCCCGCGGTACCACCCTTCTTGGCGACGGATTCCCGTCGCCCTCTCGATAACGCACCACTGCTGGTTCTACTGAGCCGGACGGCCGTTCTTCCAGCGACTCCGGGGTGATGGCCCCATCAATGCCTTGTGATCACGCCCTCGCAGTGTACGACCGTGGCCCATCCGAAGACGAATCCATAAACCCGTCACACGGTGGCTCACACGGAGGTGGGGGACGTTGGGCGTAGGCCGCGGGGGTGCGGTCGAGGGGAATCGAGGGAGATGGTGGAAATGCAGACGGAAACTCCTGACTACAAGGCGGTCAAGGACAAGCAGCGGGCCGGCTGGGAGACGGGTGACTACCCGCGCGTCGGCAATACGTTGCAGATCATCGCGGAGCGACTGACCGAGGCGGCGCAGGTGCACGCCGGCGACAAGGTGCTCGACGTCGCGTGCGGTCAGGGCAATGCCGCGATGTCGGCGGCCCGGCGGTTCGCCACCGCCACGGGGGTGGACTACGCCGCCAACCTGCTGGTGCAGGGACAGGTCCGGGCCGAGGCGGAGCAGCTGCCGGTGAACTTCGTGGAAGGCGACGCGGAGGACCTGCCCTGCGAGGACAGCGAGTTCGACGTCAGCCTGAGCACGGTGGGCGTGATGTTCGCGCCGGACCAGTTCCGGGCCGCGGCTGAGCTTGTCCGGGTGACCCGTCAGGGCGGCCGGATCGCGCTCGCGAGCTGGACGCCGGAAAGCCTGGTCGGCGGCATGTTCAAGGTCATCGGCAAGTACGCGCCGCCACCGCCCGCGGGCGTGGTCTCGCCAATGCTGTGGGGAACCGAGGACCGGCTGGCCGAGCTTTTCGGTGACAAGGTCGAGTGGATCGCGCTGAACCGGCGTACGTTCGACTTCTGCTACCACTCGGCCGATCACTTCTCGGAGTGGTTCCGGCAGTACTACGGCCCGATCACCCGGCTGGCGGGCACGCTCGACGAGACTGCGCGGGCCCGGTTCGCCGCCGATCTCGCGGAGGTGGCGGGCCGCTATAACCAGGCCGACGACGGCACGCTGCTGGCGCCGGGCGAGTACCTGGAGGCCGTGGGTATCCGCCGCTGAGGCTGAGCCGTGTTTCAAGGGCTGACGTGGCGGGGGATCGGCGCCACAATGAGGCCGGGGGGAGTGCTCAACATGGTGACGATTCGTCTACTCGGGCCGCCGGCGATCGAGCGGGACGGTCAGGTGCTGCGGCCGCCGCGGGGGCGGAAGGCCTGGGCGTTGCTGGCCTACCTGCTGCTGGCGGATCGATCGCCGAGCCGCCGGCACCTGGCCGAGCTGCTGTTCGCGGACGCGGAGGACCCGCTCGGCGCCTTGCGCTGGACGCTTGCCGAGTTGCGGCGAGCGCTCGGCGCACCAGGGGTGCTCGGCGGGGATCCCGTCAGTACGGACTTCGGGCCCGACCTGATCGTCGACGTGGTGCTGGCGATGCAGGAAGGCGCCGACCTGCTTGCGGCGCGAGGCGAACTCCTGGAAGGCCTAGAGCTGCCGTCGAGCCTGGAGTTCGAATCCTGGCTACTGGTCGAACGGCATCGGGTCTCGTCGCGAATCGAGGCCCGGCTCCATCAGAAGGCTGTGGCGCTTCTGGCTGCTGGGCGCGCCGGTGAGGCCGTCACGTATGCGAGTCGCGCGGTCGCGTACAACCCCTTGGAGGAAGGGCACCACGAGTTACTCGTTCGAAGCCTGGCTTTGACCGGCGACCGGCCTGCCGCGCTCAAGCAGGTCGCGGTCTGCCAGGACCTCCTCCGCGTGGAGGTTGGTATCGAAGCCTCCCTGGCTCTAACGGAGGCGGCTAGCGCGTTGGCTGTGCGGACGCCCACTGGCGTCTCAACCGGCTCAGACCGCTCGGGGACTTCCAAGCTGCATATGCCGGGTCCATTGGCCAGTGGGCGTGGATCGGCCGTGGGCCAGTTGGAGGCAGGGCGGGCGGCTATAGCGGCCGGTGCCGCCGACGCCGGGGTCGAGTGCCTCCGCCGAGCTGTGTCCGAGGCGGCCCGTTGCCAGGACGTTGCCCTGCAAGCGAGGGCTTTGGCGGCTCTAGGCGGTGCACTGGTTCATTCCGTCCGCGGCCGCGATGAGGAAGGCGCACTCGTACTGCACGAGGCGATCGACCTAGCGACGTCCGCCGGGGATGACGGCGTACTCGTCACGGCGTACCGCTTGCTCGGTTTTGTCGAGGTCCAGGCCGGGCGTCGTCGTACGGCCGACAGCTGGTTGGCGAAGGCCCAAGCCGTCGCACGGACTGACGCCGAGCTGGCCGCCGTACAGGGTGTGCGCGGGATGAACGCCTCGGACCGGGCCGACTACCCGGCGGCGTTCCGGCATCTCGAGGACTCGGTAGACCGGGCAGCCGCGGCGGGGGACTCGCGCCAGCAATCCTGGTCGTTGTCGATTCTCGGCCGGGCCCACCTGCTCCGGGGCGAACGCAGCCAGGCCGCCGTCGCGCTCGACCGCTCGATCGAGTTGGCGCACGAGCAACGCTGGATCGCGTTCCTGCCCTGGCCGCAGACGCTCCGCGCCGAGATCGACCTGTACGACGGACGGCTGGACGCGGCGGCCGACCAGCTCGAACAAGCCTGGGTGATGGCCTGCCAGCTCGGTGATCCGTGCTGGGAAGGCATGGTCGCGCGGGCGCTCGGCCTGTTCAGCACGTTACGGGCGGATCACCCGGCCGCGGTCGAGTGGTTCGCCGAGGCCGCCACCCGGTCGAACCGCGGGCCCGATCGCTACCAGTGGATCCACGCGCACGTCCTGGACACGATGATCGCGACCGCGCTGGATCGCGGCGAACCCGATCGGGCCGCGCCGCTCGTCACCCGGCTCGGCGCGCTCGCCGCCCGTTGCGACATGCGCGAGCTGGTTGTCCGGGCTCACCTGCACCGCCACCGCCTGGGCGATCAGCCGGCGCTCAGGGCCGCCCGCCTGCTGGCGGTGGACATCGACAATCCCGTCATCACCCAGCTGTTGGAGAGGTAATCGGCGAGCTATGACCACCTCATTCCTGCCCGAGCCCGATGGCGAACCGACGCCCGAAGCCCGTCAGTTGTACGACGACGACCTGGCCGGGCTCGGTTACGTCATGAACGCCTCCCGGCTCTGGGCTCACCAGGCGGCTGCGCACGACGCGCTGTTCGGCCTGCTCGGTCAATGCGCGGAGGCGGCCAACCTCGACGATCGGCGCCGCGGCATTCTCATCACCGCGACGGCCTCGACCCTGGGTGACTCGTACTGCTCTCTCGCCTGGGGTACGAAACTGGCTGATCCGAGCCTCGCCGCGAGTCTCCTGCAAGCATCCGATGACCGGGTGGAAGGTCTCGATGACGCGGAGCGGGCGATGGCGGCGTGGGCCCGGAAAGTGGTTCGCGATCCGAATGGCACCCGCCAATCCGACGTACAGGAGTTGAAGGCGGCCGGATTCACCGACGCGGAGATTGTGGCGATCACTTTGTTCGTGGCATTGCGGATGGCGTTTTCCACCGTGAACGATGCCCTCGGCGCGAGGCCGGACGCGGCGTACCGGGCGACCGCACCGGCAGAAGTGCTCGCGGCGGTGAATTACGGCCGCCCCATCGCGCCCGGCCCGACCTGAATCGGTTTGAGAGACTTCGCGGGTGCGGATTCTGGTGCGGGTCAAGCCGGGCGCCTCGCGGACAGCGGTCGGCGGCCGGTACGACGGACCGGGTGGTGCCGCGCTGGTCGTCGCCGTACCGGCCCGGGCGGTCGAGGGCCAGGCGACCAAGGCCGTACTGTCGGCGGTGGCCGATGCGTTCGGCGTACGGCGCTCGGCGGTGACTTTGGTTTATGGCGCGACCAGCCGGGACAAACTGCTGGAGGTCGACGGGGCGTCAGCGGACCGTCTCGCTGTGTTGCTCGGATAGCACAACTGAAACGTTTGTGTCACGCTCCGAAGTTACAACTCGTCTCATATGACGCAAACAACATCGAGAGCGCTTGAAGAAGCGACTACCGTATGTCCACGGTCTGCGCGTCGGGCTGGCACGTGGGCCGTACGTGCCCTACTGTCTTGCGACCAGTCCGCATCAGTCCCCGACGATTGCAGGGGGTAGTCGCCATGGCTACATCGGCTCCGAAGAAGTCCGCCCCCACAAGCACGCCCGCGGTCAAGAAGAAGGCCGCGGCATCCGCTGAGTCCGGCGCTGCCAAGAATGCGCCGGCCACGACCCCTGCTAAGGCCACGACAACTGCCAAGAAGGCATCTGCCCAGGCAACATCGACGAAGAGGGTGGCAGTGAAGACGAGCGAGAACAAGACAGCGGCCCCGGCGTCCGGCAAAGCTGCCAAGGGAGCGGACATCCTCACCGTTGGCGCGGGCGATGCCCCGTGGACGGCGGCTGAGATCGCGGAGATCCGCGGCGAGCTGGAATCCGACGCCGAGCACCTGCGCGAAGAGATGAACACCGCCGAGCAAGAGATCGCGGGCCTGTTCCGCGACGGCGGCGACGGTGCCGGTAACGACCCGGCCGACGTCGGCTCCAACACGCTGGAGCGCGACAACGAGATGTATCTGGCCAACAACGCGCGCAACATGCTGGAGCAGATCGAGCACGCCCTGTCCAAGCTGAACGACGGGACGTACGGGGTCTGTGAGAGCTGCAGCAAGCCGATCGGCAAGGGTCGGTTGCAGGCGTTCCCGCGTGCGACACTGTGCGTGTCATGCAAAGAACGCGAAGAACGCCGCTGAGTCAGACACCAGTTGCCAGTTCCGGCGACACCCCGGATCGCGATCCGGGCGCACAGCCGGAGAATGCCGAACCGGCCGACACCTCGTCGGCCGGTTCCGCGTCGTTGACCGAGCCGTCGTCGACCGAGCCTCCGTTGACCGAGGCGTCGGCAGGCGAGTCCTCGGCAGAGTCCGGGCCAGGGCAGGACGAGCCGGCCGGTTCGGTGCCGGGGCAGCGGTCCTCCCTCCGCCTGCCGCTGCTGTTCGGCCTGCTGGGGCTGCTCGTCATCGGCCTGGACCAGCTCACCAAGGTGCTCGCCCTGCGGAACCTGGAACCGGGGGAGCCGGTCGACCTGGTCGGCTCGCTGCTGCGGCTGAACCTGATCCGCAATCCCGGTGCCGCCTTCAGCCTGGGCAGCGACTACACGCCGGTGATCGCGGTGATCCAGATCTCCGTCGCGATCGCGGTGGTGTACCTGGCCCGCCGGCTCGGCTCGACCGGCTGGACGCTGGCCTTCGGCTTTCTGTTCGGTGGTGCCGTCGGCAACATCATCGATCGCATCTTCCGCGAACCGTCGCCGTTCCACGGGCACGTGGTCGACTTCCTGCAACTGCCGCACTGGGCGATCTTCAACGTGGCCGACATGGCCGTCACCACCGCCGCGATCCTGATGGTGGTCCAGACCCTGCGCGGTATCCGACTCGACGGCACCCGCGAGGTGAAGGCGACCCATGAGTGACTCCCGCACCGTGATCGTGCCGGACGGCCTCGCCGGCGAACGCCTCGACGCCGCGCTGTCCCGTTTGTTCGGTTTCTCCCGGACCAAGGCTGTCGAGATGATCGAGGCCGGTCTGGTCCAGGTCGACGGCTCCGGCGCGATGAAGTCCGCTCGCGTGGTCGCGGGCTCGATGCTGGACGTCGAGATCCCCCCGCCGCCGGGCGAGATCACCGTCGTACCGGAAATGGTCGAGGGCCTGCGCATCGTGCACGACGACGACGAGATCGTGGTCGTCGACAAGCCCGTCGGCGTCGCGGCCCACCCGTCACCGGGCTGGACCGGCCCGACCGTCATCGGCCACCTCGCGGGCGCCGGTTTCGCCATCTCGACCAGCGGTGCCGCCGAGCGCAAGGGCATCGTGCACCGCCTCGATGTCGGCACCTCCGGACTGATGGTGGTGGCCAAGACCGAGCACAGCTACACCGCGCTCAAGCGTGCCTTCAAGGAGCGCACGGTCACCAAGATCTACCACGCGCTGGTGCAGGGCCATCCCGATCCGTTCACCGGCACCATCGACGCGCCGATCGACCGGCATCCCAACCACGACTACAAGTTCGCCGTGGTCGCCGGTGGTAAGCCCAGCGTCACCCACTACGAGACGCTCGAGGCCTTCCGCTTCGCGACGCTGCTGGAGATCACGCTCGAGACCGGCCGGACCCACCAGATCCGGGTCCACATGGCGGCCATCGGTCATCCCTGCTGCGGTGACGCCCAGTACGGCGCCGACCCGGTGCTCGGCGAGCGTCTCCAGCTGAAGCGCCAGTGGCTGCACGCGATGCGCCTCGGCTTCGCGCACCCGGGCTCGGGGGAGTACGTCGAATACACCTCGACCTATCCCGAAGACCTCGACCAGGCTCTCGCGGCCCTCGCCGACGCGCACTGACCCAGCGACGAAGGCAGCGCCATGGATGAACACGGCGCGAGCCCGGGTGGCGCGGCTACCGGGTTGTGGTGCGGCTACCGGGTTGTGGTGTGCCCGCTACCGAGTTTTGGCGCGGCTACCCGGTTGCAGAGCCTGTTGCGTTTTGGGTGTGGCGCGGGTTGCTGGGTGGG
>NZ_JBHLTC010000010.1:0-130293 GCF_042434725.1 Kribbella deserti | reverse complement strand
CCCAAACCCGACCAACCACCAAAAACCACCAAACGACTCCACACAGCTTGACAACGTCCGATCGGTCCGAATCTGCCTCCACTGCCGCCGGGCTGTGCCGTCGAGCGGACCGAAAGGGCAGCTTCGGGCCGATGAACGCATTCACGAAAGCCCGCGGTGCGAAGACTAGGCAGGTAGGTGAAGGCGCGACTACTTGATCGATCAAACGCTCGATCAACTTTCCTTCTGTACAAGGAAAACCTTCGTCTTTGGACAGGTCTTACAAAAGTCGCGGAATGTCATCACATCGTCACCGCGGACAGGCCGTAGCCGGGTGTTGCGAGGCCAAATCGCGTCGTACCGTGGAATGGATGATTGCGGAGGGTAGGCGAGCGGTCCGGTTTTGGGCGCTGTGGACGCTGAGTGTCCCGGCGCTCGTGGTGGTGCTGTTCGTGGACGGCCTCGGCCTTGCGTATGCGGCCTACGCCTTCGTGAACCTGTCCTCCCTCGACGAACTGCAGATCGTGGTGGCGCTGACCGCGTCGGCGCTGGTCGCCGTCGAGGGCGCGCGCCGGGTGGAGAGCCGCCGCCGGCGAGGTGGTCCGCTGCACAAGGACCTGGCGCCGGCGTGGATGGTCGCCGCGGCCGTCGTGCTTCAGCCCGCGCTGGCGATCGTGGTCGTGCTCGTGCTGCGGATCTGGTGGCGGGTGCGGGCCGGCCGGTGCGTTCCGTACCGCTGGGCGTTTTCGACCGCGGTGTTGTTCCTGTCGGTCGGCGCCGCGCATCTGGCCCAGGCCGCGGTGATCGAAGCACTCGGCGCGGACGCGGTGAGCCGGGTGGTGGGCATGGCTGCTGCAGCGGTGGCCTTCTTCGTCACCGACGCCTTGCTCTGTGCGGCGGCGATCACCCAGATCATGCCGGGCAGCGGCCGTCGCGACGCCATCGGCGGGCTCGACGACCTCTGCGTGGACGGAACGGCCGCCAGCCTCGGTTGCCTCGTCGCGGCGGCCACGCTGGCCAACCCGTGGGCGGCGGTGCTGGCGATTCCGATCGCCCTGAGCGCCCAGCGCGCGTTGCTGTTCGGCCAGCTGGAGAGCGAGGCGCAGACCGACCCGAAGACCGGCCTGGCCCGGATCGACTGGTGGCGCCGCCGGACCGAGGACCTGTTGCGCTCCTCGCGGAGCCAGCGCGAGCCACTCGCCGTACTGCTCATCGACGTCGATCACTTCAAGCAGATCAACGATCGGCATGGCCATCTCGTCGGTGACGAGGCGCTGCGGGCGATCGCGACGATTCTGCGCGGCGCCATCCGGACCAAGGACGTGATCGGGCGGTTCGGCGGGGAGGAGTTCGTGATCGCCCTGCCCGGGACGGACCTGGCCGACGCCACCGTGACCGCGGATCGGCTGCGCAGCGCGGTCGCGGCCAGCCCGCTCGCCGCGATGTGCGCCGGCGTGCTGGACAACCGCGAGCTGGTCCCCGCGAACTTCCGCCTGACGGTTTCTATCGGGGTCGCGGTCGCGCCCGACGACGGCGCCACCCTGGACGGCCTGCTGCACAGCGCGGACCGCGCGATGTACGCCGCCAAGGCCGCTGGGCGCGACCGGGTCCGCCGGGCCGCGGAGTGCGTGCCCCTGTCCTGAACCGAGGCGGGACAGAACCTTTTCGGTGCCGAGGGCGTCTTTCAGCCTGAACAGCCTTCACCGACGGGAGTCCAGATGCCGCACGGAGGGGACGAAGACTTCACGGCCTTCGTTCTGGCGAGATCGGCGCGCCTGGTGCACATCGCCCGCATGCTGTGCGGGGACGCCGCGCTGGCCGAGGACCTGGTGCAGACCGCACTGGAGAAGGCGTATCTGCGCTGGGACCGGATCGAGCTCGGCGACCCGTTCGGATATGTCCGGCAGGCCGTGGTGAACCAGCATCTGTCCTGGCTGCGCCGCCGACCGTGGCGCGAGCGGCCTTCCGGTACGACGACCGACCTCGACTTCGGGCCGAACGCGCACGTGACCGATCCCGCCCTCGGCGTACAGCGCCGGGTGGTTCTCACCAGCGCGCTCAACCGGCTGACCCGGCGCGAACGGGCCGCGGTGGTGTTGCGGTTTGTGGAGGACCTCAGCGAGGCGGAGACCGCGGCGATTCTCGGCGTCGCTCGCGGCACGGTGAAGAGCACCACCAGCCGGGCCCTGGGCAAGCTCCGCGATACGCCCGAGCTGGCCGATCTCTACGTGGAGGAGCGCGCATGAGTGACAACGAGCTCCGCCAGGCCCTTCGCGAGCTACCCGAGCACGGTACGCCGCTGGACCCGGCCCGGGTCATCGCCGGAGCCCACCGCCGTCGCCGGAACAGACGAGCCACCGCGGCCGGTGTGGCCTCAGCGGCAGTGGTTGCCGTCGTCGCGGTTGTTGCCTTCGGCTCCGGTACGCCGGGTGCCGAACCCGGCCCGGCGGAAAACCCGACGATCCGGACGAACCAGACGCCGAGCCCGGACGAATCCGCTGGGGCTCGTGCCGCTGAACGGGCCCAGGCAAAGGCGGCCGCGATGGCCAAGCAGGCGGTCGCGGACTGCCGCAGCGAACTCGGGCAGTACGCCGACCCGCAGGCCCTGCCGAAGTTGACGGGTTCGCCGGTCGCGAATGTGCTCGGCCCGGTCGGGTCGACGGTGATATTCGCGGATACCAGGGCCTGGGTGGCGTGCGACGACAGCTGGCCGGTCACCGGTTCGGGCAAGCCGTCGGTGCTCCAGGCGGGTACCCGGTCCAGGCCGTCGCCCAGCGACGTGAACGCCTTCGCTGTCAGCGGTATCGCCGTCACCGTGAAGGGCAAGCTTTACAACTACTACTGGTCCGCCGGTCGCCGCCCGGTCGGTGTCGCCAAAGTGAGCTACACCTTCCCGGGCGAAATCACCCGGGTGGCTCAGAACGTTGGCGATTTCTGGATCGTCCAGTATCGGGAGGCCCAGCCGATTCCCGAGGGGCAGACCAATCTCGATCGCGCCAAGATCCAGGTCCGCCTGCTCCGCGCGGACAACTCGGTGCTTCGTACCCACTCCCTTACCTGGGGCGAGCAAACCTGCGCCCACGTCAACCACGGCTGCTAACTCTTGAGGTGACAGAACCTTTCTCCGGTGGATGCCGTCTTTGGTGGTGAGAAGTGCTTATTTCAAAGGAGAAACCGATGTTGAAGACGGTCAGGCGTGCCGCAATGTTGTTGGTGGCGGGCGCGGTTGCCAGCTCGTTGGCCGGCGTGGCCTCGGCGGCGCCGCAGGTCGTATCAACCGAAGGGCCCTCGGCAACGATTGCTAAAGGTGCCCTGGGCAATGACCTTGCCGGGCAGTGCCGCGCGCTGGTTCGCGAGTTCGACGAGATCTATCCCGGGCCGGGTTCAGCTGCCAAGGTGGTGGCGCGGATCGACAGCAGGGTTGGTAGTTCGCTGATTCTTGCCGATGGCAAGCGATGGGCGGCGTGCGACAACGCGCACCTGCTGTTCAACGGCGGCTCGGTCAGCCTGCGCGCGCCGGGTGCGATCAAGGCGCCCGCGATCACCGCCACCGACGCCTTCGCGGTGAGCAACCTCGTCGTACCCAAGAAGCCGGGCGCCGACACGCTGTATGAGCGCTACTGGGCCGCGGGTGTGCTCCCGGCTGGCATCACCAAGATCCGCTACACCTTTCCCGACGGCGTGACCAAGAACGCCAAGATCACCGGCAAGTTCTGGCTGCTGCAGCACCAGGAGGCCGCGCCGTACCAGCCGGGGGAGCGGGCCCAGATCAAGGTCGCGTTGTACCGGGCCAACGGCTCGCTGGCGAACTCGTTCAAGCTTGTCTGGGGCGAGCAGACCTGCGCCCACGTCAACCACGGCTGCTGACAACCATGGACGACAACAAGCTGATCCAGGAGATTCGCGACTTCGAAGCCGATGCCCCGACCCTCGAGCCGGTGGAGCTGCTCGCGGCGGCGAAACGGCGTCGCGCCGGGCGCTGGGCCGTCACCGGCCTGGCCTCGCTCGCGGTGGCCGCCATCGCCATCACCGCCTTCGCCACTGGCGGCGGCCCTTCCGGCTCAACCGCCAACCTCTCGGCAGCAGGTGGACCTGACCCGATTCCGGTCACTGTGGAACCTAAGCCCTCGGCTGGTTCCATCAAGGCGGAGAAGAGCGTGACCCGGATCCCGCCGGCGAGGAAGAAGTGGACGCCCGGCGGGCCGATCGGAGCCAGGCCGATCGGGGAGATCCCCACCAGGGGCGAGGTGCAGATCGCGTCCGGCGTCCGGTTCGAGACCAAGGGCACGAAGTGGTGCATCAGCCACTGGGACGACCAGGCGAAGGAGTACTTCGAGTCGTTCGGTTGCCGCGGCACGGTCGGCAACTCCAATATCGGCGACGGCCGTTCGCCCGGCTTGCAGAGCGCGGGCGGTGCCACCTCGTCGGTCTTCCGCGGTGTGCCGCGCCGCGTGATCTACACCCAGGACGACAAGTACTACGAGGGCAAGGTCTACCGGCTCAAGGGCGTGCCCGGCTGGTCCCTGTCCTTCGTCGAGTTGCCGGCCGAGATGAAGGGCAGCACGGCGTTCCCCGATCGGGCCGTGTTCACCTATGACGAGAACAACCGCTTGCTCGCGTCGTTCCCCGAGTCAAAGGCCGATCCGCTGCATCAGAAGTAGGCCGGAGTGGTCCGGGGCCAGAGCGGTGCCCCGGACCACCTCAGCAGCTCAAGCGACCTCAGCCGGTTAAGACCTCAGCAGGCCGGGTGGCTGCCGGTGTTGATCCAGGCCTTCGATACGTACATGCCGGCGTGGACGCGCAGCCAGACGTTGGTGGTGCCTTGCGAACCGGTGATGCTCTGCCCGGTGGTCTGGCACTGAACCGTCACCTGGGCGGACTTGCCGGCCATGCCGACGATCGCGCCCGTGGAGTTCGGGGCGTTGCGGATGTTCAGGTAGCCCGAGGTGATCGAGACAGTGCCGCGACCGCCGTCACCCGTCCAGAGGTAGGTCACGTCCACCCAGGCGTTGTTCGTCAGCTTGAGCGCATCCCAGAAAGTGCCGTCGGCCAGGTCGATGCCCGCCGGGTTGGCGACCGTACGGCCGAACTGGTCCTTCCCGCCGTTGTAGCCGTTCTGATACGCCGCCTGCGCCTCGGGCCGGCCCTGCGGCAGGTCCTTCCACATCTCACGGATGCTGCTCGGGTTCCAGTAGTCGTCCTTGGTGTTCCAGGGGCCGACGTCCCAGACCGGCTCGAACGCGCAGCGTCCGCCGACACAGACCTTCACCGAGTAGTTGCCCGAGCCGTTGTTGGCCAGACCCCGGCGAGACGGTAACGCGACGAAGTGGTCCCGGTTGGTGATCACGTGCCCGTTGGCCGTCGTACCGCCGACCAGGCCCTCCCGGGTCGCGAACACCCGGGAAACCAAAGGCGCGGCCATGATCCCCGCGGCGGGAACCATCGAGGTGGACGCCGCGACCGGTCGTACGCTGACGCCGCTGACCCACGGGCTGGCCACCTTCGCGGGCGCGATCACGATGATGCGCAGCTGTACGACGTCGCTCGGGGCCGCCAGGGCCGTGGTCTCACCGGCCGCGGCCGGGGTCCACTCGGTCCAGCGTCCGTTCACGAGCGCCCGTACGTCGACCTCGGCCGAACCGCCTTCCGGCGTACCGGCGGTGAATCCGACCACCACGGCGGAAGTCGGCGCGCTGAAGCGGGTCTCGGCGAGATTCGCGATACCCGTGCGCTGGCTGATCCCGGCCGAGCCGGTCGACGCTGGCGCCGGGCCGAGGATGATGCGATCGCCGTCCCGGGCGACATTGCTGGAGCCTTCGGCCGGCGTGAGCGCCGGAACCTGGGCGGCCGACGCGGGAGCGTCCGTCGTACCGGCTGAGCTCGGGACAGTGGCAGGGACGAGCATGAGGGCGAGCACGGCGAGGGCGGCCGCCTTGCTACTTCGCTTGATCCGCATGACTTGGAACCTCCGCGCGAGATGGGGGACGCTGACCAGGTGTGATTCCGGCGTGACCTAATGTGACAAACCTTCGGTGCTTCTGCATAGAGCGAAAGAAAATTTCTCGGAAGTTTTTGGCAACGGGACAGAACCAGACGATCACATCAAGTGGTTAGGACAGGTGTGACGGACGCAGAGGAGACTCGATGACCCGGGCCGGCGACGCCGACTTCGAACTTTTCGTACAGGCCCAGTCGACCCAGTTGCTTCGCTTCGCCGAGATGTTGTGCGGCGATCGGCATACCGCCGAGGACCTGGTCCAGCAAGCGCTGATGCGGTGCTACCCCAAGTGGCACAAGGTGGGTGACGATCCTCTCCGCTATGTCCGGCGCGCGGTGGTGAACCGGTTTCTCACGCAGGTCAAGCGACGCTGGTCGCAGGAACTGCCGAGTGACCCGGTCGACAACGACTGGGACTCCCGTACGGAGTCCGACTTCGCCCCCGGAGTGCAGACGCGGGAGTCGGTCCTGGCCGCGCTCGGCGCACTGACCGCGAAAGAGCGGGCGGTGGTCGTGCTGCGGTACACGCAGGACCTCTCAGAGCAGGAGACCGCCAACCTCCTCGGCCTGGCCAACGGAACGGTGAAGAGCACCGCGTCCCGGGCGCTGGCCAAACTGCGGCTGTCACCTGACCTGATCGATACCACTGTTGGAGGACACCGATGACCGACGAGCACCGGGTGCGCGACGCACTCGACTACGAGATCGAGCCGTGGCAGCCGGACACCACCGAGCTGATGCGGCGCGGCCGGCGCCTGGCCTGGGCCCGTCGTGGGCTGAGCGCGGCCGGCGTCACCCTGCTGGCCGGAACGGTGGCCAGCGTTTCGATGGCCGTCGGCGGTCCTGGCGATGTCAGCCGGCTGGTCTCGGGCCTCGGTGACAACAAGCCCAAGCCGCCGACGACGATCCCGACGGACGTGCCGTCGGACCTGCCCACCTGCCTGCCGACGTCCAAGCCCTCGCTGCCGGGCCCGGGCAAGCCGTCGCTCCCGGGCAAGCCGTCTCTGCCGGTGCCTTCGGTGCCGACGACGAAGCCGTCGATCCCCGGTAAGCCGTCTGTGCCGGTGCCTTCGCTGCCTACGGCCAAGCCGACGCTTCCTCCGGTTCCGACCACGAAGCCGACCTTGCCGGTTCCCACCACGAAGCCGTCGCTGCCGACGCTTCCGCCGAAGCCGGGCGCGGGTGCCGCGGGTGCCGCCGACGTTCCGACGCCGACTCTCCCGACGCTGCCGACGAAGAAGCCGTCGGTGCCGGTGCCGTCGGTACCGACCGCGAAGCCGACCCTGCCGGGCAAGCCGTCGGTGCCGGTGCCTTCTGTGCCGACGACGAAGCCGTCCTTGCCGGGCAAGCCGTCGGTGCCGGTGCCTTCTGTGCCGACGACGAAGCCGTCGCTCCCGGGTAAGCCCTCGTTGCCGACGACGAAGCCGTCGCTGCCCACCCCGCAGCCCTGCCTGCCGCCGGTACCCACGGCCAAGCCCACCCTGCCGGGCAAGCCGTCTCTGCCGGTGCCTTCTGTGCCGACGACGAAGCCGTCCCTGCCGGGCAAGCCGTCGATCCCGACGCCGGGCATCCCCTCGCTGCCGACGACCAAGCCGTCACTGCCGACGACCACGCCGTCCCTCCCGGGCAAGCCCAGCCTCCCGGTACCGACGACCCAGCCCAGCTTCCCCACGACGAAGCCGAGCTTCCCGACGACGAAGCCGAGCTTCCCCACGACGAAGCCCAGCTTCCCCACCACCAAGCCCAGCCTGCCGACGCTCCCTCCGCGCTCGTAGGCCTCTCCCTCCCCTGCCGCTAAAGCGGCCGGACCGTCTCGGTGGCGGCCCGGCCGCTTTCGCCTTTCTCCACTCCCACCACTTCCGCTTCCCCCTCCGGGAGTGGTCACCTCTGAACCGCGAGCCTTCTGCTACGCAGCCAGCGCTGGGCGGCGAGTGCCAGCGTTTGCGGCGAACGGTCACGCCCAACCCCCAGCCCGGTGGCCGCCTTTGAACGCCCCCGCGAGTGGTCGCCTCCGAACACCCCCGCGAGTCATGCACTGCTTTGGCGTGCGGGCCGTTCCGGGCTGAGTTGGGGTGGGTGGCCGTGGAGTCCAGGTCGCTGTGGTTCGTTTGGGCCGTCCGGCGAGTGGTCGGGTCGTGTTCAGTGGGCTGGCGGGTTGTGGTGCTGCTACCCGGTTGCTGCCGGGTAGCCGGTACAAGACCCGGTAGCGGGCTCGCGGAAGGCCGGTAGCCGCGCTGCAACCTGGTAGCCGGGCCCCGGGGATCCGCGCGGTGTGTGTGGTGGCCACAGGGGCTTGCGCGCGTGGTCGCGTGTGCGCACCTGAGCCGGGCTGGTCTGGTGCCGATGGCAGGGTCGTCTTGGTGAGTCCACTCGACATTTTCCGGACCGCAAAACGTCCGGTGGACTCACCAAGCACTTCCATCAACCGCATGGTTCGGGCGGCGTTGTGCATCACAGCCAAAGGGACCTCCCGCTGACGGCAGTCCATCGTGTCCGCGCAGGGGAAGTCGTGTCCTAGCAGGTGTTATCGACCCCTGCGAGGACACGAGTGCGGGTGCCCGGCTCCCACAACATGTCCGCAGACGCGTACACCAGCACCCGGCTTTCGGCAGCAGAGGCCGAGTCGCACGCCCCGCCCATCCACTCTCGGACTAGTGGACGCGTTTGAACGCCTCGCCGGGCGTCTGGCTGGATCGGCGTCGTCACAAGCGTCCGATGAGTGGCGACACGCCGCGTCACAAGAGTCCGATGACACGCCGGGGGAGGGCCGGGGTTGTTGTGTACATACGTGCGTGTATGTATGTTGCTGGTATGGGGTCGGAGCGGGCAAGTACTGAGGGTGGGCGGGAGACGCAGGCGGAGCGGCGGGCCCGGTCGCGTACGGCGTTGCTGGAGTCGGCGGCGCGTCACCTTTCGCGTTATGGCTATGGCAATCTCGTACTCGAGCAGGTGGCTCGGGATGCGGGTTATACCCGTGGTGCGCTGTACCACCAGTTCAAGGACAAGCAGGAACTGACCCTCGCGGTATTCGAGTGGATCCTCGCCACGTGGGACGAGGAAGTCGGCGCGCTCATCGCGAAGGAGTCCGACCCGGTCGAGGCGTTACTCGCACTCGCTCGCGGTCATGCCGTCTTCTGCCGGCGGGACATCGCGCGGGTGGCGGTCGCGTTGCGGCTGGAATTCGCCGGGCAGGAGCATCCCGTTGGCGCCGAGGTCGAACGGGCCTACGAACTGCTCATCGACCGGTGCATGCGGTTCATCCGTGCCGGGCGCAAGGCCGGAACGATTCCGCCAGGTCCGCCGGTTCGGGCTCTCGGCCACGCCTTTGTCGGCGCGCTCGAGGGAACGGTGATCGCGCTGGCCGGTCAAAAGCCCCATGACGAGCTACTCGCGGCCCGGGCCGCCGCCGGCGTACTCGGACTCGATCCGGCCTGAGATGGAGACGGTAATCATGAAACTGCCCGACACCGCGCACACCGAACAGCCCTGGCGGATCCACGAGGTGGCTCCCGACTTCAGGCTGTACGACGTATGGGCCTTGCCGACGCCGGGTGGTCCGGATGACTTCCCGCGGCTGGTCCGGTTGTTCGCCGGGGGTGATACGTCGGACAACCCGTCACGGCTTGCCCGAATGCTCTTCGCGCTCCGCTGGAAACTCGGCGAGATCTTCGGCTGGGACAAAGCCGGGCGTGGTTCTGCGCCGATTCTGCGCGATCGGTTGCCGGTTGATCTGCGGGAAGGGGCGGTTGGGCCGGAGTTCGACCGGTTGCCGTTCACGCCGGTTTTCCTGACCGGCAACGAGTTGGCGGCGGAGATGGCCAATCGGACCGTGCGGGGCATTCTGCATCTCACCTGGGTACCGGATGAGGCCGGCGGCTATCGCGGTCAGATGGCCGTGCTGGTGAAGCCGAACGGCCTGTTCGGCAAGGCCTACATGGCCGCGATCTCGCTGCTGCGCCACCTGATCGTCTACCCGCCGCTCCTACGCGGCATCGCCCGCGAATGGCAAGAAGCCACCGCTGCCCAATAAACCACCGCCGTTCAACTAAACCACCGCCGCCCAGCAAACCACCGTCGCCCAGCGAGCCACCGCCGCGCACAGAACCACCAGCGCACAGAACCACCAGCGCTCAGGAGAACAGGACGGCCTAGGCGGTTTCGCCAGTGCTGCCGTCCGCGAGTTCGCGCACGATATCCAAATGCCCCGCGTGGCGCGCGTACTCCTGGAGAACGTGGAAGCACACCCAGTTCACCGAGGCAACGTTCTCCGCATTGAACCGACCGCCGACCTTCCCCCGCTCTTGCAGGGAAACGCCGTTCAAAATAACGCGAGTGCTCTCAGCGCCCTCGTGCAACGCGGCCAGCAAACTCTCCAAATCGTCGTCGACGGACAACTGCCACCGCCCGCTCGAATCGTCCCCGCTGTCACCCCACGGATGATCCACCGGCTCGGCGTTGATACCCCAGCGGAACCACCTTCGCTCCATGAAAACAAGGTGTTTCAGCAATTCCAGCGGCGACCACCCTGATGGCAATCGGCTGTGCCGTAAGTCTTCCTCGGACAAACCACGCAGCTTGTCCTCGACCACCGAGCGGTAGTAGTCGAGATAGGCGAGGTGGAGTTCCTTGGTGTCGCTCAGTTCGCGGATCGGCTCCATCACGCGGCCAATTCTCGCAGCGCGTCCGCGGTCGCGTCGTCGGCCGGGAAGAACGACTCGATTACCAGCTCGGACACGGTGATGTCGAGCGGCGTACCGAAGGTGGCGACCGTACTGAGGAAGGCCAGTTCGCGATCGCCGGCGCGGATCCGCAGCGGCACGACCACCTCGCCCGGCCCGGGCAGCTCGAGCAACGGCTCGGGCTGGTCGCACGGATAACCCCGCAGTTCGTCGTACAGGTCCTGCAGTTCGGGGTCCGCCGTAGTGATGAGCTGGCGGTGCAACCGCGTGAGCAGGTGGGCCCGGATCTCGCCCAGGTTGATCACCCGCGGGGCCATGCCGTCGGGGTGCAGCGTGAGCCGCAGCACGTTGATCGGAGGTTTGAGCAACTCCGGTGCCACGCCTTCGACGAACAGCGCGAGGCCGTCGTTGGCCTCGACCAGGTTCCACCAGCGGTCAGCCACCAGGGCCGGGAAAGGGGCGTGGGCCTTGAGCAACCGGCGCAGCGCTTCGCGGATCGCGAGCATCCCGGGTGAGTGCAGCGACGCCTCGCCATAGACGGGGGCATAACCCGCCGCGAGCAACAGCTGGTTCCGGTCGCGCAGGGGGACCCCGAGGTGCTCGGCGAGGCGCAGCACCATCTCCCGGCTCGGCTGGGACCGGCCGGTCTCGACGAAGCTGATGTGCCGCGCGGAGACCTCCACCTCGTTCGCGAGATCGAGCTGGCTCAGCCGGCGCCGCTCCCGCCAGCCGCGTAGCAGCTCGCCCACCGGGCGCTGAAAGGTGTGATCCGCGATCGATGTCATGCCCGCCAACCTAACCACTGAGGTGGGCACCGCCATTACCTCTGATGTCATCGACCGTTCTCCGGGTCCGGCCCGAAGCTTCTCGTATCACTTCGAACCGCTGAGGAGCACCTGATGAACGCACTGGCCGACCAGTACTTCGCGATGTGGAACGAGCGCGACGTCGCCACCCGCCGCAAGCTCATCGAGGAGCTCTGGACCACCGACGGCACCTTCGTCGACCCGATGTTCAACGTCACCGGTCACGCCGCCTTGTCGGACCTGGTCGATTCCGCCCACCAGCTCTTTCCCGGTCACTCCTTCCGCCTCGCCGGTGAGGTCGACGGTCACAACAACCGGCTCCGGTGGGCCTGGGAGCTCGCCGCCGAGGGCCAGCCGCCCGTCGCCGGTGGCATCGACTGCGTCACCGTCGCCGCCGACGGCCGCCTGTCCGAGGTGGTCGGCTTCATCGACTTCGCCCCGCCCGCTGCCTGATCGACACCCCTGAACCCGCGTTAACAGCCAAGGAGAAACCCATGAGCACCTATTCCGTCGCCACTCCCGCCACCACCGTCGAGAGCCGCTTTCTGACCGGAGTCCTCCGGATGGACGCGCTGGCCTCCGGCGCTCTCGGGCTGCTCCTGCTGCTGGCCGGGGTTGTGCTCGAAGGCCCGATCGGCCTGTCCGCCCTGCTGGGAGTGCCGGTCGGCCTCAGCCTCGGCGCCGGCCTGTTCCTGGCCGGTTGGACCGCCGCCCTGGTCATGATCGCCCGCCACCCGGCAGTACGTCGTACGGCGCTGCGCGAGGTGATCGCGGTCAATGCGGCCTGGGTGGTGGCCAGCCTGGCGCTGATCTTCGCCGGTGACCTGACCACGCTGGGCATCGTCGTGGTCGCGGTCCAGGCCGCCGCCGTCGCGGTTCTGGCGGATCTGCAGTTCGCCTCGCTCCGCCGCGGGTAGTTTCCGCGGCACCGCCCGAAGAACCCCGTGCTCCGGCCGGGGTTCTTCGGCGTTGTGCGCGTGGTGACGCAACGGTGATCGGAATGCCGGTTGCAGGTTGCTGCGAGTTCGGGGGTGTGCGGAGCACAGTGGAGCCAGCATGATGTTGGGCACGGCCCCTGAAAGGTGAGGCATGAGCAACCTCCAGTTCGATCCGCGGCTATCCCGGCAGATCGAGGCGGTTTACACCACGCCTGATGTGATCGAGCAGCGCCGTGCCGTCCGGTACGCGCTGGCGCTCCGACCGGGCGATCGCGTGCTCGACGTCGGCGTGGGCCCGGGACTGCTGGCGGCCGAAATGGCCGAGGAGATCGGTCCCGAAGGCCGGATCTGCGGTATCGACATCAGCGAGAGCATGCTGGCCATCGCCGCCACCCGGGCCCAGGTACCCGGCGGTCCGGTCATCGAACTGGAACTCGCTCCCGCGACGCGCCTGCCGTTCGGTCCGGCCAGCTTCGACGTGGTGGTCTCCACCCAGGTTTTCGAGTACGTCGATGACGTCGCGGGCGCACTTGCCGAGGCGCGGCGGGTATTACGCCCTGGCGGCCGGGTGGTTCTGCTCGATACCGACTGGGAATCGGTCGTCTGGCGATCCCGCGACGGCGAACGCATGCGGCGCGTGCTCACGGCATTCGAGGAACACCTCAGCGATCCGCATCTACCGCGCACGCTGGGTGAAACCCTTGAGATGGCGGGTTTCACCGTCACACATCGCCAGGTGGTCCCGATGCTCAACGCCGGTTACGACCCGTGGACGTACAGCGTGGGCCTGGTCGACATCATCGCCGCCTTCGTCAGCGGGCGCTCGGGCGTAACCCCGGCGGAGGCCGAGGCCTGGGCCGATGATCTTCGCTCCTTCGGCCGCGGCTACTTCTTCAGCCTGAACCGCTATCTCTTCGTAGCAGTCGCCCTATAACCAGAGCCGAAGACGGCGAGCGGGCGAAGACCGCGATTGGCTGACGACCGGCCAGGCGGCAGCCGGAGCGCTCCAGCTGCCGCCATCGGTCGTCTCTCCTGCCCCTCAGCGGGAGACCGAGGCTCGGTAGGTGCCACCTGCCCTGATGGAACTTACGGAACCGCGGGACCTCTATCTCGTACCCAGGCCCTCGGATCCCACACCTGCGCTGTCCATTTGGTGGACGGTGAACCCTGGAATCCCTAATCTGGGCGAACTGCCGGCCGGGGGGCTGGAAAGGCCAGAGCGTGACCAAACGGAGTCACTAGGGGTGGAAGTAGTGAGCGTTGATGCCTGAGATTCGCACGACGTGGCGGGGCAAACGGCTGAACCAGCGAACCGTCGCGATGATCAAAGCGGCGGAACGGCTGACCAAGTTCGAGCTGGACCTCATGCAGGGCTCGTACAACCGCGGCGGGGTCAGCGCCTCAGCCGGCACGCACGACGGCGGCGGCGCGATCGACGTACGGGCGGCCGGCCTGACTCCCAAGCAGCGCAGGGACGTCGTACTGGCCTTGCGCAAGGTGGGATTCGCCGCCTGGTTGCGTACGCCGGCGCAGGGCGATTGGCCGTGGCACATCCACGCGATCGCGGTCGGCGACAAGGACCTCTCGCGCGGCGCGGCCCAGCAGGTGCGGGAATACCGCCGCGGGTTGAACGGCCTGGCCAACCGTGGACCGGATGACGGCCCGCCCGGGTACTACCGGATGACCTGGGAGCACTACCAGCGATTGCTCGCCGCCAACGTGCCGCCGCGGCCGATCTTGCGGCCGACGGTCAACACCACGATCTCGTTGAGTGCCTTACGGATCGCCGCGCAGCGCGACGCGATGAGCGGCGCCTGGGCGGCGGATCGCGCGCAGGTATTGGCGTGGGCGGCCGATCCGAAGGTGGGCGCCATCGCCCGTACGGAGATCCGGCCGCCGTCCGGAACGCCTTGGCACCAGCACTTTCGGCAGATGACACGCAAGATCCAGACCCGGTTCGGCCTGCCCGCCAACGGCACCTTCGGCCCGGAGACCGCCGCCGTGATGGAACGCTTCGGCTACACGATCACGAACTGAAAGGCCCTCGACCAAGTGCTGGTCGAGGGCCTAACGAAAGTGGAAAGCGGAGCTGATGCCGATGCAGGGGTCAAGACATCAGCTCCGCTGCTCTAGGGGGCGGCCTGTACCGCCACAACACGCGCCGAGGTGTGCTGCTCCAGGTGGTTGCGCATCGTGCTGACGACGTCGAAACCGCCGAGGTGCTCGAGATTCGGTACGACGACCGCGCGCACCTCGAGGCGGTTGACCTCATCGACCAGCGCGTGGAACGCGGCCGGCGTACTGCAGTCCCGCTCGGTGTACACCGTGCCGAGCGTGAACCCTTCCGTACTGGCGAAGCTGGCCAGCGCCGACGTCATCGACGCCAGCTCGGCGGCCGAGGCCGTTTCGTCCGCCCGCACATAACCGAGCAGCAGCGGACGGGTGGTCATCGGGTCGGCTCCGGCATCCGTACCGGTGCGGTCACGGGGTCGTTGGTGACGCGGCAGCAGGCAAAGCGACGGCGCATGGCTGCTTCGTAGCGCGCGGCCTGCAGTGGCTCGGCGACGTGGTCCGCGATCGGGTGATCGCCGAACCAGACGCGAACTCGTCGGTGGGAGGTCGGTGAACCGGCCAACTCGTCCATCAGCGGTCCTTCAGGTTTTGGGCGGAACCTGGAATTCGGGTAATACCGGCCGTCTCCGGTGCCCCCGCTAGTGGCACCGGCGAACCAGCGGCCCGGAGGCTGCTCGTCCTGCTCGCGCAATCGATCGGCATAAGTAAAGAACACCTCATAAGAACGCGTAGGGAAATGGACCGGGAGGGACCTTTACAAACGTCTTACCGAGTGAGAAACCCGAGGTCACGGCCGGGTCTCGGGGTGGTCTCGTCCCTGTCCGGGCTGTTGACTTCCGGTCCGGCGAAGTTCTGTTCTCCGGCCTTTTCGGTGCGGTCGAAAGGTGCCGTTCGAACCGATTGCCCGACCGCTGAATAACAGCGCTGTAACTTTCCGGAGTGCGATAACGAAGGGCCCGCCCATCCGCATCTGGATGGGCGGGCCGGCTGAAGTTCCTGACTAGACCGCTGTAGTCACCGGCACGGGCGCCTGCTGCTTGGTCCGCAGGCCCGGAAGGCTGATGGCGATGCCCAGGATTCCGCCGATCAGCGGTACGAACAAAGCCGTACGCAGGCCGTCCTCCGCGGCCGCGATGACGGCGGCGACCACGGCCAGGCCGAGGGCCGAGCCGAACTGGAACGACGTGGTCAGTACGCCGCTCGCGAGGCCTTGCTCTTCTTCGGCCACGCCGTCGGTGGCGGCGATCGTCAATGGGCCATAGCCGAACGCAAACGCCAAGCTGAGCAGGAGAAACGCCGGCAGCATCGCCGCGTAGGTCCAGTCCGCGCTGAGCGGCAGGAACAACGCGTACGCCGCCACCGCCAGGACGAACGCCGCCACGATCACCCGCGAGTTGCCGAACTTGCGAACCAGTACGGGCGTGAGCGTCGGCGCCAGAATCGCGTCCAGGCCGATCACCATCAGAGCGAGCCCGGTTTCGAGCTCGGACCAGTGCCGGACTTCCTGGAGGTAGAGCACCGCGATGAACTGGAAGCCGACAAACGAACCCACCAGCAGCATCGCGCCCAGGTTCGCCCGGATCAGCGCGCTCGATCGCAGTAGTCCGAGACGGATCAAGGGATCGGCCGAGCGCCGTTCGATCACGACGAAGGCGGTGAGCAGCAGCACGCTGGCTACACCGGTGACGACGGAACGGGCGAGGGGCACGTCCGGAGCCAGGACAACCGTGTAGACCAGCAACAGCATCGAACCAGTCAGCGTGATCGAACCCGGCAGGTCGAATCCGCTCGCGGTTCGCTCTGGTCGCGCTTCGCGTGGAATCAGCCGGATCGCGAAGACCAGCAGGACTCCCGCCAGGAGAACCGGCGCGAAGAACACCCAACGCCAGTCGATCGCCGCGAGCAGACCACCTGTCACCATGCCGAGCGAGAAACCACCCGCGGCCGTACCGGCGTACACCAGCAAAGCCCGGTTGCGCAGCGGACCTTCCGGGAAGGTGGTGGTGATGATCGACAGACCGGCCGGCGTCATGAACGCCGCCGCCACGCCGGTCATGAAGCGGGCCACGATCAGCATCCAGCCCTCGGTGGCGAAACCGCCCAGACCGGAGAAGAGCAGGAACACAACGAGCCAGCCGACGAACATCCGGCGCCGGCCGAGCAGGTCCGCGGCGCGACCACCGAGCAGGACAAAGCCGCCGTACGACAAGACGTACGCGCTGACCACCCACTGCAGCTCGCTGGTGGTCATGCCAAGTTCGGCCCGGATGGACGGCAGCGCGACACCCATCATCGAAACGTCGATGCCCTCCAGGAAGATCGCGCCGCAAAGAACGAACAGCAACGCCCACGCCCGGCCGGTCATCCGGTCGGTGGCGCTGGCGAGTGGGGTAGGCACGGAAAGGCTCCTCGGTTCTCGAAACAGAGGTCGGTTACCTCTTGTAACTGAACCCATCGTGCGGAACCATCAGGATTTATGGAAGAAGGCACTTTGAAGGAACCGAGTTCCTCCTGCTACACCGAGGAGGCGTTCCAGTGGGACACTCGCGAGGACTGCGAGGTCCGCCAGATCCTCGACCGGATCGGCGACAAGTGGTCGTTGCTGGTGATCGCGCTGCTCGACAACCACAAACTGCGATTCACCGAACTCAAGCGCACCATCGACGGCATCAGCCAGCGAATGCTGACCGTCACCTTGCGCCAGCTCGAACGCGATGGCCTGGTCCGGCGCACCGTGCACCCGGTCGTACCGCCGCGGGTCGACTACGAACTCACCCCGCTCGGCGTCACCCTGCACGCCACCATCCAGTCCCTCGTCACCTGGACCGAAACCCACCAACGCGAGATCGCCGAAGCCCGAGCCGCCTATGACGCTGCCGAGGCCCTCACAGCCTCATCCGCGAAGGAGTCCCCACGCCCCCTCACGGCGCTCGGGCGGGGTTAGCCGTTACTGCGAGGCTTATCGCGACCAGGCGGGGGTTAGGTTTGGGGGATGGAACTCGCCGTGCGGATCGCGTCCGCTCAGCTGCAAGGACGAATCCGCTCGCGCCGTCAGATCGTCGCCGGGCCGCTGGTGGGACTGCTGCACGATGAGGACGTCTGGTTCCTCTCGGGCGCGGTGGCCGCCGAACCCGGCGTCGCGTTCGACCCGGAGGAAGTCCCCTGGGCGCTGGAGACCGTTCGGAAGGCCTTCGCGGCCGAAGGCCGTTGGCTGCACGCGGAGCTGATCGAAGAGGCCAACCCAGGTCTAGCCGACGCGCTCGCGTCCGAAGGCATGACGATCGTGTCGCGCCCTCCGCTCCTCACGGTCGAGCCGGACGGCCTGCGCGTACCGGAGCTTCCAGCCTCGGTCACCGCCTCGGTAGTGCTGTCGGAGGCGGAACAGGCCGAGGCCGATCGCGTAGCCGTCGCGTCGTACGACGATGAGGACGTGGCCTCGCCGTTCAAGGCAGATCCGGCCGAGGGCGGTAGCGTCCTGATCCGGTGGGACGGCGTACCGGTCGCGACGGCCCTCTGGACCGCCGTGGCGGACGGGGTTACCGAGATCGCCGGCGTCGGCACGCTGCCGGAATACCGTCGCCGCGGTCTAGGCGCTCTCGCAACGGCCTACGCCACTCAAACCGCCTTCAAATCCGCCGGCGCCACCCTCGCCTGGCTGACCCCCGGCGACGACGGCGCCGACCGCGTCTACCGCACCATCGGCTACACGCCCACCGCCACCGCCGTACACCTAGGCGACCCCGGCGGCCACCTAGCCTCCCTCCGCTGACAGCGACAAGGTACGGGTCTCCACGGTGATGAAGTACGGCCAGCCGTGGCGAGGGGTGCGGACCGCCGTGGCCCGGATTCGCGAGTCCTGGCAGGAGGAACGGGTTCCTAGCAGGGGTATCCGCGTCTGAGCAGCCGTTATTACCCCTGCTCGGACGCGATTACGGGTGCTCGGTTCCCACGAGGTGTCCCCAGTGCAACGGGCGCGGGGTCGCTACGACGCGCGCGGCGTCGGGTGGTGCGTCACCCCAAAGGTGTACGGCGGCGGCGTGAGGCGGCCTCCAACTGTGGCGAGGCCTGGCCGGGTACCGAGCGGAAGGGCCGAGCGGAAGGGCCGAGCGAGAGGGCTTAGCGGCGGGCGTTGCGGTTGCGGGGGTGGTTGCGGGCGACTCGTTCGTTGCCGTGTTTGTAGGCGCCGGTCCAGCGGGCCATCACCATTTGCGGGTCGTCGTCGACCTCTTCAAGGAACTCCGCCGCCCGGCCTCCGCGCAACGTGGTGGCGGGCTTGCCGTGGTGGGTGATCCGGATGACGCCGTCGGACTGCACGGTGTAGTCGAATCCATGGGGAGCGGGCATCGCCGTATTCCACCAGCGCTGCCACCACCGGGCAACCCGATTACCCGGCCAGCACTGAAAACGGCGATCGGCCCGGCCCCCTCAACGTGGAAACCGGGCCGATCGCCGTACAAAACCTCAGCCTGGTGCCGCCAATCGATGGCGCCAGTCAGCCGACAACAACCCCGACTCCCCGACGACCAGTCGTCCAACGGCGGGAGGCCTTAACGCACGGTGAAGCCTGCGCGGCGGAAGGCGTCTGCGAGCGAGCCTTCGTCCATCGGCTGCTTCGGGTCGGCACCCTTGCCCTGACCGCCCGCGCCACCGCGTCCACCGGAACCACCCGGCCGACCGGAACCGCCCGAGCCGCCACGGCCCGGACCGCCGGAACCGCCGCGCCCTTGACCGCCAGGCCCGCGACCCTGACCGCCTTGACCACCCGGACCGCCTTGGCCCCCTTGGGCGGAGCCGCCCCGGGGACCACGAGCCGGGGCTGCGCCGGGCTCGTCGTCGAGGCGCAGGGTGAGGGAGATGCGCTTGCGTTCGGTGTCGACCTCGAGCACCTTCACCTTGACGATGTCGCCGGGCTTGACCACCTCGCGCGGGTCCTTGACGAAGTTCTTCGACAGGGCCGAAACGTGGGCCAGACCGTCCTGGTGCACGCCGATGTCGATGAAGGCACCAAAGGCTGCGACGTTGGTGACCTGGCCTTCCAGCCGCATACCGGGCTTGAGGTCCGCGATCTTGTCGACGCCCTCCGCGAAGGTGGCGGTCTTGAACGCGGGCCGCGGGTCACGCCCGGGCTTCTCTAGCTCGCTCAGGATGTCCGTCACCGTGGGCAGACCGAACTTGTCGTCCACGAAGTCGGTCGGCTTCAGCGACTTCAGCGCGGACGAGTTGCCGATCAGGGTCTTCAGCTCCTGCCCGGTCGCGGCCAGGATGCGCCGCACGACGGGATAGGCCTCCGGGTGCACGCTGGAGGAGTCGAGTGGGTCGTCGCCGCCGGGAATCCGGAGGAAGCCGGCCGCCTGCTCGAAGGCCTTCGGCCCAAGGCGCGGGACCTCCTTGAGCGCGGAACGCGAACGGAAGGGCCCGTTCTGATCGCGGTGGCTGACGATGTTCTCCGCGAGACCGGTGGTGATACCGGAAACGCGGGTGAGCAGCGGCGCCGAGGCGGTGTTGACGTCCACGCCGACGGCGTTCACACAGTCTTCGACGACGGCGTCCAGCGAACGCGACAGCGACGACTCGGACAGATCGTGCTGGTACTGCCCGACGCCGATGGACTTCGGGTCGATCTTCACCAGTTCGGCCAGTGGGTCCTGCAGGCGGCGGGCGATCGAGACCGCGCCGCGCAGCGAAACGTCCATGCCGGGCAGCTCGGCGGACGCGAAGGCCGACGCCGAGTAGACCGAAGCGCCCGCCTCGGACACGACCACCTTGGTGAGCTTGAGCTCCGGGTGCTTCGCGATCAGCTCCGCGGCCAGCTTGTCGGTCTCCCGCGACGCCGTTCCGTTGCCGATGGCGATCAGTTCGACGTTGTGCGCGGCGGCCAGCTGGGCCAGCTGCGCGATCGACTTGTCCCACTGGTTCTGCGGCACGTGCGGGTAGATGACGCCGGTCGCGGTGACCTTGCCGGTGGCGTCGACGACGGCCACCTTGACGCCCGTACGAAAACCGGGGTCGAGTCCCATCGTCGCGCGTGTCCCGGCGGGGGCGGCCAGCAGCAGGTCGCGCAGGTTGGACGCGAACACGCGCACAGCCTCGTCCTCAGCGACCTGGCGCAACCGCATCCGCAGGTCGATGCCGAGGTGGACCAGGATCTTCGTGCGCCAGGCCCAGCGAACCGTGTCGATCAGCCACGCGTCGGCCGGGCGGCCGTTGTTCTCAACGCCGACCTTGCGGGCGATGGTCGCCTCATACTCACTGGGGCCTTCGACCGGCTCGGCGTCGGCCGGAGCCGGCTCGATCGTCAGCGAGAGCACGTCCTCCTTCTCGCCGCGGAACAGCGCGAGGATCCGGTGCGACGGCATCTTCGTGAACGGCTCGTCGAACTCGAAGTAGTCCGAGAACTTCGCGCCCTCGACCTCCTTGCCCTCGCGCACCGCCGAGGCCAGCCGGCCTTGGCTCCACAGGCGCTCGCGCAGCTCACCGATCAGGTCCGCGTCTTCGGCGAAGCGCTCGACCAGGATCGACCGCGCGCCGTCCAGCGCGGCCTGCGCGTCCACGACGCCCAGCTCGGGATTGACGAACACGGCCGCGGCGGCCTGCGGGTCGACAGTCGGGTCCGACATCAGGCCGTCGGCGAGCGGCTCCAGCCCGGCCTCGCGGGCGATCATCGCCTTGGTCCGGCGCTTCGGCTTGAACGGGAGGTAGATGTCCTCCAGTCGCGACTTGGTATCGGCCGCGAGGATCGACGCCTTCAGCGCGTCGTCGAGCTTGCCCTGGCTCTCGATCGACTCGAGCACCGTCTGGCGGCGCTCCTCCAGCTCACGCAGGTAGCGCAGCCGCTCCTCGATGGTGCGCAGTTGCGCGTCGTCGAGCATGCCGGTGATCTCTTTGCGGTACCGCGCGATGAACGGCACGGTGGATCCCTCGTCGAGCAGGGCGACCGCCGCGCGGATCTGATTCTCCCCGACCTCTAGCTCTTCGGCGATCTTCTGCTCGATCGACTGCAAAACCACTGTTTCGGTTCCCCTCTTCGGTGCCACCACGAATGCCTCCGTGCATTCTGCCGTTCACCACCGACAACACGAAGTCGCCCCCGCCGCCCTGTGGAAAACCACCGCCGCCACTACGCCGTACGCGCCTCTCCGGCGGCAACTTTGTGACTCCACGACGGTCTCCGCAGCGGGAGGGGTCAGGCATCGTCCCCGGTCGGCCACAACCTGAGCAGCGCCATCCCCGTCACCATCACCGCGGCCTGAAGGAACTTCGACAACAAGAAGCTCTCGGCGCCGGGGGAGCAAGCCCTGGCGCCGAGAGCGAGAAGAAGCGTTAGGTCAGGCCGCTTCGAGGCTTACCTCGGAAGACGCGGCCTCAGCCTCGTCGGACGGGCGCTCCGGCCGCATCACCGTGAGGGCGATGACGATGGCGGCGGCGACGATGACCGCCGCGATGCCGAAGGCGAACTGGTAGCCGCCGGTCAGGGCCGCCTCGACGGAACGACCCGTGCCTTCCAGACCGGCGCTCTGCGTGGCCGCCAGCGTCGCGAGTACGGCGAGACCCAGCGCGGCGCCGACCTCGGCCGTCGTACCGATCAGGCCGGAGGCAAGACCCGCGTCCTCTTCGGTGGCCCCCGACATCGCGAGTGTCATCACGGCAGGGAAGCACACGCCGCCACCGAGGCCTAGCAGGATCATCACCGGCAGCACGTGTACGACGTACGTGCCGTCGACCGGCGCCTGCGTGAAGTAGGCCAGGCCGAGCACGATCAGCGCCAGTCCGGCGATCAGCGAGCGGCGGGCGCCGTACCGCATCACGAGCTTCTCCGAGTACCGCACCGACAGCAGGCCCATCATGATCGTGGTCGGCAGGAAGGCCAGGCCGATCTCCAGGGCGTCGTACCCGAGGACGCGCTGCAGGTAGAGCGAGCCGAGGAAGAAGATGCCGAACATGCCCGAGCTGGACAGGGCCTGGATCAGGTTGGATCCGGTCAGATTGCGCGAACGGAAGATCCGCAGCGGTACCAACGGGCTGGCCGCGGTCGCCTCGCGGGCGATGAATCCGGCCAGCAGCACCAGCGTGATCACACCGAGCACGAGCGTTTCACCGGCGGTCCAGCCGAGTTCGGCGGCGGGCTTCACGATCGTGTAGACACCGACCATCAGAGCCGCGGTGATCAGCACCGCGCCGGGCAGATCCGCGCCGCGCTGCCAGCCGATGCCGCTGTCCTTGTCGATCAGCTTGATCGCGAGTGCGCCGGTGATCAGCCCGATCGGCAGATTGATGAAGAAGATCCAGTGCCAGTTGATCGCCTGGGTCAGCACGCCACCGGCCAGCAGGCCGATCGAGCCACCCGCCGAGGCCACGAACGCGTAGATACCGATGGCCTTCGCCTGCTCACGCGGTTCGGGGAAGAGCGTCACGATCATGCCGAGAATGACCGCGGACGTGAGCGCACCGCCGACGCCCTGCAGGAATCGGGCCGCGACGAGCACTTCCTGGGTCTGGGCCAGCCCGCACAGCAGCGAGGCGACGGTGAAAACGGCGAGACCCGCGACGAAGATCGTGCGCCGGCCGAGCAGGTCACCGAGGCGTCCGGCCAGCAGGAGCAGACCGCCGAAGGGGATCAGATAGCCGTTCACCACCCAGGCCAGGCTGGAGCTGCTGAAGCCCAGGTCGTCCTGGATCGCGGGCAGCGCCACGTTCACCACGGTGACGTCGAGCACGATCATCAGCATGCCCGCGCAGAGAACGTAGAGCGCGAGCCATCGGGAGCGGTTCGCTGTCCGCTGACTTGTGCTGGTGCTCAATGCGTCGTTCACAGCTTCTCCTCGACACCGTGACCAGGGCGTCTCCCGGGTCTCTACAGATAAGTCGGATGAGAAGTCGCGATTTAGACATCGGGTCCAAAATTTTTTTTTGGATTCGGCCGCTTACTGCCCGGTAGAGCCCGCCGGCGGTACGGCGAGAGGCCAGCTCGGCCCGTCGGGATCATCCAGCCACAGCCGCTGGCCATCGGCGTCAACGGTCAGGCCGAAACGGTCGCGCTCAGGTTTGCCGTGCTCGAGCTGGATCTGCCGGATCTCCTCCAGCCGGGACCACAGCCGGGTCGGACCGGCCTCCAGCACCTCGTCGCCGCGCACCTCGGCGATCGAGCCGTCGACCGACCAGATCCGCGCGGCCGTCGGTTTACCGTGCGCGTCGAGGGTGTCCACGTCGTACTGGTAGACGAATCGCGGCATCAGCAGGCTGGTCAGGAAGCGCAGGCTGTTCCCGGTGAGCACGCTCGCCCGTACGTCGGTGGGCCGGGGCATGCCGGTCGGCAGGTCGGGCCGGACCAGGTTCTGCGCGACCTCGACACCGCGCAACGGCATGAAATACGCGGGCGTACGCAGGAACCGGCCGTCCGCCTGGATCGCCGTACCGTCGCCGTGGTTCTCCAGGCGGATCACGCCCGCGCCGAGCGGTGCCACCACCAGGCCGCCCGGCGTGAGCTGCTCGAGCCAGGCGGTTGGCACGTACTCCAGGCCTACCGTGGCGATGATCCGCTGGTACGGCGCACGGCCCTCGTACCCCTCCAGGCCGTTGCCGGTAGCAACCAAGGGCTGGTAGCCGACATCCGCGAGGCGGGACCGGGCCAGGCTGGTGATATCGGGGTCGACGTCGATCGTCACCACCCGGTACTCCCCGAGCCGGTGGCACAGCAGCGCGGCGTTGTAGCCGGTGCCGGTTCCGATCTCCAGGACTCGCTCGTTGCCCTCCAGCCGTAAGGCCTCCAGCATGATCGCCATCAGGCTCGGCTGGCTGCTCGACGACACCACGATGCCCTCGGCCAACTGGGTGGCCAGGGCCTCGTCGGTATAAACCTCGGCGAGCCAGGTCGTCACCTGTTCCGGCTGGTGCCGGCTGACCGGATTCTGCTGCTTGTCGTAGAACAGCGGAACGAACTCGTGCCGCGGTACCTCCTCGAACGCCCGCCGCCAGGCCGGATCCGCCAGATCACCACGGGTCACCATGGCAGCCACCAGCCGGCGACGATGTTCCGCCGCCCGCCGAGCCACCTCGTCCCCGCTAATCCGAACCGCCTCCTGCCATTGCCGCAAGCGTCACCGGATGCCTTGTCGGTTCACTTCCGAGTGTGGCGGAACCTGACACGTAAACCATGCAACCCGCCCACTTTTCTCGCCCACCGGCACTCTTTCCCCGCCCAACGGTCGTTCCCCGTCAACCCCCTGGTACCCGGCCCGCGCCATCCCACCTCCCCGAAACCCCGCCACACCGCCCATTCCAGTCCGCACGGGCGCTCAGGCGGTTTGGGTGATGAGGATTCGGGCGTGGGTGTAGTGCTCCAGGTGGGTTTTGAGGGGGGAGCCGTGGCCGCCCAGGTGGGCGAGGCTGGGGACGAGGACCAGGCGGATGCCGCGGCGTTGCAGGGCCTCGATCAGGGCGTGGTACGCCTCGGGCTGACTCTCCGGGCGGTCGACGTAGACCCGGTCGAGCGTGAGGTCTTCCTTGACGGCGTACGCCGCGAGGTGTTCTTTGGCGGCGGTGATCTCGCCGCGGGTGGTGAGCGGGTTGGTACGGACATATCCGAGCGCGATGGGCTTCATCAGCAATTCCCCAGAAATCGGCAATCGACAAACCCAACCCTCGGCTCTGTACGGCCGTCCGGGGAGGCCATTTCGCCGGGCAACCCGGGGCATTCCGGGGCAGATCGCCCCTCCGCTGACGCACCCCTTTCACGAGCGGCCGCGTCCGCACCGATGAGGCGTCTTGGTGAGTCCACTGGACGTTCTCGCGGCCGGAAAACGTCCAGTGGGCTCACCAAGCTAGGCTTTCCGCCCCCGCGTCGAGGTGGCGAGAAAGTGACGGGGCGTCTCGTGGCCGGGAAGGAATCTCCCGCTCGGCTCTGCGGGTGTATATGATTCGCGGCGTGCGGCACCTTGGGGAGGGAATTCAGCAGCTCGTGGGCGTTCCGCCGCACCTTTTTAATGCTTATCTGGTCGACGGCGTGCTCGTGGACGCCTGTACGCCGGCCGCGTCGCGCCGCCTGCTGCGGCAGTTGAAGGGCGCCGAGGTCAACGCTCATCTCGTCACCCACGCACACCCGGACCACTTCGGCTCGAGTCACGCCGTCTGCGAAGCGCTGGACCTTCCGCTATGGGCCGGCGCCGGTGACGTCGAGGCGATCGAGACGGCGACACCCGTGACCGGCCCGGGCCGGATTCCCGCGCTGATGTCGAAGATGAAGATGCCGCCACCGCATCCGGTCGCCCGGGCGCTTCGCGAGGGTGACGAGGTCGGCAGTTTCACCGTGCTCGACGTACCGGGTCACTCACCCGGGCACATCGCGTTGTGGCGCGAGAAGGACCGGACCCTGATCTGCGGCGACGTGTTCTACCGGCTGCCGAAGGTCAGCGGGCCATGGGCGATCACCACCGCGGACATGGAACGCAACCGCGAGTCCATGCGCCGGCTGGCCGCGCTCCGCCCGCGGCTGGTGCTCTTCGGGCACGGCCGGCCGCTGCGCGATGACCCCGACCGGCTCACCCGTGCCGCAGGATGAGCCCGTGGACACGACCCTGGAACGCCCGGACGAGCTGAATCGCATCGCCGCCGCGCTCGACGCGGCGGCGGCCGGCAACGGGCAGGTCGTGGTCATCGAGGGGCAGGCCGGTATCGGCAAGACCCACCTCGTGCGCGAGACCCGGGCGATGGCGAAGCAGCGCGGGTTCGTCCGGATGCAGGCCGTCGGCGACGAGCTGGAGAGCGCGATGGCCTGGGGCGTCGTACGCCAGATGGTCGAGCGGTCCATCTCGCGCTACTCCGGCGCCACTCGCGAGGCGATCATCGCCGGGCCGACCGGTCGCGCGCTGGAGGCACTGGCGAACGCCCGTCCCGACGCCGGGGACGCCGAGGTCGCCCGGACGTTGCACGCCTTGTGGTGGGTGGCGGTGGATCTCGCCTCGCCGCGGCCGTTGCTGGTCACGGTGGACGACGCGCAGTGGTCGGACCTGCCGTCACAGCGCTTCCTCTCGTACTTGTCGCGCCGCGTGAGTGATCTCCCGATCGCCCTGGTGGTCGCGACCCGGCCGCCGCCGGACCGGTTCGGCCCGCTCGCGGAGCTGACGGTGTCGCGTCACGTCGAGCGGTTGTTGCCGCGTCCGCTGACGCGCCGGGCCGTGGCCGAGATGAGCACTTTGCGTGGCACGAAACCTGCCGCGAAGGTGGTCGACGCCGTGCACGCCGCGAGTGGCGGAAACCCCTTCCTGGCCGAGGCTTTGTACGACGAACTGATCGCCATGGACCGGCCGGTGGACGATCCGGAAACCGCGAAGGCCGTCACCGGTCTCGGCCCGAGTACGGTCTCGCGCGCCATGCTCGGGCGGCTCACCCCGGACGCGTTGCGCCTGGCCGGGGCGGTCGCCGTACTGGGCACGCGTACGGATCCCTGGCTCGCCGGGAACGTCGCCGGGCTCGAGGCTGAACAACTCGGCGCGGCGGTCGAAGCCCTTGTCGCGGCGAACGTCGTCGAGGCGGATTCGGGCCAACTGAACTTCCTGCATCCGGTGATTCACGAGGCGATGCTGTCCACGCTCGGCGCCTTCGAGTGTGCCGCGCTGCACGGCAAAGCCGCCGTCGCCCTGTACGCCGAACGCGCGCAGGCCGACCGGATCGCGGCTCATCTCGCGCTCGCCCCGAACGGCGTATTGCCCGAGGCCGCGACCGTCTTCCAGGAGGCGGCGACCAGGTCGTTGGCGGCGGGGGATACCGCTACGGCCTCGAAATACCTGGCCCGTGCGCTTGAGGCCGATCCCGAAAACGCTTCCCTGCAACGCGATCTGGGCCTCACGCTGATGCGCGCGGGTGATGCGCGAGCCGCCCGGGAGCACTTCCGCGCCGCAGCCGAGGCCACGGACGACGTACAGCAGCGAGCCGAACTTCTCGGCGCGGTGGCCTCCGCGACGGCGGCGGTGGACGGCGCACTGACGGCGATCGCGGAATTGCAGGGCTGGCTCGACGGGTGGCCGGGTGATCCGTACGACCCGGCGCGGCTGACCTTGGAAGCACGGCTTGGCGTGACCCGGTCGTTCCTGCCCGGCGAACGGCGGATCGCCTCGGTGCACCTGCATCGCTTCAAGGATCTGCCCGGCAATACGCCGCACGCGAGGACCTTGCTCGCGCTGCTCGCGCAGTCCGGGCGGTACGAGGTGAGTCCGCATCTGGAGGTCGCGAACACCGCCGAGCGCGCATTGCGGCATGGCGCGCTGTTCAAGGATTCCGCGGGTAGCGCCGACACGCTGGTGAGCTGGCTGCTCGCGATGATGTCGCTGATCGCGGCCGACGGTATCGATCTGGCCCGCGAGGAGATCGCGCAGGCGCAGGCCTGGGTTCGCCGCCACGGTTCGCCGATCGAGTTCGCGATGGTTGCCAACGTCAACGATTTCCTGGCCTGGCGATGCGGTGATCTGACCGCGGTCGAGGCCGACTCGGACGGTGTACTGGCCGCGGTCGCGCCGGAGGAACTCACGCCGCAGGTGGTCGCCTTGCGGGCCACCGCCGTGCACTTCGGGGTGTACGCCGCACTGGAGCGAGGGGATCTCGCCGGCGCGGCGGCGTTGCTGAACAGCTTCGACGAGCAATGCGCCGGTGCGCCGCCGGTGATCGCGATGTTGTGGTTGCACGAGGCAAGGGCCCGGTTGGCGCTGGACCAGGACGATCCGGATCTCGCGCTGATGCACGCGTACCGGCTGCGTGACGAGATGGCCGCGGCCCAGATGGACGCACCCGCCGTACCGTGGCGAGCGCCGGCCGCGTTGGCGCTGCTGCGCTTCGGCGACGAGACGACGGCCCGCGCGCTGGCCGCCGATCACCTGGCGCTCGCACAGCAGTGGGGTGGTTCCGCCGATCTCGGTACGGCGCTGCGGCTCGTGGCGAAGGTGGGCGAGAGCGGCAGCCGGATCGACACCCTGACCGAGGCGATCGCCATGCTCGAGCGGTCCCCGTCCCAGCTCGAACTCGCGAAGGCTCTGGTCGATCTCGGCGAGGCCTACCGCGTTGCGAACCGCCGTACGGAAGCGCGGGAGCCGTTGCTGCGTGGCGGCGAACTAGCGGCCAAGTGTGGTTCGCCGGTACAGCGTCAGCGGGCTGCCGAGGCTCTGGAGGCGTTGGGGGACAGGCCGCGCACGCTCACCTCGTCGGGCCAGGACTCGCTCACGGCGAGTGAACGCCGGGTAGCGGGGCTGGCACTCAGTGGGCGTACCAACCGGGATATCGCGCAGGAGCTGTTCGTATCGCCCAAGACGGTGGAGAACCACCTAGGCCGGATCTACGTGAAACTCGGCATTACCGGGCGGCGGGAGCTGGCCCGGGCTATGACCTGAGCAACCGGTTCGTGTACGTGACCGAGGGGCGGCCCGTTGTGGGCCGCCCCTCGATCTCCCTCCCCCCGGAGTTCTGTCTGGCTCAGCCGACCGGCGGGGCCGCGGCGAACCAGTTGAAGCCCTCCACGAACTGCGTGGTGGTGCCGACGTAGTTGTCGCCGGTCAGCTTCCAGTAGGTGCGCTGGACGACGTACGGCTCGCCTTCCTCGGGGACGACCTTCACGTTCACCAGCTGGCGGGTCAGCTTCACGGTCTCGTAGCGGTAGTCCGACTGGGTGTCGAGGTAGCCGTCGGTCTTGTGGTCCGCGGCGCGGCCCGGGTCGGCCAGCGTCAGCTCGACCACTCCGGTGCCGAGATCACCCTTGGCCGAGACGACCGTGGTGATGTGACCACCATCCCGGGTGTAGGTGCGGTCGCCGTTGGCGTTGTATCGGCCGTACCAGATCTGCACCGGAGCATGGGCCGTCTTCTTCGCGATCTCCAGCCCGAACTCCGGGTTGTCGTGGGAGTTGATCTGGCCGCGATCCACGAACCAGCCGTTGGCCTTCGCCGTTTCGGTCGCCGCGTCGAAGGCGGCCCGGTTCTCCCCAGCGCTCGAACCGGTCGGGTTGGCGCCCATGCCGGCCTTCGAGCCGAGCCAGCCGATCCACGCGGTCACCATCGGGTAGTGCGCCGGCGTCTTCGGGTTGTACTCGGTCAGGTTCTGCCCGTTCGGCAGGATCCGGGCCGGCAGGCCCTTCCTCTCGCCGAGGTAGTAGAGCACGTTGTACAGGCTGGCCGGGCCGCAGTGGGTGCTGCCGTTCTTGGCCAGGTTGGTGCGGAACTGGTCGACGTCGGTGACACCGCACAGCCGGACCTCGAAGTGCGAGCCGATGGTGTCGCGGACCTCGGCACAGGCCGGTCCAATCGGCAGATCGGCGTGGGCGACGGTCGGGGCCAAGGTGGCGGCGGCGAATCCGGAGATGACGAGCGTGGTGACGGCTGATCGGAAGACGGTGCGGTTCATGACTGGTACCCCCAAGGTAAGTGGTTTGCTTTTGCTTGCGTTTGGTTTGGTGCGGGCTCAGCCGACGGGCGGAGCTGCTTCGAAGTAGTTGAAGGCCTCGACGTAGGCCAGGCTCGGACCCGGGTACTCCGGGCCGATCAGCCGCCAGTAGGTGCGGATGACGTTGTACGGCTCGCCCTGCTCGGGCACGACCTTGACGCGGATCGACGTCCGGTAGAGCGTGACCTTCTCTTCGCGCACCGACGACTGGCTGTCGAGGTATCCGGCCGTCTTGTGGTCGTCGGACCGGGCCGGGTCGTGCAGCGTCAGTTCGACCTTGCCGGAGCCGACGTCACCCTTGGCCGCGACGACGGTGACAGCGTGTCCACCGGTCCGCGTGTGGGTGAGGTCGCTCGAGTCGTAGCTGTAGCGCCCGTACCAAAGCTGGACGGGAGCGTGCTTGAGCCGCTTGGCGAGCTCGAGGCCGAACTCCGGCGTGTTGTTGGTACCGACCCCCGCACTGTTGACCGTCCATCCGGCCTCCTTCGCGCCGACCGTCGCTGCGGCGAAGGCCTCGCGGTTCTCGGCGGCGCTGGAACCACCGCCGTTCGGGCCCATGCCCGCCTTGTAGCCGAGCCAGCCGATCCAGGCCGTCGCCGCGTCGTAGTCCGCCGGCTTGGCCGGGTCGTACTCGTCCATGCGCTGGCCGTTCGGCGTGACCCGGGCTGGCAGGCCCCGGTGCTCGGCGAGGTAGTACATGGCGTTGTAGAGGCTGGACGGGCCGCAGTGGCTGTTGCCGCTCGCCGCGAGGTGGGTACGGAACTGGTCGACGTCGGTGACGTCGCAAAGCTTCACGTTGAACTGCGTGCCGACCGTGTCCCGAACCTCCGAGCAGGGCGTGCCCAGCGGCAGATTCGTGGTGGCGGCTTGGGCCGGTACGGCGATGCCGCCGGCCGCGATTCCCAGTGCCAACGCGAGGCCTGTGTAGCGCTTCATATCCCTGAACCCCCAGAGTGTGCGTCGGGCCTTTCCGTCCGGCCCGTCTCGATGCCTCAACTCTGGCTGGGGTGGCACCCCCACGGCATGAGGGTCAACCCCTCATTCCCAGCCCTGGGGGTGGGTGGGGGTGCCTAGGGGAAGGCTCCGACGGAGTCCGACCGGCGGTCGGGCACCACGGACGGACGACGGCGATCGTGCGCCCTACTCGCGAGTCGTCACCTGTAGCTTCCCGCGAGTGGACGCGTATGCACGCCGCGAGTGATGCACTGCTTTGGCGTGCGGCCTGTTCCGGGCTGAAAATGTGGGTGGGTGGCCGTGGACTCGGTGTTGCTGTGGTTCGTTTGGGCTGTCTTGGGAGTGGTTGTGTCGGTGTTCGGTGGGGTTGCCGGGTTGTGGTGCGGCTGCCCGGTTGCAGCCGGGTAGCCGGTACAAAACTCGGTAGCGGGCTCGCGGGAAGCCGGTAGCCGCGCTGGAACTCGGTAGCCAGGCCCAGCGGACGCCGCGCGGCGGGGGTGGTGGCCGAAGGCTTTTCCGCGAGTGGACGCGTATGCACGCGTCCACTCGCGGGACGTGGGGCGTATCGGTGCGGCAGGTCGTACGGCGTATGACCCCACCCTGTTCGTTGATGCCGGAGGTGTGTTGCGCGGGTGGCTTTTCGGGTTTAGGGTTCTTGTTATGACTGCCGGGTCGGCCTTTGGCCATCAGCGAATTGGTTACCCGGCGACGGCTTGATCGCCCGGTGGGCTCGCGGCCCACCCATTCTTCTCTTTCTTTCTCTTTCTTCCTTTGCGTGCGCTGATTCCTCAACGCAGCAAGGCCTCCCGCTCATTGTTGAGGCGGGTGATTCGTCATGCCCTTTTCCCGAACAGAAAGCAGAGAATGCCACTAGATTTCAACGCGCAGGTCATTGAGGAATTCCGGGCGAACAACGGCCGCGTCGGCGGCTATTTCGAAGGCGCCCGCCTCATCCTGCTCACCACCACCGGCGCCCAGACCGGCGTACGGCACACCACGCCGCTGGGTTTCCTGCCCGATGGTGGCGAACGCATCATCGTGATCGGCTCGGCCGGCGGCTCCCCGAAACACCCCGCCTGGTACTATAACGTGCTGGCCAATCCCGTCGTGACGGTCGAAGACGGCGTCTTCACGTACGAGGCCGAGGCCGTCGTACTGCAAGGCGCCGACCGCGACGAGGCCTTCGCCCGCGCCGTCGAGGCCGATCCGGCCTGGGCCGAGTACGAGACCAAGGCCGCGCGCACCCTGCCGGTCGTCGCGCTCACCGAGGTGGCGAGCGGCCCGCCCAACGCCTCGTCGTTCGCCGAGGCCCTCCGACTGATCCACAACGCCTTCCGCCGGGAGATCGGCCTGATCCGCAAGGAGGTGGCCGAGTCCGGTCCGGGACTGGGCGCGCAGCTGCGGATCAACTGCCTGACCCTGTGCAAGGGCCTCCACAACCACCACACCGGCGAAGACCTCGGCATGTTCCCGGCGCTGGCCAACCAGTACCCGGAACTGGCTCCCACCATCGAACGCCTCTCGGCCGAGCACGACCAGATCGCCGTACTCATCGAAGACCTGCAAACGGTCATCTCCACCCCCACCGCCGACCTGGCCGCCGTACGCGCCGAAGTCAACCGCCTGGCCGACGCCCTGGAAGCCCACCTCAGCTACGAAGAATCCCAACTAATCCCTCTCCTCCAACCCGCCTAGTGTCCTGAGTCTGAAGCACGAACTTCCGACTCAGGGCACTAGCAGTGCTCATGTGAAACCAGCGAGCACGGCTCCGCAACCGCCGCGCGGCATCCTCGGCATGGGGGTGGCTGGCCATCGACGAGGTGGGTTACCACCTCGGATTCCCAGGTGGTAACCCACCTTCCGAATGGCCAGCCACTCCAGAGGCACTACTAATCGCAGTAGTGACCTCACTTCTTGTCACACTCGCTGGATGGCTAAAGAACCAACCGCCAAACTGTGGTGGGTGCTCGGGGCGGTTTGTGTCGCGGTGGCGGCGATTCTCCCTTTCGTCTGGCTTCACACGGGCGCGGACCTGAAGGTCTATCGCCTCGGAGGCTCGGCGCTTCTCGATGACCCCAGCACGATTTACACGGCGCGGTTGGTGCATATCTCGATGCCGTTCACATATCCGATCTTCGGCGCGCTCGTGATGGTCCCGGCCGCCCTTTTACCTTGGCCGGTCTCGTACGGCGCCGCGATCGCCCTCTCGCTGGTCGCGCTCTTCGTCATCTGGAAGCTCTGCATCGGCCGGACCCACATCGCGCTCCTGACGGCAGTGGTCGCGGCGTCCATGCTGCTCGACCCGGTCCGCGAAACCATCTCCTACGGCCAGATCAACCTCATCCTGTGCGCGATCGTCCTGTACGACGTACTACGCGTCGGCAAATCCCGCCGCGGGATCCTGATCGGACTCGCGGCCGGGATCAAGCTGACCCCGCTGGTCTTCTTCGGCCTGCTCCTGGTGACCCGGCAATGGCGAGCCCTCTTCAATGCGACAGCCGCGTTCGTCGCCACAGTGGCCTTCGGATTCCTGCTGGCGCCGCGAACCGCCTTGCAGTACTGGACCGAGATCCTCCTCGACAGCGGCCGCATCGGCGCCCTCGCCTACTCCGGCAACCAATCCTGGAACGGCTTCCTCGTCCGCTTCACCAACAACCAGGACGGCGGCGGCCCGTACTGGCTCATCCTCGTCGCCCTAACCGTCGCAGCCGGCCTCTGGGCCTGCCGGCTCCTGTGGATCCGCGGCGAACACCTCGGCGCCGTAGCCGTCTGCGGCCTGATCAGCCTCTTCTGCTCCCCAGTCTCCTGGAGCCACCACTGGGTCTGGATCATCCCGCTTGGCGTAGCCCTGGCCCGGCAATTCCAAGGCCGCACCATGTACGCCGTAGCCGCCACCTGGTTCGCCCTCTTCGCCCTAGCCCCCATCTGGTGGCCCCCACGCGGCGGCGACCAAGAACTCCAGTGGTCCCTCCTAGCCCACCTAGCCGGCGACTCCTACCTCTGGCTCTCCATAACCGCGGTCGCCACCCTTCTGCTAACCACCCGAATTCCCCACCATTCTCGGGAACCCGTTGTCCTGATCCCCCGGAGTTGACCTTCACGCCGTGTCAAGGCCCACGCTGGAGCCATGTTCACCATCGGAGATTTCGCCGCCTTCGGCCGGGTGTCGGCGCGGATGCTGCGGCACTATGACGCGCTCGGGTTGCTCCGGCCGGCTGTCATCGACAGCGCCAGCGGCTACCGGTACTACAGCGCCGACCAGCTGAAGCGGCTCAACCGGATCATCGCGCTCAAGGATCTGGGCTTCACTCTGCGGCAGGTCCAGGACATCGTCGACGCCAAGATCGGTCCGGAGGAACTGCGCGGCATGCTGCGTCTGCGCCGGGCAGAGCTCGAGGCGCGGCTGGCCGATGACGCGCTGCGGCTGGACGCCGTCGAGGCGAGGCTCCGAATCATCGAGAAGGAGGGTCACATGTCAACCGAAGACGTCGTCCTGAAGTCGGTACCGGCGATCCGGGTCGCCGAGTTGTCTGCCACCGCCGCAAGCTACGACGGGGTGGATATCGGTCCGGTCATCCAGCCCCTGTACGCGCAGGTCTGGGAGCGGATCAACGCCGCCGGGATGCAACCGGCGGGGCCGCCGGTCGCCTACTACGAGCAGGCCGAGGGCGACGCGGTCGTCGTCCACGCCGCTGTCACCGTCGGCGCGGCCGAGCAGGGCGGCGCCGACCTCCAGGTGCTCGACCTGCCGGAGCTTTCGACGGCGGCCACCATCGTCCACCAAGGCTCGATGGACCAGGCAGACGAGAGCATGCAACTGCTGGCCCGCTGGATCGACGACGGGGGCTACCGCAGCGTCGGCTACGCCCGCGAGGTCTGCCTCGCCTTCGACCCGGACAACCCGGACAACTGGGTCCACGAGTTCCAGATCGAGGTCATCCGCCCCTGAACAGGTGACGTCAGCCATGGCCAGTAACGGTTGGCGCCGCGCCATCCCTGCCTAGATTCGTGCGGGCGCACCCTGCGTTCACGAGCCCGGCTGCACTCCGACCCGGTTGCCGCCGGGCTCCCTGCCGCCCGGGCGATGCCGTCGATCGGTCAGCCTGGCTGCTCGTTGGCGGCGAGGATTTCTTCGAGGACGTACGACGCTTCCGCGGGTAGGCCTTCGCCATCGTTCACGGCTCCCGCGCAAACGAGCAGGGCCTTCCAGAGGGCCCACCCCTGTCCGCGGAGCCAGGTGGCGTCGTCCACGCCTAGGCGATCGCGGAAGGCGGCGCGGCTCGTACCGGTCAACATCGTCCAGGCAATCGCCAGATCGCAGGCCGGATCGCCGACGCCGCACGTACCGAAGTCGATGACCGCCGCGAGCGAACCGTCCTTCAGCAAAAGGTTGCCCGAGGCCACATCACCGTGGAACCACACCGGCCGTTCATCCCACGGAGCCTTCAACGCCCGTTCCCAGATCTCCTCGGCGGCGTCGGTCCGAACCAGGCCATCGAGCGTCTCGAGGGAACTCCGCGCCCATCCGTCGTAAGTCGCCAACGGTCCACCGCGGTGCCAGTTATGCAGCCCCGGTTCTGGTCCATCCGTCGGGTCGATCCGCTGCAGCGCTTTGAGAAAGTCCGCAACGTCGAGCGCGAACGCCGTCATATCGTTGATAACGGCACCGTCCGCGGGCTCGCCCTCAATCCATTGATAGACCGACCAAGGATGCCGGAATTCGTCATCAGGTACGCCCTTGGCCAACGGCACAGGGATCTCGAACGGCACCGCGGGCGCGAGAACCGGCAACCACCGGTGCTCCTTCTCCACCGCGAGCGCGTACTCCTTGGCCGTCGGCAACCGAACCAGCATCTCGTCGCCAAGGCGGAACGTACGGTTGTCCCACCCCTGCGAGTTCACCGACCGAACCTCAAGCCCGGCCCACTGCGGGAACTGCGCGGCAATCAACCTCCGCGCCACCGCAGCATTCGCCGGCTTCCGATCGGGCAACGGCACCTCCACAGTCGTCTCATTCATTACCCGCGACCGTACGGCGCCCCACCAATCCCGGCAAGGCGATTTCCCCTCACGCGGCAAGTCGAAAACCAGAGGGATCGAGGAGGATCACGGATGTAGCCTGCCCAAACCATGGAGACATCCGAGATCAAGCGTGCGATCGCTGTTACGACTTCAATCGCCGCATCGCTCGATCTGCAAGCCGATGACGCAATAGTTCTGCACAACTCGAACAAGCTGGCGCTGCGCCTGACGCCGTGCGACGTCTTCGCCCGCGTCGCCTATGTAGGGCAAGAGGTTGCACAGTTCGAGATCGAACTCGCGCAACGGCTCGCCGAGGTTGGAGCCCCGGTAGGCGCCTTGGAGCCTCGGGTGGACCCGCTCGTCTACACGCGCGATGGCTTCGCCGTGACGCTGTGGACGTTCTACAAACCGGTGACACCTAGCGTCTCGCCAAGCGAGTGCGCCGAGGTGCTGGAGCGGCTGCACGCCGGCATGCGCCAGATCGACGTACCAAGCCCAAGCTTCATGGACCGAATCACGGAGGCGCAGGACGTCGTCGCCAACCCGGATCTCTCGCCGGAGCTCGCCGAGGCAGACCGCACCTTCCTCAGCAGCAGACTGGCCGACCTACGCCGATCGATCGAGAAGCGCGACGCCCCAGCACAGCTGCTCCACGGCGAGCCGCACCCAGGCAACGTGCTCAGCACGAAAGATGGCCCGCTGTTCATCGACCTGGAAACCTGCTGCCGCGGACCAATCGAGTTCGACCTCGCCCACGCCCCCGAAGAGGTCTGCGACCACTACCCGAACATCGACCAAGCCCTACTGGCCGACTGCCGCCAACTCGTCCTCGCCATGATCGCCGCCTGGCGCTGGGAACGCGGCGACCAATTCCCAAACGGAAGACAATTCGGCGAAGAGCTCCTCCACTCCCTGCGCGAGCACTCCCCTTGACCGACCTCCCACGCCCCAGCTGCGCGACCGGGCGCCGTGGAAGTCGCCGAAGACCATTGAGTGCGGCCGGTCAATCAGAGAGCTGTCGCGGTCACCGCCCTTCAATGCGTCAGCACCAGGCGCAGCATCCAAATGAGACCCGGATTGAGACCGCGCACGGGAAACGGCCCGGTCGCTGGTGCGACCGGGCCGTTTCCACTTCGTTCCCTCAGAGGGCCGGATAGTGCGTGTGACCAGCGGAAACACTGGTCGTCGGCCGCTCGGAGAGTGGCGGAGGATACGAGATTCGAACTCGTGAGGGGTTGCCCCCAACACGCTTTCCAAGCGTGCGCCCTAGGCCACTAGGCGAATCCTCCAAGGCAGGAGAATACGCGGTTCGGGCTCGGAGTCGAAATCGAGGGTCTGGGCGGGACCAATCGAGGGTCCAGGGGTGGCGGGACGGCTGCGGGGGCGCGGGCCGGCCGGCATAGCCGGTTCGGCCTGGGGGCAGGGGTGGGGACCCTGGGTTGAGGGCGAGTGGGGATCGCGTATGCTTTTCTCTGGTTCCCCGCGTGGCGGTATCTCGCCCAACTCCCCCAGGGCCGGAAGGCAGCAAGGGTAAGTGAGCTCTTCCGGGTGCGCGGGGAATCCTTATGTCCGGATACTTGCGCCCGATCGGTGCGCAGAGCGGCCTAGAGCCCGCGCGGATGTAGCGCCCGGTGAGTTTGACCCGATGTGGTGGGCGGAGACGTTGAGGCCGGCGAGGTTCGCCCGGTGCGGCGTACGAGGTGGTGGGCGCGGACGGCCCGCTGGGCGGTGGGGCCCGGCGACGCGCTGGTTGGCGGGGCCCGGCGACGCTGTGGTGGTGGGCGGGTGAGTGGGGGTGGGGGCGCCTAGGCTTGGGGTTCCATCTAGTTGAGGAGTCGGATGAGCGAGTACGGGAGCCGGCAGGAGTTGATCAGGACCGAGCTGGGGGTGCCGAGCGGGTTCGACCTGGACGGCGAGATCGAGCGCCGGATCAGCTTTCTCACCGGGATGCTGGCCAGTGCTGGCGCGAAGGCTTACGTGCTCGGGATCAGCGGGGGCGTGGACTCGGCCGTGGCTGGGCGGTTGTGCCAGCTTGCCGTGGAGCGGGTCCGGGCGGATGGTGGCGAGGCGTCGTTCGTGGCGGTTCGGTTGCCGTACGGCGTACAGCATGATGAGGCGGACGCTCAGCGTGCGCTCGCGTTCATCCAGCCCGACGAGACCCTCACGGTGGATATCAAGCCGGCGTCCGACGCGATGCGCGACGCCCTCGCCAAGGCCGGGGCCGACCCGGGGGTCAAGGCGGACTTCCACCACGGCAACGTGAAGGCCCGGCAGCGGATGATCGCGCAGTACGCCGTTGGCGCGGCCCGGGGTGGTCTGGTCGTTGGGACGGATCACGCGGCCGAGGCGGTGATGGGGTTCTTCACCAAGTACGGCGATGGCGCGTGCGACCTGACTCCGCTCGCCGGGTTGAACAAGCGGCGCGTACGGGCGATCGGCGCGGCCCTCGGTGCGCCCGCGGAACTGGTGGGCAAGGTGCCGACGGCCGATCTCGAATCGGATGCGCCGGGGTTGCCGGACGAAGAGGTGTTCGGGCTGAGTTACGACGATATCGACGACTTCCTCGAGGGCAAGCCGGTGGATGACAACGTGGCCGCGACGATCATCGAGTGGCACGGGCGTACCGCGCACAAGCGCAGTACGCCGATCGAGCCCCCGCACATCCACTGATCGGCAACCCACCCAACACCTGAGCCAGCCGCCTCCGAAGCGATCCCGCCGCAACGCGAGCGCCCGCAACGCGAGCAGGCGCATCCGAGGTGAGCGCCCGCAACGCGAGCAGCCGGATCCGAAGCGGGCCGGTCGGCTGAACACGTCCGTTGATCTGGCGGTTGTGCCGACGCACGGGCAGAATCGACACCCTGTCGAAAAACCGGCACCTCGTCGAAAACCGATGCCAGGAGGACCGCAGCCCATGGTCGACTTCTCCCTCACCGACGAACAGCGCGCCATCCGCGAAACCACCCGCGAGTTCGTCCGCCGTGAACTGATGCCGCTGGAGAACGAGGTGCTGCGGCGGGAGCGCTCCGGCCGGCCCGGTGTCGAACCAGGCGTGATCCGGGACCTGCAGCTGAAGGCGAAATCGTTCGGCTTCTGGGGTCTCGGCACGCCCGAGGAGTACGGCGGCATGGCCTTGCCCGCCGTCGATCAGGCGTTGATCTCGGCGGAGCTGGGCCGGTCGTTCCTGCCGTTCTCGTTCGGTGGCGAGGCCGACAACATTCTCTTCGAGTGCAACGACGAGCAGGCCGCGGCGTACCTGCTGCCGACGATCTCGGGTGAGCGGAAATCCTGCTTCGCGATCACCGAACCGGGCGCCGGTTCCGACACCCGCTCGATCCGGACCACCGCCAAGCGCGACGGGTCCGACTGGGTGATCCGGGGCGAGAAGACCTTCATCACCGGCGGGCATGAGGCCGACTTCGCCATCGTCATCGCCGTCACGGATCCCGAACTCGGCTCGAAGGGCGGGTTCACCGCGTTCCTGGTGGACCGGGAGCAGGGCTGGACGTCCGATCCGATCATCACGATGGGCCCGGCCGCGCCGGCGACGCTGAACTTCGACGACGTACGGGTGCCGGCCGATCGGGTGCTCGGGGAGATCGGCCAGGGCTACGAACTGGCCATGCGTTGGATCATGCGCGGCCGGTACATCATTCCGGCACGTGGCATCGGCGCCTGCGAACGGCTGCTGCAGCTGGCGGTCGACCACGCGAACAGCCGGGAGACGTTCGGCCGGCCGATCGGGGACAACCAGGCCATCCAGTGGATGATCGCCGATTCCGAGGTCGAGCTGGAGGCGGCCCGCTGGCTGGTGCTGTACGCCGCGTGGGTGGTCGATCAGGGTCGTCATCCGCAGCACGACTCCGCGATCGCCAAGCTGTACGGCACGAACACCGCCAACCGGATCGCCGACCGGGTGCTGCAGATCCATGGCGGCATGGGGTACACGAAGGAGCTGCCGGTCGAGCGCTGGTTCCGCGAGGTCCGGCTGTGGCGCATCTTCGAGGGCACCGACGAAATGCAGCGGCTGATCATCTCCCGCGACCTGCTGCGCGGCCACCGCAAGATCGGTCAGCACTTCCACTAGTTGCCCTCAGCCCTTGTGCACGAGTGGTCGCGTCCTGCCCCGCTGATCCCGACGATCACCTGACCGCACCTGCCCAAGGGCCAAGACACGACCACTCGTGCACAAGTTGTGGACATGGTGGTCAGGGTTTGCCCGGCCTGGCACAGTGTGTCCATGAAGGGTCTGATGCAGGACTTCCCGCTCACGCTCGAGTCGATCTTTCACCGGGCGGAGCAGCTCTATCCGGACAAGACGATCGTCACCGGCGGGCCGGCCCCACAGCGCGTGACGTACGGCGAATGGGCCGCGCGGACCAGACGCCTGGGCGGTGTGCTGAACACGCTCGGCATCAGCGCGGACGGCCGTGTCGGCACCTTCGCGTGGAACTCCGCGCGCCACCTCGAGCTGTACTTCGCCGCGCCCTGTACCGGCCGGGTCCTGCACACGCTGAACATCCGGCTCTTCCCGGACCAGGTCACCTACATCGCGAACCACGCCGAGGACGAGGTCATCTTCGTCGATCGCTCGCTGCTCGGGTTGTTCCTGCCGCTGCTGGAGCGGTTCGAGACGGTCCAGCACGTCGTGGTGATGGACGATCTGCCGCCAGGTGCGCCGAGCGCCGTGGCGATTCCCGACGACCCGAGGTTCCACGACTACGAGGAACTGCTGGCCGCCGCGGAACCGGTCGACTTCCAGGTCGAGGACGAGAACCAGGCCGCCGCCATGTGCTACACCAGCGGCACGACCGGTAATCCGAAGGGCGTCGTCTACTCCCATCGGTCCACTTGGCTGCACTCGATCGCCGTACTGACGAACGCCGGAATCGGGCTGACCGAGACGGACACGGTGATGCCCGTTGTACCGATGTTCCACGCCAACGCTTGGGGACTGGCCCACGCGGCGCCGATGGCCGGGGCGAACCTGGTGTTCCCTGGGCCCGACATGAGCCCGCAGGGCATTCTCAAACTCCTGCAGGAAGAAGAAGTCACCCTGACGGCTGGAGTGCCCACTATCTGGCAAGGCCTGTTGCCGTTGCTGGACGGCGCGGAACTGCCCAAGCTTCGCCGAATCCCTTGTGGTGGTTCGGCCGTGCCGCAGGCGTTGTCGGAGGCTTTCCGCGAAAAGCTGGGTAAGCCGATCCTTCAGGCATGGGGGATGACCGAGACGAGTCCGGTGGCTACGGCCGCTCATGTGCCCGCGAGGTACACCGACCTGTCCGAGGAAGAACAAGCCGGTCTACGCGCTCGACAGGGTTTGCCCTTGCCTGGCGTGGAAATCCGCATCGTCGAGCCTGGTACGACGAACCCGTTGCCCTGGAACGACGAGGCGACAGGCGAGTTGCAGGTCCGAGGGCCGTGGATCGCCGCCGAGTATTACCGCCCGGACGAAGGCGTACAACTCAACACCGACGACGGCTGGATGAAAACCGGTGACGTCGCGGCCGTGGACCAGTTCGGCTCGGTCCGGCTGGTCGACCGGACGAAGGACCTGGTCAAGTCCGGTGGCGAGTGGATCAGCTCAGTCGAACTCGAGAACCTGCTGATGGCTCATCCCAAGATCAAGGAAGCGGCCGTTGTCGGCGTACCGCATCCCAAGTGGGACGAGCGTCCGCTGGCCTGTGTTGTCCTGCAGGAAGGCGAATCGGCCACTGGTGAGGAGATCCTGGCCTACCTGGAGCCGCTGGTGGCGAAGTGGTGGCTGCCGGACGCGGTCGAGTTCATCGACGAGGTGCCGAAGACCAGCGTCGGCAAGTTCTCCAAGAAGGATCTACGTTCGCGCTTCGCCGGATACCACTTGGAGAGCTGAGCCTCAGCCGCCGTAGAGCGTCCGCAGCCAAACCGTCGCGAGGGTGTCGACCACCTCGCGATCGGCGGCCGCGGACCGCTTGGCGCGCGAGTGGTGGAAGCAGACCTCGTCGTTCATCGCGATCAGTACGGTCGCGAGCGCCTTCGCCGGTGGGCCGTCGAGCGCGATACCGGCGGCTCGTTCGGCCTCGATCCGGGCCGTGACCGCGGTCAATAGTCGACGGCCCGTCTCGGCCCAGAACCGCCGGATCTCCGGATCGATGTCGCGGGCCCGGACGGCGCCACGCAGCACGGGTCCGTGGCGGCGCCAGACGGCCACCGTCGCGGCGAGGCCGCGTCGTACCTGGTCGGTCGGCTGGTCCCCGATCGGGCCGTCCAGCCAGACGGCGGCGGCCTCGAACAACTCGGCGACGACCTTTTCGGCCAGTTGGCGTAGTACGGCCTCGCGGGATTCGAAGTGGAAGTAGAACGCCGACCGGGAGATCCCGGCTCCGGCGGTCAGGCCGTCGATGGTGATCTCGGTGATGTCGTGCTCGGCCAGCAGGCGCTCCGCGTGCGCGAGAATCGCCTGGGAGGTCAGGTCGCCCTTGCTCGGCTTGCGCCGGCCGACGCCCGGAGCCGCTGCGGTGGACATGGCGCTGATTGTGCTCGACGGCCCGGTCTCGGGCAACGAGTCCGGCTGGTCCGGACAAAGCCGCTGGTCTGGCCCACCCTGGAAGGTCGGTAGGGTTCGGTCACATGCGAGGCATCATCCTTGCCGGTGGTTCCGGCACCCGGCTGCATCCGCTCACCCTGGCCGCGAGTAAGCAGCTCTTGCCGGTCTACGACAAGCCGATGATCTACTACCCGCTCTCCACGTTGATGCTGGCCAACATCCGTGAGGTGCTGGTCATCACGACTCCGGAGGACGCGACCCAGTTCCAGCGCCTGCTCGGCGACGGCTCCCAGTTCGGTATGGCCATCACGTACGCCGTACAGCCGAAGCCGGAAGGTCTCGCGCAGGCGTTCCTGATCGGGGCGGACTTCATCGGCGACGAGTCGGTGGCGCTCGCTCTCGGCGACAACATCTTCTACGGGCCCGGGCTCGGTCTGCACCTGCAGCGGTTCAACGAGGTCGACGGTGGGGTCGTGTTCGCCTACCGGGTGGCCGATCCCCGCGCGTACGGCGTGGTCGAGTTCGACGCGGACGGGCAGGCGCTCAGCATCGAGGAGAAGCCGGCCAACCCGCGCAGCAACTACGCCGTGCCCGGGTTGTACTTCTACTCCAGCGATGTCGTCGACGTGGCCCGCGAGATCAAGCCGTCGGCCCGTGGCGAGCTGGAGATCTCAACCATCAACGAGGTCTACCTGCAGGCCAAGCGGCTACAGGTCGAGGTACTGCCCCGCGGCACGGCCTGGCTCGACACCGGAACGTTCGACTCGCTGATGTCCGCGGGCGAGTTCGTCCGGGCGGTCGAGGAACGGCAGGGCATGAAGATCGGCTGCCCCGAGGAAATCGCGTGGCGTCGCGGGTTCATCAACGATGACGGCCTGAAGTTGCGGGCCGAAACCCTGGCCAAGTCCGGCTACGGGGACTACTTGCTCGGACTGTTGGAGGAATGAGCGTGGACACGCGGATCGAGCAGGCCAACAAGGCGTACGAGCAGACCGTCTTCGGCGCGGACGCCTCGGGCCTGCCCGCAGCGGCTCGGGAACTGACCGCGCTGGAGGCCGATCTCGCGCTGGCGCAAGGGCAGAACCTGCACGCCGTTTATCTGGACCAACGCCGGCTCGATCAGGCCGTCGAGGACCCGCGTGAGCTGGAACTCTTCCAACGCGCCGCCGAGTTGTACCGCTCGCTGGTCGACCGCCGGGGCGAGGGCGAGGCGACGTTCTGGATCGGGTGCTTCCATCAGGTGGTCCGCGACGACCATGAGACGGCCATCCCACTGTTCGAGCAGGCCCTGGCGCTGGCGACCGAGGCCGGCGACGACCTGACCAAGTCGTACGCGCTGCGGCACCTCGGCTTCGTCAACCACGCGGCCGGACGGCTGGACGAGGCCCGGGAACACCTGGAGGAGTCCACCCGGCTCCGGCGGGAGCTCGGTTTCACGGCCGGAGTGGCGGCGAACCTGATCGGTCTCGCCTATCTCGCGTTCGCCCAGGAGCGGGGTCAGGACTGCGCGGCGCTGCTCGACGAGGCCGACGAACTGGCGGCCGAGGTCGGCGCGAAGGCGGTCCGGGACATGGTCGAAGAGGCCCGCCAGGAGATGTAGGCCGTCTGCTGCCCCGGCCGGGCGGCTTTTGTCGGTGCGCCCCGCTAGGGTGGCCGACGTGGAAGCTCCTCTCGCACTGTATCGCCGGTACCGCCCGGAGACGTTCGCCGAGGTCATCGGCCAGGAGCACGTCACCGACCCACTGCGGAACGCACTGACCAACAACCGGGTCAATCACGCGTACCTGTTCTCGGGTCCGCGCGGTTGTGGCAAGACGACCAGCGCGCGGATTCTGGCGCGCGCGATCAACTGCGAGCAGGGGCCGATCGCCGAGCCGTGCGGTCAGTGCCAGTCGTGCACCGACCTGGCCCGCGGCGGCCCGGGCAGTATCGACGTGATCGAGATCGACGCCGCGTCGCACGGTGGTGTCGACGACGCGCGCGATCTGCGCGAGCGGGCCTTCTTCGCGCCGGTGCAGAGCCGCTACAAGATCTACATCATCGACGAGGCCCACATGGTCACGACGCAGGGCTTCAACGCCCTGCTGAAGCTGGTCGAGGAGCCCCCGCCGCATCTGAAGTTCATCTTCGCCACCACCGAGCCGGACAAGGTCATCGGCACGATCCGGTCCCGCACGCACCACTACCCCTTCCGGCTGGTTCCGCCGAAGGTGCTGGCCGACTACATGGCCAAGCTGTGCGGCCAGGAGAAGGTCGCGATCGAGCCCGCCGCGCTGCCGCTGGTCGTGCGCGCCGGCGCGGGTTCGGTTCGTGACTCGCTGAGCGTGCTGGACCAGCTGATCGGTGGCGCCGGGCCCGACGGCGTGACGTACCAACTGGCCGTCAACCTGCTCGGTTACACGCCGGACTCCCTGCTCGACGCCTGCGTGGACGGATTCGCCGCGCACGACAGCGGGGCCGTGTTCGAAGTGATCGACAAGGTGATCGAGACCGGCCAGGACCCGAAGCGGTTCGCCGAGGACCTGCTGCGCCGCCTGCGCGATCTGGTCATCCTGGCCGCCGTTCCGACCGCCGTGGCGACGGGCCTGATCGACGTGGCCGAGGACCAGGGCGAGCGGCTGCAGAGCCAGGTCGCCGGTATCGGGGCGGCCGAGCTGACCCGCGCGGCGGACATCGTCGCGGCCGGGCTGCTCGAGATGCGCGGCGCGACGGCTCCCCGGTTGCAGCTCGAACTGATCTGCGCGAAGGTCCTGCTGCCCGGCGCCGACGACTCCACCAACGGCATTCAGGCCCGCCTCGACCGGATCGAGCGCCGCATCTCCCTCGGCCTCCCGGTCGAAACCGCGGGCGACTCGGCTCCCGCCGCCATGTCCCCGGACGCGGCCCGCGCCGCTGCCCGTGCCGCCGTTTCGAGCGGTACGACGGCTCCGGTCGCGGGTGGTTCGCCTGCCTCAGCTGGTACGACGCCGGGAGACGCGCCTTCCGCAGCGACCTCATCGCCTCCGCTCAGCCAGTCCGCACCGGCCGAGGCCGAACCGGCCGCAGCTCAGTCGGCCCTGGGCCAGTCGGCCTCAGGCCAGTCCGGCCCGGGCCACGCGGTCTCGGGTCAGCCGGCTTCGAGTCAGTCGGCCCCGGGCCAGGAGTCCTCCGGTCAGCCGTCCTCCGGTCAGTCGGCCTCGGGCGCGGCGGATGACTGGTCAACGCCGGCGGCGAGTCATGCCCAGGCTTCGGCGCCGGCTGAGATTCCGGCCGCGAGCCAGGCACAGGCTCCGGCGGCGGCTCAGCCGAGCGGGTCTTCGGCGACCGGGACCGGGCTCGGACTGGCGGATATTCGCCGCCTCTGGCCGGACATCTTGCAGCGGGTCAAGGAGCGCAAGAAGGTCAGCTGGATGATCATCAGCCAGAACGCCCAGGTTCTGGCCATCGACGACAAGACCCTGACGATCGGGCTGGCCCACGCGGGCGTCCGGGAGAACTTCCTGCGTTCGGGACATGACGAGATCCTGCGCGAGGCCGTTCGCGACACGATCATGCTGGACCGCCGGATCGACGCCGTGATCGATCCTTCTACGGATCCCAGCAGTGGTTCCGGCGGCTCATCCCGGCCAAGCGGGGCCGCTTTTGGCGGCACTGCCTCGGGTGGGGCCGCCGCTGGCGGAGCTCCCGCTGGCGGGGGCAGTTCTGGCGGGGGTTCGTACGGCGACTCGTCGCAAGGCGGTTTGAACGCGAGCGCGACCGGCTCTGCCGCAGCCCTGGCGGCGGCCGGCACAGCCACCGGCTTCGCGCCCAGCGGGGGCATTGCGGCCGGTGGAGGCAACGCGCCCGGCGCGGGTTTCGCGGGAGACGCGAGTCCTGCGGGGGTTGGCTCCGCGGCCAACGGTCACTCGTCCGGTGCCACCGACTCGGCGCCTGCGACCAACTCCGGCCCTGGCAGTGCCTCAGGCCACGCGGCCAGTGCGGCGCCAGCCGGTTCGGCGCCGGCCGGTTCGGCGCCGGCCGGTTCGGCGCCGGCCGGTTCGGCGTCGGCCGGTTCAGCCGGTGGCGCTTCAGCCGGTTTGCCCGGCGCGCCGGCTCCAGCAGGCTCGGCCCCGGCGGCATCGTCTCCGGCTGCATCCGCTCCGGCCGCCTCGACGAATGCGGGCGGCTCGATCCCGATCCGGACTACCGGTGCGTGGGATGACGAGCCGCCGCCGCCCTTCGACGAGCCGGACCCGGGCCCCGAGGACCCGCAGGCGTACGGCTACTCCGGCCAGATCCAGTCGAATGGCGCGAGCGCACAGTCCGCCGGTGCCGGAGTCGGCACGTTGACTGCTCCAGCCGGGACCAACCCGAACGGCTCGAACTCCACCCAAGGCGACGTACCGCCTGGCCAAGCGTCGGAGACCAAGGCCGCCGAGCCAACCGGTGCTCCGGTCAACCCGCGTCGCGCGGCTGAAGCGGCCTATGCGGCCGAACAGGCCAAGCGGGCGCAGGCGGCCCCGGTCGTGGTCGAGAAGTCCCTCAGCCCAGAAGAAGAGACGGAGGTCGTTGGCGACGACGATCCCGTGCTGGAAGAGGATTCCCGCTCCACCACGGACCTACTGCGCGAGGCCCTCGGCGCCCAGATCATCGACGAACAACCGAACTAGGCCCCACCCCAGAATCCGCCCGCCCTAACCTCACCTCGCTGAGCAGGGGGAGACGGATGAGTCGAGGTTGCCGGGTGCGCCTACGGAGCCGAGGTGGCCGGTTGAGATGGCTGGGGCCGCTGAGCCGGACCAGCCGGGTTGGCTGGTGGGAGCAGGCGGCCGGTGAGTAGGAGCCAGCCGCTGATAACCGCCAGCGGGACGAGCATGAGCAGGGTGACGAGGATGGCGTCGAGTGCGCCGCCTTCGCCTGCAGTGAGCAGTACGGCGGTCAGGACCGACAGGACCAGGTTGTTACCGGCGTGAGCAAGGCTGGCGGTCCAGATCGTTCCACTGCGTAGGCGCAGCCAGCTCAGGATTACCTCCTGCAAGAGGAACGAGACCGTCCAGACCGCTAGACCCGCCACTACGTTGGAGAACTCGGCATACCCGAGGAAGGCCAGCGGGTAGTGCCATACCGCCCAGATGAGCCCGGTAGCCAGCAAAGCCCGGTAAGGCCGTCCCGGGAACAGCCGTAGCCGCAAGTAGCTAGTCCAGCCGAACTCCTCCCCGAAATACACAGGCGTTAGTACAAGCGCCGCAAGCATCCACCCGGCCACAGTGACCCACCACGGCAGACCGCCGTTCTCCAGCCCCGACAGGTTGGGAGTCCACAAGCCCAGTCCTGCGGCCAGTAGGCAGGTTGCGACCGCTATGGCCAGTGGACCGAGGTAAGCGGCGAGGTAGTGCGGCCAGGCCGTCCGGAGCTTCAATGCCAGCCCAGCGTCTCCAAAGCCTTCGCGCGTTACCCAGCGGCGTACGACGAAGGCGGCGATCGCAGGGCTGAAGGCGATCGGTAGTTGGACCAACGGGTTGACGAGAGATAGCCCGAGACCGAGCCGGGCGATGAACAGCCATGGCCAGGTCAGCCCGAAGGCGAGAACGACGAACACGATGATGCCGGTGCGGTGCGAGACCCGGGACAAGTCATTGCCTTTCTGCGCGGAGTTCACTCCACAAAGGTCTCGGCGTTCGGCCTGGCGCACATCGCGCCGCCGAGCGACCCCGATCGGGCTAGCCGGGTCTCCCCCTGATGAGGGAGGGCGTGAGCCGGCCGAGTCGGCAGACTGATGGCCATGGGCAAATACGCAAAAGGCTGGCTGCATCTGCTGATCGGTTCGGCCATGGCGGCACTACCGCTGCTGTTCGCGCTGATCTTCGTCTGGGCGATCAAGCCGCCGCGGGCGATCCAGCTCGGCGTTCTGCTGGTGGTCGGTGCCGCGCTGCTGGCGTTGTTCGGTCTGCCGGCCCGGGCCCGGACGGCCGGCGTGGCCGGGGCGAACGGACTACTCGGCTTGCAACTGCCGGCTCCGCACCGCAAGACCCGTGCCCGCACGGCTCTTTGGATGACCCTGCACGGGATGATCGGTGCCGCGGCAGTCGGTGCCGCGGCTTTCCTCGGGCTGCTCGCGGCGACGGCGCTGGTGCTGGCGGTGACCCAGCCCGGAGAACGGATGGACTTCGGCTGGACGGAGATCAGCAATGGGCCGATCACCCTGCTGCTCGGGGTGGCAATGGCCGTCCTGGCAGTGCTGACGGGATTCGCCGCGCCAGCCCTGTTGAGATTGGTCGCGCCGGCTCTGCTCGGGCATCAACCCGCTGAACGCATCGCCGCGCTCGAGCACCGAACCGAGGTGCTTGCCCACCGCAACCATCTCGCGCAGGAGCTGCACGACTCGATCGGGCACACCCTGACCACTTCCACGATCCAGGCGGCCGTCGCGGCCAAACTACTGGACGACGATCCGGCCGGCGCGCGGCAAGCCCTGGCGGGGATCGAGGATTCGTCCCGCCTGGCGCTGGAAGAGCTGGACCACGTGATCGAGTTGCTGCGCGAGGAGCCGGCGCCGCGAGCGCCTCAGCGCGGGCTGGCCGACGTACCCGCGCTGGTGGAGCACGTACGCCGTACGGGCCGCGTGATCGAGGCCGTGCTGCCGACGGACCTGTCCGCCGTACCGCAGGTCATCTCGCGGGAGGCCTATCGCATCATCCAGGAGGCCCTCACAAACGCCCTCCGCCACGGCACTGCGAACAGCACCGACAACGAGATTCGCCTGGCCATCGCGATTGAGGCGGATCGGCTCGTGCTGGCGGTCAGCAATCCCGTCGAGGCCCCAGCGGTACGGCGCACCGGGCGCGGCACCAGTGGTATCGAGGAACGTGCCCGGGTACTCGGCGGCGAAGCCTCGGCTGGTGCGAACGGCGCTCGCTGGGAGGTCGTCGTACGTCTCCCGCTGGCGCGGACCGCAGGCACTCGCGGATGAGCGATCGCGTCTCGGTCCTGCTCGCCGACGATGACGAGCTGACCCGAACCGGCCTGCGGGCCTTGCTCACCGGCGAGCCCGACATCGACGTGGTGGGCGAGGCCGCGGACGGCGCCGAGGTGCTCGGCCTGGTCAAGGAGCTGCGGCCCGACGTCGTACTGATGGATGTGCGAATGCCATTGCTCGACGGCATCGCCGCGACCCGGTTGTTGCGAAGTGAGCTGGCCGATCCGCCGAAGGTCGTGGTGATCACCACCTTCGGGCACGACGAATACGTGTACGAGGCGCTGCGGGCCGGGGCGGCCGGGTTCTTGCTCAAGCGGTCGAAGGCGGCTCAGATCGCGCATGCGCTCCGGCTGGTCGCGGCGGGCGACACCGTGTTGTTTCCGGCGGCGGTCCGTCAGATGGCCGCGCGTCGTCCGATGCCGCTGGCTGGTCCGGGCGCGGTCGAGCTGACCGAACGCGAGGCCGACGTACTGCGCCTGATGGCCGCGGGCCTTTCGAACGCGGAGATCGCCGAACGGGCCTACGTCACCATTGAGACGGTCAAAACCCACGTCGGCAACGTGCTGGCGAAACTGGGCGCGGCCAATCGCACCCACGCGGTGGTGATCGCCTACGAGTCCGGGTTCGTCAGCCCGGGCGAGGGATAGCTCGCGGCCAGATCCCTCAGCTCGGCGGCCAGCGCGGCGGTGAGCTTGTCCCGCTCGGAAAGCACTTCGTGAATCACATGCGCGCAGGTGGCCGCGTGGAAGTCCGCGAAGATCTCCTCCGGCCAGGCCAGCAGTTCCTGCCAGGGCGATTCGATCCAGATGTCCAGCTGGGGAATGCCGTCGACGGAGATCGAGTTCTCGTGGCTCCAGTGCCAGCGGTTGCCGAGCTGCAGGATCAAGCAGATCGAGGTCAGGCCAGGCGGCAGGCCGATGCGCTTGACCAGGTCGTTCAGCGGACCGGCAGCGGCACCTTCGTAGAACTCGGGCCGCTCCTGGTTCCGCAGCAGCGGTACGACGTTGCCACCCCAGCTGATCGTGACCGGCTCGTTCGGCTCCATCACGCCGCCCGCGTCGGCCTCGGAGTCGTTCAGCTGCCCGGTGATTCGCCGCTTCGCGCCGAAGAACCCCTGGAACAGGCCGCTGAGCGCCTTGCCGGTCGCGTCCCAGACGGCATCCGCGATCGTGCCCTCCGGCTGCCTCTCCGCGGCTCGACCACTCTGCCCGGCGTGGTCAGTCTGGCCGGCGGAGTCGCCCACGTCGGAAGGATTCGCTTCGCCCGTTCCAGCGGCCCGGTCGTCGTCTCCAGCCGGAGCCGGGCGCCCGCAGTCGGCCGGCCAGTGCGCCTTGCTGGACCCGGTCTCGTAGCTGATCGGACTCTGGTGCAGCCAGGGCAGTTCGGTCGAGGCCTCCCACGCGGTGGCGGCGGCGTACAGCAGGGGTTCGCCGAGCTCGACCTCGACCCGGTTCAGCAGCGTGGGCTCGGCCACGATCGCGGCGTGCCGGTTGCGGCCGAGGGCGACCACGTCGCAGCGCAGGTAGAGGAAGCCGTCGTCGCCGAGGTGGGAGGCGATGGGCTGCTGGTAGTGCTCGTAGGTGTCGAGCGCGGCCAGTGCCTCGGCCAGCCGGTCGGCGAAACCGGTGATGCCGTCAGGTGGAAGGTCGGCGAGGAACTGCTCGAGCTGGGTGACCCGGTCAGCGGTGGCCAGACCGCCGAGCGTCGCGATCAGCGCCCAGAACTCTTCCTCGTCCACTGCTCTCCTTGCCACCTAGTACTGCGAAACGCCGATTTGATCCTGCAACCACCGCCGCGTTCCTGACCCCTCAGCCGGAACTCGCGGCCTCCTCACACCCCGCTGACGGAACCCTGCCAGCCAATCCACCCACACCCCAAAAGCAGCCATCAAGCCGCGCTGTGGGGGACATCCTGCCGGTAAGTCGCCGGTCCGCGGGTATCGGGCCCACTTAGTGGTCCGAGCCTGAAGTTGCTCGGCGCTTGCGTCGCCCGGGCACGCACCTCGCGGCACTGGCGAATCGTCGACGATGCGCCGCATCGAGAACGCTCCGCCGGCACCGCGATGCACGCACCTGAACACCGCAATCACTCGAGCAACTTCGGGCTCGGACCACTACCGGATAGGCTCAAGGCGGAAAGACGACGTGGAGCAGGGGAGACGACGGTGTTCGACGGTGGCGGTGCGCAGGGCGCTGGGGGCTTCGACATGTCGAATCTGCTCGCCCAGGCGCAGGCGATGCAGAGCCAGTTGATGGAGGCCCAGGCCAACCTGGAGAGTGCCGAGGTCGAGGGCACCGCGGGTGGTGGCATGGTGACCGCGCTGGTTTCCGGTACCGGGGAGCTGCTCAGCCTGACCATCAGCAAGCACGCCGTGGACCCCGACGACACCGAGACACTGGCCGACCTCATCGTCGCCGCCGTCCGGGACGCCTCGGAGAACGCCAAGGAGCTCGCCGCCGAGGCGATGGGCCCGCTGGCCGGTGGCCTTGGTGGTGGCATGGGCGGGGGACTGCCGGGCATGCCCGGGATTCCCGGGCCGCCAGGGCAAGGCTGACGTGTACGAAGGAGCCGTACAGGACCTCATCGACGAACTCGGGCGCTTGCCGGGCGTCGGACCGAAGTCCGCCCAGCGCATCGCCTTCCACCTGCTCGCCGCCGATCCGACCGATGTCCGGCGGCTCGCGCATGTGCTGGTCCAGGTGAAGGAGCGGGTCAAGTTCTGCGAGGTCTGCGGCAACGTGACCGAGGAAGAGCTTTGCCGGATCTGCCGGGACGAGCGTCGCGACCGCGCGGTGATCTGCGTGGTCGAAGAGGCGAAGGATGTTGTGGCGGTCGAGCGGACCCGCGAGTTCCGCGGCCGCTACCACGTGCTCGGCGGGGCCATCTCGCCGATCGAGGGCATCGGGCCGGACGAGCTGCGGATCAAGGAACTGATGCTGCGGCTGGCCGACGGCGTGGTCACGGAGATCATCCTGGCCACCGATCCCAATCTCGAGGGTGAAGCGACAGCCACCTATCTGAGCCGGTTGCTCCGGCCCATGGGGTTGCGTGTTACCCGGCTTGCTAGTGGACTGCCAGTAGGCGGTGATCTCGAATACGCCGACGAGGTCACACTCGGACGGGCGTTTGAAGGGCGGCGATCCATCGATGACTGAAACAACCGATATGGCTGAGGTCGAGACCGACGCGGGGGAGCTCGCCGAGTTCGCCGAGCAGATCGCGGACCAGGTCCAGAGCTTTCTGATCTCAGTGCGCGACATCGCGGCCCAGCCCGATGAAGAAGGTGTCGACGAAGGCCTGGCCTCGTTGCCGTATCTGCTGCTGGAAGTGAGCCAGCTGCTGCTGGCCGGTGGCCGGCTTGGCGCGTTCGAGGACTTCGTACCGAAGGAGCGGTTCGAGAGCGACGCGGGACCGGATCCGGATCTGGACGCCATGCGCGACCGGCTGGCCGTGCTGTTCGAAGGTCTCGACGAGTACGCCGAGGTCTTCGACCCCTACGCGGCGCCGCCGGAGATCACCGTCAACCGGCTCTCCGACGACCTGACCGCGATCGCGACCGACCTGGTGCACGGGCTCGCGCACTACCAGTCGGGCCGGGTGACCGAGGCGCTGTGGTGGTGGCAGTTCTCCTACGTCTCCACCTGGGGCGCGGCCGCGAGCGCGGTACTGCGGGCGATTCAGTCGCTGATCGCGCACGACCGGCTGGAGCCGGCCCACGACCCGGAGACCGAGGCCACCGACCGCGAACTGGTCGAGGTCGCGGAGAAGGTCGTTCAGCGCCGCTGAGTGCATCAGCTGCCGGCACCCGCTAGTCCGGTAGTAGTGGCACGGTGAGACCCGGGTCGCGTCCCAACAGGACCGCCCGGGTCACGGCCTTCGAGCCGAACTTGTTCTTCACGTGATCGACCGCCGTGTCGAGTTCGTCGTTGCTGGCCTTGTCGAACGGCAGGGCCAGTTGCACCGCCTGCACGTTCTCCAGATTGCCGACGGCCACGCCGATCAAGGTGATGCCGTCGGCTGCGATCATCGGCTCGGCCTTCGCCAGTAACGCCCGCGCCGTACTCAGCAGGATCCGGGTTTGCGAAGTCGCCTGCGGCAGTGTGTGCGACCGGGTGGCCCGGGTGAAATCCCCGAACCGCAGCCGCAGCGTGACCGTCCGCCCGGCCCGATCCGCCGCCCGCATCCGCCGGCTGACCCGATCCACCAGGCCGGCCAATACGGCGTCGAGCGTGGCGGGCGATTTCGGCGAACGACCCAGCGCGCTCTGCGAACCGATCGACCGGCGTCTTCGCCCCACCTCGATCGGCCGGGGATCCCGGTTGTGCGCAAGCGCGTGCAGGTGGCGCCCGGAGGCCCGGCCGAGCATCGCGATCAGCGCCGCCTCGGGTAGTTCGGCGACATCGCCGACGGTTCGCATGCCACGCTCGCGCAGTTTGACCGCGGTCTTCTCGCCGACACCCCAGAGCCGCTCGACCGCCAGCGGATGCAGGAACGCCAGCTCGCGATCGGGTGGCACCAGCAGCAGGCCATCCGGTTTGGCCACGCCGCTGGCGACCTTCGCCAGGAACTTCGTCCGGGCGACGCCGACGGTGATCGGCAGGCCGACCTCGCGGAGCACCTTCGCCCGGAGCTCGGCGGCGATCTGCACCGGCGGTCCCGCGATCCGCCACAGGCCGCCCACGTCGAGGAAGGCCTCGTCGATCGAGAGCCCTTCGACCAGGGGCGTGGTGTTCTCGAAAACCTTGAACACGGCCTTGCTGGCCTCGGAGTACGCCGACATGCGGGGCTCGACGACGATCGCCTGTGGACAGTGCTGCCGGGCCTGGGCGCCGTTCATCGCCGTACGCACACCACAGGCCTTGGCCTCGTAGCTGGCAGCCAGCACCACGCCCGCGCCGACGATCACCGGCCGACCGCGCAGACGCGGGTCATCACGCTGCTCGACCGACGCGTAAAAGGCGTCGAGATCGGCATGCAAGATGGTCGCTTCACCAGCTGACACGAACATATGTTCGCATATCCATCGTCTTAACGCCAATCTTGCCGGAAGTTGCGCTCACAACCACCGTCTTCAAGCCTTGTAGCCAAAGCCGGGGCGGCTTACGTTGCTTCCATCTATCCGCCCTAGTCGCAAGGAGCATCAAGTTGTCTGGGTCAGACGCTTCGGGTGAGACCTGGCTCGTCCTCGGAAGCGCTGTGATCACGCTCGCCGTCATCGTGCTGATCGTTGCCCCGGCGAACCCCATGGTGGGCGGCGCCTTTCTCGGCGCCGGTGCCGGCCTGCTGCTGTTCGGCGTACTGCGCGCCTGGCTCGACCGCGAGCGCAAACAAGTCACCCGCCGCCACTGATCACCCGCCGCCACTGATCACCCGCCGCCACTGATCACCCGCCGCCACTGATCACCCGCCGCCACTGATCACCCGCCGCCACTGATCACCCGCCGCCACTGACTTGTCCGCCTAAGCCGTCCGCCTCGCCCAGCCGCCTGCCACGAGCCCACCGAGCCTGTGGATCCCTTTCCCACGGTCGGACGCGCTTTGCGGGTCCGACCGTGGGCAGGTTTTCCACAGCCGGCGCCGGACGCGCTGAAGGCCTGGGCGGCGGAGGGTGTAATCGGTCCGGGATTGCCCTCCCTGGCTGGCACATTTGGCCTTGTGATCAGCCTCCGGATGTGCGCGGCCGTCGTGCTCGGCTCCGCGCTCTGCCTCTCGGCAGCCGCGCTCCCCACTGGCCCGGCCAAGGCGGCCACTCGGACGGGTGCGGTGTCGGCTGGGACGGGCGACGAGCTCCCGCGATCGGTTGCCGCACCTGTGGTGGTCGTCGGTATTGCCGGCCTGACCTGGGCCAACCTCAGCGAGCGGGATACTCCCACGCTCTGGCGGCTACTCGACAACGGCGCCGACGCCGCGGCTATGACCGTCCGCACCGTGCACTCGCCGCCCTGCCCGCTCGACGGCTGGCTCTCGCTCTCGGCGGGCCGTGCCGCCACGGATCCGCAACCACATCGCGACCGCGGCTGCTCGCCGATGCCGACCGTGACCGGAGGTGCCGTCCAGGGTTGGCCGGACCTGGTCAACGGCCAACAGGCGTCCCTATTCGACCCCGAACTCGGACTGCTCGGCTCAACCCTCGCCGCCGGTGGAGCCTGCGCGACCGCGATCGGCCCGGGCGCCGCGCTGGCGCTCGCCGACCGGCAAGGCCAGGTGGCCCGGTACTACCCGGACCCGGCAACGGCACGCTGGGATTGCCCGGTGACGGTAGTCGACGCCGGCGTGGTGGACCGGCGCAACGACCCGGGCGCGGCCCTGCGAATCGCCGACGAGACTGTCCGGCAGGTGCTCGACCGGGCACCGCGCGACGCGACCGTGATGGTGCTGGGCATTTCCCAGCCGCTGCACTCCACCTTGGCCATGGGCGCGGTCGTCGTCACGGGACCGCAGGCCGGCCGACGCTATCTGACCGTGCAATCGACCCGCTGGAAGGGCATCGTCCGCCTGCTCGACATCCCGTCGACGCTGGTCGCCGCGGCCGGGGTCGACGAACCCAACCAGTTCAACGGCGCACCCCTGGTTCCCGCGGCCGAGCGCCCTGCCACGCCGGACACCGTGCGCAAACTCCGCGACGCCACCCAGCGCGACCGGGACCTGCGCCGGAGCTCCGGCCCGTTCATCAACGGGTTGGCCGTAGCGGCCGTACTGGCCTTTGGTGCGCTGGCGCTGTGGCGACGTACCCGGCGCGGCACTAGAGCCATAGAGCTCGCTCTACTCCTTCTGGCCGCCTTGCCGCTGTGTTCGTACTTGGTGCGGCTAATCCAGTGGTGGCGCTGGGAGGGGCCGTTAGTCGTCTTGTGGGTCGGCATGATCCTCGCGGCGGTAGGGGTGGCCCTGGCGCTCCGACGCCTACCGCGGGTGCCGGTGTGGACCACGGTCACCGTTCTGTCGGGGATCACTGCCGCGGTGCTCGCCGTGGACGCGATGACCGGCACGATCCTGCACCACGGCAGTCCGCTCGGGCCGTCGCCACTGTCGGGCGGCCGGTACTACGGCTTCGGCAACACCACCTTCGTCGTGTTCGCCGTACATGCCGTGGTGTTCGCCGCCGGGTTGGCCAGCTGGCTGCGATCCCGGTACGGCCCGGCGGTTGCGACCATCGCTGTCGCGGTGATCGGCCTGGCCGCCGTACTGGTCGATGTCTGGCCGACGTGGGGTGCGGACGTCGGAGGTGGGCTCGCCATCGTGCCGGCGTTCGTGCTGCTCGGGATGGACGTACTCGGGCGGCGGATCAGTGCGGCCCGTCTCCTACTTACGGGCGTGGTCGCGGTGGCAGCGGTGGCACTGATCAGCGTGCTCGACTGGCTTCGGCCGGCCGAAGCGCGGTCCCACGCCGGACGGTTCGTCGAGGACCTGATCCACGGAGACGGAACCGCCGTGGTCACTCGCAAGGCGGGATACGCCCTCGGCTCGCTGTCCGCCGGTCCGCACCTGTGGCTGGTCGGCGTACTACTGCTCTATCTGGTCGCCGTGGTGCTGGCGAGGCGGCAGCTGTCGCCGGAGTGGTTCGAAACCGCCGTGGCGCGTTGGCCGCAACTGTGGGGCTGCTTCGTCGCCGTGGTCACTATCGCGGTGATCGGCTCGACCGCCAACGACTACGGGCTGCGGGTGGCGCTGCTCACCGTGGGTATCGCCGGCCCACCGCTGATGCTCGCCTGGCTCCGCTGTCATCCACCCACTGGTAATTGATGCGCCGACTGCCGGCATGACAGGTGAGAATGGCCGGTATGGACCTGTCGGCGTACCGAAACCTCTGGCGGACTCGAGGCGTCGCGGCGCTGCTGAGTTCCGCGTTGCTCGCCCGTCTGCCGGCGACGGCGTCGATGGTGCCGATGGCCTATCTCGCCAAGGACGCGGCCGGATCGTTCGGCTGGGCCGGCGTGGTCGCGGGCGCGTACTCGGTCGGTATGGCGATCGGCGGGCCGGCCTGGTCCCGCTGGGCGGATCGCTGCGGCGGTAAGGGCGTTCTGCTGGTCACCGGGCTGGCGTGGAGCGTTTTGATCGCCGCGCTGGCGCTGTTGCCGACGGACCTGTACCGCTGGATGCCCGTGGTGGCGCTGGTGGCGGGCGCGTTCGTGCCGCCGGTGACGTCAACCCTGCGTGCGGGCTGGCCGCGGCTCGTGCGTGGTCGCGACCTGCGCGCCGCCTACGCCCTGGACGCGACGGCCCAGGAGTTGGTGTTCGTGGCGGGCCCGATGCTGGGTGCGTTGGTGGTGAGCGTGGCCAGTCCGCGAACGGGCCTGCTGACGGCGGCCGTGGCGGCGGGTATCTCGATCTGGTGGTTCTCCGCGAACCAGCCCGCGCCGAAGGCTCATGACGAGTCGACCGGCACCAGGCTGACCGCGCGCGGATTGCTCTGGCATCGGTACCGGTTGCCGTTGATCGCGTCGTTCGGCCTGATGGTGATGGCCTTCGGCGCGGTGTCGATCGGCGTGGTGGCGTTCGCTGACGAGCAGGGCAACCGGCTGATCGCGGGCGGTCTGGAGGCAGTCTGGGCGCTCGGCAGTCTGCTCGGTGGCGTCGTCGCGGGCGCGCTGCCAGGTCGTCGTACGTCGGCCGTCTGGCGGCGCGGCCTGATGGTCTCGGCCGGAATGCTGCTGTGCGTTTTCGCCACTGGTTCGGCCTGGACGCTGGGCGCCGCCTTGTTCGTTTCGGGCTGTTTCCTCGCACCGACGGTCGGCGCGCTGTACGAACGCCTGGGCACGTTCACCCCGGATTCCGTCCGTACCGAGGTCTTCGGCTGGATGGGCAGCGCGGGAATGGCCGGCGGCGCGATCGGCTCGTCGGTCGCGGGTGGTCTCGTCGAGGCCTTCGGTGTACCGGCGGCCTGGATCGCCGCGACGGCGCTCACCGCCGCCGCGGCTCTCCTGCTGATCCGCATCCCACCGCATCGCCCCGCTGAGCACGATGCCGTCGACCCGGTGGACGCGGTTCCCGTTCGACCAGTGGATGCGGTCCCTTTCAGCTAGTGCATTTCGGGCGAATCCTTCATCAGCTCGCGGATCTCCGTCATCGTTGCTGAGGGCAACGGACCGGTATCGAGCGCGCCCGCGTGCTCGATCGCCTGGGCTGGTGTCCGCGCGCCTGGCAACGGGATGGCGTCCAGCGCCCAGACGTACGCCAGTGCACCCTGGGTGAGCGTCCGGCCGCCGGTCCGCAGGAGCTCCCGTACGGCGTCGAGGCGCTTGAGCCAGTCGGCCATCGCGTCGTCGTCGAAGTACGTCCACCACGGAGTGTCCCGTCGTACGTCGTCCGCCGCGGGCCGGTTCGTCAGGTCGTACTTGCCGGTGAGCAGGCCCATCGCGAGCGGCGAACGCGCCAGCACGGTCTGCCCCGTACGCCGGGCCGTCTCGAACACCTCGGCCTGATAGCCGAAGACGTTCGCCTGGGTCTGCACGCTCACGCTGTTCGGCGAAGCCGCGAAGGCCTCGATCACCGAAGGCGCGTCCACGCTGGTACCGAAGGCCTTGATCTTGCCCTCGGCAACAAGTTCCTCCAGTACGGCGATGACGCCGGCCGCCTCCGTACCGTTGGCCACTCCGCCGTGCAACTGCAAGATGTCGATCGCGTCCACGCCAAGCCGGTTCAGACTGGCCTCGCAGGCCTTGCGGATATACGCCGGGCTGACGTCCTGCCCGCCGCCGCTACAGGTCTCCTCGTGGAAGAGGTTGCCGAACTTGGTGGCGATCACCACGTCGTCCCGGACTTCCGGCGGCAGTTGCGCGAGCGCCTTGCCAAGTACGCGCTCGCTGGTCCCGGTGCCGTAACAGTCGGCCGTATCGAACAACCGGATCCCACCGTCAACCGCGGCATGGATCGTCGCCACACTCTCCGCCTCGTCCACCGCGCCCCACCCGGCAGGACGCCCATCAAACGTCCAAGGCCCACCAATCGCCCAGGTGCCAATCCCGAGCGGACGCCCCTGCAAAATCTCCTGTGTCGATTCCATGCACGCCAGCCTCCAACCTAGAGCGCGCTCCAGGTCAACCCCCAATTCGGCGCTCAGGTCCAGCGCTCGGGGCGCGACGACCGGTCAGCGTCCGTGTCCGCGCACGCTCAGGTTGGCCGTCACTTTGTCCGGGTGGTTGATGGCGACCGGTGGTCCAGGCGCGTCGGCTGCCGGCTTTTAGCGCGACTACCTGGTTGCAACCGGGTAGCGGTACCAAAACTCGGTAGCGGTCGCGCCACATCCGGGTAGCCGCGCGGAATCCCGGCACCCCGCCCGCGGCACCCCGCCCGCGGCGCCCCGCGCGCGACACCCCGCCCGCGTTGCGCCGCCCAAGGTGGCGGCTGATCCGTCGCCGATGGCCAGCCACTGCCACGCCGGCCCGGCGGTCGTCCAGCGCTGTTCGGGTGGTTAGGGTTTGGGGGTGCGGCGGCCGCGGTGGAGTTCGGTGTCCAGGGCGTCCAGGCGTTGGGTCCAGAAGGAGCGGTAGCGGTCCAGCCAGGTGTCGATCTCGCGGAGGGGGGCGGGGTCGACGGCGTACAGGCGGCGGGTGCCTTCGGCGGTGACGGTGGCGAAGCCGTTGTCGCGCAGTACCCGCAGGTGCTGGGAGACGGCGGGCTGGCTGATGCCGAACTCGGCGCCGATCACGTCCGCGATGTGGCCTGCGGGCAGGCGGCCGTCGGCGAGCAGATCGAGGATCCGCCGCCGTACCGGGTCACCGAGAACGTCGAACGCGTGCACAACGCCATTATTCAGCGCGGACTTATATAAGTCCAGCAGCGTTCGCCGGACCGGTCGGCGGAAGGTCTGCGGCCGGGAGCGCCGTGCGGCGTGGTTCCTGCGGGGGCGGAGCCCGGCGTACGGAAGGCCTGGACCGGGGTTTGGTCAGCCCGTCCACGGACGACGCGCCCCAGCTAGAATGACCCGGGTCAACTACGTATGGTGCAGTGCGGCACCGCGTTCCGGATCCAGTTCACAAGCTGGGATTCACACAATGCGAGGAGACAGATCAGTGGGACGCGTCGTGCACAAGTACGGCGGTTCTTCGGTCGCTGACGCCGATTGCATCAAGCGCGTCGCGCAACGAATCGTCGCGACGAAGAAGGCCGGTAACGACGTGGTGGTCGTGATCTCCGCGATGGGCGACACCACCGACGAACTGATGGACCTGGCGCAGCAGGTATCACCGCTGCCGCCACCGCGAGAACTGGACATGCTGCTCACCTCGGGTGAGCGGATCTCGGCCGCACTGCTGGCGATGGCGATCGCGAACCTGGGTTACCAGGCGCGCTCGTTCACCGGCTCGCAGGCGGGCGTGATCACCACCTCCGCGCACGGTAACGCGCGCATCATCGACATCACCCCGAGCCGGATCGAGGACGCCCTCGCCGAGGGGCATGTCGCGATCGTGGCCGGTTTCCAGGGCGTCGCCCAGGACACCAAGGACATCACCACTCTTGGCCGGGGTGCCTCCGACACCACCGCGGTGGCGCTGGCGGCGGCGCTCGAGGCCGACTACTGCGAGATCTACACCGACGTGGACGGCATCTTCACCGCTGATCCGCGCATCGTGCCGTCGGCCAGGCAGATCCCGAAGATCTCCTACGAGGAGATGCTCGAGATGGCGGCGTGCGGCGCCAAAGTACTGCACCTGCGCTGCGTGGAGTACGCGCGGCGCTACAACGTCCCCGTCCACGTGCGTTCCTCCTTCTCGCAGAAGGAAGGCACCTGGGTCGTCGATGCGAAGGAATTGGATCCGATGGAACAGGCGATCATCTCCGGCGTGGCCCAGGACCGTGGCGAGGCCAAGATCACCGTGGTCGGCGTGCCCGACAAGCCGGGTGAGGCCGCGCGCATCTTCGAGACCGTCGCCAAGGCCGAGACGAACATCGACATGATCGTGCAGAACGTGTCGGCCGTCGCCACCAACCGGACCGACATCTCCTTCACCCTGCCGCGTTCGGACGGCTCCCGCGCGATGTCGGCGCTGGCGCGGATGAAGGACGAGGTCGGTTACGAGCAGCTGCTGTACGACGACCAGATCGGCAAGGTCTCGGTCGTCGGTGTCGGCATGCGGTCGCACCCCGGTGTCTCCGCGAAGTTCTTCTCCGCGCTGGCCGATGCCGGCGTCAACATCGAGATGATCTCGACATCCGAAATCCGGATCTCGGTGGTCGTCGACGAGAACCTGGTGGACGCGGCGGTTCAGGCCGCGCACACCGCATTCGACCTGGACGACGACCAGACCCAGGCCGTCGTCTACGGAGGAACAGGACGGTGACCCCAGTGAGCGCTGCTCTCGAACAGACCGAGGATAGGTCCGGACTGCCGTCACTGGCGGTCGTCGGTGCCACCGGCGCCGTCGGCACGGTGATGCTGGCCCTGCTCTCCACCCGGCAGAACGTCTGGGGGGAGATCCGTCTGATCGCGTCGCCGCGCTCCGCCGGTAAGAAACTCAAGGTCCGCGGCGAGGAGGTCGAGGTCGTCGCGATCAGCGCGGAGGCCTTCGACGGTATCGACGTGGCCATGTTCGACGTACCGGACGAGGTCTCGGCCGAGTGGGCGCCGATCGCCGCCGCGCGTGGTGCCGTCGTGGTCGACAACTCGGGCGCCTTCCGGATGGACCCGGACGTGCCACTGGTGGTGCCCGAGGTGAACGCGGAGGCGGTTCGCAGCCGGCCCAAGGGCATCATCGCGAACCCGAACTGCACCACCTTGTCGATGATCGTGGCGATGGGCGCGCTGCACCACCGGTACGAGCTGGACCAGCTGGTCGTCTCGTCGTACCAGGCGGCCTCGGGTGCTGGGCAGGAAGGCATCGACACCCTGCACGACCAGTTGATGAAGGTGGCGGGCAACCGCGACCTCGGCACCACCCCGGGCGACGTACGACGCGTGGTGGGTAGCGCGCTCGGGCCGTTCCCGGCGCCGCTCGTGCTCAACGTCGTGCCGTGGGCCGGTTCGCTCAAGGACGACGGCTGGTCCTCGGAGGAGCTGAAGGTCCGCAACGAGTCCCGCAAGATCCTCGGCCTGCCGAACCTGAAGGTCTCCGCGACCTGCGTGCGGGTTCCGGTCGTGACCACGCACTCGTTGTCCGTGCACGCGCGGTTCAACACCGAGGTGGACGTGGACGAGGCCCGCGAGGTGCTTCGCGATGCCCCGGGCGTGCTGCTGTTCGACAACCCGGCGGAGGGCGAATTCCCCACTCCCGCGGACGTTGTCGGCACCGACCCGACCTGGGTCGGCCGGATCCGCAAGTCCCTGGACGACCCGCAGGCGCTGGAGCTCTTCGTCTGCGGCGACAACCTCCGCAAGGGCGCGGCGCTCAACACCGCGCAGATCGCCGAGGTCGTCGCCAAGGAACTCACCCAGGCCTAGTCCCCACTTCTGCATTCATTCGTCGCAAACCGCCCTCCAGTGCCGCCGACCTCTACCGGTCAGCGTGTGGGAGAAGCGGATTGCGACGAACGAATGCCAAGAAACTGGTCTAGAGCCAGTTTTCGCGGGCGGCGTGTAGGGCCAGTTGGAAGCGGGTGCTGGCGCCGGTTCGGTTCATCAGGCGTTCCAGGTAACGGAAGAACGTGCGCCGGCTGATGCCGAGGGTGCGGGCGATGGTGTCGTCGGCCGCGCCGGTGGCCAGCAGTGAGAGCAGGCGTCGTTCGATCGGCTCCAGGCGATCGTCCTCGGCGCCCGCGGAAGCGTGCAGGGGCAGGGCGTTTCGCCAGCAGAGCTCGAACATGCCGATCAGCGCGGTGAGCAGACTGCTCGGCCGGATGATCAGCAACGACCGGTTCACATCGGTATCGCGGACCGACATCGAGACGAACGCGATCGAGCCGTCGATGATGGTCAGCTTCGCCGGTACGTCGGGCAGCACGCGGGCCTGCTCGCCGGCTTCCACGCAGGGCAGGATGTTCTCGGTCAGATAGCCCGGCACCTCGACCGACTCCGGCGAGTAGACCACTCGATAGGCCACACCGCGATTGAGCTGCTCGATCTCGGTCGCGTTCGGACCCGCGCCGAGATAGTACGGCGGACTGTCGATGGCGAGGATCTCCCGCTGGGCGCTGCCCTTGATCTGGTGGATCCGCTCCACGATGGCCGTGCCGGTGACCACCTCGATCAGGTGCGCGGTCGACTCGTTGTGGACGGTACGGCGGAATTCGTCGTACGCGTTGAGCACCTCGATCCGGGCCTGCTTCAGCTCGGATTCGCGGCGCAACGTCAGGGCCTCGAGCCCGGCGTCGGGCGGCACCGGCAGGAACCGGGTGTGATCCGAACCCGAGCGGCGGGCTAGACCAGCCTGAACCAGACCGCCCAAGGCGTCACTGAGCGTGCCTGTCAGGTCGGCGGTTGCCGCCTCGAGATCGCTCACCGAAGCCGGTCCCGAGCGCAAGAGATGCTGGTACACCCGGATTTCGTCATCGCCGAGCCCCAGCACGCGTAAATGCTGGGTACGCTCCGTGTCGGACGAGCGCATGCCTCTCCCCTCCCTCCCGAGCGCGGTCACTGCCTGCCACCGACAGTAGAGGGTAAATCGAAGCCGATGGCCAGGCCAGCACTGTCCGTATCGCGGCGGGCGCAGGCAGCGATATTCCCTGCTGTGTCAGCATTCTTGTGCCGTGTCACCATCAGGCCACCATTTCTGCGCAGTCTCGCGCGATGATTGTGGTCCAGCACCCCGGCGCCGGACCACCTGAGCGGCGCCGGGGTGCTGATCCAATTTCCGGCCATCGCCGCCACCATTGTCTTCCGCATCAGGAAATGCTGTTTCGGTTGCCTCATCATCCCGGCAAATCCGTGCCTCCGCACTTCCGTGCCATCACCGAGCGTGTGTGTGGGTGTACAAACTGTGCATCTCACTCGTGAGGTCGTAGAGGAGGAGTCCCAATGCGATGTCTCCAACTGCTCAAGGCCGCCGGCACCGTGCTGATGACCGCCGCCCTGGTCGTCGTGCCGGCCCATACGGCCAGTGCCCAGAACACTTCCGCCCAAGATGATCCGGGCCCCACGGTGGTCGGTGGAACCCGGGCGGCGCAAGGCGAGTTTCCGTGGATGGTGAGGCTGTCCATGGGATGCGGTGGCTCGATGCTCACCAATCAGCTGGTGCTGACCGCCGCGCACTGCGTGGGTTCCACCGGTAACAACTCGTCGATCACCGCCACCGTCGGCGTGGTCGACCTGCAGGACACCACGGCGATCAAGCGCACGTCGAACTACGTGCACCGCTCGCCAACGTACGGCACCAGCACCGGTGGCGACTGGGCGCTGATCCGCCTGTCCAGCCCGATCACCGGTGTCGCCACACTGCCGATCACCACCACCACGGCGTACGACTCGGGCACCTTCACGGTGGCCGGCTGGGGCGCCGCGTCCGAGGGTGGTTCGCAGCAGCGCTACCTGCTCAAGGCCCAGGTGCCGTTCGTGGACGACGTGACCTGCCGCAACGCCAGCCCGTACTACTCGGACCTGATCTTCGCCGCGGAGATCTGCGCCGGCAAGATGGACACCGGTGGCGTCGACACCTGCCAGGGTGACTCCGGTGGCCCGATGTTCCGCCGGGACGCGAACAACGCCTGGATCCAGGTCGGCATCGTCAGCCACGGCGAGGGTTGTGCCCGGCCGAACGCGCCTGGCGTGTACACCCAGGTCAGCACCTTCCACACGGCGATCAAGGCCGCCGCGGACAGCCTGAGTGGTGGCACTGGTCCCGGGCCGAACTGTGGCCCGTTCAGCAACGCCAGCAACGTGAACATCCCGGACGCCGGTACTGCCGTCACCAGCACCGTGACCGCCGCGGGATGCTCCGGCAACGCCTCCAGCACCACGAAGGTCGCGGTCGACATCAAGCACACCTACCGCGGTGACCTGGTGATCGATCTGATCGCGCCGGACGGTTCGTCGTACCGGCTGAAGAACTCCAGCTCGAGCGACTCGGCCGACAACGTCATCGCCACCTACACGGTGAACGCGTCCGCAGAGGTCAAGAACGGCGCCTGGAAGCTCCAGGTCAGGGATGTCTACAGCACCGACACCGGCTACATCGACAGCTGGAGCCTGACGGTCTGACCTGACGTTCCTCAACGCAACTCTCAACGCGACGGCACGCGGCCCCGGGTGATCCACCCGGGGCCTCGTGTTGTCCAGCTCAGGTTTCAACGGATTCAGCGCGACGCCTCGACGAACTGGCGCATCAGCTCGGCCGGGTCCTTCTCCGGCTCAGGCTGCGCAAGCACGCTGCCAGGCACTCGCTCGGCCGGGCCAACTTCAGCCAGGCTTGAGGTCGCACCAGTCAGGGGAAGCGTTAGTGACGACTTGGACGGGTCCAGCGTCACAGTGGCGCCGGTGAACGGCACCGAGGGGTTGTCCGGCTCAACCGTCAGTACCAGGCCGAGGCGGTGGCCGGCGGCGAAGACGACGTCGTCGGCGTTGAGCTCGAACGTCAGCTCGTACCACTTGCCGGACTGCAGCGATTCCTTGCGGTTCAGCGACTTGTAGTGGCCGATGTCCGCCAGAGTCCGTACGACGACTGATACGTCCGAGGTGGACTTGGTGATCCGGGTTTCGGGGTAGCAGCCGGTGTCGGCCGTATTGCCGTCTCCCCAGCACACCCGGGTGTCCGGAACGTTGCTGACGTTGGCGAATCGCGTCGCCGTGCCGTAGTCGACAAGACGCGCCTTGATGCCTGAGGCCACCTTGTTGACCTTGACCCGCACTGTCACCTTGGCCGTGCCAGAGACGCGTACAGCCTGGCTCAGCTCGTTGCTGAGGAAGACCGCGCGCTCGGGCTTCACCACCGTCGGATCGAGTACGGCGGCGTCGGTCGACTCCTTGTCCGTACCGGTGAAGCTGACCGGCGTGGAGTTGCCCGTGCCGATCGAGAGGCCACCCGGCTGCGAGCCGGCCGCCTTGCTCAGGTTGAGCTTGGTCTGCCGTACGCCGACCGCCGGCCACTTCGGCTCGTCGACGAAGGTCCCGTTCTCCCGCTGGATCGTGGCCTGCGGGGTTTTCATCACGTCGTTCTTGAGGCCCTGCAGCCAGTAGTCGAACCACGGGTGCAGGCGTTTCACCCACTCGTCGCGGAAGCTGAACCCGTCGAGGTGCACGCCCTGGTGCAGGAAGATCTTGCGCGGCACGTTGTGGCGGGCGAGCTCGTCCCACCATTCACCGAAGTGCCGGGTCTTCACGTTCTCGTCGCCGAGGCCGTGCACGACGTACACGCTGGAGCGGACCTTGCCGGCGTCCAGGTTGTAGTTCCGCGGGTCCCACCACCGGCTGTACGAACCGGTGCGGGTGTCGGAGTCCTGCTCGATCTCGTTCGTCATCTCCACACAGCGCGGGCTGGCGTCGTTGCTGACGTAGTCGTGCAGGAAGCCCATGTACTCGTCGTAGAAGGGCACGCCGTGACCGCGGGTGTAGTCGTACCAGCTGGAGATCGCCGCGATCGGCACGATCGTCTCCAGGCCGCGTACGCCGGTGCTCGCGACGGAGTTCGCGATGGTGCCATTCCAGGAGACGCCGATCATGCCGGTCTTGCCGGTGGACCAGTCGGGCCTCGCGATCGCTCCAGTGGGCGTGTAGGCCTTGCCACGGTTGTTCAGCCAGTCGACGACAGCCTTTGTGCCCAGCACTTCGAAGTCGGCGCCGACATCACTGCAGCCGGTGGACCGGAACGTGCCCGGCATGTCGACGAACGCGACGGCATAACCGCGCGGCACGAAGTAGTTGTCCAGCCAGCTGCCGAAGACCTGGCGGGTGCCGTTGGCGTCGAAGTAGGTCTTCGGGTCCCGCGCGTAGTACGGCGAGGCCTGGATGATGACCGGCACGTCGATACCGGCCTGGGCGGCTTCGCCCGGGCGGATCAGGTCGACGGTGACCCGGTCGGTCTTGCCGTTGGCGTCGGCGTCGGTGTTCGGCACCTCCACCTCGATCCGTTCCCGGATCGCGTTGTCGTAGTCGTAGGCGGCGACGGTCTGCGTGCCCTGAACGAACGGCTTACCGGCCGTGTCAGTGGCTGGAGCGGTTGGCGTGGCCGGGCGGGCGGTCGCGGTGAGCGAGGCCGGCACGGCCAGGGTCGCGGTGGCGATCAGCGCCACCGAAGTACGGAAGGCGGTTCGCGCCCGATGTCGAGACATGCGCATGCGCAGTGACTCCCCTTTTGGCGGTAGGTGGAGCACCACGGCCCTCCCTCGATAGGGCCGTGAGCGTAGTCAGGCGCACCTTAATACGTGATGACAGCGTTGTCTGCACAGATCACGATCATTCGGTGACTTTGCGTATATGTCACGGGAAATACTTCATCCCGCGCCATCCTTGACCGTTCGGTCGGCTGGCCACTAGCTTCCTTTCCAGCCATCACGGGGCCCGCGGTACAACAGCCAAGAGGAGATTCGCCATGAGCGATCCCCGCCATGCGAGCCGGACTGATCGTCGGGTCTTCGCGGTGGAGACGACAGGTATCGACGTTGTCCGAGGATCTCACCGCCGAGGCCGGGCCCGGGAGTTGTTCTGGCCCTGGTTCGGCGCGAACGTCTCGATCCTCGGCCTGAGCTACGGCGCCTTCGCGCTGGGGTTCGGTATCTCGTTCTGGCAGGCGGCGGTGGCCGGCCTGTTCGGCATCGTCTTCTCGTTCTTCCTCTGCGGCCTGATCGCCCTGGCCGGCAAGCGTGGTTCGGCGCCGACGATGGTGCTCAGCCGGGCGCCGTTCGGCGTGCGCGGTAACCGGATCCCCGCCGCGCTGTCCTGGATCCTGACCGTCGGCTGGGAGACCTTCCTGACCGTCACGGCGACCCTGGCGACCGCCACGGTGTTCCGGGAGCTCGGCTGGGGTGGTGGCACGGTCACGAAGGCCGTCGCGCTCGCGGTGGTCGGCACGCTGATCGTGGTCGCCGGCGTGATCGGCTTCAACCTGATCATCTGGCTGCAGACCGGTATCACCATCATCACCGGCGTACTGACCGTTGTGTACGTGCTGCTGGTGGCCGACCAGGTCGACTGGGCCACCGTCGCGGCGATGCCGAACGGCTCCACCCAGCAGGTCATCGGCGCGCTGATCTTCCTGATGACCGGTTTCGGCCTCGGCTGGGTCAACCTCGCCGCCGACTACTCCCGGTACCTGCCGCGCGAGACCTCGAACCGCGGCGTGATCGGCTGGACCACCTTCGGCGCCGCCGCGGCTCCGATCGTGCTGTTCACGTTCGGTCTGCTGCTCGCGGGTTCGTCGCCCGACCTGAGCACCGCGATCGCGAACGACCCGATCGGTGCGCTGGCCGCGGCGCTGCCGACCTGGTTCCTGCTGCCGTTCGCCACCGTCGCCGTACTCGGCCTGGTCGGTGGCGCGGTGCTCGACATCTACTCGTCCGGGCTTGCGCTGCTGGCGGCCGGGGTCCGGGTCCGCAGGCACATCGCGGCGCTGATCGACGGCATCATCATGGTGATCGGCACGATCGCGATCGTGTTCGTCGGCTCGAACTTCCTCAGTCAGTTCACCGGCTTCCTGATCACGCTGGGCGTTCCGATCGCGGCCTGGTGCGGCATCATGCTGGCCGACATGCTCTCGCGGAAGCGCGACTACGCCGACGAGGAGCTGTTCACCCCGCGCGGCCGGTACGGCAACATCCAGTGGCTGCCGATCATCATCCTGGGCCTCTGCACCGTTCTCGGCTGGGGCCTGGTCACGAACACCACGGCGGGCTGGCTCGACTGGCAGGGCTACCTGCTCTGGATCGGCCTCGGCGGCCGTGAAGGCGACTGGGCCTACGCCAACGTCGGCGTCCTGGTGGCCCTTGTCCTCAGCTTCGTGCTCCAGTACGCCCTCGGTCGGTCCCGCGTCCGCCAGCAGGAAAGCATCGACCACCAACCGGTCTACACACACTGATCAACCCCGCACGTGCGGCGACGGTTCGCCTCAAGAACGCGAACCGCCGCCGCAGCTACGGTTGGTTGTCAGTCTTGCGGGCGGGGATCGGCGCGTGGCAGCGCCCTTGCCATCACGTCGAAGTGCCGCTGCGGAGCCCAAGCCGCGTGGTCACCGATCACGTAAAGCCTCCGTTTGGCCCTGCTGACCGCCACGTTGAGCAAATTCGGTTTGCTCGCCGCCCAGCGTCGCGCCCCCACACTGTTCGGATCGCTCCCGAGTATCAGAATGACGATGTCGGCTTGCTTACCTTGAGCGGTGTGAACGGTGCCTGCAACAGTCTCTCGCGGCGCGATCTGGCGAACTCTCCGCGCAACATCGCGAAAGGGGGCGATGATCATGACCTTGGACATATCGACCCCAAGGCCCCGGAGCTTCAGCAGGATGCGCTCCAGTACCGCGCCCTCAGCGGGTATCCAGTGTCCCTGTGCGTTATCGCTCGGCACATCGATCCACTTCGACTCCGGAAGCGCGCTATGGGCGGCCCTGAACTCGGCGGATTTCGCCACCGGGGTGCCATCGATCATCAGCCCGTCGTAGGCGATCGTGTTGGCGATATCGAACATCGGAGCGTCACAGCGACGGTGCACGGTGAGAGGACTACCCACCCAGATCATGCCGTCGGTCTCGTGCAGATAGGTACCGAGGCGGTTCAGTCGGTCGGCGACGCGCTGGACTGAGGTACGCCCCGTCAGCCATTGCTCGTCAACGTCGTATTCCTGCCGGATCGCCTGCTCAGCCCTGTGCGGTATCGAGGTGACGGGCTCCAGTTGGAGCGGATCGCCGACCACCACGGCATGCTGAGATCGCCAAAGAGCGCCTACCGCCGCCTGCGGTGTCGCCTGGCCGGCCTCGTCGATGAACAACCATCCCAGTGATTCCTGATCCAGGTGACTGAACAACCGGGCGAAGGAGGCGAAGGTGGTGGAGACGACCGGGACCACGAAGAACAAGGTTTGCCAGGCGGCAAGCGCACTCTTGGCTGGCAAGTCGCGTGGCGCGCTGCCGCTGACGACGTCCATTGCGGCTTGCAAACCCTGCCGCATCTGGGTAGGCACGTGTTGTAAGAAGTCCTTGTGCAACCTCAGCGCGGCCAGTAGGAACTCACTACGAGCGCGATCCCACGACTGATCGATCCAGAGTGTGCCGAGCTCGCGGGTTTCGCGGTCTTTCCACCAGGTGTCGCTGGGGAAAGCGGGCCCCAGTGCGGCAGCAACATCCTTAAGGTCCGCCGAAGCCTTGGCGAGATCTCGATCGGCCGCTTCTTTCGCGGCCTGTTTCTCGGTCAGCGCCGCGCCCGCATGCTCCGCCGTCAGCCGCATCCTCGTCAGCTCTACATGGGCCTGCTCGACCTGTCCCTCACCGGCCATCACACGGTGGGCCAGGTCGCGATCCGACTCCTGCCAGGCTCGGTACGCTCGACCCAGCGTGATCACTGTCTCGAGCAGGTTGGGCCGGAATCGGCGGTTCTCCGCTCGTCGGTTCAGCTGCCGGTCGCGCTCGGCCTCTGCTTCGATCAGCGCACGTCGTGCTGCCTCAGTTCGGCGCTGCGCGTCGGAGTACTGAGCTTGTAGGTTCGCGAGCGTCGTCGCGGCCTCCTCGACCTCGCGTTGCAGGCCAGGCATAGCGGACAGGGCGTCGTATACCTTTTGCCGCTGTTGCCGGAAGCGGAGGGATCGCAGGCGCGCGGCCCGGAAGTTCGCGACGGCGGCTTTCCAGTCGTGTTCTGGGGTGGCTGCTTCGTACTCCCTGAGCTGGGCCTCAATTCCCGGTAGCGGTTCACCCTGTTCGACCTTGGAGGGCCACCAAAAGGCGTTGACGAATGAACTGCGGTTTTTCTTGTTCCCCAATCGCGCCGCGAGCAAGGCCCAGGCCTCGATCTCGGCGGCGCCGGTCTCGTTGCCCGCGTTGATCGTCCTGGCGGCGATGTCCGCGAAGTATCCGACGTTGGTGGCCTCCTGATGCCAGCGGCGGTCGATGGCGTCCAGAGCGGGGATCTCGTTGGTGATGTTCTCGACGGCACCGTTGTTGGCGGAAGTCACAACCATCTCGAACCCAGTGAGTTCTGGTCGCCACCGCGGAACCGTCCGACGGTAGCCGTTGGTGGACCATCGCAGCGTCCCGGTGAAGGCATCGGCAGGATGGGACAGCTCGCTAAGCCGGGTTGCGCGCTCGACTATGAGAGCCGCCATCAAATCACGCAGCATAGTCGTCTTGCCTGTGCCCGGAGGACCGTTGACAGCGAGCAAGCCCGAGGATTCGCGCGGCATGGCCAGGGCCGTGTTCACCGCCAGTTGCTGACTCAGAACCAGCGGCTGGTCAAGGGTACTCGGCCAGCGACCTAACGGCGCCTTCGCGGGCGCGGTCGCGCTCAGCACAGCATCGAGGTCGTTCCGGATATCGATCCGGTCCTGCCGATTCAGGCCCTCGTTCGCAGTCAGATAGGCATGGAGGGTGGTTCCGATGTCGCCCTGCCGAACCCGTTTGGCGACCATCTCGAGGTCGTCGGCGATGAAGCTGTTCAGGAAGTCCAGGCCGGTTGAAGCCTCGGCTGTTCGTGAGCTGACGATCTCACTGCGGATCCTGATCTCCGCCGTGCCAAGAAGCGTGCGGACGCCGAGTAGAGCGCCCGCGAGGTCACGAATGGTGGCAAGCCCCTCGAAATCCAATGGCTCGACGACAGCCGGTACAGGGGCGTCAACGTCTTCCTCCCCGCTTACTGACCAGAGTTCGGCGAGGTGTTCGGAGAACTTGGCCTGGACTTCTTCGAACCCGTCGAGCCAGCCTCGCTGAGACGGTCCGGGAGAGCGTGAGCGGCCGGTGGCCCACGCGCAGCTCGACAGAATCGCGGAGTCCAGCGCCGGACGGCCGTCCGGCCCGACGAGGAAGGCAGCCAACGCCGATTCTCCGTTGGGACGCTCGTCGAAAGCATGCTCTGCCGCCGGAAAGGCGGTCTGCAATACCTCAAAGACGGCTGTCAGCGGAAAGAGGCCCAGGAAAACCGTGTGCCGCCACTGTTGCTTCTCGCGCAGTCGAATCCTTTGGATGGGATGCCCTGCCTGCCACGGCAACGGCCGATCAGCTGAGGCCAGGTAGACCCGTTGGTCGAAGTCGACCTTTGGCACGGACTGCGGACTGAAAAGTTCGACGGCCCGCCAGTACCGAATGATGTCAGCTCTTCGTGCGTCCCCAGCCGCCACCGAGCGAGCTCCCTCCCCTTGAGATATCTCTGCCACAGAGGCTATCGGAGGGCACCGACAGTGCGTCTGGTGTGGCGAGGCGCCGCAGAGGAGCGGTTGAGTCACCGGATCAGGTTGAGGTGGACTTCGGCGACGGTGAGGTCGAGGCGCTGGCCCCAGCTCAGGGCCAGCGTGTCGGACTCGATGCCGTCGCCGAAGACGACCAGGTCGGACTCGGCGCTCACGGTGAGGGTTTCGTTCGCGGCCAGTAGGCCTTCGGTGTACGACGTACCGGTGGCGGGCGAAGGCCAGGCCTCCCGGACGAACCAGCACAGCGCCGGAGTGGTTGCCGAAGGCAAGCGAAGCGGGCTGCGCCGTTCCTGCCAGGCCGATCGGCACCAACCGGTCGCGCCGGTCCCGGTGCCGATCAGAATGCCCGATGACGACTGGCGTTCCTCGTCCGCCTGCGGAGCCCGGAGGCGGTAGCGCGCCGACTGGTGCGTGCGATGGCCGACATACACCTCGTTGAGCGCGATCAGTCGCTGGCCATCATCGGTGCTGGCGGCAACCATCGTGCGAGCTTCGATCGACTCGCGCAAGGTGGTTGCCGAGAGCAACTTCGGTACGTTGTTCGGCGCGTGTGGCACCAAGATGCCCGGGTTGCGTCGTGGCTCGGGGTTGACGCCGACGACGGGCTGGCCGTCGAGGTACTTGGCCACGTTCGCGACCAGGCCGTCCTGGCCGACCGCGACTACGACGTCCTCCGGGCCGAACACGAACCGGTCCAGGTCCGACCGCTCGGCGACGGCCCGGCGCCAGTCCAGCGGGATGGCCGCCGAAACCGTCGCGAGCGCCGCCTGCTGAGCCGCGTGGCGTTCGTCCAGCTCGGCCAGGGACCGGCCCCGGGTGGAGAGGAAGAACCCGGCCTGCTGGCGGGTGCCGTGCCGGGCGACCAGCTCGGCCAGCTCCGTCGCCCGGTGCACGATCACGGCCCGCGGTGGCAGGCTCATTGGGCCGCGCCATTGGTGAGACGGCTCAGCAGCGGCGTGAGCAGATCCGGCGTGACGTTGAGCGTGCCGATCTCCGGCAGCGCGCCCTGCTTGATCGCGAGCGCCAGGATCGTCGCCTGATCCAGATCCTGGTACGCCGCCAGCAAGGCCTTCTCGGCCTCGGCCTCCGCGGCGCCGAGTACGCGCTTCGCGTCAGCCTCGGCCTGGCTCAGCATGCGCTGCCGACCGGCCTGGGCCTCGGTCTGGATCTGGCCCGCGGCGGCGGCCTCGACCGCCCGCTGGCGCTCGTTCTGGCCTTTCTGCAGGACGAGTTGCTCCTCGCGACGGGCCAGCTCGATCTGGTTCTGCAGCTCGTTCTCGGCAATGGCCCGCTCGCGCTCGACGGCCATGGCGCGCCGTTCGTAGGTGGCCTTGTCAGCCGCCTGCTGGACCATCTCGCGGGTAGGCGTCTGCAACGCCCGCTCGACGTCGCTCTCGGCCCGTACGGCGACAACGCGCACGTCCACGATGCCGATGCCCATCCCGGTCAGCCGCTCATCCTCGCGCAGGCCTGATCCGACCTGGTCGCGAAGGGCCGCGCTGCCTTCGGAGAGGGCCTGGGTGAGCGACATCCGGGCGAGCAGATCGACCGCCGCCTGCTGGGCCAGCTCGGTCATCAAGCCGCCGAGTTGCTCCAGTGGAGTGGACCGCCAGTGACCGTGATCCGGGTCGATCCCGAAGTCGATCCGGGCCGCCGCCAGGGCGGGATCGGTGACCCGGTACGTCACGGTGGCCTGCACCGCGACGTCCTGGAAGTCGACGGTCCGGCCGTGGAACAACAACGGCTGCTCCCGGTCGTCGATCGGGATCTCGCTCAGGGCGGAGTTCAGCGGGCGGAACCAGAACGCCTGACCGGGTCCGTCGTGCACGAGCCGGCCCTTGCGCAGGTGCCGCACGTGCGTGGTCGGGTTGGCGCGCAGGTGGTTGATGAAGCGGAACCGGCTGATGTCGGCCATGGGCGGTGCCTCCTAGCACTTGTATTCGTCACGATGACGATAAGCCGGTTCTCGCTTTTCGTCAAGGTGACGATTAAGGTGGTCGCATGGGCTTCGAGCCGATGGGTGTGGCGACCGACCTGGTGATCCTGACGGTGCGGGCCGGCTCCTTCGAGGTGCTGCTGATCCGCCGCGGCATCGCGCCGCACCGGGGCCGCTGGGCGCTGCCGGGGGGATTCGTGCGGCCCGCGGAGGGGTTGAAGGCCGCCGCCTTACGGGAGTTGGCCGAGGAGACGGGCCTCGACTCGGACCAGATCCACCTCGAGCAGATCGCGACGTACGGCGAACCCGGGCGAGATCCGCGCGGCCGGGTGGTGAGCGTGGCGTATCTGGCGCTGGTACCGGATCTGCCCGCGCCGGTCGCCGGAACAGACGCCGCCTCGGCCGAGTGGGTCCCGGTCGCGGAGGTGCTCGCGGACGCGAAGCGGCTCGCGTTCGATCACCACCAGGTGCTGGCCGACGGGGTTGAACGGGCTCGCGCCAAGCTGGAGTACTCGCCGCTCGCGACGGCGTTCTGCCCGGCGGAGTTCACGATCTCGGAACTACGCGGCGTCTACGAGGCGGTGTGGGGCGTGGCGCTGGATCCGCGAAACTTCCACCGCAAAGCCACGAAAACCGAAGGCTTCGTCGTACCGACGGGCGAAACCACCACCCGCGACGGCGGCCGCCCAGCCCAACTCTTCCGCCGCGGCCCCGCCACCGCCCTCCACCCACCTGTGACGCGCTAACTCTTTGCATTCATCGGTCCGAATCTGCCGACTCCCAGTCGGCCGGCTACCGGGTTGTAGGGCGGCTACCGGGTTGTGGTGTGCCCACTACCGAGTTCGTGTGCGGCTACCCGGTTGCAGCCAGGTAGCCGCACAAAAACTCGGCAGCCGACCTCGGAGCCACCCCGATCGCCACGTCCACCTTGACCATCGTCGACCTCGCCCGCCCCGGGTTCCACCTTGTCCAGTGGCCGCGACAAACCCGCGTCACGCCGCGCGAACCCGGCACCGTGTCGCGCGGACCCGGCGTGCTGACGCGTGAGCCCGGCGCGGAGCGTACGGAACCACCCGGTCCCGCCTTCCTGACCCTGAAAGCCGACGGGGGAGGGCGGCCCATCCTGTCGCCAGTGGTCGCGTCTGAACATCCAAGTTGACGCGGTTCAGACGCGACCACTCGCGGTAGAAGGTAGGGCGGTCGGCAGCACGAAGGACGTGACTATCGGCAGTAGCGGGTCCTGCCGGATGGCAGCGGTGCGCGTTGCCGGGACTGGCCGAGGGTGGACGCATGCTGACTCGACGGGTTCTCTTCGGTATCACCGGTGCCGCCCTGCTGGCGCCGAGCGCCACTCTGACCGCCGCCCGCGCCACCCCCACCATCGCAGGCGCCTCGGCCGCTTCAAGCACGCGGACGCCTCGACGGCCGGTGCCGTTGCGCTTCCCGCGGCCGAGCGGCCCGTTCCCAGTGGGTACGACGGAGCTGCACCTGGTTCAGACGGGACGGCCGGACCCGTACCGGCCGGAACGCACGCGCGAGTTGATGATCAGCCTCTGGTACCCCGCGAGTCGGCCCGCCCTGGCAGCGCCGTACCTGCCGCCGCTGACCGCGGCCTTCTACGCCGAAGGTGCCGCGATCGCGCTGCAGCAGCCCGTCGGCACGGTCGACTGGGTGGGCGCACGCAATCACGCGGGCCTCTCGGCGCCGGTGAGCCGGTCGTGGGGCAAGCGCCCGGTGGTGGTCTTCTCGCCCGGCTTCGGCGTACCGCGCGGCCTGGCCTCGGTCATGGTCGCCGAACTCGCCAGCCGAGGGTACGTCGTTGCCACCGTCGACCACACCTACGAGGCCGCGGGCGTGGAGTTCCCGGGCGGGCGGCTCGAAGTGCAGACCCTGCCGACGGGGAATTACGCCAAGCTGGCAAGGGATTCCCGCGTGGCCGACGTCCGGTTCGTGCTCGACTCGCTCGAAAAACTTGCTAAGGGCAACAACCCGGACGCGGCGAAGCGACGTCTCCCGGACGGCCTGGGGGAGATCCTCGACCTGACCCGGATCGGGGCCTACGGGCACTCCGCGGGCGGGATCACCGCGGCCGACGTGATGGACGTCGATCGCCGGGTCAAGGCCGGGATCGATCTCGACGGCACGCTGGGTTACGGCTACACCGTGGACGACCCGGCGCCGGTCGTACGCAACGGACTCGATCGGCCGTTCCTGCTGGTGGGTGCGGGCAACACCGGCAGCACTGGCGGGCCGCAGACCCACCTGACCGAGCAGTCGTGGGGCCGGTTCTGGCAGCACTCGACCGGCTGGAAGCGCGATCTGAACGTCGGCCTCGGCGGGCACTACACGTTCATCGACCACCAGGTGCTGATCCCGTGGTTCGGCCGGTTCTTCACCGTGCCGCCCGAGCTGGTCGCGAACACAGTCGGCTCGGTCGATCCCGATCGCATCCAGCGCTCGCTGAACGCCTATCTACCTGGGTTCTTCGATCTGCACCTGCGCGGACGCGAGGTGCCGCGACGACTTTGGCAGGGCGAGTCGCCGCGGCATCCCGACGTACGGTTCATTGCTTGATGGTGGCTCCGGTCTTGCTCTGCAGCTCGTCGAAGGTGACCCCTTCGGCGAGCTCGACCAGGCGCAGGCCGTCTGGCGTCACGTCGAGAACGGCCAGATCGGTGATGATCCGGTTGACCACGCCGCGGCCGGTGTAGGGCAGGTCGCACTCGGTGAGAATCTTGTGCGAGCCGTCCTTGGCGACATGTTCCATCAGCACGATCACGCGCTTGGCGCCGTGCACCAGGTCCATCGCGCCGCCCATGCCCTTGACCATCTTGCCGGGAATCATCCAGTTCGACAGGTCGCCGGTCTCCGAGACCTGCATCGCGCCGAGCACGGCCGCGTCGATCGCGCCGCCGCGGATCATGCCGAACGACAGCGACGAGTCGAAGAACGATGCCCCGGGCAACGTCGTGACGGTCTCCTTGCCGGCGTTGATCAGGTCCGGGTCCTCGTCGCCGTCGGCCGGGTAGGGCCCGACGCCGAGAATGCCGTTCTCGCTCTGCAGTACGACGGTGACACCGGCGGGAATGTAGTTCGGGATCAGCGTCGGCAGGCCGATACCGAGATTGACGTACTGCCCGTCCTCGAGCTCCGCCGCCGCCCGGGCCGCCATCTGTTCACGGGTCAGACCCATCATGCACTCGCCTTCTGCTGAACGGTCCGCTTCTCGATCCGCTTTTCGATGTCCTTGCCAACGGCAACTACCCGCTGAACGAAAACGCCGGGCAGGTGGATGTCGTCGGGATCGAGTTCGCCCGGCTGGACGAGTTCCTCCACCTGGGCGATGGTGATCCGCCCGGCCATCGCGGCCAGCGGGTTGAAGTTGCGCGCGCTGCGATCGAAGATCAGGTTGCCGTGGGTGTCGCCCTTGAGCGCGTGCACCAGGCCGAAGTCGGTGGTGATCGACTCTTCCAGCACGTACGTCGTGCCGTTCAGCTCGCGGGTCTCCTTCGGCTCCGAGGCCTTCGCGACCGAACCGTCGGTGTTGTACTTCTGCGGCAGCCCGCCCTCGGCCACCTGGGTGCCGACGCCGGCCAGCGTGAAGAAGGCCGCGATACCGCAACCACCTGCGCGCAGCTTCTCCGCCAGCGTTCCCTGCGGGGTCAGTTCGACCTCCAGCTCACCGGACAGGAACTGCCGGGCGAACTCCTTGTTCTCCCCGACGTACGACGAGGTCATCTTGGCGATCCGCCGGTCCGCCAGCAGGATGCCGAGCCCCCAGTCGTCCACGCCGCAGTTGTTCGAGACGACGCTGAGACCGGTCGAGCCGAGGTCGTGCAGGGCCCGGATCAGCTCCATCGGATTGCCGCATAGACCGAAGCCACCCACGGCGAGGCTCGCGCCGTCACCGATGTCGGCCACCGCGGCGCGCGGTGAGTCGTACGTCTTGTCCATGCGGCTGCTCCATTGCAGGTCGACGAGGTTGTCCCGCCGACACTAACCCCCGGAGCCGCCGTCATCGAGATGACGTCGGCCACAACCTGGATCCGGGTTATGTGCCGCCGGAACCTAGCGCCCGAACTCGACCACGCCCCACGTCCCAGGCGCGTGCATGGTCGGCTGGTACTGCGGGGACCAGACCCAGAAGTCCTCACCCTCGCCCTTGCGGTACTGCCCGTCCACCACCTCGTGCGGCCACTCGATCCGCATCAGGTTCATCCGCCACTCGTCCCCGGCCCGCGGCGGCGTCGTACCGCCCGAGTGGTACGACGTGAGGGCTTTCCACGGCAGGGCCAGTTCGACCGACCAGCCGCGATCCTCGTCGCCCGGATCGTTCGCCGTACCGTCGACGAACACGGCCGCGCGCAGACCCGGCAGGTTCGTCGGGTCGATCGCCTCGCCGCCGAGGGCGTACGGCTTGGTCAGGGTGAGTTCCCAGGTGGTGCCGAGGCAGTTGATCTCGAACTCGTAGTAGTTCTCGCCGTCGCCGTCGGGGTCGATGAACAGCTCGAAGTTGTTCTCCACGAACAGCATCGAGTTGTGCTCGGTCAGGGTGGCCCAGACGTGCGGCTCCTCCAGCTCCGCGCCGACGTACAGGAACTCGTCGTCCCAGAGCAGCTTCGCCCGGGTGCGGAACCGCGGCGTGGCCGCGCTCGGCCCGAGGATGTCGACGAAGTCGCTGGTCCAGGGCGCATCGGCCCAGGCAGGATGGCTCAGGGTGCCGTCGATGGGCAGTGGGCCGTCGATCCGCTGGCAGACGTACCGCGGCGGCTCGGGGGTCTGCTGGGGCACGGTGGCGGTCCTCGGGTTAGGCATCGGCACGGTTCAGGGCGCGAGCGAGTAGGTGGGCGAGCACGAACGTAACGGCGGCCAGGCCGGGCACCACCAGCAGGGTCCAGGTCGAGTAGAGCCGGTCCGCGAGCAGGCCGACCACGACGACGCACAGGAACAGCACGCCGAGGAACGCGATCAGCGCGGGATTCTCGATCGCCAGCCGCTTGAGCGCGATGGCGCCGAGCACGATCGCGACGGCGACGGTGAGCACCAGCAACGGCAGGCCAATCGCGCCGCAGTTGGTGGTGTCGCGAACGCGTTCGCAGCCCTTGCCGCTCAGCCAGACCAGCGCCACCATCACAAAGCCGCACAGCACGCCCACAACGGCCAGCAGGACCACCGGCGGCATCGGCGGTACGCCGTACCGCGCCCGCTTCTCGGCCTCGGCTGGTTCGTCGTCAGCGCTCATGGCCGCAGGCTACCGACAAGTTCAGTCGGCGCCCAGAGCCCTCGCGATCGCGTCGCGCACCGCCGCCTCGGCCGGTACGGCGAGACCGCGCTCCCGCGCCAGCTCGGCCAGCGAGGTGGTGGTCACGTCGTGCAGGCCGCACGCCGTGAACTGGTGGAACACCGCCAGGTCCGGATCGACGTTCACCGCGAACCCATGACTGGTCACGCCGTGCCGGATCCGCATCCCGATGGCAGCCACCTTGCGATGATCGGCGGTCCAGACTCCGACCAGGCTGCTCGCACCCTTCGGAGTGTCCCGGCGGATCAGGTCGAACCCCAGGTCGCGAAGGCCCTCGATCAGGCCGTTCTCCAGCCAGCGCACGATGTCGACGGGACCACGCTCGCGGACGTTGATGACGAGATAGCCGACCAGCTGCCCGGGGCCGTGGTACGTCGCGAAGCCGCCGCGGTCGACCTGGACCGTGGGGATGGCGGCGGTATCGGCTGGCAGATCGCTGAGGTCCGTCCGTGGGCCGTAGGTGATCACCGGGGGATGGCTCAGCAGGAAGAGCCGGTCCGGCTCTTGGCCGGCGATTCGCTCGTCGACCCAGCCACGCATCGCCTCGGCCGCCTTGCCGTACTCGATCTCGCCCAGATCCACGCGCCGCATGCCATCCAGCGTAGGCCGGACTCTTCGGCGCTGGTTTTGGCGGTGGGAATGACTCAGGGCCGGTCACTCTGGTGAGTGACCGGCCCTGAGGTTGGTCGGGCTGACAGGATTTGAACCTGCGACCTCGTCGTCCCGAACGACGCGCGCTACCAAGCTGCGCCACAGCCCGAAGTCGGCGTTAGCTTACATGCGCGCCCGCCTGGTGCGAAATCGAGTTCTGCCACCGCTCCGGCCAGACCACCGGCAGGCGGTCAGGACGACGCCGGGACCAGCGTCAGCAGGGTGGCCTCGGGGCGGCAGCAGAAGCGGATCGGCGCGTACGGAGACGTGCCGAGGCCGGCCGAGACGTGCAGAGCCGCCTGGGCCTTCTCGTTGCCGTAGGTGGTCAAACCCTTCACCCGGGACGCGTCGAGGTCGCAGTTCGTCACCAGGGCCCCGTAGAACGGCACCGCCACCTGCCCGCCATGCGTATGCCCGGCCAGGATCAACGGATAGCCGTCCGCGACAAAGCGATCCAGCACCCGCAGGTACGGCGCGTGGGTGACGCCGATCGACAGGTCCGCCGTCGGATCGACCGGGCCAGCGATCGCGTCGTACCGGTCGCGGCGGATGTGCGGGTCGTCGGTACCACCGAAGTCGAGGCGCAGGCCGTTCACCTTGAGGCCGGCCTTGGCGTTGTTGAGGTCCAGCCAGCCGCGTTCGGTGAAGCCCGCGCGCATCTCGTCGTACGGCAGATCGGGGCCGTGCGGCTTGTGCCGCTGCTTGGTGGCGGGCAGCAGGTACTTGAACGGGTTCTTGAAGTGGGGCTCCCAGTAGTCGTTCGACCCGAAGACGAACACGCCTGGCACGTCCAGCAACGGCTCATACGCCCGGAGCAGCGGTGGCACCGACAACTTGCTGGCGATGTTGTCGCCGGTCGTCACCACCAGATCCGGCTTGAGCTCGGCCAGACCGCGGACCCAGTCGATCTTGCGGTGCTGCTTGGGCATCAGGTGCAGGTCGGACAGATGCAGCACCTTGAGCGGGTCCGCGCCGGCCGGCAGCACCGGCACGGTGAAGCGCCGCAGGGTGAACCAACGTGCCTCGGCCACCGCATAAGCCAGACAGGCCGCGCCCACGGCCGTGGTCACGGCTGCCGTGCTGGCCACCGTTCGGGCGATCCGCCGGGAGTTCATCTTCCCAGCCTGCCACAATCGTGGGCATGTCCAACTCCGTGAACTCCGAGATGAAGCAACGCCTGCACGACGACATGACCGCGGCACTGAAGGCCCGTGACGAGCTGCGCAAGTCGACCCTGCGGATGGCCCTGACCGCCATCACCAAGGCAGAGGTGGCCGGCAAGGAGGCGCGCGCGCTGTCCGACGCGGAGATTCTCGACGTGCTCGGAGCGGAAGCGAAGAAGCGGCGCGAGTCGGTCATCGCCTACCGCGACGCCGGTCGCGACGAACTGGCGGAGAAGGAACAGGCCGAAGCCGACATTCTCGCCGAGTACCTGCCCGAGCAGCTCACCGCCGACGAGATCGCCGCCCTCGTCACCGAGACCATCGCCGAAACCGGCGCCGCCGAACTAGGCCCGCGCGGTATCGGCAAGGTGATGGGCGCCCTCCAGCCCAAGGTCAAAGGTAAAGCCGACGGCGGCGCCGTCTCCACCGAAGTAAAACGCCAGCTAGGCGTCTAACTCACCCCGCGCCCGTCGCCAAGCCGCCCTGGTTGCAGGAACCTGCAACCAGGGCGGCTTTGCTTGTCGCCGAGCAGGTGGGATGGATAGCCTCCCAGCGTCACTCAAACACTACGCAGAGTTTCGAAGTTGAGGCGCGGGGGGAACTGAGGGCGTCGGGCGGCCGCCATGCTGCCGGTGCGAACTACCCCCCCCCGCACGCGAATCAGATCTGGGGGATCTATGCGTGCGCACAAGGTTCGATTCAGGAAACTGACCGCGATGCTGGTTTCCGGGGCTTTGGCAGTGACGGCTGTCGGTTCGAGCACCGCGGCGGCAGAAGGCCCAGCTGATGTTGTGAGGCCTTCGGCGCCGAAATCGCCCGGTGAACCAAAGCCGGTGGATCGGGTGCCTGGTCAGTTGGCTGACAAGGTACTGGGCGCAGGATGGAAGTCATCGAAAGACAGGGCGTGGTCCCTTGTGGGATCGCAGTCAGGTCTCCATGTCTTGCAGGCGCAAGAGTCGCGCGGATACGCCTGGAAGGTCTTGGCGACGCTTGCGGAAAGCGGATTCGAAACAGACAGCTGGATCGGAAACGGGTGTATCACCAGCTCCGGCCGATACTTGGCGGTTGCCTACGCCCCTAGGACGTTCACCAACGACGCGACCGCATTCGATAAGGCTGCGTTCGCTGCGGTAGTGAACCTGCGCACCGGGCTGGTGCGCAAACTGGCGGTCACTACGACGTTGGCCTACTTCAATCCTGGTTGTGGTTCGGATGATCAGGTGGTGTTCGCTCAGTACAACCATCAAGGACCGAAGAGGACGCGGATCCATACGGTATCCGCGCCGACCGGCCGGGTTCTACGGTCGGGCGTATTCGTCGGTGAGCTCACTTCTGCGGTACCGATCAATGACCAGGTGATGGCCGCCGATGGCAGTCGGCTGGTGAGGCTTCTGCCCAACAGTGCAATGCGAACCGAGCTGGCCCTGACTGGAACTGTCTCCCGGGTCAGGTTCGCCGGGAGGCGGAACGTCGTCTTGTCGCAGACACACGGGGAGCGGACGACGGTTCAGATCTACGACTTGAGCAAACGCCGCATGACGGCGATCGCAACGGGGCCGCGGACCGAAACCAGGTCACACCAAGGGCCATCCGGTCGGGTCTTCATCACAGGCGCCAAAGCACTCGTGCAGACCATGCCCCAAACGGTACGAATCCTCCGCGGAAAGGCCGGCCTGCAGGTAGCCGACGCAGGAGGGCTGACTATCGAGAGCGTCCAGCGCCAAGGGCGTGACGACAAGGTAGCGATCGCGGCCGTCGCTGACACCGGGCAGCCGGTGAGATTCTTGCTGCCCTCGCTGCGTCAGGCCCCTGCGCCCTTTCGCTCATCCTCGCCAGCGCTGAAGCTCAGACCTGCTGCGGTAGCGGGTGAGGCCGACACGCCTATCGATCCAGGCGCCACATGCGCGGTTCCTCGCAACGACGTTCGTACCCAGGTCTATCAGCCGAATCCTCGTCAGGTCGAGTGGGCTGTGGATCAAGCTGTCAACAACAATTTGATGACGGCGCGACCGGCGAACTGGAAGCAATCCGGGCTGCCATCCTATACGCCACAGCTAATGGCGAAGTTCCAGTTGCCCGCACTGCGTGGAGGCGGCTTCATTCCGCCGCAGGTACTCCTCGGCATCCTGGCGCAGGAGTCGAACCTCTGGCAGGCGTCTGGGCGAGTCATTGAGACCTGGAGTGGGAATCCACTGATCGGCAACTACTACGGGCGCGTCGGCAATGGCTGGTCGATCGATTTCTCGAAGGCCGATTGCGGATACGGCGTGGGTCAGATCACGGACGGTATGCGCAAGGGAAATACGATCTGGGGCGGTCTGAACGAGCAGCGAGCGATCGCCGTGGACTACACAGTCAACATCGCTGCCGCAGCGAAGATCCTGAGCGAGAAGTGGAATCAACTGTACGATGCGGGTCTCCTCGTCAACGGCGGGAAGTCGAGTCGCCTGGAGTCTTGGTTCGGCGCAGTATGGGCGTACAACTCAGGTTTCCACCCGAAGAGCGGCACTTCTGAACCTTGGGGACTAGGATGGACCAACAATCCTCTGAGCGGTTTGTGGGATCCGGCGCGTCGGCCTTTCCTCGAGTACAGCCGCGCGGATGCGGCTCACCCGCAGGATTGGCCCTATCCAGAGAAAATCATGGGTTGGGCTGCCTACCCGTTGGAGAACCCGCGGCTCGGGGCGACGTACCGCGCTGCTTGGTGGACTGACGCTGTCACCAGCGGGACTGAGAAGCGGCGACAGGTGAAGCCGCCGCTCCCGACCTTCTGCGTGACAGCCGTCAACGATTGCGTGCCAACCGCTCCCCGGACCCAAAACTGTCCAAGGGCGGACAGCAAGTGTTGGTGGTACCCGCCTGTGAAGTGGAAGGACTGTCACGACACCACCGCCGACACGTGTGGTCGCGGGCTGGTGCGATTCAATACGACCTATCCCGAGCCGCAGCCCGACCAGGCGCATACGCCGCCGGACCCGGAGCAGAATCCGCCTGTCTGCAATAGAGACGGAATCCCATCGAATTCTCGCGTAATCGACGACGTTCCACCTGGTGTTCTCAGCGTTCGCCCACAATGCGGCACCCCGTCGGCGACGGCAGGTTCGTTCTCTCTGAAGTTCGGCGCTGCTGAAGTCAACGGCACGCCGGTCCAGTACACGTCGAAAATCGACTTTCATCAGGCAGGACTGGGCTTTCACGGCCACACATGGCTGACCCACACGACCTGGGACGGGACCCTCGACCAGAGCCGCACCGTGACAGGAAAGTGGACTCTGGATCAGCCGATGGCTGGGTGGGGACGAGTGCTGGTTCATCTCCCCGAAATCGCGACCATCACGCGGCAAGCCAAGTACGTGGTGGATAGAGGTGATGGCCGGCCGCCAGTTGCGCGCTATGTCAACACCAGCGTGAAGGCGAACAAGTGGGTTTCCCTGGGCGTCTTTCAGTTCGGCGCCGGGCGGCCATCAGTCACATTGTCGAACCGCACATTTGATGCGAAGTACTTCGACTCCAACATCAATCCGTATGCTATCGACCGCCAGGAAAATATCGCGTGGGACGCCGTAGCCTTTCAACCTCTGCCGGCAAAGCCGACGATTGTTGCCGCCGCTGTCGGTGACTCGTATGGTTCGGGCGAGGGTGCCGGTGACTATCTGGCCGGGACTGACCATAGCGGCGAATTTCCACTTGCTCGCAGTGCATGCCACCGATCGAAGAATGCGTGGTCGCGTCTTGTCAGCCCGGCCGGATTGGGTGGCCAAGCCTTAGGTGCCGTCTCCGATACATTCAGTCCGGCGGCTGAGCTTAGTTTCGTGTCGTGCTCCGGTGCGGTGTCGGAGAATTTGTCAGAAGCGCATGATTCGACGGACCCCCTGTATCTCGGTGGGGGGCAACACCATGAGGTGGCTCAGATCGAAGCAGGCTATCTCGATGAATCAACCAACCTTGTTTTCGTTAGCTTGGGTGGGAACGATGCATTCTTTAGCAAGGTCCTGACCTTCTGTGTAAAGAGTGCTCTAAACTGTCCGGATAACGTCATGCCTGGTGATTCAACAGTTCTCGACATTGCCCAGAGGGAACGGATTACGGGTCCCGTTCAGGAGCGTGTGGTAGCGGCTATTCAGAGGATCAGTGTCGCTGCTCCAAATGCTCAGATCGTTTATGCGGGGTATCCCCGCCTGCTCGATGGTACCGCCGTCGCCTGTCCAGACGGGTTGGGCCTCGGGGAGGTTTCGTGGATAAATAAGATGAGCGACCTCCTCGCCGATACAACCGCAGCGACGCTTGCCCAGCTATCGCGTGATACAGGCATTCGGGTTACCTATGTCGACACCAGGCCAAAATTTATCAATCGCGGAGCCTGTGCGGGGACCGATAGTGCGATCAACTTCTTCAAGACGGCGCATACGCCGGGGGACAATCCGGAGGAGCCTGTCTCCGCCGAGTCTTTCCACCCGAACGGATCTGGCACCCGGCTCTATGTCGACGCCATAAAACAGAAAATGGGGTGGTGATATCCGATTCGCGGCATTCTGTGGAATGTTGGCTGTACTTTTGACGGCTAACTGTCGTCATGAGGTGCACGATCGGCCGACGTTGATCGACCCGGAAAGCAAGTTCTTCCGGGATCGCCTGGCTGCAGCGCGAGTCGAGTCGATCGCCTTTGAACGCAAGGTGGCGGCACTGCCGGCATCGCCGCGGCAATCGGGCGTTCGAGAGGCGGTGACTTGCTACGAGCGGGATGGTGGACCGAAAGCCGATGGTGATCCGTCCTGGGACTCGGCGTGCGGCTTGGTTCGAACCACCGGGTTCGCAGTCGACCGCCCGGGGCGTGCGCTCCTGGACATCGACGACCGACTGCGAAAGGAAGGCTGGCGTGGGGAGTGGAGGTTGCGTCAAGGTGGTGGTCGGGTAGAGCCCAAGAAAATTCGTGAAGGAAAAATTCCTGAAAATGCAGTCCGTGCGGCTACATATAGCAGGGCAGGATCCGTCCTCAGGATCCAAGCTGGGTATTCCGGTGATCGCCAAGAGTTCGTAAGGCATCCGTTGAAGGTTGGGTACTTCGAGAAGGTCGATGGCTCGGATTGGGAAGCATGGGTGACGCGAGGGGCCGTGCTGCACATGTCAATCCTAGCCGTTGAGTTCAACAATGAGGCCTTCTATAGAGTGAACTAAACCGGCCGGTTTGCGGTTAGTTGAGTGTGAATACCATCTGGAGTCGCCCGTCACAAGCGATTTCCAGTGCTCCTCAAGAGTCGAAGCGTGGCTGCGCCAAATTCAAGACCGACTTGTTGGCGCTGGCAGCCGTCGATTTGATGCGGCATGCGGATGATGGGTCGAGTGCGGAGAATTTTCGTGCTTGAAGGAAGTGGTCGGCGGAGCATCTAGAAACTGGAGAGAAAATGAGTGTTTGGTCGAAATTTCGCAAGGCTTCTGTTGCGGCTTTGGTATTCGGGGTCGTCAGCGTTGCTGGAACAAATCAGCAAGCTTTGGCGGCCGGATGTTATGGGTCGACCTGTGATAACAAAGGGCCGGTCTCGATGGGCTGCACGAGCGATACCGTGAAGGTGCTGGGCACCCCTGCGGGAGGGGTGGCGCTGGCCTACTCGAAGGCTTGCAATGCCTACTGGGCATACAGTACGTCTGCGCCAAACTGGTATGATGCGACGGTCTACATTGAACGCAGCTACTATGACGCAGGCACGAAGTTGTATAAGAACGTGAAGCGTTTGCAGATTACTTTCAGTCCAGGCGAAGAATCCGAATGGACTAACATGCTTGGCTCCTATGGTCCAGCGAACGAGGCATTTCGTGGGCTCGTTGATTGGAACGACCCGAGTTACCCGGGGATCGAAGCCACGCGTTGGCACTGCCACAAGAAGGGCTGTCCGCCCTGGCTGTGACCTCGTGCCAGTAGCTCTGTAGCGATTGTTAGCACTTGGCCAGTCGCCGAGGTTCAGCGTAGGCAGAAAGGAGCCGGCGAGCGGACTTGGTCCACTCGCCGGCTCTGATTGTTAGCGTTCGTTGCAGTTGGGGCGCAAGGGCGGGCAGGTGTTGCCGTTGCCGGGCTTGGTCGGTTTGGTGGTGGGCTTGCCCGTGGGCGGCGGCGACGTCGTGGTGGGCGGCGGGCTCGGCGGGCGGTTCGGGTCCTTGCCGTTCGACAGGTAGATGATCACCGTGCCGCCGGCGATGGCACCCTCGCTGCGCCGCGGCGAGGTGTAGGCGACTGTGCCTTCGGGCTGGTCGGAGTCACGCCGGTCACCGGCCACCTGCGGGTTGAATCCGGCCGCCTTCAGGGTGCTGATGGCCTCGTCCGGCGACATCCCGGTCACCCGGGGGATCGGAATCACGTCGCCCTTGACGACGTCCGGGTCGACCTTGTGGAAGCCCTGCTCGGGCAGGCCCTCGTGGATCGCGCGCATGGCCGCCTCCCAGATCGGACCAGCCGTGCCACCACCGGACACGCTGCCACCGAGGCGGCGGCCGTTGAAGGTCAGCTTGGTGAGGCTCTCCTGGGTCCCGTCCGGGTCGGTGACGCCAACCGCCGCCGCGTAGGTCGGGGTATAGCCCACGAACCAGACGGCCTTACTTTCCTGGGTGGTTCCGGTCTTGCCTGCGGCGGGCCGGCCAAAATTCAGCTTGCTGCCGGTGCCGCCGCTGGTCATAACACTGCCCAGCACTCGGTTCACGCCATCGGCGAACTCCGGCTGCATAACCTGCTCGCACTTGGCGCCGGGCGTGGGGATGTTCTTGCCGCTGCTGTCGGTGATCGAGGTGATCAGCAGTGGAGTGCAGTGCTTACCTCGCGCAGCGAAGGTCGCATAGGCGTTGGCCATCATCAGCGGCGTCACGTTGCCCACGCCAAGGGTGTAGGACGGGTAAACATCGAGAGGCTTGCCAATGAGGTCGTCGTCCTCGGTTTTCGCGTTCACCACACCGAGTTTGGTGGCGAGCGTCGAAGGTCCGCAGAGGCCGATCTGCTGAGAGAGCAGCAAGAAGTAGGTATTGACCGACTGGGCGGTGGCGCGAACCAGGTTCATCGGCCCGCTGATCGTTGAGTTCTTGGGTGAGTATCCGGGAGTAACCGGTATGTTGCCGTCGCAAGTGCGGAACCGCTGACCGCCGAGGTGGATCTGCTTCTTGGCGTCGATCATGTGGTTCAGCGGCACGCCCTGCTGGATGGCCGCGGCCAGTACGAAGGCCTTCATCGTCGAACCGGGCTGGAAACCGCCGAAGCCGCTGCCGTAGGACGCCTCGACGTTGTAGTTCCAGGTGGTTTCGCCCTTGGCCTTGTTGTTGCCGTACGGGCGGCTCTGGACCATCGCCTTCACCAGGCCGGTACCCGGCTCCACGACGGTCATCGCGGCCATGGCCTGGTCGCCCGGCTTGGTCTTCGCGTTGATCGCGGCCTGGGCGTCGCGCTGAATTTCAGGGTCGATCGAGGTGCGGATCGTCAGACCTGCGGACTTGATGTACTCGGCGCGCTCTTCGGGGTTCTTGCCGAGCGCCGGGTTGTTCAACAGGTGCGCGTAGACGTATTCGCAGTAGAACGGGTAGGCCGAGGAGGCGCAGCCCTTCGGTACCTGCTGAACCTTGTTCATATCGATGACCGGGGTCTTGATCGCGTCGGCGGCCTGCTTCGGCGTGATGACCTTCAGTTCCTGCATGCGCCGCAGGACCACGTCACGCCGGTCCTTGGCACGCTTCTTGCCGGATTTCGTCGTCGGGTTGTACGCGCTCGGGCTCTTCACGATGCCGGCCAGCAGCGCGGCCTGCGGCAGCGTGAGGGTCTTCGCGGTGGCCTTGAAGTAGTGCCGGGCGGCGGCCTCGACGCCGTACGCGCCGTCGCCGAAGTTCGCCAGGTTCAGGTACTTCAGCAGGATCTCGTCTTTGGAGTACTGCTTCTCGACGGCGACCGCATACCGCAGCTCGCGGATCTTGCGCTCGTAGGTTTCGGCCGTCGCGGCCTTCTGCTCTTCCTCCGTGTCGGCCTGCTGCAGCAAGACGAGCTTCACGTACTGCTGGGTGATGCTTGAACCACCCTGCTGGACGGATCCCTCGGTCTGGTTGCGCAGCAGCGCGCGCAGGGTGCCCTTGGCGTCCAGCGCGCCGTGCTCGTAGAAGCGGTAGTCCTCGATCGAGATGATCGCCTGCTTCATGATCGGCGCGATCTGGTTCAGGCTCTCCAGGCGCACCCGGTTCTGCTCGAAGAGGTTCGCGATCGGCGTGCCGTTCGTGGCGCGCACGGACGAACGGACCGGCGGCGGATCGACCTTCAGCTCCTGTGGCAGCTGTTCGAAGGTCTCCGAGGCCCGCTGAGTGCCGAACCCGGCCAGACCGGCGAAGGGGATGGCGAGACCGGCCGCCAGAGCGCCCGACAACACGCTCACCCCAAGGAACAGAACCACCGACTGGACGACTCCCCGGTCGTCTTTATCCCTAGCGCGCATGACTCCGAGCCTACGTGATATCGCGCTCAAGCCGAATCGACAGCTGTGATCTTCCTCACGCCAACCTATTGGCCTGTCACAGCGTCTGTAGGCCGGGAACTCCCCGGCCTATAGACACCATTTTCCGCGCTGATCAGGCCGCGACGGTGGCCGCGATCGAGGCCGGCTCCAGCGCCAGTTCGAGCACCTCGCGGACGTCGCTGACCGGGTGAACGGTCAGTTCCGCCAGCACCGACGCCGGTACATCCTCGAGATCCGGCTCGTTCCGCTTCGGGATCAGGATCGTGGTCAGCCCCGCCCGGTGCGCCGCCAGCAACTTCTGTTTGACGCCGCCGATGGGCAGCACCCGTCCGGTCAGTGAGACCTCACCGGTCATCGCCACCTCGGAACGAACCGGCCGTCCCGACAGCAGCGCCGTCGTCATCGTCACGCCCGCACTCGGCCCGTCCTTCGGTACGGCGCCCGCGGGCACGTGCACGTGGGTGTTGCGCTCGGCCAGATCGCCGACCGGCAGACCCAGCTCCGCACCGTGCGACCGCAGGTACGACAGAGCGATCTGGGCCGACTCCTTCATCACGTCACCCAACTGCCCGGTGAGCGTGATTCCGGTCGGACCGGTCTCCTTGTCGGCCAGGGACGCCTCAATGAACAAGACGTCGCCACCAGCACCTGTGACAGCTAGACCAGTCGCCACGCCCGGTAGCGCCGTACGCTCGGCTGACTCCGGCGTGAACTTCGGCGAGCCCAGGTAGCCCTTGAGGTCGCTAGCGCCGACTCGGACGACCGGAGAGGCTGACGGGTCCAGTGCCAGCTTGGCGGTCAACTTGCGCAGCACGCGGGCGATAGACCGCTCAAGCTGCCGTACGCCGGCCTCGCGGGTGTACTCGCCTGCAAGTAGTCGCAGGGCCTCTTCGTCGATCGAGGTCTCTTCGGCCGCTAGACCCGCTCGTTCCAGCTGCCGCGGCAGTAGGTGGTCGCGGGCGATGATGACCTTCTCGTCCTCGGTGTAGCCGTCGAGCTGGACCAGTTCCATCCGGTCGAGCAGCGGCGCCGGGATCGAGTCGAGCACGTTCGCCGTGGCCAGGAAGACCACGTCCGACAGGTCGAGTTCGACCTCCAGGTAGTGGTCGCGGAAGGTGTGGTTCTGCGCCGGGTCGAGGACCTCCAGCAGCGCGGCGGTCGGGTCGCCCCGGTAGTCCGCGCCCACCTTGTCGATCTCGTCCAGCAGGACCACCGGGTTCATCGAACCGGCCTCCTTGATGGCCCGGACGATCCGCCCGGGCAGGGCGCCGACGTACGTGCGCCGGTGGCCGCGGATCTCGGCCTCGTCCCGGACGCCACCCAGCGCCACCCGGACGAACTTGCGGCCCATCGCCCGCGCGACCGACTCGCCGAGCGAGGTCTTACCCACGCCGGGCGGACCGACCAGAGCCAGCACGGCGCCACTGCGGCGGCCGCCGACGACACCCAGGCCACGATCGGCCCGGCGGCGCCGTACGGCCAGGTATTCGGTGATGCGCTCCTTCACGTCGTCCAGGCCCGCGTGATCGGCGTCCAGGATGGCGCGGGCCTCGGCGATGTCGTAGGCGTCCTCGGTCCGCTCGTTCCAGGGCAGATCCAGCACGGTGTCCAGCCAGGTCCGGATCCAGCCGACCTCGGGAGACTGCTCGGACGTGCGTTCGAGCTTGTCGACCTCGGCCAGCGCGGCCTTGCGGACGTGCTCGGGCAGATCGGCTGACTCCACCCGGGCGCGGTAGTCCTCCTCCTCGGAGGCGGAGGTTCCGTCGAGCTCGGCCAGTTCCTTGCGAACGGCCGCGAGCTGCTGGCGCAGCAGGAACTCCCGCTGCTGCTTCTCCATGCCCTCCTGGACGTCCTTGTTGATCGTGTCGGCCACCTCGAGCTCGGCCAGGTGGTCCTTCGCCCAGCCGATCAGCTTGGTCAGGCGCTCGGCGACATCGGGTGTCTCCAGCAGCCAGAGCTTCTGCTCATCACTCAGGTAGGACGCGTAGCCGGCCAGGTCCGACAAGGCCGAGGCGCCTTCCACCTGCTTGACCGAGTCGATCACCTGCCAGGCGCCGCGACGCTGCAGCACGGTCGTGACCAGCTGCTTGTACTCGCGGGCCAGTTCGCCGACCCGGCCGTCGCTGATCTCGTCGAGCACGGTCGCCTCGACCCACAGCGCAGCGCCCGGGCCGGTCGTACCGACACCGATGCTGACGCGCTGCGTACCGCGGATCACCGCCGCCTGGGCACCGCCCGGCAGCCGGCCGATCTGCTCGATCTCGCCGAGCGTCCCGGCCTTCGCGTATTTCCCGTCCAGGCGCGGTACCAGCAGCACCTGGTCCTGGCCGGCCGCCTGAGCGGCCTCGATCGCGGCCCGGGCCTCCACCTCGGCGAGGCGGACGGGCACGACCATGCCGGGCAGCACCACAACATCGTCGAGCGGCAGAACAGGAAGGTTCAAAGTCTCACTCAAGGCAGTCACACCCTCTTACGGAAGATTGAGTCTGCTTGGCTCAACCATGCTCAGCCCTGCCGGATTCCCCGTTCGCTCACGGCGGACACCGCCCTGCTTCCCCTCGCTGAAGGAGGGGAGGGTCAGCTCGCGAGCAGGGTGCCGATCAGGCGGAGGCCGTCGAGGTCGTGCACGTCGTCGGCCAGCGCCGGCACCGAAACCGTCGGGATGGACCGGTGCCCGCGCTTGAACCGGTCGGCCCGCTTCTGGTCGCCGACCACCTGCTGCATCCGGTCGGCGTGCAGGCGCAGTACGCCGCCCGCGAGGCCGTCCTCGCCGAGCTGTTCCGCGGCGGCCAGGCTGCGTTCGGCCGAGAGCGCCGGGGCCTGGGTGGTGGTGACCCGGTTGAGTACGACGCCCGCCAGCGGCATCCGCTCCTGGCGCAACCGCTCGGTGAAGTACGACGCCTCGCGCAGCGCGTCGTTCTGGGGCGCGGCGACGACAACAAAACTCGTCAGGGGTTCCCGCAACAGCGCCACGGTCTTCTCGGCTCGATCGCGGAAGCCGCCGAACAGGGTGTCGAAGGCGTTCGCGAAGGTCTGCACGTCCCGCAGCACCTGCGCGCCGAGGACCTTGTTCATCACCGACATCGCGACGTTGACCCCGGCCGACATCAACCGCAACGGGCCGCGCGCCGGAGCCAGCAGCAGCCGCAGGAACCGGCCTTCCAGTAGCGAGGCCAGCCGCTCGGGCGCGTCCAGGAAGTCCAGTGCCGACCGCGACGGTGGTGTGTCCACCACGATCAGGTCCCAGCTTCCGTCATCGAGGGCCCGTTTGTGCAACTGCCCGAGCTTCTCCATCGCCATGTACTCCTGGGTGCCGGCGAACGACGACGACAGCGCGACGTAGAACGGGTTCTCCAGGATCTGCTTCGCCTTCTCCGCGGAAGCGTGCGCGAGCACCACGTCGTCGAACGTGCGCTTCATGTCCAGCATCATCGCGTCCAGCCGGCCGCCGTTCGCCGCGTCGATATCGGCGACGGCGCGCGGTGTGTTGTCCAGTTCGGTCAGCCCGAGCGACTGAGCGAGCCGGCGGGCCGGGTCGATCGTGAGTACGACGACCTTGCGGCCCTGTTCGGCGGCGCGGAGGCCGATCGCGGCCGCGGTGGTGGTCTTGCCGACGCCGCCCGCGCCGCAGGTGACGATGATCCTGGTGCCTGGATCGGCGATCAGCGCGTCCAGATCCAGTCCGGCCGTGGTGTCCGTGGCGGGCTGGGGAGCCACGGTCTTCTTGGCGGGGCTCATGCGGTCAGCTCCTCGGCCAGATCGAACAGCGCGCCGGTATCGATGCCGTCGGCAATCAAGCCGAGCTCGACCACGTCCTTGCCCAAGGCATCGATCCGGCCGCGGTTCTCGCGTTCCAGGCCGACCCGAACGGCGTGATCGTGCGTCTCGGCGGCGAGCGCGGCGACGGTGGCCTTGTCCGCGGGCAGCCCGGCCGCCTTCAGGCCCTTGGCCAACTCCGCCAACGGCAGTTTCTCCTTGGCTGCAAGGGTCAGCGCTTCGTCGTCGAGCGGGCTGTGCCGGACCATGTTGACGATGATCGAGCCGATCCGCAGGTCCAGCGCCTCAAGGTGTTCGACGGCGTCCAGCGTCTCCTGGACCGGCATCTCTTCGAGCAGAGTGACCAGATGGACCCGGGTGATGTCGGAGCGCAGCATGCCCATGATCGAGTCGGCCTGGTTCCGGATCGGGCCGACCTTGGCCAGGCCCGCCACCTCGTGGTTCACGTTCAGGAACCGGGTGATCCGCCCGGTCGGCGGCGCGTCCAGCACCACCGCGTCGTACGCGAGCCGGCCGTGCGCCTTGCGCCGGGTCGCCTCGTACACCTTGCCGGTCAGCAGTACGTCGCGCAGGCCCGGCGCGATCGTGGTGACGAAGTCGACCGCGCCCACCTTGTCGAGCACCTTTCCGGCCCGGCCCAGGTGGTAGAACATGTCGAGGTACTCCAGCAGCGCCGCCTCCGCGTCCACGGCCAGCGCGAACACCTCGCCGCCGCCCGGACCCACCGCGATCTTGCGCTCGACGTACGGCAGCGGCGGTACGTCGAAGAGCTGGGCCAGGCCCTGGCGCCCCTCGACCTCGACCAGCAGCACCCGGCGGCCCTCGTCGGCCAGCGCCAGCGCCATCGCGGCGGCCACCGTCGTCTTACCGGTGCCCCCCTTGCCCGTCACCACATGCAGCCTCGCCATGCCAGCCAGCCTAGTGGTCGGTTGGTGGGGTGCCTTGAGCGCCAAGGCACCCCATCAACCGACCACTAGGGCCCCGGGTGTTCAGGGGAGACGGTTAGAGTCCAGGCATGACCAAGTGGGAGTACTTCACTGTGCCTTTGTTGGTGCACGCCACCAAGGAGATCCTCGACAATGTCGGCCAGGAGGGCTGGGAGCTCGTCTGCGTCGTACCGGGACCGACCCCGGAGTCCCTCGTCGCGTACCTGAAGCGGGAAGTCACCGGCTCATGAGCAACCCGGAGAAGGCCCTCGCGGATCTCGGCCTGCAGCTTCCCGAGGTGGCCAAGCCGGTCGCGGCGTACGTGCCCGCGATCCGGACCGGCAATCTCGTTTACACCTCCGGCCAGCTGCCGTTCCGCGATGGCGCCCTGATCGCCACCGGCAAGAACGGCGACACCGTCGACGCGGAGGTGGCGGTCGACTGTGCCCGCCAGTGCGCGCTCAACGGCCTGGCCGCGATCAAGGCCCTGATCGGTGATCTCGGCCAGATCAAGCAGGTCGTCAAGGTGGTCGCGTACGTCGCCTCGACGCCCGACTTCACCGGCCAGCCGCAGATCGCGAACGGCGCGTCCGAACTGCTCGGCCAGGTCTTCGGCGAGGCGGGCCAGCACGCCCGCGCCGCCGTCGGCGTACCGGTCCTGCCGCTCGACGCCCCGGTCGAGGTGGAGCTCATCGTCGAGGTCGCCTGACATGACCTCGTACCGGTCCGGCCGCCCCCGGCCCGGACAGCTCGCCGTACGGCCGGCCACGCGGCTCGCCGTACGGCCGGGTGTGCGGCCGGTCGCGGCTAGGCTGGCAGTTCGTTGCGAGGTGTGCCGTGCCCGGGGGTGATCTCCGGGCACGGCCACTGACGGGCCAGCTGGCCGAGACCGCCCTGGCGTTCGTTCGCGAGGGCCGTGCGCCGGTCGAACCACGCCCGGCGGCAACCGTCATCCTGCTGCGCGAATCACCCGTGGGGCCTGAGGTCTACCTGCTCCGGCGAACCACCACGATGGCCTTCGCGGCCGGCATGTCGGTCTTTCCCGGCGGTCGGGTGGACCCGACCGACGCCACGATCGCCGACTCCTGGTCGGGCCCGTCGCCCGCCTGGTTCGGGGAACGGCTGGGCTGCTCGGCTGAGATGGCCGCCGCGTACGTCGCCGCCGCCGTCCGGGAGACCTTCGAGGAATCCGGCGTACTGCTCGCAGGCCCGTCGGCCGACTCGGTGGTCGCCGATACGACCGGGGACGACTGGGAGGCGGATCGGGTGGCGCTGGAAGGGCGCTCGCTCGGCTTCGCCGACTTCCTGCACGGGCGCGGTCTGGTTCTGCGGGCGGATCTGCTCGGGCCGTGGGCGCACTGGACCACGCCGGAGTTCGAGCCCCGCCGGTACGACACTGCCTTCTTCGTCGCGGCGCTACCCGTCGGCCAGCTGACCCGGGACGTCTCGGGCGAGTCCGACCAGGTGGCCTGGATGCACCCGGCCGAGGCCGTCGCCGCGGTTGAGGCCGGGCAGATGGCGATGCTGCCCCCGACGTACCTGTGCTGCCGCGACATCGCCACGCACGCCACGGTTGCCGGCGTACTGGCTGAATCGGCTGACCGCCCGATCCCGTCGATCCTGCCCAAACTGCGCCTCGACGGCGACGACGCGTACCTGGAGACCGAATGATCGCCGCCGCTGGTGAGCCTGTCGCGAAGGTGGTGCCCGCGTGACCGCCGAGGTGGTGACGGCTCGCGCCACCCGGCTGCTGGCGGCGAACCCGGGCCCGATGACCCTCGAAGGAACCAACACCTGGATCCTGCGCGAACCAGGCGCGAGCTCCGTCGTCGTGGTCGATCCGGGCCCGCTGCTCGAACCACACCTGGCCGCGATCCTGGACCACGTCGAGTCCCTGGGCTGCCGGATCGAAACGGTCCTCCTGACGCACGGCCACTACGACCACTCCGAAGGCGCCGCGTGGTTCGCCGCTCATGCGGGCTGTTCGATCCGCTCGGTGGATCCGATGTTCCACGTACCGCCAGGGGCTCCCGACGACGGTCTAGCCGACGGGGAGGTCCTGGAAGCGGATGGCCTGCGCCTGGAGGTTCTAACCACTCCAGGTCATACGGCGGACTCGGTCTGCTTCTACCTGCCGGACGAGGGTTCCCTGCTCACCGGCGACACCGTGCTCGGCCGAGGCACCTCCGTAGTGGCTCACCCCGACGGCACCCTCGCGCCGTACCTGGACTCCCTGAACCGCCTACAGGCCCTTCCAGACGTACACCTGCTCCTACCCGGCCACGGCCCAGTAGTCGACAACCCAGCCGACGTACTCGCCTACTACCTCCAGCACCGGGCCGAACGCCTAGACCAAGTCCGAGCCGCCGTAGCTGCCGGAGCCACCACCCCCGCCGAAGTAGTCCAAGCCGTCTACGCCGAGGTCCCACCCATCCTCTGGCCCGCCGCCGAACGCTCCGTCCGAGCCCAACTCGACTACCTATCCACCCACCCCAACCCCAACCCCGCCTGAGCCCCACCCCTTCGGTCACCGGCCCTCCCTATTCCGACCGTCGGCGGTCGGAACAGGGGGTGGACCTGTCAGATTTCGCACGTCCACCCCCTATTCCGACGGTCGACCCTCGGAATAGGCCCGCCGGGTTATCCACAGGATGGTGGCTGGCGGGGTTTTGGGCGGCTGCGGTTGCGCATGCTGGGAGGGTGAATCCCCAGTTGAGGGCCCTCGCCGCACGGCAGGGCAACGTGTTCAGCCGGGCTCAGGCCCTGGCGTGCGGATATTCCGATGATCAGATCAAGTACCTGGTCGCCAACCGCAGTTGGCGGCGTATCCGGCATGGTCAGTTCGCCGAGGCGGTGGACCGCACCCACCTGCCGCCCTGGGGCCGGCGGGCAGCGGAACACCTGGAGGCGGTACATGCGCTGCTCAACTCGCTGACTCCGGAGTCAGTCGCTATCAGCCACCAGTCGGCTTTGCTGCTCCACCAGCTGCCCGTCTTCGGCCTCGACGTGTCGACCGTGCACGTGACCAAACTGAATCGCCGGATCCAGGCCATGCCAGGAGTGAGCTGCCACCGCGGCGACCTGACCGCGCCGGACCTCATGACAGTCGATGGGGTGCTCATGACCACTCCGGCCCGGGCGCTGGTCGAGACCGGCTGCCGAGCACCGTTCGAAACCACCGTGGTTGCCGCCGACGCGGCGCTCGGCCGAGGCAAGGCCCAGCCGCAGGAGCTCGAACGGCTCCTGAAAGACACCGTGTTCTGGCCGGGCAGTCCGACGATGAGGGCGGCCATGCGGTTCGCCGATGGTCGGTCGGAATCCGTCGGCGAATCGCGGTTGCGGGTATTGATGGCCGCGCAGGGACTACCGGAGCCGGAACTACAGGTGGAATTCGCGGACGCGATGGGACCGTTCGCCCGGGTGGACTTCTACTTCCCGGAGTTCCGGACCGTGGTCGAGTTCGATGGCCTCGTCAAGTACGGCGATGCCGCCGCGGAGGTGGTGATGCGCGAGAAGGCGCGGGAGGACCGGCTCCGCGCTCTGGGGCTTGAAGTCGTCCGGGTCACCTGGGCGGATCTGTCGTCGCCCGAGGCCCTTGCCGAGCGGATCCGGGCCGCGTTCGCCCGCTATCGCGATTCCTCGTTGGCGGGTCGACATGCGAGTTAGGGGGTCGACGCGTCAAGTTTGGCTGGTCGACCCCCCATTCCGCAGGCCGACCCTTCAAACCAGCGCCACTGCGGCGGGCCGGGTGTGCGAGCCAGCTCGGCGCGGGGTGTGGGTGGGGTGTGGGTCAGCGGGCGCGGCGTTGGAGGCGTTCTATGTCCAGGAGGACTACGGAGCGGGGTTCCAGGCGGACCCAGCCGCGGCTGGCGAAGTCGGCTAGGGCCTTGTTGACGGTTTCGCGGGAGGCGCCGACCAGTTGGGCCAGTTCCTCCTGGGTGAGGTCGTGGTGGACGTGGACGCCGTCGTCGGCGGTGCGGCCGAAGCGGCTGGCCAGGTCCAGGAGGGCCTTCGCGACGCGGCCTGGTACGTCGGAGAAGACCAGGTCGGCCACGACGTCGGAGACCTTGCGGAGGCGGGAGGCGAGCTGGAGCAGCAGGCCTCGGGCCACCTCGGGACGGCCGTGCAGCCAGCGCAGGAGCTCGTCGTGGGTCAGCGACATCATCGAGGCGTCGGTGACGGCCGTGACGGTCGCCGAGCGGGGACCCGGGTCGAACAGGGAGAGCTCGCCGAACATCTGGCCGGGGCCGAGTACGGCGATGAGGTTCTCGCGGCCGTCGGCCGACGTACGGCCGAGTTTGACCTTGCCCTCGATGACCACGAACAGCCGGTCGCCGGAGTCGCCCTCGTGGAAGAGGACCTGGCCGCGGCGCAGGCGGCTCTCGGTCATGGCGGCGGCGAGCGCGTCCGCCGCCTCGTCGTCCAGGGCACTGAACAACGGCGCCTGCCGGAGCACTGCTGCGTCCACGAAACGGCCTCCTCGACCTGTCGCATCCGGTCCACCGATCGTTCGGTGCACCCCACCTTGTCCGGGAAATCCGATCCTGCTGGTATCCCGGCGCCAGAAAACCGTAGCTCCTAGACTGTCGGCACCGCCACGTAGGCTTGCCTGCATGCCCACCCAGCGTGTCGCGGCGTCCGGCTCCGGACCGTCTCCAGCATCCCCCGCGAAGCCCGCCGCAGCGCCGACCGGCGCGCCCGCTTCGGCCCGGAAAACGTCGGCCAAGCGTCCCACAGTCCCAGCCGGTCCCGCGCCAGAGCACCCACAAACCCCCGCGACGCCCGCCGCCGAGCGCCCGGAATCCTCCGCGCGGACTGCCGCCGAGACCCCGGAGAACGCCGCCGCCGAGCGGCCGGCAGCGGCCCGGAAGACGGCCGCCAAGCGCCAGACCACGGCCACGGCGAGCACCACGGCGAGCACCACGGCGAGCACCACGGCGAACGGCACCGCGAAGACGGCAAAGAAGGCCGCCGCGAAGAAGTCCACCCCGGCGAAGCCGACCACGCCGGCGAAGACGACCACGCCGGCGAGGAAGTCCACCCCGGCGAAGAAGACCGCCGCCGCGGCGAAGCCGGCCGCGAAGAAGGCAGTTCCGGCGGGGAAGGCCGTGGCCAAGAAGGCGGTCGCCAAGAAGGCTGCCCAGGCCAAGAAGGCGGTCGCGAAGAAGGCGGCGCCTGCGGCGAAGACCGCCGTGAAGAAGGTGGGGAAGTGGGCTGAGGAGACGCCTGAGCAGTTGGTGCGGCGGGCTCGGCGGATCGACCGGGAGTTGACCGAGACCTATCCCGACGCGCACTGCGAGCTCGACTTCACCACCCCGCTCGAGTTGCTCGTCGCAACGATCTTGTCGGCCCAGACCACCGACAAGATGGTGAACACGGTCACCCCGCGCCTGTTCGCGAAATACCCGGACGCCGCCGCCTACGCGAGTGCCGATCGCGAGGAGATGGAGGCGATTCTCAAGCCGACCGGGTTCTTCCGCGCCAAGACGAACAGCCTGCTCAAGCTCGGCCAGATGCTCTGCGACGAGTACGACGGCGTCGTACCGAACAAGCTCGAGGAACTCGTCAAACTTCCCGGCACCGGCCGAAAGACGGCGAACGTGGTGCTAGGCAACGCCTTCGGCATCCCCGGGATCACCGTCGACACGCACTTCGGCCGGCTGGTCCGCCGGTTCGGGTGGACCGAGGAGACCGATCCGGTCAAGGTCGAGCACATCATCGGCGACCTGTTCCCGAAGAAGGACTGGACGATGCTGTCGCACCGGCTGATCTTCCACGGGCGCCGCCGCTGCCACGCGAAGAAACCGGCCTGCGGCGCGTGCCCGATCGCGCACTGGTGCCCGTCGTACGGCGAGGGGCCCACGGATCCCGAGGTCGCCGCGAAGTTGGTCAAGGCGTGAAACTGGTCGCCGTGGCGCTGGCGCTCGCCCTGGTCGCGGGCTGCGGCACGGCCCGCCCCGGCGACCAGACCGGCCAGCCGCCCCAAACCGCCAACCAGACCGAAACGGCTCAAGGCCAGCCGAGGCCGTCCAACGCGAACCTGCTGAAGGCCTGTCCCAGCACGGAGTCGCGCCCGCCCACGGCCAACGACCTGCCGGATGTGAGTCTGCCGTGCCTGGGCGAAGGCCCGGACATCCGGCTGGCGGACCTCCGTGGGCCGTTGCTGATCAACGTCTGGGCGCAGTGGTGCGGCCCTTGCCGGGACGAAGCCCCGTACCTGGCGGAGCTGGCCAAGAGCGGCAAGATCCAGCTGCTCGGCGTGGATTACGCCGATCCGAGGCCGGACCAGGCGGTGAAGTTCGCCGTCGAACATGGCCTGGCCTATCCGCATCTGTCCGACCCGGACAAGCAACTCGCCAAGCCGCTGCGTATCCCGGGGCCACCGATGACGGTGTTTGTGACGGCCAAGGGCGAGATCGCCTACAGTCACATCGGCCCGTTCCGTTCGCAGGAGCAGCTCGACCAGCTCGTGCGGGAAAAGCTCGGAGTGACCCGGTGAGAAATCCGCTCAAGTCGAGTACGACGTTCGAGGTCGCGCTGCCCGAGCGCCTCGAACCGCTGGCGAAGGCCAGCCTGGATGTCGATCCGAACGAGCTGTCCCGGTTCCTGCCGCCGGATGACCCCAACGTTCGCAAGAGCGCCGTGCTGATCCTGCTGGCCGACGACGGTGGCGCCGACGGGCCCGACGTACTGCTCACCGAGCGGTCCTGGGAATTGCGGTCGCACGCCGGGCAGATGTCGTTCCCGGGCGGCCGGGCCGACGAGGCCGACGGCGAGGGCACGGACGGCTTGATCCGGACCGCGCTGCGTGAGGCCGAGGAGGAGACCGGCCTGGACCCCCGCGGCGTCGAGGTCTTCGCGATCTGGCCGGCCTTGTGGGTGCCGGTCAGCAACTTCGCGGTATCGCCGGTGCTGGCCTGGTGGCGCGAGCCGTCGCCGGTGGCCGTGGTCGATCCGGCCGAGGTGGCCTCGGTGCACCGGGTCTCGATCGCCGCGCTGGCGGATCCGGCCAACCGGATCAGCTGCCTGCATCCGTCGGGCTTCACCGGCCCGGCGTTCCTGGTCGACGACCTCTACATCTGGGGTTTCACCGCCGGTCTGCTCGACAAAATGCTCGCCCTGGCCGGGTGGGCGCACCCGTGGGACACCTCCAACGTCGTACCGTTGCCCGATCGCCTGGTCGAAGCGGCCTGGCGGAACGAGGGCCGCCGGTCGCCAGAGCTGCGCCGGATGACCCGGATCGAGCACGACCTGGGACCAGGAGAGGACGTGGAGTGACCGGTCTCGATATCGCGTTACTGGTGATCACCGCCCTGGTGGCCATCTCGGGATACGTCGAGGGCTTCGTGCTCGGCGCCTGCGCGACGATCGGCCTGCTCGCGGGTGCGGCCGTCGGGGTGTACGGCGTACCGCGGGTGCTGGACAACTTCGCGCCGAGCGTGCAGGTGTCGTTCGCGGCGTTGGTGCTGGTGGTGATCCTGGCCTCGATCGGGCGGACCATCGGCGCGGTGCTCGGCGCTAAACTGCGCAACAAGATCTCCTGGAGTCCGGCCAAGTTCGTCGACGCCCTCGGTGGTGCCGCGCTGGCCGCGGTCTCCGTGCTCGTGGTCGCGTGGGTGCTCGGTGTCGCGGTCAGCGGCGCGCGGATCCCCAGCGTCACCTCGGCCGTGCGGAGTTCGGAGGTGCTCGCACGCGTCGACAAGACCCTGCCAACGGGCGCGGACCGGGCGCTGCAGGCCTTCAACAACGTGGTCAACACGGACCTCTTCCCGCGCTTCCTCGACCCGTTCGTACCGGAGCGCATCCGCGAGGTCCAGCCGCCCGACGGCGGGATCTCCCGTCTGCCCGCGGTGCGCGAGTCGTACAGCCGCATCGCGAAGGTGACCGGCATGGCCAGCTGCGGGCAGGGCATCGAGGGCTCCGGTTTCGTGTACGCCCGCCAGCGCGTGATGACCAACGCGCACGTTGTCGCCGGTGTGCGCAATCCGACCGTCGAGGTCGACGGCAAGCGGTACGACGCGACCGTGGTGGTCTTCGACCCGAGTATCGACGTCGCCGTGCTGTATGTGCCGAAGCTGCCGACCGAGCGGTTCCTCGTGCTCGACGAGAGCGGTAAGGCCGATGACGCGGCCGTCGTACTCGGCTACCCGGAGAACGGGCCTTTCGACGCCGAGCCGGCCCGGATCCGCTCGGAGGAGCGGTTGCGCGGTCCGGATATCTACGGCGACCGGACCGTGACCAGGATGGCCTTCCCGATCTGGGCCTCGGTCCGCCCGGGCAACTCCGGCGGACCGCTGATCTCCCCGCGCGGCACGGTGTACGGCGTGGTGTTCGCGGCCTCGGTCGAGGACGACCGCACCGGTTACGCGCTCACCGCCGAGCAGGTGGCGCCGGCCGCCGCGGCGGGCATCAAGTCCACGCAGGCGGTCTCAACTCGTAGCTGTACCTAAAAAGCCGGCCGCCGATGCAGCAGGGTGAAGGGCCCACTGCGTTGGTTGGGTGTGACTGTGACACGTGAACCGGAGTCGAGGCAGCAGCCACGGTCGTTCGACGAGGTAGTGGCATCGAACGAGCGGCGGCTGCTGCGGGTGGCGTACATGCTGTCCGGCAACGTGCACAGCGCCGAGGACCTGGTGCAGACCGCCCTGATCCGGGCCTATCCGAAGTGGCACCGGATCGGTGGCCTCGAATACCCCGAGGCCTATCTGCGCCGGATGGTGGTGAACGAGTTCCTCAGCTGGCGCCGTCGGCTGACGAACCGCGAGGTGCCGATCGCCGAGATGACCGAGACGGCGTCGGAGGACATCGCCGGCCGGCAGGCCCAGCGCGATGCCACCTGGCGGTTGCTCGCCACCTTGCCCCGGCAGCAGCGCGCCGTACTGGTGCTGCGCTATTACGAAGACCTTCCGGACGAGGAGATCGCCGACGTACTCGGGTGCAAGGCGAGCACCGTCCGTTCCAATGCCGCCCGGGCGCTGGCAGGACTGCGTGCCGCCGTACCCGAGCTGAACGAGGGAGACTCGACATGAGCAAGCCGACCGACGACGAGGCCGCCAAGCTGTTGCGGGAGACCTTCGCGGAGCGAGAGGCCTTACTGGACAGGGATTTGCCGTCGGCAACCATTCATCCATTGCCTAAGGCAAAGAAGCGTCCGGTCGGTACGGCGCTGGTCGCCGCCGCCTCGGTGGCCGCGGTTGTTGCGGGCGCCGTGTACGTCACGGGTGGCCCGGAGGAAGCCGGCACCGCCGGGCCAACGCCCAGTGCTACTGCCCCGGGTAAGGCCTCCGAGCTGCCGGTGGCTCCGCAGACCAACCAGCCGCAGACCAACCAGCCGCAGACCAACCAGCCGCAGACCAATCACCCGCAGACGAACCGCCCGCTGGGGCAGGCCAGCCAGTGGGGTCAGGCGTATGCCGAAGTGATTCATGCCTTGCTCAAGAACCGCACGGCCGGTGAGAGCAAGATCGTCATTCTCGATCGGCCGGTCGGCGGCAGCTTCCCCGGTGACAAGGGGTATCAGCTCGGCGGTCCGTTCGACCAGAGCACCAAGGACGACGTCACCGCGCGGATCGGCATGCTCGGCACGATCAGCTGGGTCCGGGAAAAGCCGGTGCTGAAAGACCCCTGCGCCCCGCAGCCGGCGGGCTTAGTGGTGATCACCCTCGGCGGGTTGAAGCTCAAGGACGGCCATCTGGAGATCCCGGCCAGCTCGTGGGAGGGCTGCCTGTCGGCGCAGTGGCTGACCTTCCGCCTGGATCAGGGCGCGACCGGCTGGAAGGTCACCGGCACGGTTGGGCCTCAGGCCATTTCCTGAGCCTGCGGCGGCAGCCCGTTCAGCCAGTCGAGCAGTACGTCGGTGAACAGCTCGGGCGATTCCTCGTGCGGGAAGTGCCCAACGCCGGTCATCACCTCGGCGCGCAGCACATTGCCGACCAGCCGCGCCGGGGTCGCCGTACCGCTGAGGGGGATCGCGCCGTCGGCGGCGCCGTGCACCTGGAGGACCGGTACGTCGATCGCCCGGTCCATCTCCGCCGAATAGCGACGGCCGTCGGCCCGGAGGCGCGAGCGGACCAGCCACCGGTGGTACTCCAGGGCGCAGTGCGGCGCGGGCCAAACCTGGAGGGCCGCGCGGTACCGGCGGCTGGCCTCCTGATCCGGGAAGGCGCCGGGGCCCGACCAGTCGCGCAGCAGTTGCTCGATGTACGCGCCGTCCCGGGCGAGCAGGCGCCGTTCGGGCAGGATCGGTAGCTGGAACAGGCCGACCTTCGCCATCGAGCGCAATCGGGCCGGGTCCCGGGTGGACCGGAGCAAGGTCAGCGGGTGCGGTGCCGAGACGGTCGCGAGGGCCCGGACCTGGCGTGGCGCCAGTACGGCGGTGGACCAGCCGATGAAGCCGCCCCAGCCATGACCCACCAGGATCGCCTCGCTGGCGCCGAGCGAGCGGATCAGCCCTGAAACGTCGGCCGCGGCGGTGAAGGGGTCGTAGCCCTTCGGGGTCTTGTCGCTCGCGCCGTAGCCGCGAAGATCCATCGCGACGGCGTGATACCCGGCGGCCGCGACGATCGGCAGTTGGTGCCGCCAGGCCCACCAGAACTCGGGGAAGCCGTGCAGGAACAGGACCAGGGGAGCGTCGTCCGCGCCGCACTCGGCGACATGGAAGCGGGCCCCGTTGGCCGCCACGAGGGAGTGCGACCAGGGCCCGTCGACGAGCAGGTCGGAGACGCCGGCCGGGCTCAGTCGCCCTTCCCGACGGCCTTGAGCACCTCGACCGACTGCTTCGAGGTCTCGATCGCGCGCTTCGGGCCCTGGGCCTTGCCGAGCTGGTTCTTGCCGATGAACACCAGCGCCGCCGCGATCAGTAGGTAGACGACGGCAACGATCAGGAACGCCAGCGCCGGATGCAGCCCGATCGCGACCAGGCCGTAGCCCGCCGCGATCGACAGCAGGACGATCGCGAGCAGGCCGAGAAAGGCCGCACCACCGAACATGCCGACGCCCGTACCGGCGGCGACCGCGGTGGCCTTCAGCTCGGTCTGCGCCAGCTGCAACTCGCTGCGCACCAAGGCGGACAGGTCTCTACTGGCGTCCGCGACCAGTTGCCCGATCGTGGGCTCACCGTCGTTCGACCCAGCCGGCTGTTGCGACATGGGGCACTCCTTCCGAGGTCCGTCCACCGAGACTACCGGGCCGGTACCCACCGGTATCTCCGCGCACGCCGACCCACCCCGTGTTTCGCGGGCTTACTGCGCCCACCGGGTGACGGCAAGGTAGATGGTCGGCTGCCGCGGTCCCTCCGATGGACCGTCGCCCCAAGGCGCACCGAGCTTCTTGATCACCGCGGCGGCCACCTTCTTCTCGTCCGTGACGGCGCAGAGAACGTCGTTGACCTTCATCGTGTGCACCGACCGGGAGTCGCCGATCGGCTTACGCAAGGCGGCTGCCTCGCAGCTCGCGCGCGTCAACGGCGTGCCGGCGGCGAGCAGGCCCAGCGAACCACGTGAGCCCGGATAGATGCCGCCGTCGCAGTCGTCGTACTCCAGGTCCGCTTCCGGACTTTCCAGCTCGCCGGGAATGACCCGCATCGGATCATCCAGATGAACGTCGACCCCGCTACTCCCGCCGCATCCAGGCGGCGCCACCTCAAGGACCTCGGCTACCAGCTCGGGCTTCGACGCGGTCGGCGCAGGGGTGACCACCGGTGGCGGGGTGCTGGTGGGCGGCGCTGAAGTCGGCGTGGCAACGCTGGAAGGCGCCGGAGTGGACGGCGTCGGCGTGGCTGGGGCCGGAGTCGATGGCGCCGGTGTGGAAGGCGTCGGTGTGGAAAGGCGTCGGTGTGGAAGTGGCCACGGTCGGAGCCGGTGACTGCCGAGTGTCCGGTTCCGGCTCGATCACCGACGCGATCAGGGTTGAGGCGCCGAAAAAGATCGCGGCCACCCAGCCGGCTCGTTCCACTCGGGTCCAGAACTCGTCCCGGCCTTCGCGTTTCGCACGCCACCAGATCAGCGCGAGGACCAGGCCTGCCGTCACGGCGGCCAGCACGGTGACGAGTCCTGATCCGGGTTTCATCGAGCGATAGTAGCCACCTGGAGGTCACCTGTTGAAGCCGTTCGAACCCTTTGAGTGACGAATTGTGCCCTGACGTCAGGTGTTGGCGTAGGCGCGGTTGCGGCGGCGGAGAACGAAGGTGGCGAGGATGGCGGCGATCAGGGAGGCGGTGAGCACGGCGGCCTTGGCGCGCTCGAGTTGGGCCGGGTCGTCGGTGAAGGCCAGCTGGGCGATCAGCAGTGCGACGGTGAAACCGATGCCGGCCAGGACGGAGACGGCGGCGACGTCGCGCCAGGCCAGGTCGGCGTTCAGCTCGGCGCGGGTGAATCGGGCCGTGAGCCAGGAGCCACCCAGGACGCCGAGGATCTTGCCGAGGACGAGGGCGGCCACGATGCCGATGGCGACCGGGTCGGTCAGCATCGTGCGCAGGGCCTCGCCGTCCACGGTGACACCGGCGGCGAACAGCGCGAACACCGGCACGGCCAGTCCCGCGGACCAGGGCCCGAGCCGGTGCTGCAGGCGCTCGCCGGGTGAACGGGCCTCACCCTCGTCGCGCAGTACCCGGGTGGCGAGGCCGAGCGCGACGCCCGCGATCGTGGCGTGAATGCCCGATTCGTGCATGAACCACCAGGTCCCGAGAGCCAGCGGCAGGTAGATGAACGACGAGCGGACGCGAAGGCGTTGCAGCACGATGAAGCCCGCCACCAGCGCGAGCGACGCCAGCAGCGCCCAGAGGTGGAACCCGTGCGAGAAGAAGATCGCGATGATGAGGATCGCGCCGAAGTCGTCCGCCACCGCGAGCGTCAGCAGGAATGCCCGGAGCGCGCTCGGCAGGGACCGGCCAACGATGGCCAGTACGGCGAGGGCGAAGGCGATATCCGTGGCGGTGGGCACGGCCCAGCCCTTGGGTTCGCCGTCGGGGCCGAGGTTGATCGCGAGGTAGATCAAGGCCGGCACGATCATGCCCGCCAGGGCCGCGGCCACCGGCACGATCGCCTCGTTGAAGCGCGACAACGTGCCGACCACGAGCTCGCGCTTGAGCTCGACGCCGGCGAGGTAGAAGAACACCGCCAGTGCGCCGTCCGAGGCCCACGCCTCCACGGTCAACGGGCCAAGCTCGTAGTCGCGCAGATGGTGGTACGCGTCCTGCCAGGGGGAGTTCGCCCAGACCAGCGCGACGATGGCCGCCGCGACCAGTAGGAGGCCTCCGGTGGTTTCCGCCCGCAGCAGGTCCGCGAGATAGGCCCGCTCCGGCGTACGGATCCGGGGAAAAGCGCGGCGGCGCTCCGAGCCACGGGCAGTACGGCGCTGAGGGGTACGCGGTGCGGGCGTCATGGCGGCCTCCGGGCGGGGTCGTCTTCAGGTCGTCTGCAGGGGTCGTCAAATACATCGCCGACCAGACTTCCCGGCACACCTTGGCCGATTCTACCCAGAAGCCGGGCGCCGCGATCCGTCGTACGGCGTGGCAACTATCGGCGGGACGCCAGCTACTAAAGGCAATTGAGCGGACACGTAGTCGCATGGTTGCTAAGGGCAATTATCGGTGGCAGCAGACTTTGAGCGCTGATATCAGAAGTAATGCGACCAGCAGGGGCACGATCACGACGGCTGGTATAACGCCGAGCAGCAGGCCGCCGAGCACGGTGCCCGCGATCGATGCCGCAGTCATGCCAGGCCCCGGCGCCGATCAGGCTGCCGCATGTCAAGACTCGGGGACGGTCGGCTGCGTCACCGGGGTTCCGGGTCGGCGACGGGTTCGACCTCGTCGACGGGTTCGGTCGGGAAGAGGGTGGCCGCGAGTAGGTGGCGGCGGCGGTCGGGAGACGGGTCGTTGCCGGCATGGGCGTGCAGCAACGCGACCAACGCGTCGATCAGCGCCGCCTTCTCGGAGTCGCTGAGGTACAGCGGAATCTGGCGGTAGGACACCAGGTCGGCCGCGGGATTGGCGTCGTCCTGATCGAGATACGCGCTGAACTCGGCCAGCAGTGAAGCCGTGGACGCGACGAATCCCCGGCGATGATCGTCCACCGTCATGGCCTCGGCGGTATCGCGATCGATCAGCGAACGCGCCGAGTGCAACCGGTAGCGCCGTTCGACGGCTCCGTGCACTCGCTCCTCGCTGTCGATCTCGAGCAGCCCGCCGTCGAGCAGGATCTCCACCTGGCGGTACATCGTGGCACGCGACACGTCCGGCAGCCGCTCGCGCAGTTCCTGGGTGGTGAACGGCGTTCCATCGAACACCGCCTGCACGATCCGCAGCCGGACCGGGTGCATCAGCAGTTCGGTGACCCTCATTGCGACATGATCTCACAGTTGATACCATTCTCAATTATGAGATCAACTGCGCCGATTACCGGGCGCCTTGTCGAGCTGAACGACCGTCGGCTGTGGCTGCACCAGTCTGGCGAGGGCGGTCCGGTCGTGGTGTTCCTGCCGGGCGCCGGCGGCATGGCGCTGGACTACCTGCTGGCTCATGACCTGGTGGCGGAGTTCACCACCTCCGTGCTGTACGACCGGGCCGGCACCGGCTGGAGCGATGACGCCGAGCTGCCGCGAACCCTGGACGAGGTCACCGACGAGCTCCGGAATCTCCTGGCCACCGTCGGCCTGAGTGGTCCGTACGTGCTGGTTGGACACTCCCTCGGCGGCGCGTATGCCCAGCGCTACGCGCAGCGTTTCCCGGCGGAGACCGCCGCGATCTTGCTGCTTGATCCGCTGCACGCCGATTACGACAACTACATGCCGGATCATTTGAAGCTTGCGGCCAACACCACCGAGGACGTCGAACTGCCTGAGCTCACTGATGAGTTCGTCTCGCAAGTTCGCGCGGTGTTCGCGACGAGCTTCGGCCCGCTGCCGGAGCACGTGCGCGAGCAGGTGATCGACAAGCACGTGAGTCCCGAGCGACTGCCGACCGGCTTGCACGAGGGCCTGAATGTCCTTGCCTTGCTGGAAGAACTCCGCGCCGGCGGCCCGCTCCCCGACGTACCGCTGATCGTGTTGTCCGGCGCGAGTGTCGACGCCAGTCAAACGATGTTCCAGCCCGAGGAACTCGTCCGCGAACAGGTCACCGCCAGCCACGTCCTCTACGACGCGATCGCCGCCAAGTCCCCACGCGGCGAACACCACTCCCTACCCACCGCCGCCCACGTCACTCTCCCCCTGACCCACCCCCACGCAATAGCCACCGCCGTCCACACCCTCATCCACCAGAGCTAGCCCACCACCGCACGCCACTGGGCCCGTATCGCGACGACTTCTCTCGGCGTCGCGTCCGCCACCAGTCGGTACGACGGCGAGGTGTCACGGCGCTGCGTCGATTGGTCTGCGTTCGCTCGCCCTTTCGTACGGCGGCCCGCTGTGGTCGCCGACGTAGGCGGGCGAAGCGATCCCGGAGGTCCAGTGCCGAGTTTTTGCGCGGCTACCTGGCTGCAACCGGGTAGCCGTACAAAAACTCGGTAGCGGGCGCACTGAAACCCGGCAGTCACGCCGAAACCGGGTAGTTGCCACGAACCCCCGACCTTGGTCGGCGAATCGCGCGCTGTGGGGGAGGCGACGGCGCCGGGTGGTGGTTCAGGTGAGCCAGGTCGAAGGATCGGGGCCCTTGGGGACGATGCCGGTCGGGTTGATGGTGTCGTGCGTGACGTAGTAGTGGCGCTTGATGTGGTCGAAGTCGACCGTGTCGCCGAATCCCGGCTGTTGATAGAGCCTTCGCGCGTAGGCCCACAGGTTCGGGAATTCGGTCAGCTTCTGCCGATTCGTCTTGAAGTGCCCGTGATAAACCGCGTCGAACCGCACCAACGTGGTGAACAGCCGAACGTCCACCTCGCTCAGCTCATCCCCCAGCAGATACGAACGATCCGCCAGCCGGTTCTCCAACGCGTCGAGCCGCGCGAACAGGGCGTCGTACGCCGTCTCGTACGCCTCCTGGGTGGTCGCGAATCCACAGCGGTAGACGCCGTTGTTCACGTCCTGGTAGATCTCTTCGATCAGCTGGTCCATCTCGCCACGATCGGCCGGGATCAGCTTCGGCGCGTCTGGTTTGTGGTGATCGGTCCACTCGGTCGACAGGTCGAGGGTGATCTGCGGATAGTCGTTCGTCACCACCAAGCCGGTGCGGGTGTCGACGATCGCCGGTACGGTCACGCGTCCCTCAAAACCGGGGTCGGTACCGTGATAGGCCTCCGCGAGATAGCGAATGCCGAGTACGGGATCGCGGTCATCAGGGTCGAGCGTGAAGCGCCAGCCGCTTTCGTCGCGAATCGGGTCCACCACCGCGAGGCTGATCGCGTCCTCGAGGCCGAGTAGGCGGCGTACGATCACCGCGCGGTGGGCCCACGGGCAGGCGAGGCAGACCACCAGCCGGTAGCGGCCGGGCTCCACCGGCCATCGGCGTTGCTCGTCCGGGCCCTCGCCCGGGCCAGACGTCGAGTCCCGGCTGATCCGGTCGGTGAAGGCGTTGCCCTGTCGTTTCCACTCGCCGGTCCGGGCGGTCTCCGCGCTGAACTGAGCCATGTTCCCCAGCGTAGTTGCGGGTCAAGAACGCTGTGCGGTCCCGCGGTCATCGGCGACCCGCGTTACCGGTGAAAGCCGGTGGTCATCCGGCGATCCGCGCCGCCGACGAGCGCTGCAGCAGGGCCTCGACGGCCGACTCGGTCTCCTGGTCCGCCGGGGTGTAGGTCAGCACCGCCTGCCCGTCGTCGGCCGGCACGACCAGCACCTCCAGCGAGAAGGTCAACCGTCCAGCTCCGGGGTGGTTCAGCATCTTCGGGCAGTGCGACCGTGTGCTCACGTCGTGGCCGGACCACCAGCCCGCGAATTCTGGGCTCAACGCGGACAGCTCTTCCACCAGCTCGGCGAGTTCCGGATCGTCGGCGTACTCCGCTGACATCTTCCGCAGGTGCGCGACCATGTCCTTGGCGGCCGACTCCCAGTCCGAGTAGAGCGTCCGCGACGCCGGATCGAGGAAGTAGCGCCGGGCCAGGTTCCGCTCGCCGTTCGCGAAGTCGCCGAGTACGACCGCCGCGGCCGGATTCCAGACCAGTACGTTGCTCAACCGGTCCAACACCACCGCCGGGAGTTCCCGCAGCGCGTTCACCATCGCGGCCAGTTGCGGCCGAACCTTGGCCGGCTCGGGCCGACGTCGCGCGGCCGGATTGGCCAGCGCCAGCAGGTGCTCCCGCTCGGTCTCGCTCAGCCGCAGGGCCGACGCCACAGCGGTCAGTACGGCGTGCGAGGGGTTCGCGGCGCGCCCTTGTTCCAGGCGGATGTAGTAGTCGACACTCACGTTCGACAGCAGCGCCACCTCCTCGCGCCGCAGGCCCGCCACCCGTCGGTCCGGGCTGGACGGCAGGCCTACTTCCTCGGGCCGGATGCGGGACCGCCGGGTCTGCAGGAATTCGCCGAGGTCCGGTCTGATCGTCACACCTGCCATTATCCCAGCCCGCCACAACGCTGGGTCAGCACGCTGGGTGGTACTGCCAGACCCACGGTCGGCAAGGATCTGGTCCGTTTCGCGGTCACCGCCGAGGCTGATGGACATGACGAATCGAGTAGCCCTCATCACCGGCGCCGCCAGCGGAATCGGCGCCGCCATCGCAACCCGCCTGGCCGCTGACGGAGCCGCCGTCGCCCTGGTCGCCAGGCGCGCGGACCGGCTGGAGAAGGTCGCCGCGCGAATTCAGGAAACGGGCGGCACCGCGATCGCCGTGCCGGCCGATGTGACCGACGAGGCGTCGCTGTCCACGGCCGCGCAAGTCGTCCAGGACCGGCTGGGTGACGTCGATCTGCTGGTGAACAACGCGGGCAGTATGACCATCGCGCCGTTCGAGCAGGTGCCCGCTGCCGAGTGGCGGCGGCTGGTCGACGTGAACCTCACCGGCACGATCAACACCACCCGGATCTTCCTGCCCGCGCTGCTCCGGTCCGCCGCCGACCGGACCACCGACCTGGTCAACGTCTCGTCGCTGGCCGCGAACCACTTCATGGCCGGCATGGCCGTGTACGGCGCTTCGAAGGCGGCCGTGTCCTACCTGACGAAATCCCTGCGGCTCGAACTGGCTCCGCAGGGGATCCGGGTCACGAACCTGGAACCGGGCATGACGGGCGGCACCGAACTGGCCGACGCCTTCCCTCCGGAGCTGCGGGAAATGGTCAACGAAATGCGGACCACCCTGCCCGCCGTGCAGCCCGACGAACTCGCGGATCTGGTCGCGTACCTCGTCAGCCGCCCCCGGCACGTCAACCTGTCCCAGCTGATCATCCAGCCGGCGAAGGAGCTGTGATCGATCGGTCGTACCCCGGCACCGTGGCATCGGCCGGTGACGGCGGATACTGGCCTCATGTCGCGTCCCAGGAACGATCCCGGTGAACTGGCCGACCTGCCGACCGCGCTCAGCGCCGACCGGCCCAAGGGCGATCAGATCCGGGAGATCCTGCGCCGCCTGACCGGCACGCTCGCGGCCGGCAGCGTGCTGCCCTCGGAGCGGGTGCTCGCCGAACGTCTTGGCGTGGCCCGGATGACGGTCCGCCAGGAGGTCGATCGGATCGTTGCCGAGGGCCGGGCCGCGCGCCGCCCGGGTGGTGGCACCTTTGTCGCGGACGTGCCCCCGCCGCGGATGCTGGTCGCGTCGTCGTTCAGCCGGGACATGCTGGCGCGCGGGCTGAGGCCGGGCGCGAAGGTGCTCGAACACGAGGTCATCACCGCCACCGGCGCACTCGCCGCACGGCTGGAAGAGCCCGAGGGAACGCGCGCGCTGCGGCTGGTCCGGTTGCGCACGGCCGACGACGAGCCGATGGCCATCGAGCGCACCACCCTTTCGCTGCGGCGCTACCCGGGCCTGGAGGAACTCGACTTCGGCAAGCTCTCGCTGTACGGCGAACTGGCCGGGCGCTGGGGCGTCGTACTCGGCCTGGTCTCGGCCTCGGTGGTCGCCTCGCCGCCGGATCCGGCCGACGCGGAACTGCTCGGCATCGAACCGAACACCCCGTGCCTGATCATCTCGTCGGAACCGCGAACCGCCTCCGGCGAGGTGATCGAGTCCGGCCGGTCGATCTATCGCTCCGACCGGTACGACCTGACCATCGCGTACCGCGCCACCTAGGGGTTCCGCGCGCGCCCGCCGCGAACTCGACCGGTACGGCGTTGCGCCCGGACTTCTCGGCGCTCAGGCCGGCCAGCCTACTGGTCTATGCCAGCGGTCTGGTCAGGAGTGCGTGGCGGCGACCCCCAGGGCGAAGGCCGTGCCGGTGAGGCCGAGCATGACGAGGGCCAGGGTGCGAAGGCGGCTCTGGTAGTTCGGAAGTTCCGCGCGGGTGGCGAAGACGCGGCGCGGCCAGTGCCGCCAGGACACGTACCAGAAGATGGCGGTTGCGCCGAGCAACAAAGTCGCCTTGACCAGATGGATCCACAGTGGCGATGACGTGCGCCAGAGCAGGACCAGACCGGAGGCCGCGATCACCGCGATCAGCCCGAGCACCTTCCAGCGGTTGCCAGCGGCAATCATCATGGTGAGCGCCTCGCGGCCGTGCTCGTCGGAGCCGAAGTACCGGCGGAGCTTGGGCTGGACCACGAACAACGAGTAGGCCATGCCACCCACCCAGGCGGCGGCCAGTCCAGCATGGATGATGGCGGCGAGTGCGGTCATGGACCAGTCTTCACATGCCGGACCACTCCAGCGCAATCCCGCCGCGCGGGCGCCGTCTCGTCAGCGATAGGGCAGAACCGAAACAAGCTGCGCGAGTTTGCCGAGAGTTTCGAGAATGTCCTTCGGTTTCGTACGGCCGAAGGTGGGTTGTTCGGTGAAGACCAGTTCGTTGCCGGTCAGCGCCCAGGTGTGCAGTTTCTCCTTGCGCATCAGGGCCATCACCGGCGGGGTGAGGATCTGCGTCGCGACGTTCGGATCGGTGCCGAGCAGTTTGTACCACCGGTTGAACTTGGGATCGGCGGTAGGCGGTTCGGGATGTTCGTCGACCTCGAACGCGGAGTCGACACTCGACACGATCTGGAAGTACAGCATCGGCGCGGGCAGCTTCACCACCCAGACGGAGTCGATCGTGATGGTGTCGAGCTCGTTCACCTTCTTGTTCGTCCAGCGCGTGTGCACATTCGTCACCACCGGGCGCCGGTGGAAGTCGAACGTCAGGAACGGCATGCCCTGGAAGGCCCCGGTCAGCACACCGAACGCGATCCGCTTGTCGCCCACCTGGCTGAACGGCAGCACCCGCCACAGCTCCAGCAGATCCGGCGCGTCCGGGCGGAACTGCCAGCCGTACTGCTGGGCCAGCTCGAACCGCTCGGCGTTGGTCGCCTCGATCCGCTTCGTCTCCATCGTCTCCATGGCCCGAGCCTAAAAGGTGCCCGGGCCACCTAGTCGAGCGGCTTGCGATAACGAGGCTGGCGTATGACGACGCGATAGCCGAGCTTTTCGTACAGCGCAGAACGGCAGCTGGTCCGGTTCCGTTTGCGGCTCATCCGGACCCGGCATCCAGTGGTCGCCGTCGACCGCCCGGACGCGCTCGCGCACCCGGCCGATCGCCGCCGCGTCGCCGGCCGAACCCGAGTACTGCCGCATCCGAAGGTCCACCTTCGCGACTATGCCCGCGTCCCGCCTGGCCCGCACCATCTTTCCGGCGCACGGCGAGCTGCGCTGGCTTATGGCGAGCTTCTTCCCGGCGTACGACGAGCTTCGCGGCGTACGCCGAGCGCGGTCCGTTGGTAGCGTGAAGACCATGGCGAATCCGGCGAAGGTGCTTTCGTTCCTGACGTTGGTGATCGGGGGCGGCGCGGGGTTCGGCCTGCTCACGCTGACCCGCCGGGCCTGGGATACCTGCAACGTCCAGATCAACGACGTCGGCAACGGGGTAACGCTGCTTTTTGTGGGCCTGCCCGTCGCGATGGTGGTGAACATGGTGCTGTTCAACGTCGTCTTCCGGATCTCCCAACGCGGCAAAGCCGGCGGCAAGTTCTTCAAGCCGCTACTGGCCGCACTGATCGCCATCGCGATCGCCGACCTCGCCCTCTTCTCCTGGGCCGGCACTCCCGCCTGGCTCCCCTCCCCGCTCTGCCCCGCCAACGTCCCACCCTGGTGGCCCACCAGCCTCCCCACCTGACCACTTCTCAACGGACCATGCCGTTGAGACCGCAGCACCCTGAGCCGGAACTTCCCGAAGCGCTGGCCCGGTACGCCGATCGGGTCGCCGAGCTTTCCAAGGCCGGCCGAGTGGTCGGGTATATCCGCGTCGAGCCGGAGGCCTCCTCGACCCAAGTCGGCGGCCGGCTGTGGTGGCGTCGCTGGGGTCCTTATCGGTGGGCCGTCCGCGTTTGGTTGTCCGGAGCCGGCCTTGATCCGGACGCGATGGTGCAGCCCGAGGACGTCCCCGCCGAACTGGCCGACTGGGACGCGGGGCGGTTTCGGCTGCGCGGGGACGTGCTAGACCTTCGATGGCTTGCGGCCGACGAAGCCGCGGAAGTTGTGGGGAGTGCCTGGGCGGAGGACAACTGACGGCCCCTCGCTCTGGGGTCGAGGGCCCATCAGGTCGTGGGGGTGCTCCTATGGAGGCCGACCGGCGATCGGCGGCATTGTGGCCGGGCGACTCGGGTAGTTCCGTATGCTCCGCGCCTGGCTCACGCGTCAGGCGCCGGGTTCGCGTCATCGCGCCGGGCTCGTGCGGCATGGCGCGGCATGCTGGGGTTTGCGTGGCGAGGCATCTGGGGTTCGCGTGGCGCAGCACGGTGCTGGGTTCGCGCGGCGTGGCGCGGGTGGTCGCGTTCGCTGCACGATGTGGCCCCGGGCCGGGTTGAGGTTGACGGCGGGTCAGGGTGGTCGGGTGGTCTCGAGGTCGACTGCCGAGTTTTGGTGCGGCTACCTGGCTGCAACCGGGTAGCCGCACACGAACTCGGTAGTGGGCACACCAGAACCCGGTAGCCGCCCTGCAACCCGGTAGGCGCCCCGCAACCCGGTAGCCGGCCCGGGCTCACGCCATACCAGCGACCTACGGCGGACAGACCGGGCGAAAGACGGGGCAGCCGACGGGATCGGGCCGCAAGTATGGAGGTCCTCGCTGACCTCAGCTCATCACTGTTAGCCGAGGCGGTTGTAGATGGCGTGGCCCGGGTAGGCCGTTACGCCGAGACGAGTCGCGTAGCCGCCGTACTGGGCGCTGCCGTGGTAGAAGGTCCAGCCGCCGATTCCGCGGCCGTGGAGGTTGGTGTACTGGCCGTTCATGGCGGCGTCGTACGTGCGCAAACCCCAGTGGACGTGGGCGCCAGTGGCGGAACCACCCGCGCAGACATCGACGCCGATGACGCCGAGGTAGGCGCTGCGGCCGACCGCCGTTCCGTTGTAATAGGTCGTACTGCGCATGTGGTAGTAGTCGGTGGAGAACCCGTTCGGGTGGATCACCCGGGTCCATCCACCGCCGGCGCCGCACATCGAGGTCGCCGTACCGGAGCCCGACGAGCGCACGATGCCGCTGGCGTTGCCGCCCGCGAAGTCCAGGCTGCTCCAGGGACCGGAGCCGCCGTCCCAGGCGTGCGGACCGCCCGACATCGTCATGTAGTAGTCCGGCATCCACGGCAGCAACAGGCCGGTGGCGGCGAGAGTGCCGTACGCCGAGGCGGAGGCCTTCTTCTCCGCGAAGGCCTTCATAGTGGCGCGTTCGGCCGCTGGGACCAGGGGTGAGCTCGCCACGAAACCGGCGAACTCCTGGTCGCCTTCCAGACCAGTCACCCATCGACCGTCGACCTGACGCGCGACGAACAACCAGCCCTGCGGAGCGGCGTGCTCCTTGGCGGGAGCCTCGATGTACGCCACGCCCCGAGCCCAACCGGCCGAGGCAGAACGTACGTCGACAACCAACTCCCGCGCGGCCTTGGTCAACCGGCCGGCGGCTTCGGCAGGGGCCAACCCCTTCGTCTCGGCACTCTGTCCGAGCGCGTCAGCCGCAACGGCCTGCGCGAGCGCCCGGGTCGATTCGCCGGACAAAGCCTGCGGGGAAGCCTTCAGGGTAACGGGAAGCTCCGAGCCTGCGGCGGAGCTGGATTCGGCAGCGGGCGCAGCTGCCGCAAGCGTGGACCCGGTCGCGAGAGCAAGCCCGAGGGCAGCCACCACCGAGGTTCGGATCGTGGGACGTGGAACCTTGCGCATGGGCGGAACCATCCTTCGAAGAGGCGGGCGCGCTCCGCAACGCAACGAAGCGCACCGCAACCTTCCCCGACACTTACCACCATCAAACCCAAGTCCCCGGTAACTAATTCACCAAGTGGTCTACCAGTCGGTCCCAGCCGAATGGTCTTCTTTAGGAGTCCACTAGACGTAAAAACGTCCAGCAGACTCCTAAAGAACCGTTGGGTGGTTAGTCTTCGTCGGATTTGCCGGTTTCGAGGTTGGACTTGATGAGGTCCATGACGGTGGAGTCGGCGAGGGTGGTTACGTCGCCTACCTCGCGGTTTTCGGCTACGTCGCGCAGGAGGCGGCGCATGATCTTGCCGGAGCGGGTCTTGGGGAGTTCGGCCACGATCATGATCTGGCGGGGCTTGGCGATCGGGCCGATTTCCTTGGCGACGTGGTTGCGCAGTTCCTGGACCACGTCGGGGCCGCCGTCACCGGCTTCGGAGCGCAGGATGACAAACGCCGCGATGGCCTGGCCCGTGGTCGGGTCGGACGCGCCGACGACGGCCGCCTCGGCCACCTTCGGGTGCGAGACCAGAGCGGACTCGATCTCGGTGGTGGACAGGCGGTGGCCGGAGATGTTCATGACGTCGTCGACCCGGCCGAGCAGCCACAGATCGCCGTCCTCGTCCTTCTTGGCGCCGTCGCCCGCGAAGTACATACCGGGGAAACGAGACCAGTAGGTCTCCTTGAAGCGCTCGTCGTCGCCCCACAGGGTGCGCAGCATGGCGGGCCACGGCTTGGTCAGCACCAGGTAGCCGCCACTGCCGTTCGGGACCGGGTTGCCGGCGTCGTCGACCACCTCGGCCGCGACACCCGGCAGGGCCTTCATCGCCGCGCCGGGCTTGCCGGCGGTCACGCCGGGCAGCGGGGAGATCATGTGCATACCGGTTTCGGTCTGCCACCAGGTGTCGACCACCGGGGCCTTGTTGCCGCCGATGTTCTCGCGGTACCAGATGTAGGCCTCGGGGTTGATCGGCTCACCGACCGACCCGATGATGCGCAGCGTCGACAGGTCGAACTTCTCCGGGATCTCCTTGCCCCACTTCATGAACGTCCGGATGGCCGTCGGAGCGCAGTACAGGATGGAGACCTTGTACTTCTGGACGATCTCCCACCAACGGCCCTGGTGCGGAGTGTCGGGTGTGCCCTCGTAGAGCACCGAGGTGGTCGCGTTCGCGAGCGCGCCGTACACGATGTAGCTGTGGCCGGTGACCCAGCCGATGTCGGCGGCGGTCCAGTAGACGTCGGTGTCGGCCTTCAGGTCGAAGACGGCCCACTGCGTGTACGACGTCCCCACCAGGTAGCCGCCGGTGGTGTGCAGGATGCCCTTGGGCTTGCCGGTGGTTCCCGACGTGTACATCACGTACAACGGGTGCTCGGCGTCGAAGGCCTCAGGCGTGTGCTCGGTCGACTGCTTGCCGACGAACTCGTGCCACCACAGGTCGCGGCCCTCGGTCATCGCGGTGTCCTGGCCGGTACGGCGGACCACCAGCACGTTCCGTACGTCCGGGCAGTCCTCGAGCGCGGCGTCGACGGCCGGCTTCAGCGCGGACGCGGCGCCGCGGCGGTAACCGCCGTCGGAGGTGATCACCACGCGCGCGTCGCAGTCGAGTACGCGGCCCTTGAGCGCGTCCGCGGAGAAGCCACCGAACACGACGGTGTGCGGGGCGCCGATCCGGGCGCAGGCCAGCATCGCGACCACGGTCTCGGGAATCATCGGCATGTAGATGGCGACCCGGTCGCCGGCCTCGACGCCAAGCTCGAGCAGCGCGTTCGCGGCCTGGCTGACGTCGTCCTTCAGCTGCGCGTAGGTGATCTCGCGGGTGTCACCGGGCTCGCCCTCGAAGTAGTACGCGACCCGGTCGCCGAGGCCGTTCTCGACATGCCGGTCGACACAGTTGTACGTCGCGTTGAGCTTGCCGTCGGCGTACCACTTGGCGAAGGGCGGGTTGCTCCAGTCGAGCGTCTGGGTCGGTTCGACGGCCCAGGTCAGCCGCTTGGCCTGCTCGGCCCAGAACGTCTCCAGGTCCTCCCCGGCGGTGTAGGCGTCGGCCTTGACGTTGGCGTTCGCGGCGAGCTCGGCCGGCGGCTCGAACCGTCGCTCCTCGTGCATGAGGTTCGACAGGGCGTCGGAACCGGCTTGGCCGGCAGAATCGGAACTGGTCACGCGTGGACTCCTAGGTCATCCGACACAGGCACAGGTCTGGGCACGCGGGCGTACCCGACCCCTTTCTACCAACGCAGGACCAGGGACGGAACTGGTGCCGTCCGGCTTAGTTGGAACCAACGGCCCTGTTCGCGCATCTGACTTGCTGTCCGTCTAGTGAGTTCGGGAGTGCAAGATGCCGTTCGACCAGCAGCCGCAGCCGTACTTCGCCGTCTTCGGCGTCGTCCCGCCGGAGCGCAAGCTGTCGTGGAAGGCTCGCCGCCGGGTACACGCCCGTGAGCGTCGCGTAGCCCGCCGCCGCGCCCGCGCCTGGTAAACCCGCCTGACACTTGGCGAAGCCCGTCCGGCGCCTGGCGAACGTCGAAGCCCGGCTACGACGTCCCACCGACTAGTCGGCCTGAGCGTGGTGTTCGACCACTCGGGCCAGTAGTCGCGTCAACTGCCCGCGTTCGGCCGCTGACAGCGGTGCGAACAGTTCTTCCTGTGCCGCCTCGACGAACCGGTCGAGGCGCTCCAGCTGCCGCCGGCCCGCCGCGGTGAGCGTGATGATGTTGCGCCGGCGGTCGTCGGGATCGATCTCGCGGTCGACGTACCCCGCGGTGGATAGCTCGTTCAGCGCGGCGACGACGTCACTGCGGTCGATCCCGGTCCGCCGGCCGAGCGTGGCCTGGCTCGCCGGACCGAATTCCGCGAGCGAGAGCAGCAGCCGGTAGTGGTACCCGCTGGCCTCCGCGGCCGCGAACGCCGCGCCGATGATCCGGCGGGACTGCACCGCGGTCTGCCCGACCAGCCAGCTCGGCGTCGCCAGCAATCGCCCGGGGGCCCGTTCGTCCATGAGCTCACTCTAGCCAATTCGTTGGCAACGCCCACGATTAACGTTATCGTTGGCCGGACCAACATTGGCTATCCCAACGAATTGGACCGCGATGACCGCCTTGACCGAACCCGTGACGGACGTACGACGGTGGTGGGCGCTGATCGCCATCGCCGTCGCACAGTTGATGCTCGCGATCGACACCACGATCATGAATCTGGCGTTACCGTCCGCCCAGCAGGCGTTGGGCCTGAGCGCGGTCGAGCGGCAGTGGGTGATCAACGCCTTCGCCCTGGCCTTCGGAGGGCTGCTGCTCCTGGGTGGACGGGTTTCGGACCTGCTCGGCCGTCGGCGCACGCTGCTGATCGGCCTGGCCGGTTTCACCCTCGCCTCCGTGCTGGGCGGCTTCGCCACCAACCCGGAATCGTTGCTGGGGGCCCGCTTCCTGCAAGGGGTCTTCGGCGCGCTGATCACGCCGTCGGTACTGGCGGTGCTGTCGATATCGTTCCCGCAGCCGCTCGACCGGGCCCGTGCCTTCGGGATCTACGGCACGATCATGGGCAGTGGCTCCGGTATCGGCGTCATTCTCGGCGGCGTGCTGACCGACTACCTGAGCTGGCGCTGGGCCATGTTCGTGAACGTGCCGATCGCCCTGATCGCCGCCGCTGGAGTGGCCTGGTCGGTACGAGCCGACCGTGCGCAAGCCGTCGTACGGCCCGGCTTGTTCGGCGCCTTGCTTGGTACGGCGGGCCTGCTCGCGGTGGTGTACGGCCTGACCATGGCCGGCGAATCCGGCTGGGGTGTAGGGCTCCCGCCGCTGGTGATCGGTTTGGCCTTGCTCGGGTTGTTCGTCTGGATCCAGCACCGGGCCGTCGCGCCGTTGCTGCCGCTCAGGTTGCTCGGCAACCGCCGTCGCGTCGCGGCGTACGTCGGAATGGCCTCATGGGCCTCGGGTGTCTTCGTGACGTTCCTGCTGGTGAGCTTCCACCTGCAGAGCACGCTGGGGTTGTCCCCGGTGCGGACGGGATTGACCTTCCTGCCGTTCACGGCCGCCATCATGATCGGCTTACGGGTGGTTCGTCCGTTGTCGGATCGGTTCGGCGTGCGAAGCCTTTTCGTGGCAGGGCTGCTGAGTGTTTCGGCCAGTCTCGTGTTGCTCAGTCAGCTGGATGCTCAGGGCAACTACCTGGTGCAGGTGCTGCCGATCTTTCTGCTGCAAGGGCTTGGCGCGGCCGCCGTACTGCCCGCGGCGAACAGTACGGCGACCCTGGGCGCGGGTCCCGACACCGGTGTGGCGGGCGCGATGGCCGCGACCTCGCAGCAGGTCGGCGCGGCCTTGGGAATCGCGATCCTCGGATCACTCGCGAGCGGCGCCGGTTACGAGCGGGCCGGCCTCGTGGGCGCGGTATGGCTGGTTGTCGCGGCAGCAGGGGTGTACGCGATCAGTGGCCGGCCGTCGCAGGCGAAGTGAGTTCGAACTCGTGCATCTGCTCGACGACACGAAAACCGAAGCGGGCGTTGACCTTCTGCATCGGCCCGTTCGACTCCGCCGTCCAGGTGTGGATCCAACCCGGGCTGTCGTGGTGAACGGCCAGCTGATCGAGATTGGCCAGCTTGAGGTGGGTGCCGAGATTGTGGCCGCGGTGATCTCGCATCACCAGGGTGTCGTCCTGCAGCACGTTCGCCCGATCGCCGAGTTGCACGTACATCAACGTGTAACCGGCGGGTTCGCCCTCGAGCGTCTGCGCCATCGTCACCAACGGCAGGTAGTTCTCGACCAGCCGGGCGTCGTTCGTGCGGACTCGCTCGGCGTCCCACGCGCTGGCCTCGCGGGAAAGTCCACCGGTCGGCACGTCCTGGTTCATCGCCGTATGCAGATCCGCGTACTTCTGTAGATGCTCCTCGGGGCACTGCCCCGCCCAGGAGATCAGCCGGTACGACGCGAGTGCGGAAGTGTTTGCCTTTAGCAACGAAATGGTCGCCGGGTCGAACGGCAAGGGCGTGACGAAGTGGTCCTCGGTGTTCTCGCTGGCGAATCCGAGCTTGGTCGCGAAAGCAGCGCCGGGCCAGCTGTGCAGGTCGAACCCCGAGGGAATGTTGATCTCGGTCTGGAAGATCGAGCGCTGCTCGGCGGCGGCCCGTTCCGCGGCCCAGGCCCAGAGCGCCGTCGCGACGCCCTTGCGGCGGTGCGCGGGCGGTACGTCGATCTCGACCATCACGTTGCTCAGGTCATCGACCAGTGGCAGCTCGAACAGCATCGCGCCGACGGTCTCGCCGTTCTGCGTGGCCGCGACCGCCAGCCGGCGAAGGCGCTCACCCGGATTCCGCAGCGAGAACGTGAGCGCCTCAAGCGTGGAGATCACCGGCGCCTCTCGGTCGGCAGCGGCGCCCGCGCGCAACGCGTCGTACCAGTCGCCAAAAGCGCGCTCGTCGAACGGGTCCACCTCGGCGACAGTAAGCATCCCCGGAGCCAACACGTCGTACCTCTTCAGCGCAATCGATTTATCCAGGTTCCCCTTGCGATCCCAGCTTCTGCGCTGAACGGGTCCGATCGGCGCAAAAGCTGGGGACGCTAAGAGAAGGTCAGCCGTGGGGGTTGAAGGGGATGCCGGCGGGTTTGGCCTTTTCGAGCTGGCCGTTGAAGTTGCCGTCCTTGAGGGCGAAGCTGGCGCTGCCGAAGTTGTGGTTCACCAACTTGTCGCGAAGACCGGCGGGGTAGCCGTTCCAGCCGACCAGGCGGGGGAATTGCCAGCTGTGGTAGTGGTTCTCCGGCGGTTCGTCGTTGCTGTTGGCCGCCCGGAAGCAGTGCGTACCGATGCCGTCCTTGTGGTAGACGACCTTCGGATGGGTGCCGTCCCAGCGGATGTTGCCGCGCGGGTGGATCGCGTAGTTGCCGTGCTGCGAGGTCGAGACGTACTGCGCGACGTTGTTCTGCACCCAGACCACCACGTGCTCCCAGTCATGCCGGTGTCCGGCCGAACCCGGGCCGAGCGAGACTTGGTCCTTCTCGAAGTACAAGCCGTACATGATGGCGCACCAGCCGTTGTTGCACTTGTACCGCGCATAGCCGTTGGTGTTGTCGAGGTCCCACTGGTCCCGGCATTGCCCGTTCACGGCGCCACCCAGGGCGAGGCCGCCGTTGAGCGTGCCGTCGATGCCGATGGCCGGGGTCGGGTAACAACCGTCGGTGTCGTAGTCGTACGCGGGTGAGTAGGTCTGCTCCATGCCGTCCGCGTTCTGGGGCAAGGCCTGGGGTGGCTCCGCGTGGGCCACCACCGGTACGGCGGCGATCAACGCCATGGCGCCGGCCAGGCTGACCGTGGTTCTGAGCAGGGCTGCCGAAAGTCTGCGTTTCACTGCGTCCTCCTGATCAACCGCTACATCGGGCGGTCTGTGGGGTAGATAGGTAGGAACTGACCTGCAGGGCAAACGCTCAGCAGTGTGACATTGATTCACGTCATGAACTATGTCGAAGACGTGACGAACCATCGAATAGCGAGAAGACGTTCAGTGCCGAGGGTCGGCAGGGCCAACGGGCTCGCTGGTGACGTTCGGATGCCAGCAGGCGGCATAGCGCCCGGGCCCGAGTTCGAGCAGTTCAGGCTGTACGGCGCACTGGTCGTCGGCCTGCCAGCACCGGGTCCGGAACCGGCATCCGCTGGGCGGGTCGGCGGCCGACGGGAGATCGCCGCTCAGCACGATCTGCTCCCGGCCCGTGGGTCCACCCGGCACGGCCGAAACCAGCGCCTCGGTGTACGGATGGGCGGGCGCGTCCATCACCTCGTGAACCGGGCCATGCTCGACGATCTGCCCGAGGTACATCACTGCCACCCGGTCGCTGATATGCCGCACTACCGACAGATCGTGGCTGATGAACAGCATGGCCATATCGAGCGAGGCCCGCAGATCCACGAACAGATTGACCAGCTGGGCCTGGATCGAGACGTCCAACGCGGACACCGGTTCGTCCAGGACCAGCAGTTCCGGTTCGAGCGCGAGGGCCCGGGCCGTACCGATTCGTTGCCGTTGACCACCAGAGAACTGATGCGGATACGAGTCGGCATGCCGGGGTTGCAGGCCCACCAGTTCGAGCAGCTCGGACACCCGGGCGGGACCGCCGGAACGCCAACGGCCCTGCGCGATCAGTGGTTCGGCGATGATCTGCCGCACGGTCATGCGCGGATTGAGCGAGGCGTACGGATCCTGAAAGACGATCTGCATTCGTTGCCGTAGGCCCGAAAGTTCGCGACCGGTGACGTGGGTGATATCGGCGCCGTCCAGCTCGATCCGGCCATTGGTCGGTTCGAGCAGTCGCATCACCGCGCGGCCGGTGGTGGTCTTGCCGCAGCCGGATTCGCCGACCAGGCCAAGCGTTTCGCCGCGATCGAGGTCGAACGACACCCCGTCAACGGCGCGTACGACGGACTTGCGCCGCAGGCCCTCGCGTACCGGGAAGTGCACGGCGAGATCCCGCACCGACAGCAGCGTCATGCCCGCACCCCCAGCTGGTCGTGGTGATGGCAGGCGGTTCGATGGCGTTCGGTCAACGAGATCAGCGGGGGATTGACCGTCACGCACGCAGGATCGTCGCCCGCCCAGTCACACCGCGGCTGGAAGGGACAACCCGGCAACGGCGCGGCCAGATCCGGCGGCCGCCCCGGAATCGGTACCAGCCGGGTGGTGCCGGCGGCCGACGCCCAGCCCGGGCGGCTCCGCATCAGCGCGAGCGGATAGGGATGGCGGCTCGCGTCGAACAACGTCGGTGCCGGACAGGCCTCCGCCACCTGGCCGGCGTACATCACGACCACGTCGTCCGCGACATCCGAGATGACGCCGAGATCGTGGGTGATCAGTACGACGGCACAACCCCGGGCCTCCCGTGCGTCGGTCAGCACCCGTAAGACCTGAGCCTGAACGGTGGCGTCGAGCGCCGTGGTCGGTTCGTCGGCGATGACCAGCTCCGGATCGTTGGCCAGCGCGATCGCGATCACCGCCCGCTGACGCATACCGCCGGACCACTGGTGCGGATACTGCTCGGCGCGGCGGGCCGGATCCGGTACGCCGACCAGCTCCAGCGTGTCGAGCGTACGACGCCGGATCTCGCGCCGGGTGAGCTTCCGGTTATGCAGCAGGACCGCCTCGTCGATCTGGCGGCCGATCCGGACCACCGGGTTGAGCGCGGTCGTCGGGTCCTGGAACACCATGCCGATCCGGCCGCCGCGAACCTCCCGCAGTTGCCGTTCGGAGGCCTGCACCAGGTCGGTGCCGTCGAAGGTGATCGAACCGTCGAGGATCTTGCCGTTCGGCGGCAACAGGCGGAGCACGGACAGCGCGCTGACGGTTTTACCCGAGCCACTTTCGCCTACTATGCCGAGGATCTTGCCGCGCTCGACGTCGTACGAGATGCCGCGGACCGCCTCCACCCGGCCGGACATGGTGTCGAAACCAACGCGGAGATCCCGCACGCTCAGCAGGCTCATCGCGAACCTCGCGGGTCGAGCGCGTCCCGAAGGCCGTCGCCGATGAAGATGACCGACAACGTGGTGAGCGACATGGCCGCGCCAGCGGGTAGCCACAGCCACGGCAGGCTCGTCAGCTTGGTGAACGATCCGACCTCCTGCAGCATGTTGCCCCAGCTGGCCGCAGGTGGTGTCACGCCGAGGCCAAGGAACGACAGACCAGCCTCCGCCAGAATCGCGCCCGCGACGAGCAGGGCCCCGGAGATCGCGACCTGGGGAATCACGTTCGGCAACAAGTGACGAACCAGGATCCGCCAGCCCTTCGTACCGGCGGCGTGCGCGGCCTGGACGTACTCCAGTTCGCGCACGCTGAGTACGATGCTGCGCGCGATCCGGCACGAGGTAGGCCAGGAGAACAAGGCGATCAGGCCGATCAGCAGTGGCACGCTCGGCCCGAGTACACCGGCCAGCACGATCACGACCAGCACACTCGGTACAGCCATGAACAACTCGGTCAGCCGGGTCACGAACAGGTCCAGCACTCCGCCGATATAGCCCGACACGACACCCAGGAAGGTGCCGATCGCCAGGGCGGACGCGGCCGTCGCGAACCCGACCAGCAGGGAGACCCGCCCGCCCGACAACAGCCTCGCCAGTACGTCGCGCCCGGTGTCATCCGTACCGAGTAGATGCGCGGACGACGGCGCTTCGCGAATGTGCCGAAGGTCGATGTCGGTAGGGGCATACGGCAACAAGTACGGTCCGATGGTGACGGCGAACACCATCAGCGTGAGCACGATCAGGCCGGCCATCGCGCCGGGATTCGCGCGGAACCGCCGCCAGGCCAACCGTGCGGGAGCCGCGCCGGGATCGATCGGGCCGCCGGTCAGATCGGGAGTCAGCGTCATCGCAGCCGCACCCTCGGATCGGCCAGCCGGTAGAGCAGATCGGCCAGCAGGTTGCTGAATAGAACCAGGATCGTCACGATCAGGCCGAACCCGACGATCAGCGGGATGTCCTGGTTGCCGATCGCCGCCAGGGTGAGCTGTCCCATGCCCGGCCAGGAGAACAACGTCTCCAGGATGACGGCACCACCGAGCAGCTCCGGCACGTTCATCATCAGTAGCGTGATCAACGGCAGCAGGCTGTTGCGCAAGGCATGCATTCGCGCGCGCATCGGACTCGCGCCCTTGGCCACGGCCGTTCTTACGTAGTCGGCGTTCAATTCCTCGAGCAGACCGGTCCGGACATACCGAATGAGGCTCGCGCAGCCGTGGATGGCCAGGATGCCGGCCGGGAGAACGAGGTGCTTGAGCAGATCGATCAGGCCGCCGTCCGAAGGAGAGGCCATACCGGACGACGGCAACCAGCGCAGCCGGAACGCGAACACGTAGATGGCCAGCATGCCGAGGAAGAACGCGGGCACGCTCATCACCAGCATGGTCGACGTACTGATCAGGTAGTCGGCCGGCTTGTTCTTCCGGGCTGCAGCGGTTACACCCAGCACCAACGCCAGGATGACGCTCAAGGTCATCGCCGTCAGCATCAACTCCAGCGTGGGCCCGAGGCGTTCCAGCAGGAGCTGCGCGACGGGCCGGTTCTGGTTGACGAACGAGGTGCCGAGATCACCTTGCACAACGCGACCGGCCCAGGCGACGTACTGCAGGGGGACCGGGCGGTCCAGGCCGAGCTCGTGGCGGCGTTGCTCGATGTACTCCTGGGAATTGCCGAGCTCTTCCGGGGACAGCATCGTGGTGGCTGGATCACCCGGAGCCGCGAGCACCAGGGCGAACAGCCCGATGCTGACGGCGAACAGCACCACCAGCATCGAGCTGAGCCGGACCGCCAGATACCTCAGCATCGGCGTATCAGTCGACCTTCCACTGGGCCACGTCGATCAGACTCAGCGCGGCGTCACCCCAGGGCACGTACCCCTGCACGCGATCGCGAACTCCCGTCAGCGCCATCGGTCGGGCGGTCCACAGGTACGGCACGTCCTCGTTCTCGATCTGCGCCGCCCGGCGGTAGGCCTTCGCGCGGGCCTCCTGGCTCGCCGTACGCGCGCCCTCCGACATCGCCTTGTCGAGTTCGGCGCTGCAGTAGCCCGGGATGTTGCCACCCTTGGGATAAGCCTGCTCGCAGGTCAGGATCGGCACCAGCGTCGCCGGGTCGATGCCGTAAACCCCGCCACCGAACAGGAACAGGTCCCAGTCGCCCTTGTCCAACGGTGAACCGGCGCTCGGGTCGAACGGCCTCGGCTGCAGCTTGACCCCGATCTTCTTCAGGTTCTCCGTCAGCACGGTGAGTACGGCGGCCCGGTCGGTCTGCAGTGGGTCGTACGGCGCGATGAGCACCTGGTTCGGGTCCCACTTGGCGTCGGCCAGCAACTGCTTCGCCTTGTCCGGGTTGTACGCGTACTCCTGGAGGCCGGCCGGTTTCGCCCATTCGGTCATGAAGGCGCTGTTCAGCACCTTGCCGTTACCACCGAGCGCGGCGTCGATCGCGCCTTGGCGGTCCATGCCGTAGACCAGCGCCTGGCGGACCCGCTTGTCCTTGAGATAGTCGTGCCGCATGTTCAGCGCGATCCGGTTGAACCCGGGCGACTCGATGCTCTCCACCCGGACGCCGTCCAGGCCCTCGACGTTCTTGCGTTCGAGCGGGCCGACCGGCGCGATGTCGATCTCGCCGGTACCGAGCTGGCCGGTAGCCACCTCGGTCTTGAGAATGTTCAGGATGATCCGGTCGAAGGCGACCGGCGTACGGAACTTGGGGTTCTTGTTCAGTACGACGCGCTGGTCCGGCTGCAACTCGCCGAAGGTGAACGGACCGATCGAGACCGTCGGCTTGAGGAACCACGGGTCCTTCATCAGCTTCGCCGGCTCGATCTTGCCGAGCACGTGCTCGGGCAGGATGAAGAAGTACATGCCGGCGGCAAGCAGCGACAGGAATCCCGCGTCCGGGTTGGCGAGCTTGATCTGCACGGTATCGGCGCCCTGCGCGGTGACTCCGGCCAAGGTGTTCGCCTTGCCCGCCTGCAGGTCGGCGTAACCCGCGACGTTCGACAACCGGGTCGACTGCGGGCTGGCCACCTTCGGATGCGCGAACGAGGTCAGCGTGAACACGACGTCCTTGGCCGTGAACGGCTGCCCGTCCGACCACACCTGGCCGGGCCGCAGCCGGAACGTGAACGTTTTCGCGTCCGGCGAGATGGTCCACGATTCCGCCAGCCGCGGCAGGTACTTGCCCTGCTGGTTCGCGACCAGCAGCGTGTCCTGCAACAGCGTGAGTACGGCGGTATCGGCCGCCGCGAACGGGCCCATCGGGTTCAGGTGCACCGGCTCGGCGGCAAGCGAGGTGGTCACGGTTTTGCCCCCCTTGCCCTCCTCGCCCGAGTTCTGCGGCGGCGAACAGGCCGCCACCGCGAGCAGGGCGATCGAGCCGGCAAGAGCAACGGCCGACCTGAGCTGGTGACGCATGTATCACTCCTCGTAGCAACGACGTTACTTCGACCGTAACGGCCATCCGGGTCCACCGAAGCCCATTCCGGCGAGCCGCAAACCCCACAAAATCCCCCGCAACTTTCTCCCCCATCCCCGCATCAAGTAACGCCCCCTCCTCCCCGCCCACATGGCCACCCAGCGCGCCGGTATCCCCTCATCGGACCCTTGTGACCGGGCGTGTCGCCGTTCATCGGACCCTTGTGACTGGGCGTGTCGCCGTTCATCGGACCCTTGTGATCAGCAGCCGGATCCCCCTGCACACACAGGCGACCCAGGCCCGGGGTGGCTGCCGGCTTGCTTGGCGAATACCGGCTTTTGGCGTGCCCACTACCAGGTTTTCTCGCGGCTACCCGGTTGCAGAGCCTGTTGCGTTTTGGGTGTGGCGCGGGTTGCTGGGTGGG
>NZ_JBHLTC010000009.1:0-147556 GCF_042434725.1 Kribbella deserti | reverse complement strand
CATCGACCTGAACGGCCAGCATGGACCGCGGTTCGACCAGGACCTGCGCTTCGGCGCGGGCAACCTGCGCGAGGCCTTCTGGACCGTGGACACGTTGCAGGGCGCGTACGACGGCTATGTGCACTTCGACTACAAGCCGCCGCGCACCGAAGACGTCGACGGTGTGTGGGGCACGGCGGCGGCGTGTATGCGCAACTACCTGATCCTGCGGGACAAGGTGACGGCCTTCCGCGCCGACCCCGAGGTGGTTGAGGCATTGGCCGCGGCCCGGGTGGACGAGTTGTCCGAACCCACTCTCGGCGCTGGCGAGACCTTGGCCGACGTACGCGCCGAGACCTTCGACCCCGACGCCCTAGCCGCACGAGGCCTAGCCTTCGAACGGCTCGACCAGCTCGCCATGGAACACCTCCTCGGCGTCCGCTAACTCCACGCCTCCCCAGCCACTCCGCGGCGCCGACCTTCCCGGCGCCGCGGAGTCCTCCCGCCCCGCACAGCCCACCACCTCCCCGGCGTGTCATCGGACGCTTGTTACCAGGCGTGTCGTGGTTCATCGGACCCTTGTGACCACGGGCGGTTTCGCTCCGGTGTGGTCGTACAGCGGTACCTGGCCGCCTAGTGGGCGAACTGGCCGGGTTCGTACGAGCCGGCCGGGTTCTGGACGATGACGTTCAGGCGGTTGGCGGTGTTGATGAAGGCGATCAGCAGCACCAGGGCCGCGAGTTGGTCCTCGTCGTAGTGCTTGGCGGCAGCAGCCCATACGTCGTCGGGCACTCCGCCTGCCGCGTCGGCAATGCGCGTACCTTGTTCGGCCAGTTCCAGCGCGGCACGCTCCGCCTCGGTGAAGACGGTCGCCTCCCGCCAAGCCGCGACCATGTTGAGACGCGTCGAGGTCTCCCCCGCCGCGGCCGCGTCCTTGGTGTGCATGTCGACGCATACGCCGCAGCCGTTGATCTGGCTCGCGCGAAGCATCACCAACTGCTGAGTCGCAGCCGGCAGGGACGTCTCCGCGAGGACCTTCGCGATCGAGTAGAAGTGCTTGAACGCCTTGCCGGCAACGGGATTGGTCATAAGGTCCAGACGAGCATTCATCGTTAACTCCTCGGTGTTGGAACGTGTCCCCCGTAAGGCGCCACGAACTTCCCACCTGTGACACCCCACGCCCGTGACCTGCGCCACCTTCTGCCGTACGACGAATCCGGTCCGCTTCGGCCAAGTGAGCGCGCCACCAGGGGTGGGTGAAATACGACGGTTGCCTGACGTCGTACCGATGCTTGCGTGTTGCGGGAGTGGACGCGGCGGCGGATGGCCGGCGTGGCTCGGCGTCCGCGGCGGGCCGAGGACCAGGTTGGGCTGGTCCACTGGGGATATGTAGGCCGTCTTCTGGAGTCTGCTGGACGTTTCTGGGGCGCAAAAATGTCCAGCAGACTCCTAAAGAAGCCGTGGGGTCACGCGAAGAGGGGTTACGGGATGACGGTGATGGTGTGGGTGGGGGTACCTTCGATGACTGATGTGTGGGCTTGGCCGGCGGTGTAGGTGAGGTCGAGTACGGCGGCGGGGGTGCCGTCGGGGCCGGGGAGGGTTACGCGGGCGGTGTCGCCTTCGGTCGGGTGGTACCAGCGGAGTTCGACGTCGTTCGCCCAGTCGTACTCAGGCCGGTCGTCCACCGAGCCGAAGGCCAGAACGGCACCTTGGCGTACGAAGACCGGCAGGCTGTCGAAGCCGTAGGTCTGGGTGATCCAGCGCGAGCCTTCGACCTGCTCCCCGCTGAGCAGATGCGTCCACGTGCCTTCCGGCAGGTAGAACCGAACCTCCCCGCTACGGCTCATCACCGGCGCGACGAGAATGTCCGGCCCGAGCATGTACTGGCGTTCCAGATAAGCAACCGCCGGGTCGTTCGGGAACTCCAGCAGCATCGGCCGCATCATGGGCGTGCCTTGTTCGTGGGCCTCGGTGGCGACCGTGACCAGGTACGGCATCAGGGCCAGCTTGAGCTTCGTGAAGGCCCGCAACACCTGGACGGCCTCTTCGTCGAAGGCCCACGGGACGCGGTACGAGCCGGAGCCGTGCAAGCGCGAGTGGGACGAGAGCAGGCCGAACGGGACCCAGCGCTTGAAGACGGCGGCGTCGGGCGTTCCCTCGAATCCGCCGATGTCGTGGCTCCAGTAGCCGAAGCCGGACGACGCGAGGGACAGACCGCCGCGCAGGGATTCCGCCATCGCCTCGAAGCTGGACTCGCAGTCGCCACCCCAGTGGACCGGGAACTGCTGGCCGCCGGCGGTCGCGGAGCGGGCGAACAGTACGGCGTCGCCCTCGCCGCGGTTCTGCTCGAGCAGGTCGAAGACCGCACGGTTGTACAGATGCGGGTAGTAGTTGTGCATGCGCTCGGGATCCGACCCGTCGAACCAGACCACGTCGGTCGGGATCCGCTCGCCGAAGTCGGTCTTGAAGCAGTCCACGCCCATGTCGATCAGGGCCTGCAGCTTGCCGCGGAACCACGCGGTCGCGTCCGGGTTGGTGAAGTCGACGATCGCCATCCCGGCCTGCCACATGTCCCACTGCCAGACCGAGCCATCCGGCCGTCGCAGCAGGTACCCGAGCTTCCGGCCTTCCTCGAACAAGGCGGATCGCTGCGCGATGTACGGGTTGATCCACAGGCTGATCCGCAGCCCGCGCGCCTTCAACCGGGCCAGCATCGCGGCCGGGTCGGGGAACGCCTCCGGGTCCCAGGCGAAGTCGCACCAGTGGAACTGGCGCATCCAGAAACAGTCGAAGTGGAAGACGCTCAGCGGCAGATCACGCTCGGCCATGCCGTCGACGAAACCACTGGTGGTTTCCTCGTTGTAGTCGGTGGTGAACGACGTCGACAGCCACAGGCCCATCGACCACGCCGGCACCCGGGCCGGACGGCCGGTCAGCGCGGTGTAGCGGCGCAGTACGTCCTTCGGCTCGGGTCCACCGATGACGTAGTACTGCAGGATCTCGTCCTCGACGCTGAACTGGTTGCGGGACACCACCTCGGAGCCGACCTCGAACGAGACGTGCCCCGGGCTGTCGACAAAAACGCCGTACCCCGCGCTGCTCAGGTAGAACGGCACGTTCTTGTAGGCCTGCTCGCTGGACGTACCACCGTCGGCGTTCCAGATGTCGACGACCTGGCCGTTCTTGACCAGCGGGCCGAACCGCTCCCCCAGGCCGTACACCGTCTCGCCGACACCGAGCGCGAGCTGCTCGTGCAGAAAGCGACGGCCTTCGGGATCGGTGAGCAGGCCGACGCTACGCGCGTCCGAGCCGGTCAGGTAGCGGCCGTCGCGCTCGAATGTGACGTTCCAAGGCCCGTCCAGCGCGACCACCACCGTGAGGTCACCGGTGGTCAGCCGGGCGGTCTGCGGATCGACCTCCACCTTGACCGGATGCTCGTCGCCCTGAGACAGCGCGAACGACGGCCGGGCCGGTACGCCGCCGACGTGGTGCTCGATGCGTACGCCGATCACGTCCGGCGCGGGCGAGGTGAAGGTGATCGTGAACAGTGGCTGGTTCAGGGTGTCACCGCGATCGGTGATCTTCTTCGCGGGGGCGAAGACCGTCAGCTCGCGTTCGCCCGCGTCCACGCTCTCCACGCCGGCGGGCCGCAGCCGGGTCAGGCCGGGGCGGATCTGCCAATACCCGTCGGTGAACTTCATGGGATGGTCGTGCCTTTCGTCGGTACGGGCGGGTTACTTGACAGCGCCCACGGTCACGCCGCGGGTGAGGGTGCGCTGGAACAACAAGAAGAAGATGACCGTCGGCAACAGGCTGATCAGCGCGCCGGCGTTGGTTGTCGTCGCGTCCATCAATCGATCGCCCTGCAAGGCCGCGAGGGCCAGCGGAACGGTCTGGGTGCTGTTGTCGATCAGCATCACCAGCGGAATGAAGAACTCGTTCCAGGTCCAGATGAAAAAGAAGATCAGCAGTACGGAAAGTGTCGGGCGCAAGGTCGGAACCACGACCCGCCACAACGTCGTCCAGCGGCCGGCGCCATCCAGCGCGGCGGCCTCGAGCAACGACTTGGGGAACGTGCCGAGCACCGACGCCAGCAGGTAGGTCCCGAACGCACTCTGGATCACCGTGAAGATGATGATCACGCTCAACCGGCTGTTGTAGAGGCCGGTCGCCTTCGCCAGGTGGTACAGCGGATAGACCAGTGCCTCCTGCGGAATCATGTTGGCCATCAGGAACAACCCGACGATCCACATCCGCCCGCGCACCCGGCCGATCCCGAGCGCGTAGGCGTTCAGCAACGACAGCAGCACGCCCAGGACGGCGACGGCGCCCGAGATGACGATCGAGTTGAGCAGCTTCTGTTCGTACCGGACCTGGCGCCAGTAGTTCGCGAGACCGTCGAGCTGGAACGAGGACGGCCAGCTCAACGGTCCGTTACCCGAGTAGTCGGCGGGCGACTTGAAGGCGTTCAGCAGCATCAACGCGAACGGCACCAGCACCAGACCGGCCGTCACGACCAGCAGGGCCAGCACCAGCCAGCGCATCGGGCCCTTGCGATAGCGGTCCGGGTCGCGCCGGGAGCGCACCGCCCGGGCGGCAGGGATCACGGCCATCTCAGCGTTCCTCCGCGGCTTCGGCTCGCCGCTGGACCCGCAGGAAGGCCAGGCTGACGATCACGATCACCAAGGTCAGGGCGGTCGCCACGGCAGCGCCGTACCCGACCTGCAGTTTGTTGAAGAAGGCGTTGTACGCGAAGTACGACGGCACGGTGGTCGCGTTGTTCGGGCCGCCGCGGGTCAGCGCCCAGATCGGGCCGAACACCTTCAGCGCCGCGATCGTGCAGGTCAACGCGACCACAAACGTCTCCGGCCGGATCTGCGGCAGGGTGATCGCCTGGAAGCGGCGCGCCCAGCCGGCGCCGTCGATCTCCGCGGCCTCGTACAGGTCAGGGTCGACCCGTTGCAGCGCGGCCATGAAGATCACCACCGGATAACCGATCTGCACCCAGATCATCACCAGCATCACCATCGGCAGCGCGGTTTTCGGATCACCCAGCCAGTCGTGGCTGAGGCTTTCCAGCCCGACCGCACCGAGTACGGCGTTGAGGGCGCCTTCGGGGCGGAGCAGCCAACCCCACAGGATGCCGGCCACCACGACCGGCAGTACCTGCGGCAGGTAGAAGGTGGCCCGCAGGAACGAGGCCGCGCGCGGGCCGAACCGCCGGCCGATGACGTCGAACAACGTTGCCGCGAGCACCAATCCGATCACCGTCGGCACGATCACCATCGCGATGACCATCGCCAGGCTGTTCCGGAACGACGCCCAGAACACGTCGTCGGCGAACAGCCGTTCGTAGTTGGCCAGCCCGACGAACCGCGGTGATCCGATGCCGCTCCACTTCGTCAGCGACAGGTAGATGTTAGCGCCGAACGGAATCGCGATGATGGCGGCGAACGACACGGCTCCTGGTACCAGGTACCACCAGAAGCCGCGCTCCGATCGCCTCGGCCTGCGGGCGCTCATCCGTTCTTGATCTCCTGCACGCCCTGCTCGTAGGCCTTGCCGAGGTCGTCGCGCACTTGCTGGCTGTTCTTCGAGCCGTTGATCAGCGACTGACCACCGGCGACCAGGACGTCGTAGTACCCGGCGACCGGCCAGTCCGGGTAGAACGCGAGGCCGTCGGCCTTGGTGATCGCGTCGAAGTTGGCGATCAGTTCCTTGTTCTTCGGGTCCGTCACCTTGGTCAGATCGGCCTTGACCGGCACACCGCCCTTGTTGCCGAGAATGTTCTGGATCTCCGGGCGCATGGTGATGTCGATGAAGTCGTACGCGAGCTTCTTGTTCTTGGAGCTTTCCGGGACCACCCAGAGGTTGCCGGACGAGCCCGCGTTCAGCTTGTTCCCCAGGAAGAGGAACGTGCCCCAGCCGAACTTCTTGATCTCGGTGGAGAACCGCCCGAACCACCACGAACCACTCACGATCATCGGCGACTTGCCCGCGATGAACGCCGTACCCATGTCCTCGGCCTTGAGGCTCGCGGACTGCTTGGAGATGTAGCCCTTCTGGACCCACTCCTGGAACGTGTCGGCGCCGTACTTGATCGGGTCGGCGTTGAAGTCCACCGGCGCCTTGTAGAGCTGATAGTTGTCGACGAACGCACGGTCGCCCTTGGCGAGCGCGAGTTGGTAGAGCAACTGCCCGGCCGGGTACTCGGCGCCGGACATGCCGAGCGGCGTGACCTTCTTCGCGACGAACTTGTCCATCGCCTGGGTCATCTCGTCCAGCGTCTTCGGTACGGCGACACCGTGCTGCTGGAACAGGTCCTTGTTGTAGTAGACCATCACGTACTCGCCGTAGTTCGGCACACCGAACCACTTGCCCGAGCCCATCACGCCCTTGTCGTCGTACCGGGCGGTGGTCTGCAGGCTCGGCGTCAGCGCCTTGTCCCAGCCGCGGCTCTCGGCCTCTTCGGTGAGATCGGCGAGCAGGCCCTTCGACGACAACAGCCCGGCCGTCGCGTTGCCCTTGTTGTACTCCATTACGTCCGGCGCCTGGTCCGAGGCCAGGATCATCGAGGCGTTCTGCTGGATCTGCTCGAACGCCTTGCGCTCGAACTGGACCTGCACGCCCTGGTGCTCGGCCTTGAAGATCTCGATGGCCTTGTCCCAGGCCGCCGCCATCGCGCTGTCGGGGCCTTCGTAATGCCACAACTTCAGCGTGCCGGTACCGGCACCGGCATCCTCCTCACCACCGCCACCACTACAGCCGGCGAGGATCAAGGCGAGCGAGGTCAGCGCAGCACCCGCTGCGATCATTCTGCGGGGAGACCGCATGGCTGTTCTCCTTAAAACGAGTGTCTGCCGGTACTCCGAAAGGTCCGTCGTCGCGTTGCGCGTCGGTGGACCACCCAGCGGCTCCGCGAGGGCTCGTGCCACCCGCGGGTCGGACCCGCTTGTCAGCGCAACATCCCAGCTGTCGCCGAAAGGTTTCGAGGGCACTGTCGAAGCGCTTCGACAAAGCTAGGGGACGGACAAACCACCGTCAATACGTCAGCCCGCGAAAGCCCGTCGTCCTTACCTTGATTCGTCGCAATCCGCCTCCCACCACTGCCGGTCCAGCGGCGGGAGGGCGGATCTGCGACGAATCAACACAAAGACCGACCGCCGTCTCGAGGCGGTCAGCCAGGCTTCTCCACTTCGCGCAGGGCATGCGTGTCGAAGACCAACTGGTCCGACACCACCCGTCCGTCTCTCACCACAAAATGGTCTGCCGCCCGGATGGTGCCCAGCGGGCCGGCGTCCATGTCGTACATCACCACCGCGTGCTCGTCATCGCCGTACGCGGCGATCACTGTCACCGACTGAACGGCCCGGGCGAAACCGCCGATCGCTTCGCCGACCGCCCCGGCACCGGTCAGGGTGATCCTCGGACTCTCGAAGATCACGTCGGCATCCAGCAGTCCGGCCATTCCTGCCTCATCTTGGGCAGCGAAGGCAGCAAGGAAATCCAGAGCGACTCGAACTGCGGACGGAGCTGTAGCGGATGATGTCATGGTTCAATTCCTCGATCTCGATGGTCATGGCAAGGCGGCCGCCTGCTGGTACTGACAGCCGGACTGGCCACAACTCATCGGTACCGAGAAAACTCCCGGCCCTGGCAACCCGAACCAGGGCGGTAATACGACGTCTCCACGCCCTGGTGGGGTGCGCGGAGACGTCGGTTCAGGGGTAGGCCCTCAGAGGGAGTTGGCCAGGCGGTGGTAGGCCTGGTTCCAGCGGATTTCCTTGGTCAGCTGCCGGGTGGTGGTGTCGTTGTCGATGACAAGGAGTTCGGTGCGGACCATGTCGGCCAGGTCGGTCAGTTCCTCGACGCCGATCGCGCTCGACAGCACGGTGTGGTGCGGGGCTCCCGCCATCAGCCAGGACTCGGCCGACGTGCGGAGGTTGGGCCGCGGCTTCCAGACCGCGCGCGCCACCGGCAGCTTGGGCAGCGGCTCGTCCGGCTGGACCACGTCGATCTCGTTCGCGACCAGGCGGAAGCGATCGCCCAGATCGGCGAGGCCGACCACCACGGCCGGACCGGACGCCGCGTCGAACACCAGCCGGACCGGGTCTTCCCGGCCGCCGATGCCCAGCGGGTGGATCTCGGTCGTCGGCCTGGCGCCGGCGATGGTCGGGCAGACCTCCAGCATGTGCGCGCCGAGGATCCGCTCCTCCCCCGGCACCAGGTGGTACGTGTAGTCCTCCATGAACGACGCCCCACCGCTGCGGCCGGCGCCCATCTTCTTGATCGTGGCCAGCAGCAACGATGTCTTCCAGTCGCCCTCACCACCGAAGCCGTAACCGTCGGCCATCAGGCGCTGTACGGCGAGACCCGGCAGCTGGCGCAATCCGCCCAGATCCTCGAAGTTCGTCGTGAACGCGCCGAACCCGCCATCGGTCAGGAACCCGCGCAGACCCGCCTCGATGCGCGCGGCGTACCGCAAGGAGTCATGCCGATCTCCTCCGGCGCGAAGCTCCGGCGCCACCTGGTAGAGGTCGTCGTACTCCTTGACGAGGGTGTCCACCTCGGCGTCGGCGACGGCGTCCACGGCCAGGACCAGGTCGTTGACGGCGTACGTGTTGACCGAGACGCCGAACCGCAGCTGCGCCTCGACCTTGTCGCCTTCGGTGACGGCGACCCCGCGCATGTTGTCGCCGAAGCGGGCCAGTTTCAGCGAGCGCATCGTCGCCTGGCCGACGGCGGCCCGGGACCAGACGCCGATCCGGCGGCCGACCTCGGGATCGCTGACGTGACCCGCGACCGTGGTGCGGGCGACGCCGAGGCGGGTCTGCACGAAACCGAACTCGCGGTCGCCGTGCGCGGCCTGGTTCAGGTTCATGAAGTCCATGTCGATATCGGCCCACGGCAGCGCGACGTTCGCCTGCGTGTGCAGATGCAGCAGCGGGGTCCGCAGCGCGTCCAGGCCGGCGATCCACATCTTCGCCGGGGAGAACGTGTGCATCCAGGCGATCACACCGACGCACTCGGGCGTGCTCGACGCCTCCTGGCAGATCCGGTGAATCGCCTCGGGCTCGGTCAGCACCGGCTTCCAGACGATGTTCGGCTCGATCTGGTCGGACCGGCCGAGCAGGTCGGCGATCTGCCGGGACTGCTCGGCGACCTGCCGAAGGGTGTCCTCGCCGTACAGACCCTGGCTTCCGGTCAGGAACCAGATCTCGGCGGCTTGCGTGGTCATACGGGATCTCCTCGTACTCGGCAGGTCAGCGCTGGCCATAAGCGGTGCGGTATCGCTCGTGCAACCGGTCGATCGCGACCGGGTCGATTCCGACGAGCTCGCCGCCGGCCCGGGCCACGTGCACGGTGCGGGCGACGTCCTCACACATCACCGCGGCCTTGACCGCGGCTTTCGGGTCCGGCCCGATCGTGAAGACGCCGTGATTGCGCATCAGCACCGCCGGTGAGCGATGGCCCTCCAGGGTGGCCACGATGCCCTTGCCGATGTCGTCGTTACCGATCAGCGCGAACGGGCCGACCGGGATCTCGCCGCCGAACTCGTCGGCCATCGCGGTCAGTACGCACGGGATCGGCTCGTTCCGCGCGGCCCAGGCGGTCGCATACGTCGAGTGCGTGTGTACGACGCCACCGACCTGCGGCATCGCCCGGTAGACGTAGGCATGCGCGGCGGTATCGCTCGACGGCGACAGATCACCGTCCACCAGTTCGCCGTCGAGATCGCACACCACGATCGACGCCGGGGTCAGCTCGTCGTACGAGATGCCGCTCGGCTTGATCACGAACAGGTTCTCGCCTTCGACCCGGCCGGACACGTTGCCCGCGGTCCACGACACCAGCTGGTACCGGACCAGTTCGGCATGCAACCGGGCGACGGTTTCGCGGGCGGCTTCCACTGCGCGGCTCATCGGGCCACCTCATTCCGGATCGTGCGAAGACGGTGCAGTACGTCGGTGCTGCCGGGTGCTTGCGCCCCGAAGTGGTCGTGCAGTTCGTGGTAGATCGCGAAGAGCTGGTCGTACCGGTCGGCGCGATCCGCGTCCGGCAGGTACGCCGCCTCGGTCCGGTGGCCCATCGCGGCCGCGGCGGTGGTGATGTCGGGGTAGGCCTTCGCGGCCACCGCGGCGTGAATCGCCGAGCCGAGGGCCGGGCCCTGGTCCGCGCCGATCACCGAGATCGGGCGCCGCAGCACATCGGCGTACGTCTGGAGCAGGAACTTGTTCTTCAGCAGGCCGCCCGCGGCGACGAACTCGCCCACCGGCACCCCGCTGGACTCGAACGCCTCGACGATGGTCCTGGTTCCGAAGGCAGTGGCCTCGATCAGCGCGCGATAGGTGTCCTCGGGCCGGGTGGCCAGGGTCTGGCCGACGATGACGCCGGACAGGTCGTGATCGACCAGCACTGAGCGGTTGCCGTTGTGCCAGTCGAGAGCGACCAGGCCGTGGCGTCCGACCGGCTGGGCCTCGGCGAGGGTGGTGAGGTACTCGTGCACGGTCTGGCCGCGACGTTCGGCCTCGGCGACGTACGCCGGCGGCACGGCCGAGTCGACGAACCAGCCGAAGATGTCGCCGACACCCGACTGCCCGGCCTCGTATCCCCACAGGCCCGGCACGATGCCTTCCCAGACCACGCCGCACATGCCGGGCACGTTGGCCGGCTGTTCCGACGACATCACGTGGCAGGTCGACGTACCCATGATCGCGACCAGCTGACCCGGGCGGACCGCGTCGGCGGCGGCCGCGGTGACATGCGCGTCAACGTTGCCGACAGCAACGGTCGTGCCCTCGGCCAGCCCGGTCCACGCGGCGGCCTGCGCGGTGAGCCCGCCGGCCACGGCGCCCAGACCCGACAGCGGGTGCTCGAGCTTCGCGGTGAAGTCCACGAACCCCGGGTGCAGCGCGGCCAGGTAGTCGCGGGACGGGTACTGCCCGTCCTGGTGGATGCCCTTGTAACCGGCGGTGCAGACGTTGCGGCTCTCCTGCCCGGTGAGCTGCCAGATGATCCAGTCCGCGGCCTCGATCCAGCGCTCGGTCCGCTCGTACAGCTCGGGGTCTTCCTCCAGCAACTGGAGGGCCTTCGCGAACTCCCACTCCGAGGAGATCTTGCCGCCGTACCGCGGCAGCCAGGCCTCGTTCCGCTCGGCGGCGACGGCGTTGATCCGGTCGGCCTGCGCCTGAGCGGCGTGGTGCTTCCACAGCTTGGGCCAGGCGTGCGGCCGGTCGGCCAGGCCGTCGACGTCGCACAGCGGAGTGCCGTCGGCCAGCGTCGGCAGCACCGTGCAGGCGGTGAAGTCGGTGCCGATGCCGATCACGTCACCCGGGCTGACGCCGGCGGCGGCCAATGCCTCGGGCACCGCGTTGCGCAGCACGTCCACCCAGTCCGACGGCGACTGCAAGGCCCAGCTCGGGCCCAGCCTCACCTCGGAGCCGGGCAGGCGGTCCTCGATCACGCCGTGGGAGTAGGCGTGCACCGCCGTGCCGAGCTGCCGGCCGTCGGCAACCCGCACGACCACGGCCCGGCCGGACAACGTGCCGAAGTCGACTCCGACCACACACGCGCGATTAACGTTCACAAACTCTCCCGGGCGAATCTCTGCTGATCTCTGACCTGGACGAACACAGCTCCCGACCGGCGCCACCACGTGGCGACCGGTCACCGGGCTGGACTGTCCGGGATATTGTTAGCGCTAACACTCCTATCCCGCAAGGGCCTGCCGCTGACCGGTTATCAGCGGTACGGCGCCGGCGCCTGGCGATTCCGCAGACTGGAACGACTCCGGTGTATTACCGTGTGGACTCGAAGCGAGCGCTTCCGGGCGGACACCGACGGACCGTCCGATTCCGCGAACGGGGGACTCGGTTTGGCCGTCACCATGCGAGACGTCGCCAAGCACGCCGGGGTGTCCCCGAAAACCGTGTCGAACGTGCTCAGCGGCTTCCCGCACATCCGCGAGACGACCCGGTCCCGCGTGCTCGCCTCGGTGGAGGAGCTCGGCTACCAGCTCAATCTTTCGGCCCGCAATTTCCGCGCCGGCCGGACCGGCATCATCGGCCTGGCGGTACCGGAACTGAGCCTGCCGTACTTCGCCGAACTCGCGGACGCGGTGATCAACGCCGCCGAGCAGCACGGGCTGACCGTGATGATCGAGCAGACCGGCGCCCGGCGGGAGCGCGAGCTGACCGTGCTGTCGAGCGAGCGCGGGCAGCTGGTGGACGGCCTGCTGTTCAGCCCGCTCGCGCTCGGTCCCGCCGACGTGGACCACCTCCGCACCACGACCCCGCTGGTCCTGCTCGGCGAGCGCATCTTCCGCGGCCCGGTGGACCACGTCGCGATCGACAACGTCGCCGGCACCCAGGCCGCGGTGGAGCACCTGATCGCGGCGGGCCGCCGCCGCATCGCCGTACTCGGCGTGCATCCGGGCGAGGAGGCAGGCACGGCCGCCATCCGGTACGGCGCCTACCTCGAGGCGATGGCGGCCGCGGGCCTGAAACCGGCCAAGAAGCTGGCCATGCCGGCCGGGCCGTGGCATCGCTCGACCGGCGCGGACGCGATGGAACAGCTGCTGGCCGGCGGCAAACGCTTCGACGCGGTGATCGGCCTGAACGACACCCTGGCCCTCGGCGCGATCCGGGTACTGACGCGGCACGGTCTGCGCATTCCCGACGATGTCGCCGTCGCCGGATTCGACGATATCGACGAGGCGCGGTACAGCACGCCCACCCTGACGACGGTGGATCCGAGCCGCAAGGAGATCGCCCGGCTGGCGGTCAAACTGCTGGTCGAACGCATGGCCGGGGACCGCACGGAATGGCGCGAGATCACCGCGCCGTACGCCTTGCGGGTGCGCGAATCCACCACCGGAACTGCCGCGAACGCCTGATTTCCCCGATCCAGGTCAGCTCTTGACGGCCGTACGGCGCAGGGGCATCATCCCTGTTTACACCGGTGTAAACGTGTCGTAACGAGCAGCCCGCACCCCCATGACCATTCGCGGCGCGTGCTTGCCAACCGCCAGGAGGACACGCGATGCACCCTGCCCGCAAACCAACTCCGCCGCCGTCTCGCGGGCCGTCCCGGCGCGCGGTACTCACCGGCGCGCTCGGCCTGGCCGCTGGTCTCGGCCTCAGCGGATGCGCCGGTCTCACCAGTTCGCTCAGCGACCGCCCCCGGGTCCGGGAGTGGAACCTGTTCGGCGGTGGCGACGGCGCCCGGCTGTTGCAGATCCACGAGCAGTTTGTTGCCGAGCACAAGGATCTCGACTTCCAGGCGCACACCCTGGCCTGGGGTCCACCGTTCTACACCAAGCTCGCGATGTCCGCGGCCGGTGGACGTGCGCCCGAGGTCGCGACGCTGCACCTGTCGCGGCTGAAGGGCTTCAGCCCGACCACCCTGCTGGACCCGATTCCCCTTGATTTACTGAGCGCAGCCGGTGTCTCGGAGGCCGACTTCCTGTCGGAGACGTGGCAGCGCTGCCTGGTCGACGGCCAGTTGTACGCCGTACCGCTGGACCAGCATCCGTTTGTGCTCTACTACAACACCGAGATCTGCGAGAAGGCCGGATTGCTCGGTCCCGACGGCCGGATCAAACCGCTCAAGGGTGTCAACGCCCTGGTCGACGCGATGCGCGCGGTCAAGGAGGTCACCGGCAAGTTCGCCGCCTCGACCGAGACGACCAACCCGTGGCGACTGTGGTGGACGCTGTACGGACAACTCGAAGGCCCGTTCTTCGACGAGAGCGGCACCCGGCTCGCGCTGGACGACGAGAAGGCCCTGGAAGCCCTGCAGTTGATGGCGAAACTCGCCAACGACGGCCTGACGCCGAAGTCGGCCGACTACGCCGCGCTGGTGGCCACGTTCACGAACGGTGACGCCGGGCTGAGTTTCAACGGCGAGTGGGAGGTGACCACCTACCAGGCCGCGAAGATGCCGTTCGGCATGGCGCCGTTCCCCCAGGTGTACGACGTACCGCGCTGCGCGGGCGACGCGCACACCTTCGTACTACCGCACCAGAACAACCGCAACGCGGCCGATACCCAGGCCACCATCACCTACATCGCGTGGATGCTGAAGCACAGCGCCGCCTGGGCCGCGGGTGGACACATTCCGGCCTATCAACCCGCCGCCACCAGCAAGGAGTACCTGGCGTTGCAGCCGCAGGCCGACTACCGCTCGGTCGCCGACGAGGTGTTGTTCGATCCGGACGCGTGGTTCAGCGGCTCGGGCGCACAACTGCAGAACGAGGCCGGCGCGGCGTTCTCCGGCGTGTATTCGGGCCGGGCGACACCCCGGCAGGCACTGGACCAGTTCAAGACGGCGGTCCAGAAGCTGCTCGACACCCCGTCCCCTGTCTAGTGTCTGGTGGGAGTTGACATGGCTGTACAAATGACTGCCCGGACCGAACCGGGCACTCGCGTCGAGACCGGTTCTGCCCGTGGCGGACCGCCGTTCAGTGAACGGTGGGGCGGTCTGCTGTTCGTCGCGCCGTTCCTTGTCCTGTTCGCGTTCTTCCTGCTCTGGCCGACGCTCAGCGGCCTGTGGAACAGCTTCTTCAACACCAGCCTCGCCGGTGCCGGCCGGGAGTTCCTCGGCCTGCAGAACTGGCGCGAGATGTTCGGCGATCCGGCCGTATGGGCCTCGCTCAAGAACACCCTGGTCTTCACCTTGATGAGCACTCCCCCGCTGGTCTTCATCGCCTTGGTGATGGCCCTGCTCGCCAATCGTAAGGGCCTTCTCGGCTGGTTCCTGCGGTTCTCCTACTTCGCGCCGTTCGTCTTGCCGGCCACGGTGGTGACGCTGATCTGGGTGTGGATCTACCAGCCGGGCTTCGGTCTGGTGAACGGCGTACTCAGCTCGGCCGGGTTCGCCGAGATCGACTGGCTCAACACCGAGAACCGCGCGATGCTCGCCATCGTCATCACCACCGTCTGGTGGACGGTCGGCTTCAACTTCCTGCTCTATCTCGCCGCACTACAAGGGATTCCGGAGCAGGTGTACGAGGCCGCGGCGATCGATGGCGCGAACGGCTGGCAGAAGCTGACGCGGATCACCTTGCCGCTGATGAGCCGGACCACCGGTCTGATCATCGTGCTGCAACTGGTGGCGTCGCTGAAGATCTTCGACCAGATCTACCTGATGACCGACGGCGGGCCGAACTACGCGACCCGGCCGATCATCCAGTACATCTACGAAACCGGCTTCACCAGCTACCGGATCGGTTACGCCTCGGCGATCTCGTACATGTTCTTCGCCGTGATCGTGATCGTCTCGATCGCCCAGTTCAAGCTCTTCTCCGGGAACAAGGAGGCGGGCCGATGACGCGCCGCTTCGATTTCGGCCGGGTGGCCCTCGCCGTCGGCGCCGTACTGCTCGCGCTGGTGTGGCTGGTGCCGTTGCTGTGGGCCTTGGACACCTCGCTCAAGCCCGAGGCCGAGACCACCCGGACCCCGATCACCTGGTGGCCGGCCGATCCGACCTCGGCGGCGTACTCGAGTGTGCTGGAGCAGGGCTCGATCCTGCGCTGGTTCCTGAACAGCACGATCATCGCGGTACTCGTCACCGCCCTCACCTTGGTGGTGTCGGTGCTGGCGGCGTACGGCTTCTCGCGGATGGATTTCCCCGGTAGGCGGGTGCTGTTCGGCCTGCTGGTGGCCGGAATTCTGGTGCCTCCGCAGGTGCTGATCGTGCCGCTGTTCGCCGAGATGACCGCGCTGCGACTGGTCGATACCTATTGGGGCGTGGTGCTACCGCAAGTAGTCGCGCCCGTGATGGTGTTCGTACTGAAAAAATTCTTCGATGGGGTGTCACGGGATTACGAAGACGCCGCGCGGGTGGATGGCGCCACCCGGCCGCGGATCGTCTGGAGCGTGATGATCCCGATGTCCCGGCCGATCCTCGGTGCCGTCGGCATCTTCACCTTCATCGGCGCCTGGAACAACTTCCTCTGGCCGTTCATCGTCACCACCGATCCGTCGATGATGACGATTCCGGTCGGACTTGCCAACGTGCAGGGCTCCTACGGCCTGCGCTACGCCCAAATCATGGCCTCGGCCGTTCTCGGCGGCCTCCCCCTGCTGGTCATCTACGCCCTGTTCCAACGACACGTCGTCCGCGGCGTGGGGGACGCAGGTATCAAGGGTTGACGTCCTCCCTCAACTGTCGGCGAGAGATTCCATCCCATTACGTGGAGGCAGCGAGATGAAACGACTTTTGGCTTTGCTTACTTGCCTTTTACTGGCGATCGGGTTGCCTGCGAGCGCGGCGCCTACGTTGACCGGGGACCTTCGCACGCACGATCCCGCATTGATTCGTACGGCCGACGCCTGGTACGTGTTCTCCACCGGGGACGAGCGGGTCAGGGGCGGCACGGTCCAGATCCGGCGTTCGACCGACGGGCAGCACTGGACGTTTGCCGGCACCGTCTTCGACCGGATTCCCGCCTGGCTGTCCGCGGAGGTGCCCGGGGTGTCGAACCTCTGGGCGCCGGAGATCGTCAAGCGCGGTGGCACCTACTACCTCTACTACTCCGCCTCGACGTTCGGCTCGAACCGCTCCGCGATCGCGCTGGCCACCAACACCACGCTGAACCCGGCGGATCCGGCGTACCGCTGGGTCGATCGCGGGCTGGTGCATCGGTCCCTGCCGACCGACGACTACAACGCGATCGACCCGGGCATTGTCACCGATGCCCAGGGCGTGCCGTGGATGGCGTTCGGCTCGTTCTGGAGTGGCATCCGGATGATCCGGCTGCAATGGCCGTCGGGCCTGGCCGCTCCGGGGCAGGGCGCGCCGCTGCGATTGGCCGATCGGCGCGTACCGCCCAACCCGATCGAGGCGCCGTACGTCTTGGCGCGTGGCGGCTGGTACTACTTGTTCGTATCGTTCGACTTCTGCTGCCGTGGTACCGAGAGCACGTACAAGATCGCCGTCGGCCGCTCGCGGTCGGCCGGCGGGCCGTACGTCGACCAGGCCGGCAAGTCGATGCTGCAAGGCGGCGGCACGATTCTGCTGAGCAGCAGCGGGCGCAAGATCGGCCCGGGCGGCCAGTCCGTTTTCGGCGACACGCTGGCCTTCCACTACTACGACGCGGAAGCCAACGGTGACTTCCGCCTCGACCTGCGCCAACTCACCTGGGGTGCGGACGGCTGGCCGCGTGTCAGCTGACTTCACCCGCGGATTCTTGACCACAACCACAACAGGAGCCACCTCGTGACCTCTGCTTCCCTGACCATCGATCCCGCTTTCCGGATCGCGCCGGTGAATCGGCGGACCTTCGGTTCGTTCGTCGAGCACATGGGCCGTTGCGTCTACACCGGCATCTACGAACCCGAACACGCCACCGCCGACGAGGACGGTTTCCGCAAGGACGTGCTCGAGCTCTGCCGCGAACTGGGCGTCTCGGTCGTGCGATACCCCGGTGGCAACTTCGTTTCGGGTTATCGCTGGGAGGACGGTGTCGGGCCGCGCGAGCAGCGGCCACGCCGGCTGGATCTGGCCTGGCACAGTGTCGAGACCAACCAGTTCGGCCTGTCCGAGTTCGACCGCTGGTGCACCAAGGCCGGGGTGGAGCCGATGATGGCGATCAACCTCGGTACCCGCGGCGTACAGGAGGCGCTCGACCTGCAGGAGTACGCGAACCATCCGGGCGGCACCGCGCTGTCCGACCTGCGTGTGGAGCACGGCGTCAGCGAGCCGTACGGCATCAAGTTGTGGTGCCTGGGCAACGAGTTGGACGGGCCCTGGCAGGTCGGCCACAAGACCGCCACGGAGTACGGGCGCCTCGCGGCGGAGACCGCGCGCGCGATGCGCATGGTCGAGCCGGATCTGGAACTCGTGGCCTGCGGTTCTTCCTCGCGCAGCATGCCGACCTTCGGTACCTGGGAACGCGAGGTGCTGCGCGAGTGCTACGACCTCGTCGACTACATCTCGGCGCACGCCTACTACAACGACGAAGAAGGCGATACCGCTTCGTTCCTGGCCTCGGCCGTCGACATGGACCGCTTCATCGACTCGGTCGTGGCCACCGCGGACGGTATCGGCGCCGAGCTGAAGAGCGACAAGAAGATCGGCATCTCGTTCGACGAGTGGAACGTCTGGTACGGCAAGCGTTCGATGCGCACGGACGGTCCGGGCGATCAGTGGGAGGTGGCGCCGCGGCGGATCGAGGACGAGTACAACGTCACCGATGCCGTTGTCGTGGGCAACCTGCTGATCTCGTTGCTGCGGCACAGCGATCGCGTCGCGGTGGCGTGTCTCGCCCAGCTGGCGAACGTGATCGCGCCGATCATGACCGAGCCGGGTGGCCCGGCCTGGCGGCAGACCATCTTCCACCCGTTCGCGATCACCTCGCGGCTCGCCACCGGTCAGGTCCTGCGGGTCGAACTGGACGCGCCGTCGATCAACACGGCCAAGTTCGGCGACGTACCCGGCGTCGACGCGGTCGCGACGTACGACAAGCAGTCCGGCGATCTTGCCGTGTTCCTGGTCAACCGTCAGCTCGAAGGCTCGATCGAGCTCGCCATCGATACCAGCCGTACGCCGGTGACCGGGGTGCGCGAGGCGGTCACCGTTTCCGACGACGACCGCAACGCGTTCAACACCGCCGACCAGCCGGACCGGGTCACGCCGAAGCCGAACACCTCCGTCAGCGTTGACGACGGCAAGCTGACCCTCACCCTGCCCGCCACCTCCTGGACCGCCCTGCACCTCACCACCCGCTGATCCGCTGCTCCGGCCGGGCGTAGGCAGGCGACTGCCGCCTACGCCCGGTCCGCCACGGCTCTGAAGGGCGCTCGCCCCCGGCAGCCCTTAGATTGGGGTATCGCGTTCGGTGTGGTGGTGTTGCTGGCCGTGCTGATCGCGCTGACGCATCGGTTCAACCGTGCGCGGACGCCCGCGCCCGATGACGCGGCCACCTTGCGGCTGGGGCTCAACCTGCTCGCGCAGGAGTATCTCGCCCGCCGGCCGCATACGGCCGCCTGGGACGATACGACGCCTCGCGACCAGGCCCGCCGGATGGCCGTCGCGGCACTGGCGTCGAAGAACGACGTGGCAACCCGGGATCTGCTGTTCGAGGTCGCCACCGCCGACGAGCTGTCCGAACCACAGTCCACCTTGTACGTGCGCTCGCGCGCCATGGACGCGGTCTCGTCCGACAACGACCTGCACAGCCTCATTCGTCACATCGTGCTGGCCGGTGCACATCCGGACGGCAGCCTCGATCAGGGACTCGACGAAGCGGCGCAGCAGCAGCTCAAGATCATCCGCACATTGCAGACGGAGCTGGGCGATGACGGGATGCGGCGACTGATGGCGCTGCTGGCCGGTACCGACGCGGACTTCGCCCTGCTGGTGTTGCGGGCCCTCCGGTCGAGAGGTGACCAGTGAACCTCGAGCCCCACGACCTGCTCACCGAGGCATCGACCCCGGCCGACCTGGCAGTGATCTTGATCGCCGGCTCACTCGGTTACGTGCTCGATGCCGGTCTGCTCACCGTCGGCTTCATGTCGTCCGGCGCCTTCGGCATCGTCAGCGCCACCACGGCCCTGGGCATCAAGAAGGCGGCCGACGCGGCGGTCCAGAGAGCCCGGCTGCGCAGGTCCGAGCGGACCGTGCGGGAGCGCGCCGAGGTTGCGGGTCAGGCGATCTCGGCCTTGACCGCGGCGCATGCCTTGACGTGATCGTGTCGGCCGTGGGTCAGGCCGGTTTCGCGGGGTGTTTCTGGGTGAGGGAGCTGGGGGCGTTCACGTTGGCGCCTTCGTCGACGCCGATACCGAGGCGCTCGACCAGTTCACCACCGAGCCAGCCGGTGGCGCCGGCCAGGCCCACACCCGCGACGCTGCAGATCACCGCGAGCATGCCCGGATCCCAGTTGTCGTGGCTGAACCGCAGCAGCCAGCTGATCACGAACAGCACCAGCACGGCGGCGTTACCGAGGCCGTGCAGCGAGCCGATCCGGCGGGCCCGGGTGCCTTTCGGAATGACCAGCCAGTCGATCAGGCCGAACACCGCCGCGACCACGCCGCCGATGATGCCGGCCGCCATCGTATGTCCCGCCGACGTCGCGAAGCTCGCGCGATCGGTGATCAGGTACAGCACGTCGAAGATGACCGCCGTACTGAGCAGTCCCAGCGGGAAAACGATCAGGACGGGATGTACCGCATGCCCCAGTGCTTTTGCGCGACTCTCCATCGTTCCGCTCCTGTTGCTCCGGCCGATTCACCTGGTACGCCGGTACCCACCCGCGCTGTCCGCCATGCGAACCTCGTTTTCACTCAGCTCGGACCAATGGGGTCATCGCGGTGGTCGGGCTCGAGTGGCCGGTTTCGCTCGTCGGGCTCGCCGTACGTGCGGGCTCAGGCGACTCGGGCCGGTTCCAGTTCGAGGGTCCCGATGACGACCATCGGGACGACTGGGCCTATCGAACGTGATCAGCGGCTCTGGCCGGCGATCAGCGGACCTACCGCAAGGCGATCAGCGGGGCCGGTCGATGCACACCGCGCGGCCGGAAACCGAGGGCTTCGCCATGACCCAGGTAGTCGGCCAGCAGCCAGCTGATCGCGAGCCACATCTCGGTCCCCTGCAAGCCGGGAATGCTCTGATGATCATCGGCGTGCGGAGCAAAGGCGAACCCCTGCCCGTCCACCCATCGCCCGAGCAGGCGATCAAGCGCGCCCTCGGCCCAACGGCGGCCCTGCTCGCGGCCGAAGTCCGTCTGCTTACCGGCCAGCCAAAGCGGATGGACGACGTCGAGCGTGTTGCAGGCGTTATCCCCCGCGCCGGTGAATTGGGACCGGTCGTGGGCATGCGCGAGTACAGACCGGATCGCGGCTTCCGGGTACGGCAAGGGCAGGCCGAACTGCGCGTACGTCCCGCGCGTGAGCCGGTAGAAGCCGTTCACTGGTTGGAGCCAGCCGTCCTCGGGTCGTGGCGTACCCCACAGACCCGAGGCTGGATCCACCCGAAGCGCCAGCCAGCCGAACAGCGTTGCCAAGGGCCCCCGGCCGCCGTCGTCGAGGTCCGCGCCGAAGTCGGCCATGTTTCGCGCGATGGCGGTTCCGACCGCGTCGACGCCCGCGCCGGCGGACCACGCACTCGCCTGCCAGGGAAGGGCGTCCAGCCGCTGCTCGAGTTCTCCCGCCGGGCATTCGTGCACCGCCCGGATCGGGTGTTCGAACCGGCTGCCGAGGAGCTGGAGCGCATAACCGACGCAAAGTACGTGGTAGCTGGCCGGGCCTTCGAAGGCGGACAACCCGGCCTCCGGGCGGATCGGCGCTCCGTCGGCCAAGTCGCCGGGCGCCACTAGACCTGACGCCGGGTCTTGCCGCGCGCGCAAGCGCCGTACCAAGTCGTCGCGGGTGTAGCCGTCCGGAGCCCTGCGCAGTAAGAGATCGGACAGTTCGATGGCGTCGCACCAGGGGCGGATCGCGCGATTCACGCTTTCGTGGTCGACGCCGGGCCGATCGATGAACCGCTCACCGTCATGACACCGAGCCAGTACGTCGCCAAGCTGGTCCCGCGCCTTCTCCCCCAGCGCAGCAAGGCGCTCCGCGAGGTCACCACCCTCACGCCGTACGGACACAATCGGGCGAGTCGCCTCCGCGGGCACGACGAGGCGAGCATCGTCGGCCGCGGCCGGAGGTGGGCTGGCAGTGGGGGTGTCGCGGCGGTCGCGGATCTTGCGGGCGGGGTTGCCCACCACCACGGCCCATTCGCCGACGTCCCGGGTGACCACCGCGCCCGCGCCGATGATGCTGTGCGAGCCGACCGAGACCCCGTCCAGAATGATCGCGTTCGAGCCGATCCACACGTCGTCGCCAATGGTGATGCCGAGGCTGGTATGCGCCTGCTTGAAGATCGGCCGGTCCGGCCCGGTGCCGTGGTTGAACGCCAGCAAGGACGAATGCGCGCCGATCCGCACCGCGTCGCCGATCGTGATCCGGCCTCTGATCACCGCGAACGGATTGATCGTCGAATCCGCCCCGACGGTGATTTCGCCAGTGACATACGCATTCGCGCCGATATACGACCGAGGACCCATTCGCAACTCTTTGCAGAAAATCGCCGCTGATTCCGCCAGAAAGACGTCGTCGGCCAGTTCGATCAGCCCGTCGGCGGCCAATTCGGCCACCCGCTCGGCCTGCCGTTTCCGCTCCACCTCATCGCCCGCGTCGTACTCCCAGGGCAGGTAGTCGAGGCGGCTAGGCCCGCTACGGACAGGGAATGACGTCGACTCGGAAGCGCTCACCGGCACCAGCCTAGCCGCGACCGGCGCTCCGCCGGAAGCCCGGTCACGATTCGCGGCCGTGATCGGTCGGTCACACACCGTTGACAGAAATCACCGCTTTCCATAAATTGATCGAGCCAAGATGTAAGCGCTTTCCGCCCACGGCTTCTTTCTGGCCGAATTGTCGAATGAATTCGACGATTTCCGGTGCCCGTCCGTTCCGGAACTCCCCTGCGCGCTTTCTGTCTCGGACCCCTCCGCCCATCGACAGGAGTTCGACCATGCACGTCCTGAAACGCCTGGCCTGCTTCGCGGCCGTCGCCGCGCTCGCACTCACCGGGACCGTCGCCCCGCCACCGCCCGAGGCCGCGGCCGCCACCGGCGACGGTTATCCCACCGACTCCAACATCCGGTACTTCGGCCGCTGGAACACCAGTGACAGCAGCGCCTTCGTCTCCGAGTGGGCCGGCGCCTACGTCACGGTCGGCTTCACCGGTACGACGGTCAAACTGCGCCAGCGCAACGCCGTCGACCTTTACGCGAGTATCGACGGCGGCGCCTTCGTCGCGTACAAGGCCGTCAGCGGCACGGTCAACCTGACGCCGACAAAGCTCGCCTCGGGCACCCATACCCTGCGAGTGAGCTACCGCCCGGTGGCCGGCTCGTACAAGGGTGACGCCGTCTTCCGTGGCGTGATCCTCGACAGCGGCGCTCGAACGGTCGTTCCCAGCGTGCCGAGCCGGATCATCGAGTTCATCGGCGACTCGATCACGGTTGGCTCCGGCTCGAGCCGTCCTGCCCTCAGCGCGTACGGCTGGCTGACCGGCGAACGCCTCGGCATGGGCCATACCCAGATCGCCCTCGGCGGCGCCTGCCTGGTCTCGGCCGCGGACGGTTGCTTCGGCCTGGTGGATCGCTGGCTGCGGACGGGTATCGCGTCCAACGCGCCGAACTGGGACTTCGGCAAGTACAAAGCGTCCATCGTGGTGATCAACCTGGGCACGAATGACGTCGGGCATGGCGTCTCGGGGCCGGCCTTCCAGACGAACTACGTGACGCTGCTCAAGCGAGTGCGGGCACGGTATCCCGACGCTTCGATCTACGCGCTGAAGACGTTCCGCAAGCGCTATGGCACGGAAACCCAGGCGGCCGTGAAGGCGCTGACCGACGCCGGTGACAGCAAGGTGCACTTCGTCAACACCGACGGCTGGATCGTCGAATCCACCGACACCACCGACAACGTCCACCCCAACGACACCGGCCACCGCAAAATCGCCGACCGCCTGGTCGCTTTGCTCGATTAACCACCTCTGCATCCCCACGCTGGCGTCGATTCGCCTCGCCGCGTCGCCTACGTCCGCGCTGAATCACCGAAGCCGGTGGACCCGTGGGCACCCGTCCCCCTGAGTCTTTCGAATTGTCGGGCCGGCTATCAGGGGGACGGGTGAGGTCTGGCCGATTGTCGCCTGGTCCCGTGCAGCCCGGGTGGTTCGTATACCCCGCGGGCGTTGAGCGTCGCTGCGCCCGGGCTGCCGGGTTCACTCGCCGGAGTCACACGCGCACGCGCGGGCCGTTGGGCGGCCGGATGTGGTTGCCGGGGAGCCCGCTGCCGAGTTTTTGCTCGGCTACCCGGTTGCAGCCGGGTAGCCGAGCGAAAACTCGGCAGTGGGGATACCAAAAGCCGGTAGCCAGCCCGTAACCCGGTAGCCACGCCGCTGACCGGCGCCTGGGAGTGGCTGACCACTCGCAGGGGGCGGCCGCGAACGGCGAAACGCCCCTCCGGTGGTGGATCACCGTCCGCTGAATCCCAGCGGACGGTGGTCCCTACGCGGAGGAGCGGATTCGGACCGATGACTGCAGTGGGTTTAGCGGCGGAGGTAGTGCTGTAGGGGAAGCGGAAGGTCGGCAAGCAGGAGGCGGGCCATTTGGTCGGCGCCGTACTCGGAATTGTGCGTGCGGTCCTTCTTCTCCGGGAGGTAGAGCGCCGACGAGTCGGTCGGGCCGAGGGATTCGACGAGTTCCTCGCTGCGGCTGGTCAGGTCGATCAGCGGGACGTCGCGTTCGGTCGCGAGGGCGCGCATCTCGGCGGGCAGGTTCACCCCGAGGCCGTTGACGTGCAAGGCGGTCTGGTTGAGCTGGCCCGTGCTGTCGAAGAGCTGCCGTACGGTTGGCGTGACCAGGATCGGGCGGCCGCCGCGGGCCATTACCCGGTCCAGGATTTCGCCCAGGTTACGGCGATAGTCGGCCGCGGTAGTTGCCTTGTCGTTGTGGCCGAACTGGATCATGACGAAGTCGCCCGCGCGGATCCGCTGTTCCATGGCCGGCATCAACGCGTCGTTCGCGAGGAAGCTGGCTGAGCCCTCCCCCGAGTCGGCGTAGTTCGCGACGGCCAGATGTGCGTTGAAGAACTGGGGTAACCGTTGCCCCCAGCCCGTGTACGGCGCATTGGCCTGGTCGCAGACGGTCGAATCACCCGCCAGGAACAACGTTCGGACCTGCCTCAGCGGATGTACGGCGATGCTGTCGAGCCGTACGGGCCCGCCGTCCGCCGAAGTGAGGCGGACCTGCAGGCCGGGTGTGCCCGTGGCCAAGGTCGGTTCCCCTTCGGCAGCTCGTACGTCCACCGCGAAGGCTTGATGCCGCTTGGCCCGCCCCGCCATCACCGGCGGGAGCATCACCCGGCGCGCCTCGGCCGTGACACTGACGGCGGCGGCCTCCTGCGTGGGCAACGCGAGGGCCACCCGGTAGATCCCGGGCGCCACGTCGAAGCTGCAGAGCACCTGGGCCGTACCGACGCCTTCGCAGTTCTCCACCGGCGCCGCCAAGGCCAAGGTCGTCGCAGGAGCCGCCGTTCCGAACAGGACCGTTGCCGCGGTCAACGAAGTGGTCAACGAAACCACCCGGCGCAGCTGGCGGCTCATCGGCCCTCGCCGAGCTTGTCGCCGACCAGGGCCAGGTTCTGGATGGCGGCGAGGCCGTACTGCGCCGTGGCGTTGGTCGAGACGAAGGCCGCCTCGTCGACCGGGCGCAACACCTCCGCGCCGGTGAGCCGGGACTTCGTCCAGGGCGTGGTGGGACCGTAGCCGGACTCGCCGTCGAAGAACTCCTTCCACGCACGCTGGGCGAGGGCATCGTTCCCGGTACGGACGGCCGCGTACGCCGTACAGCGCGAGTGCATCTGGCGGAAGCCGCGGTTCCAGGACGAACCGACCTCAGCGGTCTGCTCGGCCTGCGTGGCGCCGTACAACCTGCAGTACTGCACCCAGGCCTTTTCGAACTTGGGGTCGTCCAGCAGGTCGACCAGTTCGCTGCAGATCTCGACCAGGCCGAACACGGCCGAGAGGTGGGAGACGCTGATGCCCACGCCATCGGTGGCGAAGCGGCCCGTGTCCAGGTTGTACAAGGCTCCGCCGGTCAGGAAGCCGTTCTTCAGCGCGCTGATGTCCTGCACTGTGCCGAGCAGCTTCTCCCGGGCGATCGGGTCGCCGCCGCGCTCCCATTCGGTCAGCCAGGCGGCCGCGAGCGAACCCCAGTCCGTGCCGAGGCCGACGGCCAAGGCCTTGCGGTCCGGCACGTACGGCTCGGTACGGATCTTGCGCAGCGGATCGAGGGCCAGGAAGGTCTTGTCCGAATCGACGAGTTCGTGCAGGAGGTCGCCGACCCGCTCGTCAGCCGTGAGGAAGTAGTAGAACCGCCGGTTGGCCGCCGTACTGATCCGCAGCTGCTTTGCGCTGCAGCCCCAGTGCAAGACGTTGTGCCGCGTACCGAGGTCTTTCCACTGGCCAAGGTGATAGACGTCCACCTCGCCCGTGTGACGAGTCATCGCCTCGGCCACCCGGAAGATGTCCGATCGGCCGCTACGCAGGTAGGCGTACCAGAGCCAGAGATCCGTCGAGAGTTCCGAGTTGTCCCACGCATAGCCGCCGATGTCGTACCGCCACTGGTGCCGGTCGTTGTCGTACGTGTGCATGACGTCGCCGTAGTTCCAGAAGCCGTACCACCGGCGCTGCTCGATCTGGCCCTGGTAGTAGTCGAAGAGGAAGTCCAGCCGGTCCTCGATCTTCGTCTTGGCCGGAGTGGACCGATCGACCAGACTCCAGTCACCGAAGACTCCGGCGTCCAGAAGGTGCTTCGGAGCGGCAGCCAGCAGCGGCGGCGTCTGTACCGCCTCGGCCATCGCGGCCAGGGTCGCGTTGGCCGGAGTGGCTCCCACCGCCCACAAGGTCAGCTCGCTCGTCCGCGCGACCCCGTACGCCGTACCGAAGCCGGGCTCGTAGTCCTCGTAGGTGATCTCGAGGCCTTCAAGCTGCTCCGGGAACGTGTCCATGCCCAGGCCGTCGTGGTAGAACCGCAGGTCCATCGGCCGGGCATCCGGCGACCACAGCCAGACCGTCACCTCGGCCTTCTCGTCGGCGGCACCGCGGATGTCCAGCTGGGTCGGGTGCAACTGCCAGAAGTTCCGCAGGCCGACCGCTAGACCGCCGCTGACACCACCGACGTACGCGAGGCCAGGCGCGCGCTGGCCGGAATCGACGTCCACCCAGGTGTGTCCGGGCTTGGTGCGCTTGCGGATCGAGTACCCGTCGGCGGTCAACTGGCTCAGGCTGTAATCGCCCCAGGCCGGGATCAACGGCAGCCGCCTGGTGACGCGTTGGTCCCAGGTGGCCGGATCGGGCAGGCGTTGACCGGCCACCTGCGCGGTACGAACGGCGGCGCCGGGATCGCGTCGAAGGCCCGTGATGCCGCGAACCGCCTCGCGCAGCAGACCGCCTTCCTCACCGCCGAACCGGATATGCCGGTCGTACAGCTCGTCCTGCATCGGCACCTCGAACCGGATGCCCAGACCGCGCAGGTAGTCATCGGCCGTGCCGTCCCAGACGAACGTGTGCGTCATCCGCACGGCGTCAGAACCCGCCGAGAAGTAGAACCGGACGGTGAACGGCAGCCACTCGCGATGGCCGTGACCGACCGCGCGATGCATGCCGTCGAGGCGCAGTACCGCCCGGATCGGCCCGCGCTGCTCGATGATCACGTTGCGGACCTGGCTGACGAACTTGTCCCGCCGGACCACGCCGGTGTCGTCGTCCTCGGCCGCGTTCTGCCGCAAGGCGACCAACTGCCCGCGTTTGACCGTCGTACGACCGTCGCGGGTGATCTTCTCGATCAGGTCGGCGCCGGACTTGCGGACCGTCACCTCGATGGCGCCGGTGTTCACGATCACGTGCTGGCCGCGCTCGGTCACCTTGATCGGCTTGGCCGGTACGGCGGCAGGGCCGGGCTCGAGCCGGTACTGCTCCGCCACGGGACTGTCAGGGCTGACGGCGTGCGCGGTCCACTTGAGCGAACCGTCGGGCCAATAGCCGGTCGCCCAGGTCTGCACCGGCACGGGTTCACCCGCGGCCGTGGTCAGCGCGAACGTCTGCCCCTTCGGCACGGTGCCGCGCGGCCAGGGCACGCCCCACGTCGTACCGGCGTGCACCTTGGGCCGGCCGCCTTCCAGCCAGCGAAGCTCGGCCGGTGGCGGCGGTCCGGCCGCGAATCCTGTCGCGGCAGTGCCGGCGGTTGCGGCGTCCGCGGTGGACGGCAGGCCATAGGCCACGCCGGCGGCGGCTACCCCACCAAGAAAAGTACGGCGGGTCAGGTCAGACATAGGGCGCTCCTCGGTGGGCGGCTCGGTAAGCCCTTTCCGGACGGCTTCATCGCATCGTCGGCGCTGTCGGGTGATACCCACAAGGGCGCTGGCCGGTATCGGTCAATTCTTTTACCCACGACACCGGTACCGGCGCCTGAATTGCCCCAGTATCGAACGGATGCGACGATAAACGGCTCGATTTGACAACTTGACACCCTTGGCGAAGCTTGCTGCAATGAAGCCCGAAATAGCCACGGCGATATTGGCTCGCCGCATTCCTTCGATCGGCTGTTTCGCACCTCTCAATGCGTGTCGGCCCCCTGCCCGGCTGCCCGGATTTGTACGAGGAGAATTTCGTGAGGATTCCGTCCGGCAAGACAGCGGTGGGCCTGCTGGCGGCCACCGCGTTGACCTTTGCCATGCCCTTGCCAGCGACCAGCGCGCCCGCCGCGGAAAGCGGCACCGCCGCCGTGCCCCGCCAGGTCGAGAAGCTCGGCCGTGGCCTGATCAGCGTTCGCTCCGGCGCCGACAACCTGGTGAGTTGGCGTTGGCTGGCAACCGATTCGGCCTCGGTCGGCTTCAACGTCTACCGAGGTAGCACCAAGGTGACCGGGTCGCCGATCACCGGTTCGACCAACTATCTGGACCCCGGCGCCGCCGCCGACGCGACGTACACGGTGCGCGCGGTGGTCGACGGCGTCGAGCAGCCGGCCTCCCCCGCGGCCCTGCGGCTCGGCGCCGGTTATCACCAGCTGGCGATATCCCCACCGGCAGCTGGTTCGAATTTCAGCTATGTCGCAAATGACGCCAGCGTCGGCGATCTGGACGGCGACGGCGAGTACGAAATCGTGCTCAAGTGGGACCCGACGAACGCCAAGGACAATTCACAGGCAGGGGTCACCGGAAACGTCTATATCGACGCATATCGACTCAACGGCACGCGTTTGTGGCGGATCAATCTCGGCCGCAATATCCGGGCCGGCGCGCATTACACGCAATTCCAGGTCTACGACTACGACGGCGACGGCGCGGCCGAGGTGGCGATGAAGACCGCCGACGCCACCGTCGACGGCACCGGCCAGGTGATCGGCAACGCGAGCGCCGACCATCGCAACGCCGACGGCTACATCCTGAGAGGGCCGGAGTACCTCACGATGTTCCAGGGCTCCACCGGCGCGGCGCTGTCGACGGTCAACTACGACCCGCCCCGCGGCACGGTGTCGAGCTGGGGTGACAGCTACGGCAACCGGGTCGACCGATTCCTGGCCGGTACGGCGTATCTCGACGGGCAGCGGCCGTCGCTGATCATGGCGCGCGGCTACTACACCCGCGCGGTCATCGCTGCTTGGGACTTCCGCAACGGTGCCCTGACCAAGCGCTGGGTGTTCGACAGCAATGCCACGGGCAACGGTAGTTATGCCGGTCAGGGCAACCATTCGCTGGCGATCGGCGATGTAGATGCCGACGGCAAGGATGAGATCGTCTACGGCGCGGCCACCATCGACGACACCGGTCGCGGCCTTTGGAACACCCGTTACGGCCATGGCGACGCCGGCCACCTCGGCGACCTGGATCCGTCCCGCCCGGGTCTGGAGTACTTCAAGGTCGACGAGAGCAGTAACCAGCCCGCGTCCTGGATGGCCGACGCGCGGACCGGTCAGATCCTCTGGTCCAGGCCTCCCGCCGGTGACAACGGCCGAGGTGTCTCGGCTGATGTCTGGGCGGGTAGCGCCGGAGCCGAGTCCTGGTCGTCCGCGGACACCAACGCCCGTAACCCCAGGGGCACGGCCGTCGGCCGGAAGCCCTCCTCGGCCAACTTCCTCGCCTGGTGGGATGGAGATCCGGTCCGGGAGCTTCTCGACGGCACCCATATCGACAAGTACGGCACCAGCGGAGACACGCGCCTGCTGACGGCGTCCGGCGTGCACTCCAACAACGGCACCAAGTCGACCCCCGCGCTCTCCGCGGACCTGTTCGGCGACTGGCGTGAAGAGGTCATCTGGGCCACGTCGGACAACCGGGCGCTGCGCATCTACAGCACCCCGAATCGCACCAACCAGCGGATCACCACCTTGATGCACGACACGCAGTACCGCACGGCGATCGCCTGGCAGAACACGGCCTACAACCAGCCGCCGCACCCGAGCTTCTTCATCGGTGACGGCATGGCGACCCCCGCCCGCCCCGAGGTCTACACGCCCTGACCTCTCGCTACCCGAACAGCCCGGTGGCCGCCCCGCCGGGCTGTTCGGCTCTCCCCAGCTCCGGATCAGACTTCGGCCGGTTGATCGACGGCCCAGGGCGCGCCGATCTCGCTGAACAGAGCGACCGAGTCCACGGCCTTGCCCAGCCACTGCTCGACGTCCGTCACGATCGGGCGATCGTCGCCGGGCGCCTGCGGATCGCGCACCCAGACCACGTGCTGATCGGCGATCGGCGCCGGCGGTTTCGCCTGGCGAACCGCCTCGACCACACACTCGAAGGCCCCCGTCGAACTGAGGCTGGAAAGCAGCGGCACGGACGGGTCAGCCCGATGCTCGATCAGGTTGACCAGCAGATCCTCGCGCTCGAACGACGTCCGCTCGGTACTGCCGTCGATCGTGATCTCCAGCAGGTCCTCGACGTACGACAGTCGCGCGGATCCGGCCGAGCCCCGGACCACCAGCGACGGCTTCCTGACCTCGCTCGCACACAAGGTCAGGGCCAGTACGACCGGTGGGCCGCCGGCGGTTCGGATGCGCACGACGGAGGTGTCGTCGGCCTCGATCGGGTTGGCCCGGAACAGCTCGGTCTCGACCGAAACCACGTCCTCGACCCGCTGCGCGCCGGCCAGCCGGAGGGCGGTGACAACGGCGTGCGCGAAGGGGTTCGTGACGGCACCGTCGAGCACCTGCCGGCCGTCGAGTTCGCGGCGACCCGCCCACGGCGTTCGTTGCCAATAGGACTGGGTCCGCACCCAGGCGCCGACTCCGCCGACGGCTTCAATTTCCCCGAGCCGGCCGGTATCGATGAATTCGACAAGTGCGCGAACCGCGAATGATCCCATGCTCTGGAATCCGACCTGGCATATTTGACCGGTATCGGCCACCACATTCTCTAGTCGCCGGAAATCGGACAGCGTCGGCGCGGGTGGTTTCTCCAGCAACACGTCGGCGCCGGCCCGTAACGCCTGCTCGGCCAAATCGACGTGGGTGTGTATCGGCGTACTGACGATAACGATGTCAACGTCTTCGGCGGCGAGCAGTTCGGTCAGGTCGCCGTACGCCGGAATGCCTGCCAGCGAAGGGTTTCCTTCGTCGGGACGCGGGTCGGCCACGGCCGCGAAAACCACCTGGCCGGATTCGGCCAACCGGGCGACGCGGTCGACGTGCGACGCACCGTAACCATGCACCCCTACGACGGCAATTCGACAGTTATTCGACGATGAGCGTGCTGATTTCAATGTCTCCTCCGACTCCGCGGTAACAAATCAGGAAAGCGCCGCGCCACACCGTTGATCTCCCCCGTGGATAGGTGATAGGCAGTCTCTCACACCATTTGGATAGCGCTTTCCGCAGAGTACCGAAGAAATAGGTACGCCGGAGAGCGAACGTACGAGGAGGCTGGATGTCCGCTACCGAGCGATCCACGGCACCACCGCGGCACGGCCCGTGGCGGTCGGTCCCGTGGCGGTCCGCGAGCGGGCCCGGCGGCCGGCCATGAGCGCGCTCGGCGAACTGAGCCGGATCGGCAAGACCAAGGCCCCGGCCCGGCCGACCGAGAACAAGGTCGCGTACCTGTTCCTGGCACCCTGGCTGGCGGGTCTGCTGCTGATCACGATCGGACCGATGGCAGCGTCGCTGTATCTGTCGTTCACCGACTACAACCTGATCCAGGCGCCGAAGATGGTCGGCCTGGAGAACTTCAGCCGGATGCTGTCGGACGAGCGGTTGCACAACTCGCTGCGGGTCACGTTCACGTACGTGCTGGTCTCGGTTCCGCTGCAGCTGATCGTCGCGTTGCTGCTGGCGGTCGTGCTGGACCGGGGCGTGCGCGGCCTCGCGATCTACCGATCGATGTTCTACCTGCCGTCCCTGCTCGGCTCCAGCGTCGCCATCGCCGTACTGTGGCGCCAGATCTTCGGCGGCGAGGGCCTGGTCAACCAGTTGCTCGCGCAGATCGGTATCGAGGGCAAGGGCTGGATCTCCGATCCGTCCACGGCGCTCGGCACCCTGATCACGCTGAACGTGTGGACCTTCGGCGCGCCGATGGTGATCTTCCTGGCCGGCCTGCGGCAGATCCCGTCGATGTACTACGAGGCCGCCGCGGTCGACGGCGCCGGCAAGATGCAGCGCTTCCTGCGGATCACCTTGCCGCTGCTGACGCCGATCATCTTCTTCAACCTGGTCCTGCAGATCATTCACGCGTTCCAGTCGTTCACGCAGGCATTCGTGGTTTCCGGCGGTACTGGTGGACCTTCGGACTCGACGATGTTCTACACGCTCTACCTGTACGAGAAGGGCTTCGGGAACTTCGACATGGGCTACGCCTCCGCGATGGCGTGGGTCCTGCTGGTCATCATCGCGGCCTTTACCGCCGTCAACTTCCTCGCAGCGAAGTACTGGGTGTTCTATGACGACTGAGATCAAGCCCCCGCGCCTGTCCAAGGACGACCGGCCGAGCCCATCGCCCACGCGGCCCGGTGCGGCCTCGGTCCGGCCGCGCAACCGCTGGATGCGCCCCACGCTGAAGCACGTACTGCTGATCATCACGGCCGTGCTGATGCTGTACCCGGTGGTGTGGATGGTGGTCAGTTCGCTGCGGCCCAGTGACGAGATCTTCCGTGAGCCCGGCATCCTGCTGAAGAACCTGGAGACCGGCAACTACCCGAACGGGTGGGACGCGCTGGCGCATCCGTTCGGCCACTACCTGATCAACTCGGTCATCGTTGCCCTCGGCACCATCATCGGCAACCTGGTGTCCTGCTCGATGGCCGCCTACGCCTTCGCACGGCTGGAGTTCCGCGGCAAGAAGCTGTGGTTCGCGATCATGCTGATGACGATCATGCTGCCGATCCACGTCGTGATCGTGCCGCAGTACATCATGTTCTCGCAGGTGGGCTGGGTGAACACCTTCCTGCCGCTGATCGTGCCGAAGCTGCTGGCGACCGACGCGTTCTTCGTGTTCTTGATGGTCCAGTTCATTCGCGGTATTCCGCGCGAGCTGGACGACGCGGCCCGCATCGACGGCTGTGGCCGGGCCGGCATCTTCGCCCGGATCATCCTGCCGCTGATGGTGCCGGCACTGGCCACCACCACGATCTTCACGTTCATCTGGACCTGGAACGACTTCTTCGGCCAGCTGATCTACCTCACCGACCCCTCGAAGTACACCGTGCCTGTCGCGCTGCGAGCGTTTGTCGACTCGACCGGCACCAGCTCCTGGGGCTCGCTGTTCGCCATGTCCGTGGTCTCCCTGCTGCCGGTCTTCGTGGCCTTCCTGATCGGCCAGCGATTCCTGGTCAAGGGCATCAGCACCACCGGCGGTAAGTAGCCCCACCCCATGCTGGGCCGCGATCCTTGCCGCGGCCTGTGATTGAAAGGATTTCCATGTCCACCAAGTTCCAACGGCGCCCGCTCCGGCGCCGGCTGGCAGGCCTCGCGCTCGCCACCATGCTTCTCACCGTCTCCGCCTGTGGCGGTTCGGACGGCGGCGGTTCCGACGGCGACCAGGTGACCCTGCGGTTCTCCTGGTGGGGGTCCGACACCCGCCACCAGGCGACCCAGAAGGCCATCGCCGCGTTCGAGGCCAGCCACCCGAACATCAAGATCAAGGGTGAGTTCGGTGAGTGGAGCGGCTACTGGGACAAGCTCGCCACCACCGTCGCCGCGAACGACGCCCCCGACGTCATCCAGATGGACGAGAAGTACCTGCGCGAGTACGCCGACCGTGGCGCACTGCTCGACTTCAAGAAGGACAACGCGGTCGACACCAGCAAGATGGAGCCGACCGCGCTCGGCGCCGGTGAGTTCAGCGGCGGCCTGTTCGGTATCACTGCCGGCATCAACTCGTTCGCGTTGATGGCCAACCCGCAGATGTTCAAGTCGCTCGGCATCGCCATGCCCGACGACAAGACCTGGACCTGGGACCAGTACGCCGACCTGTCCGCGCAGCTCACCGCGAAGTCCGGCGGCAAGTTCCACGGCTCGGGTATCGCCAGCAACGAGGCCGGTGTCGCGGTCTGGGCCCGGCAGAACGGCGAGGCGCTGTTCACGCCCGACGGCAAGATCGGCGTCAAGCCGGAAACCGTCGCCAACTACTTCAAGTTCCTGGAGAAGTTGCGCGACAGCAAGGCGATCCCGTCCGCCGCGATCAACGCGCAGAACATGACGATTCCGATCGAGCAGAACTACATGGTGACCAAGAAGCAGGCGCTCGGTTACACGTGGAGCAACCAGGTCGCCGCGATGTCCAAGGCGGCCGGCCAGGAGTTCCAGTTGCTGCGCATGCCCAGCGTGACCGGTAAGGCCGCGGACAACGGCGCGTACTACAAGGCCTCGATGTTCTGGTCGGTCTCCGCGCGCAGCAAGCACCCCAAGGAGGCGTCGGAGTTCGTCAACTTCCTTGCCAACAGCAAGGAAGCGGCCGAGGCCATGCTGTCCGAGCGTGGCGTTCCGCCGAACACGGAACTGCGTGCCCTGGTGACGCCGAAGCTCAACCCGACCGAGACCAGCGTGGTCAAGTTCATCGAGGCGATCCAGCCGGAGCTCCGCGAGGCTCCGGCCCCGCCGCCGGTCGGCGGCGGCAACGTCGAGAAGATGGTCCAGCGCTACACCACCGAGGTCCTCTTCGACCGCCTCTCCCCCGAAGACGCCTCCGCCCAGTTCCTCAAAGAACTAGAAGGCCAGATCAACAAGTAGTACCCCAGCCGCCGCGCCGCCCCCTCCGGCGCGGCGGCTGCACCCTTTCCCCGCACCTTCCCGCGAGTAGACCCGTCTGCCCCACACCTTCCCGCGAGTGGACGCATCTGCCCCCTTACTTCCGCGAGTCATGCACTGCCGTGGCGTGCGGCCGTTCCGAGCTGAAGGTTGGCGTGAGCGGCCGTGGACTCGGTATCGCTGTGGTTCGTTTTGGGGCTGTTCGCGAGTGCTCGCGTCGGTGCTCAGTGGGGACTGGCGGGTTGTGGTGCGGCTACCTGGTTGTAGCCGGGTAGCTGGTACAAGACCCGGTAGCGGGCTTGCGGAAAGTCGGTAGCGGGACTGAAACCCGGTAGCTGGCCCGCGGGAAGCCGGACGGTTGGAGTGTGGGGTGGGCCGAGTGGCTTGCGCGACTGCTCGCGGTGCACACGTGCGCCGAGATGCTCTGGTCTGATCTTGTCCCGGCGACCGACGGCAGTCCCTGGTGTCCTCGCAGGGGACAACATGTCCGCAGTGCCAGGCGCGATCACCAGCACCCGGCGAGTGTGGCGGACGAGGCCGAATCGCACGCCCCCGCCCATCCGTTTTCCGACTAGTGGTCGTGTGCACACGCGACCACTCGCGGAGGGGTACTGGCAGCGGCGGGCTAGTGGCAGGGCCCGGGGCGCAGGGTGTACTCGAGGTCGTACTCGCGGGCGAAGCGGCGCGCGCCTGACCAGTACTCGACGCGGATGCCCCGGACGCGGCTCTCACCCAGTACATCGAGTCGCTTCAGGTGGATCCCCAGCACGGGACCGGGTTGCTCCGAAGTCGCCGGCGACACCTCGGCGCCGACCGCCTGGCGAGGACCGTCGGGCTCGTCCCACGGACCATTGCCGTACGTCCGGCCTGGCCGCACGTTCGGCCCGGGATTGCCCTTCGGATCCAGAAACGCGCCGCCGTACTCGACGTCCTCCGGATCGGCACCGATCAACGACACGTCGGTGATCACCACACGGGCGGAACCCGTGTTCTGCACCCGCGACGAGGTCAGCGTCACGTAGGTCGCGCCACCCACGGGAACGCAGAGCCTCGCCCCGGCATCGGCGAGTGGCCCACCGTCGTGGCGGGGTACGACGTACCAGCCTCCGGCGGCGATAAGCAAGATCGTGGTGGCGGCCAAGGTGCGGCGTACCGCTGGCTTCATGAAGTCCCCTCCCCAGGGTGGACGAGGGCGTACCGTACCGCGTGGTGGTGTCGTCGAGCGGCTGGTGAGGTGAGGATGTACGAGTTCCGGCGGATGACGCGGGCGGATTTTCCGTTGCTGACGTCGTGGTTGGTTCAGCCGCATGTCGCGCGCTGGTGGAACCACGAGACCAGCGCGGAGGCGATCGAGCGGGACTTCGGTCCGACCGCCGACGGGCTCGAGGCGTCCGAGGATCTGCTGGTGTTCCGGGACGGACGGCCCGTCGGGCTGATGCAGCGATCAGGGCTGGCGGACTATTCGGAGTACCTGGAGGAGTTCGAGGCCTTGGTCGACGTACCGCCGGCCGCCGTCACCATCGACTACTTCGTCGGCGATCAGGGCAGCACCGGCCAGGGCATTGGTACGGGGATGATCAAGGCTCTCGTCGCGGACACCTGGGCCACCCGGCCGGAGGCGCCGGCGATCATCGTCGCGGTCGTGGCGGCGAACCGGCCGTCGTGGCGGGCGCTGGAGCGGGCCGGGTTCCACCGGGTCGGCGAAGGCCCGATGGAACCGGACAACCCGATCGACGACCCGCTCCACTACGTCTACCGCCAGGACCGGCCACCGGCCCAGCCCTAGCGCGAGATGGCCGAGGAGTACGACGCCACCGGCCAGGCCGCGACCACCTTGGGCCGGAATGTGGCCCCGAGGCGGGCGTAGAACCGCTGGCCGTCGACGTTCTCCGGGCGCATACCCCAGCTGATCGTCAGGCCCTCGGGCAATGCATGACGGGCCAGCTCGAACATCAGAGCGCGGCCGATACCGCCGTCGCGGTACTGCTCCCGCACGTACAGATCGTCCAGCGCGAGGATGTCCTCGCCACTCCACAGCTGCGGCCTTCGCAACGCCGAGACGTATCCCATCGCCTCTCCGGCCCGTTCCGCCACCAGCACGATCACGTCGTCGCGGCCGAGCAACTCGCGCCACTGGTCCACCGTGACGGTGATGTACTCGCCCTCGTCTTGATAGCCGGCCAGCTCGCGGATCATCGTCAGAATCAGCTTGGCGTCGTCCGGCCCCGCGCGGCGGATATCGGTCGATTCGTTCACGACGTACTCCTTCAACTCCTCAGATTTGTCAGTGCGCATGAGCGACCGCCCCAGCCACCGGCTTGCCCGCCGGTACGACGACCCCGGCCAGTACGGCGGACACTGCGGCAGTGATCGCGGCGAACGCGAACCCGCGGGTGAACCCGGTATCGGTGGTTCCGGCGATACTCACCGCCGCGATGCTCGACACCACCGCTACCCCGAGCGCGGCGCCGAACTCGTGGAAGGTGCTCAGCAATCCCGACGCCAGTCCGGCCTCGTGGTGATCCACCTGCGACAAGGTGGTCGTCGAGGCCGCGACGAAGGCCGCACCGATCCCCGCGGCGGCAACGCTCATACCCGCCACGACCAGGACGGGACCGGTCCAGATCGCGGGTACGCCGGTACCGAGTGCCGCGATCGCCAGTCCCGCCAGCGCGATCGGCCGAGACCCGGTGCGCCCGATGCTCTGACCGGCGAAGTGCGCTCCGAACGTCGTTGCCACCGCCACTGGGAGGAACAGCAGACCCGTGCGCATGGCGCCGTACCCCTGCAGGTGCTGCAGGTAGAACGAGCCGAGGAAGAAGACCGCGATCATCAAGGCGGTCGCGATCAGAATCAGGAAGGTGCCTGAGGCAACGGGACGGCGCGCCAGGATCCGCAGGTCCATCAGCGGCGAACGCGCGGTCCGCTGCCAAGCGGCGAACACGGCGTACAACACGACGGCACCGGCCAGCGTGCCGAGAGTGGCGAACGTCAGCCAACCGCGATCACCCGCGTTGATCAGGGCGTAGATCGCGGTGCCCGTACCGGCGGTGACGAGCAGGGCGCCCGGTACGTCGAGCCGCGCGCGGTTCTCCTGCGGCAAGTCGCCCGGGAGCATTCGCGCGAGCGCCACCAGCACCACCAGGCCGATCGGCACGTTGACGTAGAACACCCACTCCCAACCGGGCCCGGCTGTCAGCACACCACCGAGCAGTACGCCGATCGCGGCGCCACCGCCGCCCAGAGCGGACCAGATGCCGAGGGCCTTGTTCCGCTCGTCGCCGTGGAAGGTCTTCGTGACCACCGAGAGCGCGGCCGGCGAGAGGATCGCGGCGCCGATGCCCTGGGCCACCCGGCCGCCGATGAGCAGCGCGGCGCTACCGGCCAGCCCGGTCACCAGGGAGGCGGCGGTGAACAGCAGCAGACCGGTCAGCACCACCCGGCGGGCGCCGAACAGGTCCGCCGCGCGGCCGCCCAGCAGCATCAGGCCGCCGAACATCAGCGTGTACGCGCTCACCACCCAGGTCAGGGTGTCCCGCGCCAGACCGAGGTCCGTGCCGATGTGCGGCAGCGCGATCGCCACCACGGTGACGTCGAGGATGAGCATGAACTGTGCGACACCAAGCAGTGCCAGCAGGCGCCACCGACGCGGATCGGCGACAGGGGAATCGGACATGACCGGTACCTCCAGAAGTTAATTCGAACAGCTATGTACGAGTTATGTCGTGTACCGTAACTCGTACACAGGTGTTCGACAAGAGGGAGATCGCCAGTGGCCACGACCAAGATCCCGGCCAAACGGGCCGACGCGCAGCGCAGCATCGCCGCGATCCTGGACGCCGCGACCGAGAGCCTGAGCCGCAATCCCGAGGCCAGCGTCAGCGAGATCGCGAAGGCGGCAGGCGTCGGCCGGGTCACGCTCTACGGGCACTTCCCGTCGCGGGCGGAGCTGGTCGACGCGGCGTTCGCCCACGCCATCGAAGCGGGACATGCCGCACTGGACACGGTCGATCTGACCGGTGATCCCCGCCAGGCGCTGGCCCGGTTGATCGACTCGAGCTGGTTGCTGGTGGACCGATTCCGCTCCCTGCTGGTGGCCGCGCAGAGCGTGCTGCCGCCCGGGCGGATCCGCGCGCTGCACGCCGGGCCGATGGAACGCGTCCAGCAGCTGGTGGAACGAGGTCAGGCCGAAAACGTGTTCCGCACCGATCTGCCCGTCTCCTGGCTGGTCGGCACCATGCACAGCGTGATGCACAGCGCCGCCGACGAGATCAACGCAGGCCGCCTCAGCACCGACAAGGCCGCGGACTGCATCACCGCCACCGTGCTCGCTGCCTTCACTCCCCCGGGCCGCCCGGTCCCGGCGTTAAGTGATCTCGCCTAGTGTCCTGAGTCGGAAGTTCGTGCTTCAGCTCCGGTGTCCAGGTGCGTGCATCGCAAGGCGGAGAAGCGGTCGCGATGCTCTAGCATCGTGGCCGTTTCTCCAACGCCGCGAGGTGCGTGCCTGGGCGCCGGAGATGTGCACGAACTTCCGACTCAGGACACTAGATGGGTATCCACAAGCAATTGGGAGTGGCCAACGCCATCAACGCCAGCGGTACGGCGACCCCACTGGGCGTATCGCGAAGTTCCCCGGCCGTCGCCGCCGCGGTAGCCGCCGCACTGCCCGAATTCTTCGTGATGGAGGAACTCGCGGATCTGGCCAGCGCCTCGATCGCGAAGGCGACCGGCGCCGAGGCGGGAGCCGTCGTACATTGCACGGCCGCCGCCACCACGATCGCGATCGCCGCCGCCATGGCCGGTACGGATCCAGCCCGCGTGGCCGCTTTACCCGACACCACGTGCCTGCCGAACCAGGTCGTACTTCCTGCGGGGCATGCCGTCGACTACGGGCAGTCGAACCTCCAGGCGGTACGACTGGCCGGGGCTCAGGTTGTGCTCGCGGGTTCAGCAGAACGCTGCAGCCCCGACGACTTGGCTGAGGCGCTTGCAAGTCCCGATGTGGCCTGCCTGTCGTTGGTGTCGTCTCGGCTGGTTCAACCGGGTGAACCGGTGGACCTCGCGGAGGCTGTTCGAGCCGCGCACCGGCGCGGCGTACCGGCGATCATCGATGGCGCGGCGCAGTTCCCGCGAATAGGTGAGCTGCTTGCGACCGGCGCGGACGCCGTACTGATCAGCGGGCAGAAGTACTTGGGGTCGCCTACGGCCGGGCTGGTTGTCGGCGCACGGGAGTTCGTCGCGGCGGTTCGGGCGCAGAACTCGGGTATCGGCCGCGGGATGAAGCCCACGAAGGAGGCCATCGTGGGTGTCCTGGCTGCGCTCGACGAGTGGCAGGCGGCCGATCACGACGCGTGGATCGCCACCGAGGCCGCGAAGGTGGAAGCCTTTGCGCGGAAGGCCTCCGGTCTTCCTGGTATCGAAGCGCGCCTGTGGCCGGACCCGGCGGGTCTGCCGGTTACGCGAGCGGTACTTACCGTGGATGACCCGGCTGGTCTGGCGGCGCGGTTGCGCGCGGGCGATCCGCCGATCTACGTGATGGTCCGACCGGATTCGCTGGTGCTCGAACTCGTTTCCCTCACCGACGACGAGGTAACGACCATCCTCGACCGCCTGGTGGATTGACCCGGCTGCTGCTTCCGCGGGAACGGCGCTGGGATTGGCCGGCGGGATATCGGTCACTGGGTAAGGATGGAGTGGACCCAGGAGCTCATCGAGTATGTCGGCAAGGCGATGGAACTGGCCGGTGTCGGCGTCATCGTCATCGGCGCGGCGATAGCCACCGCGTTGTTCGCCTATCGCTCGGTACGGCGGCTGACCGACGGCCAGCAGGCCTACCGGCGCTACCGCCAGGGCCTCGGCCGGGCGATCCTGCTCGGACTGGAGTTCCTCGTCGCGGGCGACATCATCCGCACGGTCGCCATCTCCCCGTCATTCCGCAGCGTCGGCGTACTCGCGATCATCGTGGCCGTCCGGACCTTCCTCAGCTTCTCCCTCGAAGTCGAACTGGAAGGCCGCTGGCCCTGGCAAGGCCGACCCAAAGACGCCGACCCCGAAGCCACCCGCTGACCCCACCCCTCCTCTCAAGCCCGACACCTCCTGGGAGCTGAGCACCCCAAACGGCGTCTGAGCAGGGGTTATTACTACTCCTACTCAGCCCCCTCTTCCCCTACTAGGACCCCAATCCCGGTGCCAGGACTCTGGACCGTCTGAGTCGTCTTGGTGAGGTCCGAGGCGAACAGCCGGGCGCAGCACCCCGCGGTGGGCGAGGCGAGGCCGGCGGATACCGCAGAGCTGACCGCAACTCATCACCGTTAGACGTTCGAGGTGGCTGGCGGCAGAAGGTCCCGTCTGGATTGCGGCGCGGGAATGTCCTTTTTTGTGGGGCGTGTTCGTTCCATTCTTGACAGGCCAGGTGGGCCTGATGGTGATGAAGGAGTTTCCGATGCCGCAGTACCTCGCAATGACCTACACCGCCGACGTGAACTGGTGGGCGCCCGAGCAGGCCGACGAACTCGCCGAGTACCGGAAGTTCGGGGTGGACCACGCGAAGGAGATCCAGTCGAGCGCCGTACTGCACCCGACGAGTACGGCGACCGTCGTCCGGGTGGAAGGCGCGCGGGGCGGGAAGGTGGTGACGACCGACGGGCCGTACGCCGAGACGAAGGAGGCCCTGACCGGCTACTACCTGATCGAGGCCGACGACCTCGAGGCGGCGGTGGCGATCGCGGCCGAGCTGCCCGCGGCGTGGAACGGCGCCGTCGAACTGCGCCCGGTCATTCTCGCCAAGTAGTTCCGTGAACCGCACGGGCGAGGTGCACGACACGATCGCCGAGACCATCCGGGTCGAGGGCGCGCGCATTCTCGCGACCTTGATCCGGACGGTCGGCGATGTCCAGACGGCCGAGGACGCCGTACAAGAGGCCGGTATCGCGGCACTCGGCGCCTGGCCGGTGACGGGCATACCGCCGCAGCCGCGGGCCTGGCTCACGGTGACCGCGCGCCGCAAGGCCATCGACATCCTCCGCCGGGAGCGGGTCCGCCCGGACAAGGAGCAGGACGCGCTGCGCCTGATCGAACTCTCGCGACCGGATCTGCCATCGGAGGACGTGGTGAACGACGACCTGCTGCGGCTGATCTTCATCTGCTGCCATCCCGCGCTTTCACCGCCGACCCGGATCGCGCTGTCGCTACGGACGCTGTGCGGGCTTTCCCCCGCCCAGATCGCGGAAGTACTGCTGACCACCGAGGCGGCCACGACCAAGCGGCTGACCCGGGCGCGGCAGAAGATCGCCGCGGCCGGTATTCCGTACCGAGTCCCGGCCGAGAGCGAATTGGCGGATCGATTGCCAGCGGTATGCGGGGTGATCCACAGCCTCTACACGGCCGGTCATGCTCCTGTAGAGGGTCAAGCGGCATACGACGTGGATGCGTGCGCGGAGGCCGTACGGCTGGCTGAACTGCTGCACGAGCTTCTACCGGAACAACCCATGCCGGCCGCCGTACTGGCGTTACTACTGCTTACCGAGGCCCGGAGGCCGTCCAGGCTTGACGAGCACGGTGACGTGGTACTGCTGGAATGCCAGGAGCGTAGCCAGTGGGACGCCTCAACGATCTCCCGCGGCATTGCCCTGTTGAATGACTCGTTGACCCGTACTAACCGGCAGGCGGATCCGTACCAACTGCAGGCCGCTATAGCCGCGGAACACGCTCGCGCGGCTAGTTACGACGAGACCGACTGGCCGGAGATCCTGCGGCTGTACGACCTACTGATGTCAATCGCGCCGAGCCAGGCCGTTGTACTGGCTCGGGCGGTTGCGACGGCAGAGGCGGGTGATCCCGCTGCTGGGCTGGGTTTGCTGGCGGAGTTGCCGCCGAGCCCGCGTTGGCACTCCGTGCGGGCCGAACTACTTGCCCGGCAGGGTTTGTACGCCGAGGCCGCGCAGGCGCTGACCGAGGCGCTCGACGGTCCAGCGACCGCTCCCGAACGACGTCATCGCGAACGTCGCCGCAAGGCCTTTCGCACGCTTAGTGACTAGTTGCCTTCAACAGCCGTTTAGTTGCCTTCGGCGCATACTTTGTTGCCCTCGGCGTGTTTTCAGTTGCCATTGGCAATGGCTTCGCAGATGTCCCAGGCTGATTGGCGTATCAGGGCGGCGGTTTCGGAGTCGAGGCCCTTGACTGGTACGTCGATGCCGACTGGGTCTTCGCCGAGTAGGGAGATGAGGAAGACGCACGCGGCGAGGTAGCTGCCGGCCAGTGCCGGATGGCTGTTGTCGGGGCATGCAGCGCCGGCTGGTCGTGCGTACGCAGGAAGCGTTCCCAGACCACGCCGACCGGGACGAGGGTGGCACCGACCTCGGCGGCGATACTCGCGTACGCGGTGGTGATGGCGCGTTGCTTCTCGGGTTCGTTCCGCCGGGCCCAGGTCAGGTAGAGCGCGGTCTGCGCGCCCGCCTGGTCGATCGCGGCATGGAAATCCCGAACGCTGTCGTGCATCCGGGCCGCGTTCTTGGCCGGCAGGGTGCTCTGCTCCTGCAGTACCACGACGTCGTACGACTGCTCGGCGATCGCCGCGAGCGCCGTACCGGCGTTGAGGTGCTGCCGAAGCGACGCGCCGCCCGCGGAGATCAGCCGATGCTCGACGTTCCGCCCGCGCGCACCGGCGAGGGCGGTCAGCAACCCGGGCAGGCCGTTGCGCGAGGTGAAGCTGTTACCGACGAACAGAATCCGCACGGACCGACCGTACTACCGATGCCGGCCGCGCGACTGCCGTCCGCCGCACCAAACGCCCATCAGCGGTCGTCGGCGTCAGTGGTGTAGACGTCAGGAATGCCGTCATGGTCGAGGTCGGCGGTCTCCGCCTCATGGACGAGGCGGTGAGTGCGGTTGCGCAGGCGGAGGATCACCGCGGCGATCAGGGCCGACAGCAACGACCCGCACAGTACGGCGAGCTTGACGTGCTCGTCGCGATCGCTGCCGGCGCCGAAGGCCAGTTCGCCGATCAGCAGCGACACGGTGAAACCGAGACCGCCAAGGGCCGCGAGGCCGACCACGTCCACCCACTTCAGGTCCGGATCCAGCCGCGCGCGGGTGAAGCGGGCCACCAGCCAGGTGGCGAGGGTGATACCGATCGGCTTACCGACCACCAGGCCGACCACGATGCCGATGGCGACTGGATCGCTGAACGCCGCGCCCAGTCCACTGTCCGAGCCGACGATCGCCACCCCGGCCGCGAAGAACGCGAACACCGGTACCGCGACAGCCGACGACAACGGCCGGAACCGGTGCTCGAAGTGCTCCGCGAGGCCCGGTCCGGCGTCAGGTCCACCGGCCTTCTGGCTACGCAGCACCGGTACTGCGAATCCGAGCAGCACGCCCGCCACCGTCGCATGTACACCCGACGCGTGCACGAGCGTCCAGGCCGCGGCCGCCAACGGCAGCAGCAGCCACCACGACCGCACCCGGCGCTGCACCAGCACCGTGAACAGCCCGAGCGGAATCAGCGCCAGCAGCAGCGGTCCGACCGAGAGGTGCGCGGTGTAGAACAGCGCGATGATCACGATGGCCAGCAGATCGTCGACCACCGCCAGCGTCAGCAGGAACGTCCGCAGCGCGTTCGGCAGGAACCTCCCGACCACAGCCAGCACGGCCAGTGCGAAGGCGATATCGGTCGCGGTGGGAATCGCCCAGCCGCGCAACGCACCACCCGACTGCAGGTTGATCACCAGGAACAGCAGAGCCGGCACGAGTACGCCGCCCGCCGCCGCCGCGATCGGAACCACCGCCCGCTGGGGTGTCCGCAGGTCCCCGGCGACGAATTCGCGCTTGAGCTCCAGGCCCGCCACGAAGAAGAAGATGGCGAGCAGACCGTCCGCGGCCCAGGTCGCCAGACTCAGGTCGAGGTGCAGCGCGCTCGGGCCGACCTTGAAGTTCCGCAGCGACTCATAGGAGTCGGACCACGGGGAGTTCGCCCAGATCAGCGCGACAACCGCCCCGATCAGTAGCAACGCGCCGCCGATGGTCTCCTTGCGCAGGATGTCGGCGATACGACTGGCCTCGGGCCACGACCCCCGGCTGAACAGGGTGGGCACTCGACGTTGTTCAGCAGCCATAACACTCGTTTCTGGGGTCGACAGCAGACTGCCGACCAGACTTCCCGGCGCACCTGCCCCGACCCTATCGCGCCCACTTCCCCACCTCTGGCACCACCCTCCCCACGCCCCCAGCCGCCGGCTGGGCAGAAGTGGCGTGTGGGCTAGGTACGGCCGGGTACCAGGTCAGAGCGACCAAGTGGAAGGGGTACCAATGGCTCCCGACGAGAACGAGTCCGGCAAGTTGACCGGTGATCCGCCGATTCCAACTCCGGGTGAGCCGACGCCGGAGATCGAGGAGGTCACCGACCCGGCGGTGGAGAGGGCCCTCGACGAGGGCAAGGAGGTAGGCGCGGACACCGGCACCGGCGCCGAACCGACCGAGCCAACCGACTGACCACCGCAGACCAAGGTCTGCTCTACGCTCCGTTCCACCCCAACCCGACATACGACGCCCGGAATGCGCGAGTGCTGAGAAAAATCGCGGCACCAGGCAACCTCGCGGCGTACTCCGCACGTACAGGTCGGGAGGAAGGGGCTGGATGCTCGACAAACAGCAGGAGTTCGCCGAGTTCGTGGCCGGGGCGGCCGCCTCGTTACAGCGGACGGCGTATCTCGTCTGTGCCGACGAGCATCACGCAGCCGACGCCGTGCAGGACGGGCTGACCAAGGTCTACCTGGCGTGGTCGCGAGTCAATCGCACCGGCAACGTGCTCGGTTACGCCCGGCGTGCCGTGGTGAACGCGGCCATTGACACGTCGCGACGGCCCTGGCGACGTGAACGCGTCACGGCGGAACTGCCGGAGCGAATGGGCGAGCCCGACGGCGTCACGGCGTACGTCGAACGGGACGAAGTGCTGGCGGCGCTGGCGCAACTGCCACCACGGCGCCGGGCGTGCGTCGTACTGCGGTACTACGAGGATCTGTCGGTCGAGGAGACCGCCGCGATGCTCGGCTGTTCCACCGGCACGGTGAAAAGCCAGACGGCGCGCGGCATCGACACCCTCCGGCAAGCACTGGCCGCGCTGCAATCGGCCGAGGCCGGCATGGGACAGGCCTGATGAGCGACGACGACCTGAAGACGATCCTGCGTACGGCGGCCGATCGGCAGGCGTACCAGCCGGTCGACGCGACGTCGTTGATCCAGCGCGCGGACCGGATCCGCCGACGCCGCCGGTGGGGCGCCGGTGCCACGGTCGCGCTGGTTCTCGGTGGTGCCTTCGCCGCGCCGGCCGCGTTCGACGCCGTTCGCACGGTCGAGCCGCCCGTCGCGGGCGGGACGCCGACGGCGGCCGTCTTGAGCGGTACGCCGATGCCGAGCGTGGGACGCGGGGACGCCGCGCTGGAAGGGGTCGACGCGATCGAGGCGATCCGGCGGTGCACGGTGCAGTGGACCACCGCGCTGGGGCGTCCGCCCAGGGGGAAGGTCTTCTCGAAGGCGGCCCTCGGCAGCAAGTGGGCACAGCCGGGCGGGTGGTTCGTGCTCGGCTCAGCGGCCGAGCCGAAGGACTTCGACTGCTCGCTGCCGGGTGACACCGTGCCGAGCGCCGCAGATCGGGCTGCCGTCGAAGCACCGGATGTGCCGTCCGACGAGCGCGAGGTGCTCCGTCGTTGCTCGGCTCGCTATTGGCACGACATCACCGGCTGGACCGTGGTCGGCAGGTCCCATGAGCCGGGTCTCGCCAGCGGCTTGGTGGCGGTGTCACCCTCCGGCAAGTACGTCGCCAGTTGTTTCCTGACCGTGCCGTACCTGCGGTGGCAGCTCAGGCAGTTCATGAACATCAAGCCGGTCCAAGCGCCACCGGCGTCGGTGTACTCGATGACGCCGAAGACGTGGCGGAGCACACCACTGTTCGACAAGGCTCGCGAGGTCTGCGACGCGCAGACCGAATGCCGGATCCTGCTGTTCGAAGCACGTCGAATGCCGCTGAACGTCGCCAAGCTGAGAGTGCGGACGAATACCCGGACGGTCGAGGTGCCGGTTCACGACGGCTGGTTCGTCTACACGATCGGCCGCAACGATGCGTCGTTCCCCGACCAACGCGCGGTCAAGGTCGAGGCGATCGACACCACCGGCCGCAGCCTCGGCCAACTCGCGACCTGGCCGCTCGATTACATGAACTGATGCCACCGCACGGCGCTCGCGCTCGGGCCGCAGCGGACCTATTTGTGGACGCGGCCCAGGAACTCCCGGATCAGGGTCACGGCCTCATCGAGGTGGGTCTCCAGGGCCCAGTGGCCGGCGTCCGGGAGTAGGTGCAGTTCGGCGTCGGGGAGGTCCTTCAGGTAGGCCCGAGCCGCTTCCTCGTGCATGTACCCGTCGTGCGGGCCCCAGACGATCAGCGTCGGCGGCCGGTGCTCGCGCAAGTAGGCCTGGTACTCGCCGTACCGCTCGACGCTGTGCCGGATATCCGCCGCCAGGCCGACCATGATCTCCCGGTTCTTCTGCATGACCGGCCACGACAGCAACCACAGATCCGGGCTGATCCGGTCCGCGATGTGCTCGGGCACTTCGCCGAGAACCTCCGCCCGCAGACCCTCCAAGGTCAGGGCCTCCGCGGCCAGCTGGGCCTTCCGTTCCTCCGACGGATCGGCCCACAACTCCTTGAGGGGTTCGTAGTTCGGCCCGAGCGTCTCTTCGTACGCATCGCCGTTCTGGATGATCAGCGCGGCGATCCGATCGTGATGCCGGGTCGCGAGCTGCAGGCCGGCCTGCGAGCCATAGTCGAATAAGTACAGGGCGAACCGGTCCAGCCCGAGCCGCTCGGTGAAGCGTTCCAGAAAGTTCGCGTAGCCCTCAAAGGTGTACGAGAAGTCCACCGAGTCAGGCACCTCGGTATAACCGAAGCCCGGGAAGTCCGGCGCGATCAGCCGCCAGTTGTCCCCCAGCGCCGGCATCAGGTTGCGGTACTGGAACGAGGACGACGGGTAGCCGTGCGGCAGCAGCAGCACCGGCGCATCCGGTGGGCCCGACTCGCGGTAGAACACCTGCATACCGTCAATCTCCAGCGTCCGATGGACCACCGGCGCGAGCATGAGCGACAACCTCCACATCATCGGGAACAAGCTCGGTCCAGCGCCCGGTACCCACACCCGCGAGTCCAATCCGCGGAAGTAGTAATCTGCGCGGGCCCGTCACGGACGAGAGGACCAGCTCTGTGAGCATCGCCCTGTTCACCCTCGGAGGCACGATCTCGATGGCCGGTGGCCCGTCGGCCGGCGTCGTTCCCCGCTTGACCGGTGCCGACCTGATGGCCGCCGTACCGGGGCTCGCCGAGCTCGACCGGCCCCTGGAGGTTCAGGACGTCCAGGCGGTGCCGAGCGCCAACCTGACACTGGCCACCATGCTCGAGGTGGTTGACGCCGCCGCTCAGGCGATCGCCGACGGCGCGACGGGCATCGTCGTCACGCAGGGCACCGACACACTGGAGGAGACCGCCTTCCTGGTCGACCAGGTCTGGCCGCACCCGAATCCGTTTGTGCTCACCGGCGCGATGCGGAACCCGACGCTGGCGGGACCCGACGGCCCGGCCAACCTGCTGGCCGCCGCGCAGGTCGCGTGCTCACCGGCCGCGCGGGATCTGGGCGCCCTGGTCGTGTTCAACGATCAGATCCACGCCGCCCGCTGGGTACGCAAGACCCACAGCACGAGTACGGCGGCCTTCGCCTCGCCGAACGCCGGTCCGATCGGACAGGTGGTCGAGGGGCAGGTGCGGATCCTCACCCGCCCGGCCCGGCTGGACGGCGTACCGGCGCGGGCAGAACCGGCCGAGCTCGAAGCCACCAAGGTCGCTCTGTACACCGTCACGCTCGACGACGACGGACTGCTGCTTCGCGGACTGGCCGACACCCACCAGGGCCTGATCGTGGCCGGGTACGGCGTGGGGCATGTTCCGGCCGCGCTGGCACCCGTGCTGGGCGAACTCGCGGCCCGGATGCCCGTCGTACTGACCTCGCGGACCGGCGCCGGCTCAATCGCGCGCAACACCTACGGTTCGATCGGGTCCGAGTCCGACCTGTTGAAGCGCGGGCTGATCGACGGCGGTTTCCTCGATCCGTACAAGGCGCGCATCCTGCTGCGCTGGCTCCTGGCCACCGGCGAAAGCCTGGACGAGATCACGGCCGCCTTCGCCCAGCACCACTAAGGCCTTGGCAGTGGTCGCGCGTCAGCGGATCGCGACGACCAGGTGTTTGTCGGCGGTTTGACGCAGTACGCCGACCTCGGCGAATCCGGCCGCGCGAAGTGACTCGATCATCTCGGGCAGCGTGACCGGGCTCGCCTCCGTCGGAGCGATGGCCAGCCGATCGCGTTCGGCGAGCAACTGGGCGAACGCCGGCTCGGCCCGCGCGGCCGCCCACCAGCTCGCCCAGTCTTCATCCGCGGAACTCGCCGCCGAACCGCCTTGCGCAGAAGGCGTTGACGGTGGTGAACCGTCCCAGCCGTGATCCCGAAGTGATGCCGCCAGCTCGCTCAACCGCGGCACCTCGGCGCCCAGCCGAAGCGTGTCGAGATTGACGAACACGCCATCGGGCCGAATCCGCCGCGCAAGCACCTCGGCCAAGCCCGCGAACTCCGCCGCACTGAAGTAGTGCAGGGATGTCGCGCTGCACACGGCATCCACCCGGTCCGACCCCAGTACGACATCCCACCCGGGCTCGAGCAGATCGGCCCGCTGAAAGGCGATTCGGCCGGCGCCCGCCTGGCCCAGCGCCAGCAAGAACGGATCGGCGTCTACCGCCGTCACCCGCGCCTGCGGGAATCGCGCGCCGGCCCGGAGCGCGATCGAGCCGGGCCCGGAGGCGAGATCAACCAGCTGGGTGGGTTCGCCGACGAGCACTGCAACGACGTCGAGGATCAGGCCTAGCGCGGTCTCGCGATCGGGCAGATAGGCGGTCTGCTGGCGATCCCAGCGGTTCATCCAGGTCGACCATTCGGCCGGAGAAAGGTTCAGCACGCCCTGGACGGTAGCCCGAGATCGACCTAATTGACAATCATTTTCATTTGACCATCGAGCGCATGACCTGCGCCGAAGGCTGGACTATCACCCCGGGTGCTTTCACGGTGAGGTATGCAGACCACCGCTCCACCGCCGGACTATCCCCCGCCGACGGCACCATGACCACGCCGCCCGCCGTGAAACCCGAAGGCACCACACCCGAGAAGACCGAGGTGGTGGTCGAGCCCGCGCCCGGCGAGTACGACGCCCAGTTCGCCAGGCTTACCGGAATAGCCGCGGTCGTGGTCGCGGGAGTCGTCGGGATCATCTTCACGGTGATCCTGGCGAAGATCGAGATCCCCAGCGCCGTCGTCGGCGGCGACCAGCAGGTAGTAGGCACGGTCGGCCAGCGCACCGCCGCTCTGCTCGCGGTGGCACTGGCGTTGATCGGCGTCCTACTGCTCATCTTCGGGACCTGGCTCGCCGCACTCGAAACCAGGGGCCGGCTCCACACCGGCGTCGAGCCGGCCCGGACCAGGGCGATCACGGCACAAGGTCAGCCCGGAGCGGTGGGCCCACTCGTGACGGCCGCCGGCGAGGCCGCGGCGAAGGTGATCGACTCCGCGAGGGGGCTGCGCGGCACCATCGGCGTACTGCTTTGTGGCGTCGCGGTCATCATTGCGAGCACCGTCATCGGCGCGCGGCTTGCCGACGGTCCAGCGAGCCCCGCGGGCGTCCCGTCCAGCGTGGCACCGACCCCATCACCAACCCGGTAACCAGGCCAATCAGGTGGGGCGGTTGTCCCCCAGGGATTCGAGCAAAGTGCGGAGGGTGCCGGCGAGGGCGTCGCGCTCTTCGGTGGAGAGGGCGGCCAGGAGACGGTGCTCGGTGGCGACGTGATCCGGCAAGGCCTTGTCGATCAGGGCCAGGCCCGCCTCGGTGAGGGTGACGACCACACCCCGGCCATCGGTCGGGCTCGGCGCGCGCGAGACGAGGCCGCGCGCTTCGAGTCGGTCGAGGCGCTGGGTGATCGCGCCCGAGGTGACCATCGACGAGCGCATCAGCTCGGCCGGGGTGAGACTGTGCTCGGAGTTGCTGCGCCGCAGAGTCGCCAGCACGTCGAACGAGGGTCGATCCAAGTCGTGCAGGGCGAACGTACGCCGCAGTTCGCCGTCGACCAGCAGGGAGAGCCGGGACAGCCGGCCGATCACCGCCATCGGCGAGGCGTCGATATCGGGCCGCTGGATGTGCCACTGCTCGAGGATGCGGTCGACGTGATCAGCCATGCGGCTCAGGGTAGTACGAGATGCCTTAGCGATGAGGCAAGTTTCTTAGCGATGAGGTAAACCTCTTCCATTTTGCTTAGCGCTGAGATACTTTAGCTTAGTGCTAAGCAATCGAGTCACCCTCCTCCTGATCACCGCCATCGCGCCCGCGCTGTGGGGAACCACCTATCTGGTCACCACGGAGTTCCTGCCGCCAGGGCGCCCCTTGCTCGCCGGAGTGCTTCGCGCGCTTCCGGCCGGCATCATCTTGATCGCGCTCACCCGGCGCCTCCCGCGGGGAAGCTGGTGGTGGCGCGCGTTCGTGCTCGGTGGGCTGAACATCGGCGCGTTCTTCGCCCTGCTGTTCGTCGCGGCGTACCGCCTGCCGGGTGGGGTCGCCGCCACGGTTGGCGCCCTGCAGCCGCTGCTGGTCGCCGTACTCGCGTCGGGCCTGCTTGCGGAGAAGCTGACCCGCCGGACCGTACTTACCGCGCTCGCCGGGGTGTTCGGAGTCAGCCTGCTGGTCCTCAAGGCGGACGCCCGGCTCGACGCCTGGGGAATCGCCGCCGCCCTGGGTGGTGCCGTGGTGATGGCGACCGGCGTCGTACTGAGCAAGCGCTGGACCTCCCCCGCGCCGATGCTGGCGACCACCGGATGGCAGCTCGTCGCGGGCGGCCTGCTGCTGGTACCGGTCGCGCTGCTGGTCGAAGGCGCGCCGCCCGCGTCGTTCACGGGCGCGAATCTGGCCGGTTACGCGTACCTGACGATCATCGGATCGGCGCTTGCGTACGGCCTTTGGTTCCGCGGCCTGCGGGCGTTGTCCCCCACCGATCTCACCTTTCTCGGCCTGTTGAGCCCGGTCGTCGCGACCGCTCTCGGCTGGCTCGCGCTCGACCAGGGTCTGACCCCGGCGCAGGTCATCGGCGGGCTGATCGTGCTCGCCGCGCTCGTTTTCGCCCAGACCAAAAAGAAGCCCGCACCCCCAACCAGTACGCCGGTCCCGGCCCCCGTGCCCGTATCGGCCGGAAGGAACTGAGCGATATGCGCATCACCGTGTTCGGAGCAGCCGGCGTCGTCGGAAGCCGGGTCGTCACCGAAGCCTTGTCCAGAGGTCACCAACTCATCGCCGTCGGGCGGAACCCGGCCCGGCTGGCCGGCCTACCCGCGGAAATCACCGTCCGGCAGGGCGATGCCGCCAACGTGGAGGATGTCGCCGCACTCAGTGCCGGCCAAGACCTCGTCATCAGCGCCACCCGGCCCGTTCCCGGCAGCGAGCACGAACTCGTCATCGCGGCCAAGGCCCTGCTCGCCGGAGTCGCCAGTACCGGCGTACGCCTCATCGCCGTCGGCGGCGCAAGCAGTCTCGTCATCCCCAACTCAGCCGGTACGACGGTCGCCGACGCCCCGGGCTTCCCTGCCGACCTGCTGCCGATCGCGACGGCCTGCACCGAACAACTGGAGGTGTTCCGCGCCGACACCACCGCCAGCTGGACCTACCTGAGCCCGCCCGCCTTGCTCGAACCAGGCGAACGAACCGGCAGCTTCCGGCTGGGCCTGGACGATCTGATCGTCGACGCGCACGGCAATTCCTCAATCTCCACAGAGGACTTCGCAATAGCTCTACTGGATGAGGCCGAGCGACCTCGCCATCCCCGCAAACGCTTCACGGTCGGCTACTGACCCGTTGGGGTAAATGCGCGCTGGTTTGCCCGCGTGGGCAGTAGACTCCGCGCCCGTGGACGACAAGCATGAGCCGGTTCTGACGGTCGGCGGCTCCGATTCGGAACTCGACAAGCGGCTAACCGAGGAACTGACGGCCTTCAACATCGCGGCCACGGGCGCTGACGACCAGGAGGAGTTCTCCATCCGGGTCACCGACGCGGACGGAGAACTCGTGGCCGGTCTCACCGCCTGGACCTGGGGAGGACTCTGCGGCATCGACATGTTGTGGGTGCGCGAGGACAGCCGACGCGATCGATGGGGTTCGAAGGTGTTGCTCGCCGCCGAGGCCGAGGCCAGGCGCCGCGGCTGCGACCGCGTGGCCGTCTCGTCGTTCACCTTCCAGGCGCCGGACTTCTACCAGCGCCACGGGTACGCCGAGACCGGCCGGACCCTCGGTTTCCCTGGTGGCAATGCCGACGTACACATGTACAAATCGCTGGCCACAACCGGCAACTGAGCGAGATTTCGGTCATACGCATGATTGGCCCGGGTATCGGCGGGCACTGGAGGACCAGGACGCCGGGCTCTCGAGGGTCCCGGATTGTTCAGGTTCCGTCGTTCAGCAACCAGCGGCGGGACCGCCCCCAATTTCCGCGGTCCCGCCCCACCGCCGAGTCAGGCCGTCGGTTGTCCCAGCGCTAGTACGGCATCACTGACGTACGAGCCAACAAGGTGGCCGGACGTCCGCTCGGGCTCGTCGGCCAGCCGGTCCTTCAGGCCACGCTGGAACTCCTGGAACGCCTTGAGGCTCGTCAGCGCTTCACTGCCCTCCGCATCGTGGACGACGTGCACAAACGTGACACCGTCCTCTAGCCGGACGCACTGGTATCGCAGTACCTCGGGACGTTTGGCCGCGAGTTCGGCGAACACGTTCTCGATCAGGCGCTGGTTCTCGTCGGCCTGGTCGGGCTTGGTCTGGTAGCGGACTACTGCTGTGGTCATGGCGTTCCTCCTTGGTGGTCTCTACCGGTACTGACAGCCAAGGAGCCCCGAACTCATCGCCGCGATGACTTTCGCCCCTCCCCCTTGTCTAACCAGATGACGACAAGTGACGGAGGACGCATGACAAAACAACCGCGCGCGACAGCCCAGCAGCGATGGGTTCTGGCCCTCGCATCACTGGGTTCGGTGGTGGTCGCGCTCGACACGCTGGTGGTGGCGACCGCGCTCACGACGATCCAGTCCCAGCTCGGTGCATCGTTGGCGGAGCTTGAGTGGACGGTGAACGCCTACAGCCTCACCTTCGCTGTGTTCATGATGAGCGCGGCTGCTGCGGGTGACCGGTGGGGACGGACCCGTACGTTCGCCGTGGGGTTTGCCCTGTTCACAGTGGCCTCGATCGGTTGTGCCCTGGCTACGTCGGTCGGCTGGCTGATCGCGGCTCGCGCCGTCCAAGGTGTTGGTGCCGCTGTAGTTATGCCACTCGCTATCGGGCTGGTAGGAGCCGCCTTCCCCGGTGCGAACCGCGGCTGGGCTACGGGCGTCTACGGCAGCCTGACCGGGGTGGCGGTGCTGAGTGGCCCCTTGGTCGGTGGTGCCATCACGCAAGGCCTGAACTGGCACTGGGTGTTCTGGGTCAACGTCCCGATCGGGCTGGTGCTAATCCCACTAATACTTCGGAAGATCCCCGAGACGCGTGGCGCCGTACGGCGGTTGGACCTGGTTGGCGCCGTACTGGCCGCGCTCGCGTTGCTAGGCCTGGTTTGGGCGCTGATCCGCGGGCCCGAGCAGGGTTGGTCCAGCGCGGAGGTCCTTGGTTCGGCCGCAGCAGGGCTCCTACTAGGCGCGGCCTTCGTGGTTTGGGAACACCGCGCGCCCGCTCCGATGGTGCCGCCGTCGCTCTTCCGGCTGCACTCGTTTGTCGCCGCCAACCTGGCCGGCTTCTTCCTAACGGCGGCACTGCTGGGCAACCTGTTCTTCCTGACGCAGTTCGCCCAGATCGTCTGGCAGGCCGGTCCCCTGCGTGCCGGTCTGCAGATCCTGCCCTGGACGGCGACCCTGTTCGTGGTCTCCCCGATCGCCGGACGATTGGTCGACCGAATTGGCGAGCGCCCGCTGGTGGTCGTCGGCCTTCTACTACAGGGGTTAGGCCTCCTAACCGTGGCGGCCCTGACCACCAACGGCCTGACGTACGGAGAGTTGGTGGTGCCGGTGATCGTGGCAGGCGCGGGAGTTTCGTTTGCCATGACGGCAACGCAGAGCGCGGTTGTAGGGTCAGTACCGCCAGAAGCGGTCGGAGTAGCTTCGGGGGTCTACGGAATGATGCGTCAGCTAGGCGGTGCCACCGGAGTTGCCGTCATGGCCGCCGTCTTCGCCAGCACCGGCGGCTACACCTCGCCGCAGGCCTTCTCGGACGGTTTCGCCTGGGCTATCGCGACGGGCGGAGTCTTGTCGCTAGCGGGCGGTATCGCCGGCATCTGGATCACCCGGCGCGCACCAAGCGCCGCGCCTGCTCCGGTGGCGGCTGTCGCGCCTCAGGAGGTTGGTCGATGATGGCGACCTCGGACGAGTTCGAGCGCCGTACCGAACCACACCGCGGCGAGCTGGTCTCGTTCTGCTACCGCATGCTGGGGTCCTTGCACGACGCCGAGGACACCGTCCAGGAGACCTACCTACGAGCTTGGCGTGGCTATGCCCAGTTCGAGGACCGCTCCTCGATTAGGACCTGGTTGTTCCGCATCGCCACCAACCAATGCCTGAACCTCTTGCAGCACAGCAGCCGCCGCCTGATCCCGTCGGCCGTCGGCGCACCAGGTGACCCGAGCGAGATCGCGCCCTCGGCCGAACTCCCTTGGCTCGAACCGTTCCCCGACCTCATGTTCAACTCGGCCCCACCGGATCCCAGCTTGGTCGTGGTCGAACGCCAGACCCTGCGACTGGCCTTGGTCGCGGCCCTGCAGCACCTACCGCCTCGCCAACGAGCCGCCCTGCTGCTCCGCGACGTACTCGCCTGGCCGGCCGCCGACGTCGCCCAGCTGCTCGACACGTCCACGGCCGCCATCAACTCCGCCCTGCAACGCGCTCGCGCCGTACTGGCCCAAGTGGCACCGGAAGAGCAGGACCTCTTCGAACCCACCGAGCCGGTACAACGCAAGATCCTCGACCAATACGCGCATGCCTTCGAACAGGCCGATTTCGCCGTACTGGAAGAACTTCTGGCCGACCAGGTCCGCTGGGAGATGCCGCCGATCCCCACCTGGTTCGACAACCACGACACGGTCCTCGGCCTGCTACGCGCCAAACTCGACCCGAACCAAGGCCGCCGCCTGGTCCCGATCTCCGCCAACGGCCAACCCGGCTTCGCCACCTACCACCAAGCGCCGACCGGCGAGTTCCACGCACACGCCCTACAGGTATTCACCTTCGACCACCACCAGATCGCCTCGGTGATGGACTTCCACACCCCCGCCATGTTCCCCAGCTTCGGCCTCCCGCTCACCCTCCCGATCCTCTAACAGCTTCGCGAAGGCAACGACGATCGCTCCGCAGGGCGCGTCGGCCGTCGCCCTTGACCGGCGAGAGCCGTCGGTCGCCGGAGGGGTATGTCCTGAAGCTGTCACCGGTTCGACACGGTGCGTAGTAGAAAAGTTACAGGTATGGGTCCAGGATGGGAGCGAATTGCCGCCCGTTGGGTTTCCCGGACGCTGGGCCGGGGGCCTGCCGTCATGCGAAACCTGAAGGTGAGGCCCATGAACCCCATCAGTCGCAGGTCGTTAGTCCTCGGTGGACTGGCCACCGCCGGCGCGACCGCGCTGCCGTTGCACTCCGCCGTGATCGCGGCCACCGCCGCGGTGCCGTACCCGTTCCAGCTCGGTATCGCCTCCGGTGATCCCGACCCGGCCAGCGTGGTGCTGTGGACCCGGCTGGCGCCGTCGCCGCTGAACGCCGACGGCCACGGCGGAATGGCGAACGCCAACGTGACCGTGGACTGGCAGGTGTCCACCAACGAGCTGTTCACCACGATCGTGGCGTCGGGCTCGGTCGTCGCGACGTACGCGAGCGCCCACTCGGTGCACGTGATCGCGGGCGGCCTCAATCCGGACTCGGACTACTTCTACCGGTTCCGCGCGCAGGGCCACCTCTCCCCCGTCGGCCGGACCCGCACCACGCCCGCGCTCGGCGCGGCCGGGCGGAACCTCACGATGGCCTTCACCTCGTGCTCGCATTACGAGGAGGGCTACTTCACGGTTTACCGCCGGATCGCCGAGGACAACCCCGGCGTCGTACTGCATCTCGGCGACTATATCTACGAGTACGGAACCGGCACCGGCCGTCCGCGGGCCCACGCGGGCGCTACGGAGATCGTGTCGCTGGCGGACTACCGCCGCCGCTATGCGCAGTACAAGTCGGACCCGGATCTCCAGGCCGCTCACGCCGCCGCGCCCTGGATCGTCGTACCGGATGATCACGAGCTGGAGAACAACCACGCGGGCAACATCCGCGCGGACAGTACGCCGGCCCTGACGGCCGCGCAGTGGACCGCCCGCCGGACCGCGGCGTACCAGGCGTACTACGAGAACATGCCGTTGCGCCCGGCCCAGGCCAGCAACGGACCGGCCATTCCGCTGTTCCGCCGGATCCGGTGGGGCAATCTCGCCACCTTCCACATGCTCGACACCCGGCAGTACCGCAGTGACCAGGCCTGCGGCGACGGCTGGAAGGTCTGCTCGGACGCGGATCTGGCCAGCCGGAGCCTGCCGGGCAACGCCCAGGAGAGCTGGCTGCTCGACGGCCTCGGGTTGAAGGCCAGCACCTGGGACATCATCGGGCAGCAGGTGTTCTTCGCCCGCCGGTTCAACGCCTCCGGCGCGAGCATGGACTCGTGGGACGGCTACCGCGCCTCGCGGGCCCGGATCCAGCAGGGCTGGGTCAACCGTGGCGTGCGCAATCCCGTCGTACTCACCGGCGACGTGCACCGCGCGTGGGCGAGCAACCTGATGGCCGACTACAACAACGCGAACTCGGCCATCATCGGCAGCGAGCTCGTCACCAGTTCGGTCTCGTCCGGCGGTGACGGCGACGGCGCCACCACGATTCCCGATGTCAGCAACAACCCGTGGCTGAAGTTCTTCAACAACCGCCGTGGCTATGTCCGTACGACGATGAGCCCGACCGAACTGCGCGCCGACTTCCGGGCCGTGGCGAAGGTGACGGAACACGGCGCTCCGGCGACCACGGTGAAGTCGTTCGTGATTCAAGAGGGCCGGCCCGGCCTGCAGACGGCATGAGGGGATCAACCATGAAGAAGCTCATCGCCCTCGCCGTGGCCGCGTCATCCGTGGCGCTCGCCGTCACCCCCGCCGCGGCCGCGACCGTGGCTGTCACGCCTACCTGGATCACCGCGAACAGCACGGCCACCGGTGACCAGGACGGCCCCGCGATCGCGACCAACCGCAACGGCTACGTCGCCGTCGTGTGGGAGGACGACCGGGACGAAACCAACTCCGCGGACGACGCGCACAGCGAGATCTTCCTGCGGCTGTTCCGCCACGGAACGGCGCTGTACGAGAAGAAGCTGTCCGCCGGCGGCGGAAGTGGCGTGACCAACTGGCGCCATCGCCACCCGGACGTCGGACTCGACGACAAGGGCAATGCCGTTGTGGTGTGGGCCGACGACCCGGACGGCAACGGGTACTACAACGTGCCCTACCGGGTGGTGAACACAGCCGGCACGGTCACTGCCTCCGGCAGTGCCAACAGCAGCGCGACCGGCCAGCAGATCAACGCCCGCGTCGCCGTCGATCCCGATGGCGCTCCGGTCGGTGGCGCAGTCGCCTTCACCGTGGTGTGGGAGGACATTCAGACCGGTGCCCAGCCGATGATCAAGGCGGCCGGGTTCACCGGACCGACCACCCGCGCCTGGGAGGTCACCGCCTCGCAGACCACCGGGCAGCACCACAACCCGGATGTCGCCGTCACCGCCTCGGGTGACGCGGTCGTGGTGTGGGACGAGGACGGTGACGCCAACGCGTACTACAACATCGGCCTGATCCGTCTGGGCCGCGGCAACGGCGCCGCAACTCTCTCGCGCCGTACGGCGAACGCCAGCGGCGGTGGTCAGCAGACCCACGCCGCGGTGGCCGCCAACTTCAACGGCGACTTCGCCGTCGCCTGGCAATCCGACCACACCGGTACCGCGGGCGCGTGGACCCGCACGTTCGGTTCGACGGGTGCCCCGCACTTCGCCGACGTGGAGGTGGCCGCCGGGGGCCAGAGCCCGGACGTCGGACTGGACGATCAGGCCAACTCGGTTGTCGGCTGGACCGTTCAGGCGGCTGACTCGGACGTGTGGGTCCGAGGCTTCGGCACGAACGGTACGGACGCCGGCCGGTTGGCGGCTCAGCGGCTCGGCTGGTTCACGGACGGACGCCAGGAGCAGATGAGGGTCGCGGTCTCACCGTGGGCCGAAGTAGCGGTCGCGTACACCGACGACAACGACGGCAACACCTTCGACCAGACCCACCTCGGCACGGAGATCTCCAACAACAGCTGGTGAAACGTCAGGTCCGAAGAACCGGGGACACGAGGTCTCCGGTTCTTCGGACCGGTATGTCAGTTGGCGTCGGCCTCCGAAGCGGACGCGGCGGCGAGCCGGGCGGCTTCGGCGCGGACCTCGGCCTGGGTGGCCCGTTCGCGCTGGAGCCAGTCGGGGTTCTCGGTCTTCAGGGCCTCGATCTGCTCGGTGGTGAGCGCCTCGGTGATACCGCCGCGGGCCAGCCCGCTGTTGGAGATACCGAGCTTGGCCGCCACCACCGGACGCGGGTGCGGGCCGGTACGGCGCAGCTCGCGCAGCCACTCGGGCGGATCGGCCTGCAGGGCATTCAGCTCGTCGCGGGTGACGACGCCCTCCTGGAACTCGGCCGGGGTGGCTTCGAGGTACACGCCCAGCTTCTTCGCCGCTGTCGCGGGCTTCATCGTCTGGGGAGTTTTTTGCGACGTCATGGCCTCAGGGTATCGATCGCCCACGCCGCCGCCGATCACGCCCGGTAATCTGGCCGCGTGACCGGCTCCGACGTACCGCCCGCAACCTTCCGGCTTGGGTACGTCCCCGGCGTGACGCCGACCAAGTGGGAGCGGCTCTGGAAGGAGCGGTTGCCCCGGATCGCCCTGGATCTGATCCAGGTCCCGGCCGCCGACGCCGCCGCCCTGGTCCGCGAGCAAGGCGTCGAGGCGGTTCTGCTTCGCCTGCCGATCGACCGCACGGGCTTGCACGCGATCCCGCTGTATACCGAGACCACGGTGGTGGTCGCGCCGCTGGATCACGTGGTGACCGCGGTGGAAGAGGTGTCCCTCGCGGATCTCGCCGACGAGGTGCTGCTGCATCCGCTGGACGACCTGTTCGACTGGGACCAGCCACCCGGGCGTCAATGGCCGGCGCGACCCGCGAACACTCCGGACGCCATCGAACTGGTCGCGGCGGGAATCGGCCTGCTCGTCGTACCGCAGTCCTTGGCCCGGCTCTACCACCGCAAGGACCTCACGTACCGGCCGTTGGTGGACGGGCCCGAGTCGAGTGTCGCGTTGTCCTGGCCCGAGGACGAGACCAGTGACCTGGTGGAACAACTCATCGGCATCGTCCGCGGCCGCACCGTCAACAGCACCCGCGGCCCGGAGCCCAAGCCCACCGCGAAGCCGGCTGCAGCCACCGCGAAGAAAAAGCCCGCACCCAAAAAGCCGCAGCGAACCGGCCGCAATCCGCAGACCGGAAACCGCCCCAACAAGCCCCGCCGCCGGTCCTGACTCACCGCCGTTCTGGCGATCCAGCGGCCGGTTGGGCAATGATGCACCACCGCAGAGCACGATGATGAAACAAAGTTTCGTCAGTCGTTGACACCATAAGGGCCCATAGTGTGACTTTCTCTCAACAACCCTCTGCTGAAGGTGAGCGTTCGATGAGGAAGTGGACCGCGGGTCTGGCTGGGCTGGGCCTGTTGCTGTTGGCGGGTGCGACCGGTCAGCCCGCCCAGGCCGCGCACACCGGCCCGGCCGTGCAGACCGGTTCGGCCGTGCAGACCGGTTCGGCCGCGGATGGCGAGCCGGCCAAGGTCATTCGGGTGGGTACGACCCAGGCGATGGACTCGATGAACCCGTTCCTCGCGGTCCGGCTGGTCTCGTCGTCGATTCACCGCTGGATGTACGGCTTCCTGACCGTGCCCGATCCGAAGTCGCTGCAGCCGAGCCCGGATCTGGCCGAGTCGTGGACGACGTCGCCCGACGGGTTGACCTGGACCTTCAAGATCCGTGCGGCGAAGTGGTCCGACGGCCAGCCGATCACGGCCGAGGACGCGGCGTGGACCTTCAACAAGATGCTCACCGATGACGGCGCCAAAACGGCGAACGGCCCCGCGGTGGAGAACTTCGCCAGTGTCACGGCCAGCGGCCAGGACCTGACCATCAAGCTGAAGACCCCGCAGGCCTCGATGCTGGACAACCCGGTGCCGATCATGCCCAAGCACGTCTGGGAGAAAGTGCCGGACATCGCCAAGTACGAGGCCGAGGAGTACCCGGCCGTGACCAGCGGTCCGTACATCGCGGTCGAGCACAAGAAGGACCAGTTCGTGAAGCTGAAGGCCAACCCGTCGTACTGGCGGGGTGCGCCGAAGATCGACGAGCTGCAGGTCATCTTCTACGACAACCCGGCCGCTTCGGTGGTGGGCCTGAAGAAGGGTGACATCGACCTGATCGGCCGGCTCTCGCCGCCGGACTTCGAGGCGCTCAAGGGGGACGACAACCTGGTGCAGTGGAACAAGCAGGGCCGTCGCGCCACCTATCTGCAGATCAACCACGGCGCGACCACCAGCGACAACAAGCCGATCGGTGACGGACATCCGGCGCTGAAGGACCCGAAGGTCCGGCTGGCGCTGCACCACGCCATCGACAAGCAGAAGCTGGTCGACGAGGTGCAGAACGGTCTCGCGAAGCCCGCGAACGGCTCGATCATTCCGCCGATGTACAAGGACTTCTTCTGGGAGGCAGGCGGCGACAAGCTGATCGGCTTCGACCTGGCGAAGGCCAACCAGATCCTCGACGCGGCCGGTTACAAGAAGGGTGCCGACGGCATCCGGACCATGCCGGACGGTTCGAAGAAACTGCAGTGGCGCTTCAGCATTCACACCGACGCGCCGATCGAGGAGAAGCTGGCCGAGTACCTGACCGGCTGGCTCAAGGACATCGGCATCACGCTGACCACCAAGCGGCTCGACTCCAGCAAGTTCACCGAGGAGACCGGCACCACCGCGCTGTTCGACATCGCGATCAGCGGCTGGTCGGTCAACCCCGATCCCGAAGAGGTCCTGGCCACGCACCTGTGCAGCCGCCGGCCGACCGCTTCCGGCGAAGGTGGTGGCACCGAGTCGTTCTACTGCGACCCGCAGTTCGAGGCGCTCTACCAGCAGCAGCTGAAGGAGCTGGACCGGCCGAAGCGCGCCGAGATCATCAAGCAGATGAGCGAGCGGCTCTACACCGACGCGCCCGTGATCGCGCTGTACTACCCGAACGACCTCGAGGGCTACCGCAAGGACCGGATCGCCAAGATCACCCCGATCCCCGAGGAAGACGGCATCCTGTACGGCGGTAGCGGCTACTGGCCGTTCTACACCGTCGAGGCCGTCACGAAGGAAGACGGCGCGGCCGACGACGGCGGTTCCAACACCGGGCTCATCGTCGGTGTCGCCGGCGGTGCGCTGGTACTCGGGCTGGCCGGCCTGCTGCTGACGCGCCGGCGTAAGGGCGCCGCGGACGAGCGCGAGTGATCGAACAACCCGCGCTGCTCACCGAGCAAGAGGCTGAGCGCCCCAACCGCCACGGAGCTCTGCGTTACGCGGTCTCCAAGGCGGCTGGGGCCCTGCTCAGCATCGCGATGGTGATCGTGGCAACGTTCTTCGCGTTCCGCCTGCTGCCCGGCGATCCGGTCCGGGCGCTGGCCCAGGGCCGCAACATGACCCCGGAACAGCTCGATCTGGAGCGCAGCCGCCTCGGCCTGGACAAGCCGCTCGCGGAGCAGTTCCTCCAGTTCGTGGACCGGACGCTGCACCTCGATCTCGGTACGTCGTACGAGTACAAGCGGCCGGTGCTGGACCTCATCGGTGAACGGGTCGGCCCGACGCTGCTGCTCACCGGTACGGCGCTGGTGATGGCCGTCGGCCTGGGCATTTGGCAAGGCGCCCGGGCTGGTTGGCGGCCTGGCAGCAGGTTCGACCGGTTGTCCACGGGCGTTTCGCTGGTGTTGTGGTCCGTACCGACGTTCTGGCTCGGGTTGTTACTGCTGATGGTGTTCGCGGCGGGGATCGGACCGATTCCGGGACTCTTCCCGACGCGGGGCATCGAGAGCGTCGACGCGCCCGGCGGGATCGCCTATATCTTCGACGTGGCCAAGCACATGGTGCTGCCCTGTCTGACGATGGTGGGCGTGGTCTACGCGCAGTACCTGCTGGTGATGCGCTCCTCGCTGCTCGACGAGGTCGGCCAGGACTACGTGACCACTGCCCGGGCGAAGGGCCTGCGCGATGACGACGTACGCCGCCGGCACGCCGTACCGAACGCGTTGCTGCCGACGGTGACGCTGGTGTTCATGCGGATCGGCTTCGTCGTGGGTGGCGCCGTTACGGTCGAGGCGATCTTCAGCTGGCCAGGGCTTGGGCAGTTGTTCTACGAGGCGATCCGGGTGCCGGACTTCACCTTGATGCAGGGCACGTTCATGCTGATCACGGTTTCGGTGATTCTGATGAACACGCTCGCGGATGTCGTCTATCACCTGCTCGACCCGAGGGTGAGGTCCGCATGAGTATCGCGTGGACACGCAGACGGATGGCCTACGGCCGGTTCTGGCGGGCCTTTCGCGATCAGCGCGCGGGCATGGCCGGGCTCGGGGTGCTGGTGGTCGCGGTGGTGCTCGCGCTGATCGCGCCATTGTTCATCGACGAGACCGTGACCAGCGTCGTACAAGGCACCGGCGAACGGCTGGCGCCACCGAGCCTCGATCACCCGCTCGGTACGGACGAGTCGGGCCGGTCGATTCTCGCGATGATCTGGTGGGGTTCGCGTACGTCGCTGCTGATCGGATTCCTCGCGGCCCTGCTGAGCATGGTGATCGGCACGGTGTTCGGTATCGCCGCCGGGCACTTCCGCGGCTGGATCGGCGCCGTGCTGATGCGAATCACCGACTGGTTCCTGGTGCTGCCTTCGCTGGTCACCGCCCTCGTACTGGCGGCCATCCTGGGTGGCAGCACCTGGACGATCATCACCGCGATCGGCGTCACCTCGTGGGCCGGTACCGCCCGGCTGATCCGGGCGCAGACGCTCGCGGTCGAGGCCCGGCCGTACATCGAGCGCTCGACCGCCCTCGGCGGTGGGCACTGGCACATCACCACCCGACATGTGCTGCCGAACGTCGCTCCGTTGCTGTTGGCAAGTACCACCTTGGAGGTGGCCAGTGCGATCGTCACTGAGTCGACGCTGGCCTTCCTGGGCGTCAGTGCGAACAAAACCTCGTGGGGAACGATGCTGCGCGGCTCGTACGACTGGGGCGCGGCGACCTCTGGAGCCTGGTGGTACGTGCTCGTCCCCGGCCTCTGCATCGTGGCGGTGGTGATGGCGTTCACCCTGTGCGGGCGGGCGCTGGAGACCGTGCTGAACCCGCGGTTGCGGAGGGCCGGCTGATGTCGCTGCTCGAACTCGACAACCTCTCGGTGACGTACCGGATCGCGTCCGGCGAGGTACCGGCCGTGCGTGGCGTCTCGCTCAGCCTCGACGCGGGTGAGGCGCTTGGCGTCGTCGGCGAATCCGGCTCCGGTAAGTCCACCCTCGCGATGGCCCTGCTCCGGCTGCTGCCGAAGGACGCTCGCGTCGAAGGCCGCGTGCTGCTTGATGGCGAGGACATTCTCGCCATGTCGTGGGGCCGCCTGCGCGCAGTTCGGTGGGCGGAGGCGTCGATCGTGTTCCAGGGCGCGCAGCACGGGCTCAACCCGGTGCACCGAATCGGGGCCCAGATCGCCGAACCCCTGCTGGTACACGGTTTGGCGAAGCCGGATCAGGCCCGCCGCCGGGTGGCCGAGCTACTCGAACAGGTTGGATTGCCCGCTTGGCGTGCGCGCAGCTACCCGCACGAGTTGTCCGGTGGCCAACGGCAACGAGTGATGATCGCGATGGCGCTGGCCTGTTCGCCGCGTCTGATCATCGCCGACGAGCCGACCACCGCACTCGACCTGATGGTCCAGGCGCAAGTGCTGCAACTGATCAGGGACCTGGTCGCCGAGCACGGGATTTCCCTGCTGATGATCTCGCACGACCTCTCGGTCCTGGCGGAGCTGTGCGACCGGCTGGCCGTGATGTACGCCGGTCGCGTGGTCGAGGAAGGCCCGGCGGCCGAGGTGTTCCACCAGGCCCAGCATCCGTATGCCCGGGCCCTCGCGGGCGCTTTCCCGACCGTTGGCGATCCGGTCTCGCGATTGGCGCCGCGCGGTCTGGGTGGGGATCCGCCCGATCCGATGCAGTTGCCGACGGGGTGCCCGTTCCACCCGCGATGCCCGGTGGCACTGGACGAATGTGCCACGCTCGATATCGGTCTCCGGCCCGCGGGCGAGCGCCGTACGGCGGCCTGTGTGCACGCCGGTCTTCACCCCGGTCTTGATTCCGGTCTTAAGGAGGACGTGCGATGAACGCCCTGCTCGAGGCCCGGGACCTGCACGTGGAGTTCAGCTCGCGCGGCCGGCGGGCCCGTGCCGTCGACGGGGTCAACCTCACGGTTGGCGCCGGTGAGATCGTCGCGCTGGTCGGTGAATCCGGCTGCGGCAAAACCACGCTCGCCCGCACCCTGCTCGGCCTCGAACGTCCGACGTCCGGTTCCACCCTGTACGGCGGAGTGCCGCTGAGCTATCGGGCGAAGGCGCTGAAGGCCTACCGCCGGGAGGTGCAGCTGGTTCTGCAGGACCCGACGGGCTCGCTCAACCCCCGGCAGACGGTGTACGAGGCCGTTGCCGAAGGCCCGCGTATCCACGGCCTGGCCAATGAGGAAGAGGTGGTGTCGGAGGCACTCGCCCGAGCCGGGTTGCGACCTCCGGAGCGGTTCTTCCTCCGCTATCCGCATGAGTTGTCTGGTGGCCAGCGGCAGCGCGTGGTGATCGCGGGCGCGCTGGCGCTCAATCCAAAGGTGCTGGTGGCCGACGAACCTGTCGCGTCACTGGACGCTTCTGTCCGGGGCGAGATCCTGGCGTTGCTCCTGCGGCTGCGCGACGAACTAGGCCTGTCGGCACTTGTAGTCACTCACGATCTCGGTCTGGCCTGGAACATCGCGGACCGCGTCGCGGTGATGTACCTGGGGCGGATCGTGGAGACCGGCAGTGTGGAAGAAGTGCTGACTAAGCCGCAACACCCGTACACGCAGGCGTTGTTGTCGGTGCTGCCGGAGTCGGAAGAACGGATGGTGTTGTCCGGTGAGCCGCCGGACCCCACTCGCATTCCGTCGGGTTGCAGGTTCCACCCGCGCTGCCAGGTACTTGCGTCTGGCCTGGCCGCTGAGGCCGGGGTCGCGGACTTGTGCCGGTCGAAGCCCCTGAGCATCTTGCCGGCGGCTACAGAAGCTCAAGCCGCTTGCCACTTCGCCCAGGTCCTCCAGATTGGACAGACCGGAGAGGCCAGCCGGCCGACTTAGCCCTCGATCCGCCGGGTGGGATGGGTCCGGTTGCCCGGGTGAGGGGCCGCCCGCCTGCGGCGACCGGAACGGCCGGCTGCCGACTTTTGGTACGACTACCTGGCTGCAACCGGGTAGCGGCTCAACAACTCGGCAGTGGTCACACCAAAAGCCGGTAGTCGCGCAACAACCCGGTAGTCGGAGGGGCGGGCGCGGTCAGCTAGGTGGCTTGTCGGTAGATTCCGCCTTGGCCGGGCTGTAGGTGGCTAGGGCGATTGTTAGCTCCACGACGACCTGCGGGTCCTCTAGGCGCTCGCCGAACAGTTCTCGGATCTGTCCCATCCGGTAGCGCACGGTCTGGGGATGAACGTGCATGGCGGCTGCAACGTCATCCCGCCGCCCGAGGTGCAGCAGCCACTCCCGCAAGGTTTGAACGAGGCGCTCCGCGGTAGCCGGACGGAGCGCCTCGAACGGCGCAAGCACTCTCCGCCGAAGGTCTTCCAGTGCGGCCGGGTCAGCCGCCACAACCAAAGCAGCCAGCTGGCGATCGGTATCAACAGGCGCATCGGATTCCGAGACCAACCCGAGCCTCCGAGCCCGCAAGACCCGCAGGTACGACGTACGCACCATCGTCCAAGGCTGGGACGGCCCCACCCAGGCCTGCCGTCCGCGCAGGCTGCGAAGTAGCGCGAGGCGCGCGGGCCCGTCCGCGTCGGGAACAAGCAGTACGGCGACTTCGGCGCCGACTTCTTCTTCGAGTTCTGGTACTTCGTCTTCGGGCCGCAAGGTACGGGGATCGAGCAAGGCCAGCACAGCCCGCACTTGCGCGTTCGGCAGCATTACGGCCGTGAGCGTGCGAGGCGGCTCCCAGTCGGCCCGGCCGGCCTGACTCGCCAGCTGGTCCGCAGGTTCGCCAAGCAGCAGACTCCGTCCGAGGCGTTGGAGGTACCGCTGCCGAACCCGGCCCGTTGTAGCGAGTTCATCGGTATGACCCGCCACGCTGGCCGCCGACAGCTCGTCGATGTACGCGAAGACCAGCTCGGCGAACTTGGCGAGAGTCTCCGCTGAAAGACCCGCCTCGACGGCGATGCTGGACAGCTCCCGCCATGACACCCGGGCGCCAACCCGGTAGGCGGCGAGCAGCGCGTCCATGCTGCGCCCGCTGCGGGCCTCGCCGCGGCCGAGCATGTACGCACCTTCGAGCGCGGGAGCCAGCGGCGTACCCGGATCGCCGCCGTTGCGCGGGCTGCTCGCCAGGTTCAGGAATCCCCCGAGCGCGAGCTGGACCGCACCCTGGATATTGCCGCCCATCGAGCCGGCCAAGGCGTTCGCGTAGCCCGGGACCTCGACGATGACGGCGCGTACCGTGCTCTCGGCGACCTTCGGCAGCCGGGAGCGCAGCAGCCCGATGGCCACCTCACCGAGATCGAGTTCCGCGGCCCCGCGAGCGGTCCGGCTGGCGTGCCGAACGGGATCCACATCGGTCATTTGTTCTCTCCGAACAAGATCACGAGATTAATTCACCGCTTACGGTCATGAAACTACACCTCGGGTCGAGGATGCTGGAATCCATGACCACTTTCGTGCCAGACCGCGGTTCCTCGGACACCCGCCGGGGCCGCCTGCGCGACCGGGTCTGGAAGCTTGCGGCGGCCGCCACCCACCCGGTCAACCCTGCTGACTACCTCGATATGTTCCGCCCACTGCGCTCCGGCGCCGATCTCCGGGCCCGGGTGATCGACGTCCGCCCGGAGACCGCGGACGCCGTGACCGTCGTACTGCGCCCTGGTGGCGCCTGGCGCGGACATCAGCCCGGTCAGTACGTTCGCATCGGCCTCGACGTCGACGGGATCCGCCTGTGGCGGTCGTACTCCCTGACGTCCGCGCCCGGCGCGACCGATGGACTGATCTCGATCACGGCCAAGGCGGTGCCCGACGGCGTGGTGAGCGCGCACCTCTCGCAGGAGTTGCGCCCCGGCCAGCTGGTGCACCTCGACCAGGCCATCGGCGATTTCGTGCTGCCCGATCCGGCGCCGCAAAAGGTCCTGTTCGTCACCGGCGGCAGCGGCATCACGCCGGTGATGGGCATGCTGCGGGCCGGCCTCGACCGCCTCGCGGACGTCGTACTCGTGCACTCCGAGGCATCGGCCGACGACGTCATCTTCGGTAGCGAGCTGCGCGGCTTCGCCGAGAACGGCCGGCTGAAGCTGGTCGAGCAGCACACCGACACCGACGGCCGCCTCGACATGGCGGCGCTGACCGAACTCGTACCGGATCTTGCCGAGCGGGAGACCTGGGCCTGTGGCCCGGCGGGTCTGCTCGACGCGATCGAGGAGCAGTGGAACGGCCTCGCCCTGGCCGACCGGCTGCACACCGAGCGCTTCCGTACCGCCCTGGCCGAACCGGGTGAAGGCGGCACGGTCCGCTTCCTCGGTTCGAACGTCGAAGTGGAGCTCGACGGAGCCACCCCGATCCTCGATGCCGGCGAACAGGCCGGCGTGCTGATGCCGTCGGGTTGCCGGATGGGTATCTGTTTCTCATGTGTGCTTCCCCTGCGAGAAGGCTCCGTGCGCGACCTGCGCTCGGGCGATCTCACCACCGCCGCGCCCGGGGACGGCGTACTCATTCAAACCTGCGTCTCGGCCGCCGCCGGCGCCTGCGACATCGACCACTGACCTCCGCGAAGGAGCCCGTCCTATGACCGTTCTGCAGAAAAAGGCGAACAACCCGATCGCGCACCTCACGCCCGAGGACGTCGAGGAGATCGGCCGCCGGCTCGACGCGATCCGCGCCGACATCATCGCGGCTCGTGGTGCGTCCGACGCGGCGTACATCCGCAAGGTCATCAGCGTGCAGCGCAAGCTGGAACTGTCCAGCCGCGCCGTGCTGTTGCTGTCGCTGTTCCCGCCCGCGTGGCTGGTCGGCACGGCGGGCCTGTCGGTGGCCAAGATCCTCGAGAACATGGAGATCGGCCACAACGTCATGCACGGTCAGTGGGACTGGATGCGCGATCCGAAGATCCACTCGACCACCTGGGAGTGGGACAACGCCTCGCCGTCGGAGCAGTGGAAGCACTCGCACAACGAGCTGCACCACACCTATACGAACGTGATCGGCCGCGACAACGATCTCGGCTACGGCATCATGCGTGTCGACGAGGACCAGCGCTGGCACCCGCTCTACCTGGCGCAGCCGCTGTGGAACTTCCTCAACGCGTGCGTGTTCGAGTACGGCATCGCCGCGTACGACCTCGAGCTCGGCAAGAACCTGGCCTCGGAGAAGCGGCGCAAGAGCCCGGAGTTCAAGGCCCGGACCAGGCAGGTACTGAAGAAGATCCGCGGCCAGGTCACCAAGGACTACGTCGTACACCCGTTGCTGTCCGGCCCGTCGTTCCTGCACACGATCGCCGCCAACGCCACGGCCAACCTGGTCCGGAACCTGTGGACCCACTCGGTCATCATGTGCGGCCACTTCCCCGAAGGCGTCGAGACGTTCGAGCGCCGCTCGATCGAGGGCGAGACCCGCGGCGAGTGGTACCTGCGCCAGATGCTCGGTTCGGCCAACATCAGCGGCGGCAAGGCGATGCACCTGATGACCGGCAACCTGTCGTACCAGATCGAGCACCACCTGTTCCCAGACCTGCCGAGCAACCGTTACCAGGAGATCGCGCCGCGCGTGAAGGCGATCTTCGAGGAGTACGGCCTGACCTACACCACCGGCCCGCTGCCCAAGCAGGTCGCGTCGGCCTGGTCCAAGGTGATCCGCCTCTCGCTGCCGAACGACTTCATGGCCAAACTCACCAACCGCCTCCCCCGCCCGGCAGTCACCGCCTGACCGGCCCCGCGCCCGCCGTCACCGCCTGACCGGCCTGCGCCCGGGTCACCGCAGCAGGTGGCCCGGGCCGGTCGTCAGGCCGCCCTCGACCGGCAGTGTCACACCCGTGATCCAGCTCGCGTCGCTGGAAGCCAGGAACGCCACCGCGGCCGCGACATCCTCCGGCCGGCCGACGCGTCCGAGCGGGTAGATCGCCTTCAGGTCCTCCAGCAGTTGTTCCTTGCCCGCGAACGCCCGGGTGGCAACGGTGCCCGGCGCCACCACGTTGAACCGCACGCCCTGCGGACCGTGCGTCGCGCCGAGATTGCGGACCAGGTTCGACAGACCCGCCTTCGCCGCGGCGTACGGATCGGTGCCGAGAGCAACCATTCCGCTGATGGAGCCGATCAACACGACGGCCCCGTCCGGTGCCGCCACCAGATGCGGCAGCGCTGCGCGAATACACCGGACGGCACCGGTGAAGGTGAAGTCGTACTGACGCCCCCACTGCTCATCGCTCAGCTCGGCACCCGCGTTACCGCCCAGGTTGTTGCCCGCGGCGTTCACCAGTACGTCGAGCCGGCCGAACCGGTCGACCGCCTCCGCGACGGCCGAGTCGACCGAGGCCCGGTCAGTCACGTCACAGCGAAACGCCGCCGCCCCGAGCCCACGGGCGACGTCCGCCGCCGCCTCGGTATCGATATCGGCGACCGCCACCATCGCGCCTTCGGCGGCAAGCCGCTCTGCCGCTGCCCGGCCGATGCCATGCGCGGCACCGCTCACGAATGCGACCTGACCAACGAATCGTCTCAACGTGCTCTCCTTCGATCGGGCCAGGAGCGTAAAATCTAGAGTCGGCTCTAGGTCAAGTCCTGCTGCTGTTCGCGTGTTAGAGAGTTGTGAGAAGGCCGAGGGTGGACTGATCCGACGGGTAACTTTGCGCGGTGCCCACCCCTGGAACCGCGCTTTGGATCGTCGGGCTGGCCCTGGTTGCCGGCGGCCTGATCTGGGTCCTGCGCTACCGAATGATCGTCGGCACCCTGCTCATGGGTGTCGGTCTAGCCCTCGGCGTAGTCGGCTCCACCTACGTCGACTAACGGCCCTGGCGCGGTTGCAGCAAGGTGCACTTGCACCGACCGATTGCGGCGGTCTCACCCGGGTGCCATCATCGCGAGGAATCCCCTTGCCCGCCGGGATCTGGTTCGCACCGCGCTGGTCGCTGGACAGACTGGTCATACCGTCGGTGCCCGCAGGGTGCGGAGGGCGAGGGTGGCTAGGGCCAGGGAGGCGAGGGCGGCAATCGTGGCGACGGTGACCAGGCCTGCGGTGGAGTTGTGTTCGCGTTGTACTAGTAGGCCGATGCTGCCCAGTACGGCGACTCCGAAGGCCAAACCGAACTCCACGCTGGTCTCCGATAACGCCGAGGCCGAACCCGCTCGCTCGGGTGGCGCCGCACTCACCACCAGGTCGGTTCCGAGCGCCATGATCGGGCCTTGTCCGAGGTAGACCAGGACCATGCCGATCACCACCAGCGGCAGTCCGGCGCCGGCCTGCGTGAGTACGACGAAGCCGAGCGCCGATACCACCAGCGAGCCGGCAACCACCCGGGCGACCGCGATCCGCCGTACGAGCGCCGGAGCCGCAACCGACGTCAGGATCATCGCCACCGCGGACGGCAGCAACGCGAGCCCGGCCTCGAGCGGCGAGAGGCCTCGCTCCTGCTGCAGGTAGAGCGTCGTGAACAGGTAGACCCCGGCGACAGACGCCACTCCGATCAACAAGACCAGCAGGGCGCCGCGGAACCCCCTGTCGGCAAAGAGTCGTACGTCGACCAGAGGTGTCTGCAGTTTGCCCTGACGGCGAAGGAAGACCGTACCGACAAGCACCCCTGCAACGAAGGCGCCCAGGCCGATCGCGCCGAACCCGTGCTCCGCCAGGCGCTTGACGCCGTACACCATCGGCAGCACCGCGGCCAACGACAACAGCACGCTGACCAGGTCGAGCCGCGCGGCCGCGGCGTCGCGGTGCTCGGGCAGGAGCAGCGGCGCGGTCACCAACAGCAGGGCCATCACCGGTACGGCGACCAGGAAGGCCGAACCCCACCAGAACCATTCGAGCAGTACTCCCCCGACGATCGGGCCGAGCGCGATACCACCGGATAGCCCGGCGGCCCAGATCCCGATCGCCGTGCCACGCTCGCGGCCATCGCGGAACATGTTGCTGATCAGCGCGAGCGTGGACGGCATCAGCGTCGCGCCGGCGATACCGAGCAATCCGCGGGCGGCGATCAGGAGTTCCGGCGTGGGCGCGTACGCGGCCAGTACCGAGGTGAGCAGGAACGCGGCCGCCCCGATCATCAACAGCCGGCGCCGGCCGATGCGATCGCCAAGCGAACCCATCGTGACCAGGAAGCCCGCGATCAGAAACCCATAGGTGTCGGTGATCCACAGCAGCTCGCTCGCGCTCGGCCGCAGATCGGCGGCCAAACTCGGCAACGCGAGGTAGAGAATCGTCGCGTCCATCGCGAGCAACATCGTCGGCAGTACGAGCACGGCCAGCCCGATCCACTCCCGCGGGCCGGCGGACACAGAGGTCGTTCCAGTAACCATGTCGCGACGGTAAAGTCTGACATTGATGTGAGAGTCAAGTCGGAACGGGAGAACCATGCGCATCGGCGAGTTGAAACGCAGAACCGGCGTGAGCGAACGACTCCTGCGGTACTACGAAGAGCAGGGCCTGCTGCATCCCGAGCGGCGCGCCAGCGGCTACCGGGAGTACTCCGAGGCGGACGTGACCACGGTCGGTCACATCCGGAACCTGCTCGCAGCCGGGCTGTCCACGACCACGATCGCGGACGTCCTTCCCTGTATGGGATCCGACGGCGGCCGGCTCATCGCGGATTGCCCCGAACTCCTGCTCGACCTCTTCCGCGAACGCGACCGACTGACCTCGAGCATCGCCGAACTCTCCACGGCGTTGCGGACCCTCGAGTCGGTCATCGCGACCGCCCCGCCGGACGTCACCCGCGCGGCCGCGGAACTCGTCAACAGCTAGCGTCGCGGAGCCGGACCGGGACGACGTACGCTCGCGGGGCTGGGTGGTCTTCCGGAAGAGGGGCGCGGTATGGCGTACGAGTTGTCGGTGTGCGTGGAGATGTTGTTCCGCGAGCACGGTGAGCCGATGTCGGAACCACAACTGAAGGCGGTGCGCGCCGCCGGGATCAGCATGGTCGAGTTCTGGGCGTGGCACGGCAAGGACCTCGACACGATCGAACGCCGCACGGGCGAACTCGGCCTGCGTGTCATGTCGATGGTGAGCGAGCCGACGGGCCACCTGGTCGATCCGGGCACGCACGACGAGTTCGTGCGCGGAGTTCGCGAATCAGTGCAGGTGGCCCGCCGGCTCGGCGTGCCGAATCTGGTCGTGCTGTCGGGCAACGAACGCCCGGGGGTACCGGCAGCGGACCAGGCGAGCGCGATCGTCGCCGGACTCCGCGCCGCCGCGCCGATCGCCGAGACGGCCGGGGTGACGCTCGTGCTCGAACCGCTCAACACCCGGGTGGATCATGTCGGCAACTTCCTGGACAAGACTCCGTTGGCGCTGGAGATCCTGACCGAGGTCGACTCCCCGAACGTCAAGCTGCTGTACGACCTCTACCACTCGGTGGTCATGGACGAGGAACCGGCCAAGGTACTGGCCGGAGCCGCTCATCTGATCGGCCACGTCCAGATCGCCGACCACCCCGGCCGCCACGAACCGGGCTCCGGCGACGTCGACTGGCAGCACCAGCTTTTGTCGCTCAGCACCCTCGGTTACGAGGGCCCGATCGGTCTGGAGTACAGCCCGTCCGGGCCCGATTCCGTGGCTTCGCTGGCCCGCATCCGGCAGGCCACCTCCGGCGCCGGCTAGACCTCGCCAGCGCCGGTGGGCCTCAGGCGGTTTCGAGGTCTCGTCGGCTGAACGCCCGCTCGGCGAGCACCGCCAGCAGGGCCGCGACCGCCAGCAGGACCACGATCGGGACCAGCTCGACCTCACCTCCGGTTGGGCTGTGGGTGAAGGGCGACCACTTCTCGAAGAACGACGGCAGGTTCAGCAGGGCGCCGAACATGCCGATGACAAAGGCGTACGTCATCACGATCCACCCGAGCGAGCTGGCGCCCGCCCGTACGCCGTACAGGCAGGCCGTCAGCGCGGCGACCACCATGACCGCGGGAAGCTGGGTCACGGCGGCTCGCATCGCGACGCCGAAGGCGTCTTGCCCGACGGCGACGGCACCGAGGCCCACGCCCAGGCCGCTCAGCAGCATGAGCACCGCGGCGGCGGCAACGGTGTAGACCAGCCACGCGCGCAGCCACGTGCCGCGCCCGACGGCGGTGGCGAGTACGGCCTCGGTGTGGCCGGTACGTTCCTCCGTCCGCAAGCGTTGCAGCGAACTGACCACGAACGCGCCGACCAGAAGTGCGAAGAACAACGTGATCGTGGCGATGAAGGAGTCGACCGGACTCTGGCCGGCCTCGGCGAACACCCGGGCCATATCGGGATTGGCGGTGACGGCTTCGGCCGCGGATTCGCTCATCGAACCGCTCGCGACGGCGAACAGGAACAGGCCGCTGCCCCAGCCGATCAAGGCACCTCGCTGCTGGCGAGCCGCGAGCGCGAACGGGCTGGCCAAGTAGTGCGAGGCCTTCGATCGTCCGAGCCATGCGGGCAGAAGACCCGCGCCGACGTCGCGACGCCCGGCCAAGACGTACGCGCATGCCACGAACGCGACGGCCAGCGGCAGCGACAGCAACAACGGCCACCACCGCAGATCCACAAAGGCGCGGGTTTGCTGCGTCCAAGCCAACGGCGACAACCAGGACACGGCGTTGCCGCCTGGCTCAGCCGCATCGCCGACCGCGCGTAGTACGAACGCGACGCCGATCACGGCCACCGCCATCCCGGAAGCCGCCCGGGCGTGTGCGGTGAGCTGGGAGGTCAGCAGCGCGACGGCGGCGAAGGTGATCCCGGTCAGGCCGATACCGATGCCCACGGCAAGCGAATCGGCCGCGGGCAGACCGCCCGCCATCATCGCGAGCGCGACCACGATCGCGACGGCGGCGTTGGCGATCAGCGCGAGCAGTACGGCGGCGGTGTCGCTCGCGGCGCGTCCGACCACTCCGGACCGGACCAGCTCGGCGCGGCCGGTCTCCTCCTCGGCGCGGGTGTGCCGGATGACCGCGAAGATGCTCATCATCGCCGCCGGAACAGCCAGCCACAGCACCATCTCGTTGGTGACCATCGCGCCCAGCGAGTAGTTGTCCAGCCCGTAGCCGGGTCCGGACATCATCGTCGCGGCGGGCGATTTCATCAGATCGGCCCGAACTTGCCGATCCGCCGCGGTCGCGTAGACGGCACCGAGCGCGGTGACCGCGTAGACCATGCCCAGGCCGATGGCCAGCACCCAGATCGGCAGCCGGATCCGGTCGCGCCGCAGCGCAAGCCGCAGCAACGTGCCGGTCCCTGTCAGCTTCGTGGTCATGCCACACCCGCCTGCGACTCGTTGCCCACAGCAACCAGATCGTCGCCGTAGTGGCGCAGGAACAACTGCTCCAGCGACGGCGGCGCGCTGTCGAGGTTCCGCACTCCGAAGGCCGCCAGGCGCTGAATCACCTCGGGCATGCGATCGGTGTCCACATCGAAGGTGACCCGGTCGCCCTCGTGGCGCAGATCGTGCACGCCGGGCAGCTCGGCAAGACCATCGGCCGGTGTGTCGGTGACCGCGCTGATGGTCGTACGGGTCAGGTGCCGCAGTTGCGCCAGCGTGCCCGTTTGCACCGCTTGGCCGGCGCGGATGATCGTGACGGTGTCGCAGAGTTTCTCCACCTCGGCCAGGATGTGGCTCGACAACAGCACCGAACGGCCGGCCGCCTTCACCTCGGCGATGCAGCGCTGGAACTCCGCTTCCATCAACGGGTCGAGCCCGGATGTCGGCTCGTCGAGGATCAGCAGTTCCGCGTCGGAGGCCAGTGCGGCCACCAGGGCAACCTTCTGCCGATTGCCCTTGGAGTACGTACGGCCCTTCTTGGTGGGGTCCAGCTCGAACCGCTCGAGCAGTTCGGCCCGGCGCGTCTGGTCGACCCCGCCGCGCAACCGCGACAGCAGGTCGATCGCCTCTCCCCCGGACAGGTTCGGCCACAGGCTCACGTCGCCCGGCACGTAGGCGATACGCCGGTGCAACGCGACCGCGTCCCGCCATGGGTGCTGGCCGAGCACCTCGACTTCACCGGCGTCGGCGCGGAGCAGCCCGAGCAGAACCCGGATCGTGGTGGATTTCCCGGCGCCGTTGGGCCCGAGGAATCCGGCCACCTCGCCGGTCCGCACGGTCAGATCGAGCGCGTCGAGAGCACGCACGCGTCCGAAGGATTTTTCGAGTTGCTGGATTTCGATGGCAGCAGTCATCGTTCGACCTCTTCAGCTGAAAGCCGGGTGTCAGACCCGGAGAGATGTAGTCCTGAAATTCCTTGCCCTGGGCAACAGGGCCTAGCCACGACCAGTCACGGCTCAGTGCGCCGCGGCGGTCCCGTCGGGCGGATCAGGTACATACATCAGGTACGAATCGAGCATCGAGCGGTCGACGAAGAGGCCCTGGGTGAAGAGCTCCAATGCCGGCGCGGTCACCTCGTCCGACATCCGGCGCATGGCGCCGGCGAAGTCCTCCTGTGCCGACTTCGGCTGCAGCGTCACCCACAACAGCAGCGAGCCGAGCGACTGCAAGGCCAGATACCGCGCTCGCGCGGCGGGATCGCGGCTGGGCTTGATCACGCCTGCCTCGACACCGGCGGCAAGGTACTCGTCGGCATCGCGAACCATCTGCTCGGTGAACGCCAGCGCCAGCTCGCCACCCGCCTGCAGGCTGCGAACCGCGTAGAGCGCCAACGGCGCCGACGCCTCCACATCCGCGAGCTGCGCGAGCAGGTCCGCGGTGTTCTTCGAGGTGGTCGACTTGAGCTTCGCCTCGCGGATCTGGCCGAGCACGAACCGGTCGCACGCCTGGCGCAGACCGTCCTTGGAGCCGAAGTGGTGGACCACCAGACCGGCCGTCACCCCCGCGTCCGCCGCGATCACTCGCAGCCCGGCGCCGAAACCGTCGGACCCGAAGCGCCGTACGGCGGCGTCGCGGATCCGCGCCATGGTGGCTTCCACCACGGCGCTCGCCGGTACGGCGTCAACTGACTCCATGGAGTTAGTTAAACACCCGTTCAACGCCCTCCGCAAGCCGGTTAGGCGCCGGTCTTGGCACCGAGGATTTTTGTCGCCTTTTCCACGGCCGTTTCGGTGGCGCCGTCGACGTCGTCCGGCAACGCGGCCACAAACGTCAGGCCCAGCACCACGTCACTGACCCCCGTGCTGACCATGGTCAGTTCGAGGCCCGCGAGCGGACCGCCCGTCGCGGTGAGCCGGACCGCCACCGGGTTCTGGCCGGCGACGGGGGCCGAGACCTCACGAACCTGCACCGGCGAACTGCCTTCGTCCGGAATCGTGACGGTGATCGTCCGGCACGAGCCGATCGCGCTCTTGAGGGACTTCTGGAAGGCGGTAACAGCCTGCGCCGATCCCAACGCGTCAAGGGTCTCGTCGATGTATGGCCCTTCCTGGCCGCCTGAGAACGATCGCTCAGCCGAAGCCTTCGAACCTGGCAGGGCGTCCGCGTTCATCAGGGTGACCAGCCGGGCGCAGCGGGCATCCTTGGACGCGAGCTTCACATCGTCATCACCATCTTCGTCGGTCTCGATTGAGAACCCCGAAGGCAGATCCTTGAGTTCTATCAGCGCCTTCGTCAGCTGCGCGGCAGTACGCGGCGCGGTTGAAGTCGGGGTGGGCGTGACCGATGGCGCGGGCGTTGGGGTCGGCGTGACCGATGGCGCGGGCGTTGGGCTCGGCGTGACCGTCGGCGTAGAACTCGTCGTCGGCGCGGGGGCGCTACCGCTGTCGGAGCCGCCCGAACACGCCGTCAGGGCCAACGGCAGAGCCGCGACTGCCACCAGAACCGGATTGATCTTCGACATGGACCACTCCTCAAACCGGGTCGAGTTGTCTCGACGCTCGCTAGACGGGCCGGCCTCACACACCGATTCCGGTGCCCGGTACGGCGATCCTAGGCCGATCGACGCGGACCGCTTGGCAGACGCACCTAGCGATGCGGGTTTCGTTCGCGCGGTCCGTGCAGCTGGTCGTCGTTCGGCCGGTCGTCGCGGTGGTGGGCGATCGACCTAACGGCGAGGGTGATCGTCAGGCCGGTGAGCGCCAGGTGCATCCAGCGAGCGGGGGGACTCCACGCGAGGAGTTCGGCCAGCGGCGAGGCGCCGTACACGTGCATGCTCAACGAGATGACTCCGTTGGCGATGAGGTACTCGATCGAGGTGCGTTGCTGCCGTGCCGCCACGAAGGCCCAGAGGCCGAGAACCAGGTGAAGGAGGTTGAGCGCCACCGAGGACGACGTTGCGCCTGGCACGAACCCGGTTGCCGCCAGGGTCGAGTACAACCCGCCGACCAAGATGACGGACCGCTGAGCCGGGTGGATTCGGTGGTTGCGGTCAGTTCGGTGAGCCCGGTGGCTGCGGTGGGCACGGACCACCGATCACGGCCGCCCGATGTTCGCGGCCCGGCGCAGTGCCGAGAGAGATCGCGCGATCTCGACCAGGCTCGGTTCGCGCACCACCGCCGAGTCGCCGAACAGGCAGAGGGCGAGCCGCCCGTCCGCGCTCGTACCGGCCACCTCCGGTACTCCGTTCTCGTCGTCGAAGATGATCCAGCCGAGTCGCTCGAGCTCGCCCAGCGCGTACTCCCAGTCGGCCCGGTGCAGCGACTTCGGCTCCCTACCGTGGCGTCCGAACTCACGGGGCGCAGGGAGCACCAGATCGTCGCGAGGTGGTGGGATGAGCAACAGGCCGGCGCCACTGAGCGGATCGAGGTACGCCGTGTGCGCGGCGAACTCGATCATTTCCACGCCGTCTTCCGCTGTGTCGGCGGTGTCGTGGACGGGACGATCGGCAGGCGTCGACTCGTTCCGTTCGGTATCCGCCTCGGGTGGTCGTGGTGGTTCGTTGCGGTGGGACGACTGGTCTCCGTCGGTCACGACTCGTCTTCCACCTCGAAGACCCGGTCCAGGCCGGTCCGGTGCAGCAGATCGGCGGCCTTGCGGTCGGCGTGGCGGATCACGACGCCACCACCGCGCTGCCGGCAGACCCGATGGGTGTCGAGCAACGCGGCCAGCAGCGTCGACTCGATTTGTTCCACGTCGGAGATGTCGACCACGACCAGGCACACGCCGCCCATGACCAGATCTCGAAGCCGCCAGCGCAACGCGGACAGGCCATCGGCCAGGAGTTCGTTCGATACGGTCACGATCGCTTTTTGCGGCAACGGGCTGTGAATGGTGTGCGACATGACGGGTGCCTCCGACCTCGAAATACCTGGCCTCCAGCGTCGGCGCCGGACTTTGAGTTCGTTCGGGCCGGTTCTTTACGATCAGATGACGAGATCACCCTCGGCCGACACGTTCGAAGCGGGTTTGCGACGATGGGCGGATGCCACTGCAAGTTCTGGTCGTCGAGGACGATGACAGGATCCGGGCGGTCCTGCGGCTCGCCCTCGAAGACGAGGGCTACGAGGTGCACGAGGCGCCCGACAGTGAGACCGCGCTGGCCCACGTCCATCGGGCCATGCCGGACCTGATGATCGTCGACCTGATGCTCGGCGAGATCGACGGCTACACCTGCATTCGCGAGGTACGGCGCTTCAGCGATATCCCGATCGTGGTGGTGAGCGCGAGGTCGGACACGCACGACATCGTCGCCGGTCTGGAGGCCGGCGCGGACGACTACGTCACCAAGCCGTTCCAGATCAAGGAGATCACCGCCCGGCTGCGCGCCTTGCGACGGCGATTGCGTACCGGCGCCGAGGCGGCCGAGCCCGACGTCGTACTCGACTCCGATCCGCGCCGCAGTCTGGTCCTGTCCCGCTCCCGAGGCGCCGTACGGCTCGACGGCAGCGATCTGCATCTGACCGTGACGGAGTTCCGCCTGCTGTCCGAGCTGGCGCAGGTACCGGGCCGGGTGCTCAGCCGCCAAGCGCTGCTGGCCTCGGTTTGGGAGCACGGGTTCTACGGCGACGAGCGAATCGTCGACGTACACATCCGCCGCCTGCGGACGAAGGTGGAGCGCGATCCGTCCCACCCGCGCCTGATCGTGACCGTGCGGGGCCTCGGTTATCGGGTCGACCCGATATGACCTTCGTGGCCGGCTCCCTCGGACTCCGCCATCGGCTGATCCTGGCCATCGCGGCGATCTCCCTGCTGGTGCCGGCGATCTTCGCGATCAGCACGTACGAGCTGTCCCGGAACTACCTGCTCTCCCAGCGCGAGCGAACGGTCCAGCACCAGGCGTTCGCCGACGCCGATTTCGTTCGCCGCAAGCTGGAATCCGCCGACGCCGACATCTCCGCCATTCTTACGGCCGCTGGTGCTCCCGCCGACAACACGGTCGTGCTCAAGTGGCGAAACCGGTGGTACGCGTCCTCGCTCGAACGTGGCCGGGAGACGGTCCCGGAGGCGCTGCGGTTGAAGATCGCGTCAGGTGGAGCCGCCACGCAACGCCTCCATACTGCCGCCGGGCCTGTTCTCGCGGTCGGGGTGCACCTCCCATCCGTCGAAGCGGAGTTCTACGAGTTGGCGCCGCTGAGCGAGCTTGAGGCGATTCTGCGCCTACTGAGCGTCGTGCTGATCGGCGGAGCTCTACTAGCCACCGCGGCTGGAGCGGGCCTCGGCGCTTGGGCCAGCCGAGCCGTCGTCGTACCGCTCAACCGGGTTGCCGGAACCGCCGCCGCTATTGCCGCCGGACGCCTCGACACCCGGCTCCCGGAAACCCGAGACCCTGAACTCGCCACCATCGTCGGCTCGTTCAACAGCATGGTCGACACCCTGCAGCAGCGAATCGTTCGTGACGCCCGGCTCGCGGCGGATGTCAGCCACGAACTGCGCTCGCCGCTTACGACGCTCGTAGCAAGCGTGGACCTGCTCAACGCCCGTCGAGCGGATTTGCAGCCCCGGTCACGTCAGGCCCTCGATCTGATTACCGCCGACCTCGACCGGTTCCGGCGTCTACTAGACGATCTACTCGAACTGGCCCGCTCGGACGCCGGGCTCGACAACGGCACCCAGGAGTCCTTCGAGGTCGACGTACTGCTTTCGCATGTTCTCGCGGAGGTTGGCCACGAGCCGGAGCTGCTGACCTGCGACGAGCCAGTACGCATCCGCGGCGACAAAGCCCGCCTCAGCAGGTTGTTCCGCAACCTCTTCGAAAACGCCGATCGCCACGGCGGCGGCCTTACCGCGGTCACCGTCACCCGCGCCGAAGGCGACGCCGTCATCCTGGTCGACGACCAGGGCCCGGGCGTTCCACTTCAAGAGCGCGAACGCATCTTCGACCGCTTCGCCACCGGCCGAACCGGCCGCGGCTCCTCCTCCGGAACCGGCCTAGGCCTAGCCCTAGTAGCCGAAACCGCCACCGCCCACCAAGGCGCCGTCTGGTGCACCGACCACCCCACCGGCGGCGCGCGCTTCGTAGTCCGCTTCCCCACGGCCCTGTCATGAGCGAAGGCAGCGCGGGTAAGGGCGGCGGGAGTGCGGTTCGGCGGTGGTGGGGCGGGGTGGTGCTCGTGGCAATGCTCATTGCGGGTACGGCTTGCGGGGTGCCGGGACAGGACGAGCCGGTGGGGATCGATCCCTCCGCCGTACCGAGCCAGTTGCACAGCGGCGCGACAGACTCGCCATCCACCCCGAATACGTCGGACCCCGCCACCTCCCCAGTGACGGTCTACTTCGTACGCGACGACCGCCTCGTCCGCCTCCGCCGCAACGCGCCTAAGCAACCAACGTCCGAGCGCCTTGCGTCCGTACTGCGCCTGCTCACCGAGGGCCCCAACGATCTCGAGCGAAGCCGTGCCATCGCGTCGGCCTTACCGCCCGGGCTGCAACTGAGAGTCGTCGCCCACCAAGGCCAACGAGTGGACCTTGAACTGGCAGGCGATACCGAAGGCCGCTCCGCGACGGAGAACGTGCTCGCGGTCGGCCAGATCGTACTGTCGATCACCGACCTCGCATCGGTCGACGAAGTACGCCTGATCCGCGACGGCGCACCAGTAGAGGCTCTCCTCGCCGACGGCGCCCTAACCACCGACCCCCTCAAAGCGTCGGACTACGCCTCCCTCACCTCACCCTGACTCCACACGTGCGAAGGCCCCGAGCTCCAGCTCCCGGGGTCTTCACACGCACGCAGGGCTGCTACTTGCTCTGGGCGATCTGAATGAGATTGCCGCAAGTGTCATCGAAAACCGCGGTGGTAACCGGACCCATCTCGAGCGGCTCCTGGGTGAAAGTGACCCCGAGCTCGCGAAGTCGTTTGAATTCCGCAGCGACATCCTCAACCGCAAAAGAGGCAGCCGGGATACCGTCCTCGACCAACGCCGCCTTGTACGGCTTGACCGCAGGGTGACCGCTCGGCTCAAGCAGCAGTTCAGTGCCATCAGGGTCTTCCGGCGAAACCACCGTAAGCCAACGGTCCTCCCCCAACGGAACCTCGGTCTTCTTCACAAACCCCAGCACTTCGGTATAAAACCGCAACGCCTTGTCCTGGTCGTCCACAAACACACTGGTCAAGTGAATTCTCATGCCCTATCTCCATTCCTCGGCCCGCCCAGACCCACCCGGCCTGCCGGACCAATTAGTTTGCTCGAACCAACCGGCCTAATGAACCGACCTAGTGTCAGCCGCACCCACGAGGTCGGTGACCCACCCGGGTCAGCCGAACCGTCTCGGCCAGCCGACCCGATCGCGCTTGTCAGGCCGACCGAGTCACTCAGGTCGGTCGGGTTGACCGCGCCGATCGCGCTTGTCGGGCCGATCGGATTCGGCGGGCTCAAGCCAACGGGTGACGATGACCTCGAGTGGTTCGGTGTCGAGGTCGTGGAACTTGTACCGCCCCTCCCGCCGCGAACGAACCAGTCCAGCAGATTCCAATACAGCCAAGTGCTGACTGATCGCCTGCCGCGACAGGCTCAACCCGTGCTTGGACACCAGCCGGGCACAGATCTCGAACAAGGTCTGACCGTTCCGCTCCACCAGCTCATCCAAGATGTGCCGGCGAGTCGGATCGGCCAGCGCCTTGAACACATCCTCTGCCACAGCCGCATCATATGCAAGTCGCCACTTGCCTATCAACTCCACTTCAATGGCTCACCGAGGTGGGACAGGTGACCAGATGGCACGGCTACAAAAAGCCGGCGGTCCAGGCGCACGCCGGCACGAGGTTCAGGGCACGCCCGGCACGACTCAACGGCACGTCGTTCATCGGCTTGCGCCACACCACCAGTGGGCGGCGGGTTTGTGGGATCGGGAGGTGGTGAAGGCGAGGAGGGCGGTCGGTGGTGGAGGGGCAGGGCGAGGGAGCCGGGCCGGCGTTAGAAGGTGTTGATGAAACGTTTTTGCCAAGGGGTTTCGATGGCGTGGCGGTTGTAGTGGGTACGGACGAAAGCTACGGCTTCGCTTGCTGGGAGGCCGTCGAGGATCGCGAGGCAGGCTAGGGCTGTACCGGTTCGGCCTTTGCCGCCTCCGCAGGCGAACTCGACTCGGTCGTCAGCTAGTCGCTCCAGCGCCTCCGTCATGATCCGTCGTGCCTCCAGCCGGTCTGCAGGGAGCCGGAAGTCTGGCCAGCGGATCCAGCGGGACTCCCAGCTGACTGGAGGCGGGGTTTTGCCCAAGAGGTAGATGCCCAGAGTTGGCTCTTGGCCCGGTGGCAGCCCTTTGCGCAGGCCGCGGCCGCGGACCGGTCGGCCTGATGGCAGGCGCAGCACGCCAGGTGTCGTTGCATCCCATTGCTGCACTACCTTTCCGCCTCCACTGCCGGGTTCGCTCATGCACTCACACTAGTGTCGACGCAAGGTCGGCGGAATGCGGTTTTCCGCAGACCTCAACTGCGGGAAACCACAGGCCGGTACGAATCGCCACGGTCGGCAAGGGGCGGAAGGCTGGAAACTGGGGTGACCAGACAGCGAGAGCCAGGGAGGATGGGAGGGTGGACATCCCGACCTCGCGAGCGGGCCTGGTACTGAAGGCCCTGACGACAAAGGACACCGACGAATACCACCAGCTCGTTCAGAACAACGCCGAACACCTGACGCGAATAGGCAATTACACCGACCTGGTCGCACAATCCCGCACCCAGATCGCCGCACACCTCGCACAGCCGTCGGACCCGCCACTGAACTTCGGCATTCACGAAAGCAACTTGCTGTGCGGCACGATCGAGCTACTACCGGTCGATCCGCCGAAGTACGGGCTCGGCTACTGGCTGGCCGCAAACGCCTGCGGTCGCGGTCTCGCAACCATCTCCTGCCTTGCGCTCCTCGACTACGCCCGAACAACGCTCGATGCCACCGACGTGTACGCCGGAGTCAGCCACGGCAACAACGCCAGCGTCGCGATGCTGCAACGCGCGGGATTCGAGCCCGTGCGCCACTTCGACGACTACACCCGCTTCCGTCGTTGCCTCACGCAACCATAACTACGCGAGCCACCGCACCGGCGTACAAGCAAGACCTACAACCGGACAGGCCGAACCGGACGAGCCAGAAGGACGAGACCGCCCAGCAGCGCGAGCCCATAACCACCACCGTCCGGCTCCAGCAAGGTGTCGAACAGGCCGATCCCCAGAATCCACCACCCCAGCACAGCCGGCACCTCACCGCTGTGGCGAATCGTCCAGCGCATGGTGGACCCGAGCATCAACAGCACCAACCCGCCGATGAAGAACCACGTCGCGAAGTCGCGCGAGTCGTTGTTCGAAGCCCCGACAAACCCGTCGGCCAGCATCGCCCGGATCTCCTCCGGCAGATCGGCCACCACCCAACCCAGATGGATGACGCCCAGCCCGATCGTCAACCCAGGCAGCCACCGGGTCAACCGGCTCCGCCATGACAGTCCCGCCGACAGCTCCATACGGTTGCGCATGGAAGCTACCATACTCCTCCGTATGGCGGACTACTCCAGGCCGGCCGAACTCAACAAGGTCTCGACCACATGAGCAACCGACCGACGCGCCTCGGCAGGCCCCGGCCGCCGAGCACCTTCCGCGATCCGGAGCTGGCTCATGCCGAGAAACAGGCTGTACGTCATCCGCGCCTGCCGCTCCGCGTCGCGCTTGGCCAGCCCCAGGTCGCGGTACAGCCGCACGATGTAGTCCAGCCGCTTCCGCGTCACCCGGATCAGTACGGGCTCGACCCGCGGATCGGCCGCGGCGGCGAGCACCGCGGCATCGAAGCCGAGCCGGAGGGCGTCACCAAAAGCCCGTTCCGCCAGGGCTTTGAGGCGCTCGCGTGGATCCTCGAGCGCCGAGGTCGCCGCGATCACCGCGGTGGTGTCCTCGTCCTCCCAACGTTGCAACGTGGCCCGGATGAGGTCGTTACGATCCGCGAAGTGCCAGTAGAAGCTGCCCTTGGTCGTACCGAGCTGCCGGGCCAAAGGCTCAACCGCCAGCCCCGCCAGGCCTTCCTCGCCGAACGCCTTGAGGCCGGCCTGCGTCCAGTCGTCCCGTGACAATCCCATCCCCGTACGCTACCGTACGGCGCCACTCAATCCCGGCGATCGGCAAGCTCAACGAGTACGGCGGAGTGGTCCGAGGCCCACACGTCATCCACCGGCTCGTCCCCGACCAGCCGAACGGACTCGACGTGGCCAACACCACCACCGGCCGGAAGACCGACGTGTACATAGTCGACCCGCGCGTCCGGTTCCAGCGTCGCCGCCACGTACGGATTCCGGCGCTGCCAAGGGAAGCCGGGATCACCCGCATCGGCGTACCGCCAGGCGTCGATGAGCACCAACCCCGGCACGGGTGGAGCAGTTTTGTGACCACCCAGCAAGCGCAGTTCGTCCGAATCCGGTTCCGCGTTCAGGTCACCCGTGAGTACCGCTGGATACCCGCCGGCCGGTGAGTTGACGGCAATCACCTCGCACACCTGCCGTACTTGCGCGCAGCGTGCCGGCGATCCGCCCACCGTGGACGTCAGATGGGTGGTGAAGAACGGAAGCCGCCCACCGGGCGAATCGATCCGCGCGAACAGCAAAGTCCGTCCGTCGTCACCCGATAGGTCCGTGACAGCCTGCTCGGAGATCGGCCAACGACTGAGGACCGCATTTCCGAACGCCGTACCCCATTCGCCGTTCCGCCGCTGCCAGGTCTCCGGCGCGGGCGAGGGCGCGAACGCCCAGTGGTAGCCGAGCTCATCGGCTAACCAGCCCACCAGGTTGCGCTCGCCGTCGTCCCAAACCTCCTGCAGTCCGCACACCCGAACCATGCACGCCTCCTCGCGAGCACCATACGCCGCCGTACGGAGCAACCGGCGCGCAGCACCAACGATGAGTCACTGCAGATTCGCGACGGCCTCCACCTCGGCGGTTTTCCCGGCCACGATGAGTACGTCGCCACGGCGGACAATCGTTTCGGCGGTCGCGTAGGTGAAGCCTTCGCCGGGCCGTTTCACTCCGACCACGGTCACGCCGTACTTCGTGCGCAGCCGGCTCTCCCCCAGCGCCACGTCATGCGTTTGCACGGGCGCGAGCGTCTTGACGATGGCGTAGTCGTCCTCGAATTCGATGAAGTCGAGCATGCGTCCGGTGACGAGGTGGGCCACCCGTTCGCCCATGTCGTGCTCGGGCAGTACGACGTGGTGCGCGCCGATGCGTTCCAGGATGCGGCCCTGTTGCCGGTTGGTGGCTTTCGCCCAGATGTGCGGGATGCCGAAGTCCACCAGCAACGAGGTGGTCAGGATGCTGGCCTCGAGATTGCTGCCGATGGCAACAACCGCCCGTTCGAACTCGGGTACGTCGAGCTGGCGCAGCGCCTCCTCGTCGGTGGTATCGGCCACGACCGCGTGCATAAGGTCGTCGGAGATGGACTGCACCCGACGCGGATCGGCATCGATACCGAGCACCTCGTACCCGCCGCGGGCCAGCTCGCGAGCCAGCGAACTGCCGAACCGGCCGAGGCCGATCACCACCACGCGTGCGGTCTGGTTGGAGCGTTTCGAGTCAGCCAACGACGGGTCTCTCCTCAGGTAGTTCGTAGCGGCGCGGGCGTTCCCTGATCGCGAGCGCCGAGGCCATCGTGATGGGTCCGAGGCGGCCGATGAACATCAGCGCGACCAGGACGAGTTGTCCCGCGGCGGGGATCTTCGCGGTGATACCAGTGGACAGGCCGACCGTGCCGAAGGCCGACACCGTTTCGAACAGCACGTCGTCCAGCCGGAACGACGTCATCGCCAGCAGCGTGAGCGTGCCGATCATGACCGCGCCGACACCGAGCAACGCAACGGTGAGAGCCTGACGTTGTACGGCGCCGGGCAGTCGCCGGTTCAGCACGTGGACCGTCGGCTCACCCCGGATCTCGGCCAGGATGACAAACGCCAGCAGCGCGAAAGTGGTCACCTTGATACCACCCGCGGTCCCGGCGCTGCCACCACCGATGAACATCAGCACGTCGTTCAGCAACAGCGTGGCCGGTTCGAATTGCGCCACATCCAGGCTGTTGAAGCCGGCCGTTCTGGGCATGACGCCGTGGAAAGTCCCGGCCAGCAGCTTCTCTGTCACGTTCATCGGCCCGAGCGTGGCCGGGTTGCGCCACTCGGCGAGCGTCACCGCGATCACCCCGAGCACGAGCAGACCGCCGTACGTCGCGAGGGTGATCCGGGTGTGCAGCGACCATGGCCGGCCACGCCGCGCCCGGCGCGTGCGCCGAAGCACCTCCAGGATGACGGGAAATCCCAGTCCACCGATGATGACGGCGGCCATGATCAGTACGCAGATGAAGGGGTCGGTGGCGAAGCCGATCAAACTGTCGGTGAAAAGCGCGAAACCCGCGTTGTTGTACGCCGAAATCGCGTGGAAAACCCCGAGATAGATCGCGCGCGGCCACGGTTCGTCGTACCGCAGGCCGAACCGCAAGGCGAGCAGGATCGCGATCACGGCCTCAACGGTGAGGCTGAGCCGGATCACACCCCACACCACCTGCCGTACGTTGCCAAGGCCGAGCGCCTTCGTTTCGGCCTGGGCCGACAGCTGCAGGCGCATGCCGAGGCGCCGGGCCACGAGCAGCGCGAGCACCGAGGCGAGCGTCATGACGCCGAGCCCGCCGATCTGGATGAGCCCCAGCACGACGCCTTCGCCGAAACCGGACCAGTAAGTCGGGGTGTCGACCACGACCAGCCCGGTCACGCACAACGCCGAGACGGCGGTGAAGAGCGCGGACACCATGCCGGTCGACTGGCCCGCGGTTGTTGCGATCGGCAACATCAGCAGCACCGTGCCGATCAGCGTCACGCCCGCGAACCCCGCCACCACCAGCTGGCCGGGGTGCCGCCACCTCATCAACTACCTCCGTCGCACGCCGGGCTTTCGCACTTCAACGACGGTGACAATAGTGGCCGAAAGCATCAGGTTCGGTATCGGCCGACCAGGACGTTAGAGGTTTGCGAGAGAACCGGACAGTGCGCCGCGGACCGCGTTATCCTTCGGCCTCTTCCGCCGTCGCGGCGAGCAGGCGGCGGGCGAAAGTTCGGCAGGCGGTCGCGAAATCGGCACCGGTCAGGATCTCGAAATCGGCGTCCAGCCAGGCCAGGTTGAGGACCAGCCACTGCCAGGAATCCAGCGCGAGGCCTACGTCGGTGTGCTCGTCACCTGCCGAGTGAATCTCGGCGTCTTGGAACTTCAGCGCATCCATGACATCCGTGGCCGGCGCGTGGATGCGCAGGTCAACTCGCTGCTTGCCGAGGTTCAGGCCTTGGCGCAGGTATTCCAGCGCCGAATCAGCCGGCAGCGGCCGGGGTTGGTAGCGACGGCCCGTGCGCAGCGCGTCGGTGAGCCGGTCGAGACGGAAGACCCGCCAGTCGTCACGGTCGAGATCCCAGCCCAGCAGGTACCAGCGCAGTAGGTGGTGCACCTGCCGGTACGGCTCCACCCGTCGCGCGGCCGTCTCGCCGCGGGCGTTCGTGTAGGTGAAGGTCATCGTTTCCTGATGAGCGATGGCCTCCGCGACCAGACCGAGTTGGCGGGCGGCGACGTTCGGGGCGTGCTGCGGACTGGTCTCTAGGCTGGCGCGGATGGACGTCGCGCGCGGACGCAACCGCGCGGGCAGGAACTGGTCGAGCTTGCCGTACGCCCGGGTCGCAGCGTCATCAATCCCGCCGCTCGCGTCCTGCCCGCCGCCGCTGCCGGCACCTCCGGCCGCGGGCCCGGTGGCGGCCAGCGCGGCGAGGGCCAGCAGCGTGGCGACCGCTTCGTCGTCGTCCAGCACGAGCGGCGGCATCGTCCGCCCAGCGGCGAGCCGGTAGAACCCACCCGGGCCGGGCTGCGTTTCCACCGGATAGCCGTAGCCGCGGAGGCGGTCCACGTCCCGGCGCAACGTGCGCGGGCTGATCCCGAGCCGCTGCGTCAGCTCTTCTCCACTGAAGCGACGGCCGGTCTGCAAGGTGGATAGCAGGGCCAGCATGCGTTCGGTGACATCGGCCATGGCTACCAGTCTGCCCCAAAATGCGGTCAGGATCCGGCCACATCTGCTCGTAGCGTGCTGGCTATGACCGAGCGAAACATCACCCTGCGCCAAGTCCGTACGAACAACCTGGCCGGTCTCGATGTCGACATCCCGCGCAATCGACTGGTCGTTTTTGTCGGCGTCTCCGGTTCGGGCAAGTCGTCGCTGGTGTTCGACACGATCGCCGCCGAGGCGGGCTACCAGCTCAACGAGACGTATCCGCCGTTCACGCGGAACCGCCTGCCGAAGTGGACCCGCCCGGACGTCGAGCAGATCCAGGGCCTGACCCCCGTGGTGGTGATCGACCAGCGCCGGATCGGCGGCAACGCCCGTTCGACCGTCGGCACGATCACCGACACCTGGACGTACTTGCGGCTGTTGTTCTCCCGGCTCAGCCAGCCGCACGTGGGTGAGTCGAATCGGTTCTCGTTCAACGATGCCACCGGCATGTGTCCGGCCTGCTCGGGCCTCGGTGAGGTGGTGGTGAGCGCGGTCGGGCGCTTCCTGGATCTGGACAAGTCCCTCGCCGACGGCGCGATCCGCCTCCCCGGCTTCGGCAACGGCGGCTACTGGTACTCGCAGTACGCCGACATCGGCAGCTTCAACGTCGACACCCCGCTTCGGCAGTGGAGCCAGGCCGAACGCGAGGCGCTGCTGTACGGCGGCGAGGCGGCCGCGAAGCTGGGGCGGAAACCTCCCAAGGGGTACGAGGGAGTGGTCGAACGATTCGAGCGGATCTACCTGCGCACCGCCGACGACATGTCCGAGCGCAAGCAGGAGACCATTCGCCAGTTCACCCGGGCCGAGACCTGCCCGGAGTGTGCGGGCGAACGCCTGAACAAGGCCGCGCGAACCGCCACGCTGCTCGGCCACACCATCGGCGAACTGTCCCGCCTGGAGATCACGGAACTGGCCGGGTTCGTTCGTACGGTCAAGTCCGCCAACGTGGCACCCGTGGTCGCGGCCTTGACCGCCCGGCTGGACGCGATGGACCAGATCGGGCTTGGCTACCTCACGCTCTCGCGGGCGACGTCGACCTTGTCCGGCGGCGAGTCGCAACGGGTGAAGACGGTCAAGCACCTCGGATCCAGCCTCACCGAGATGACGTACGTCGTGGACGAGCCGACCGTCGGCCTGCACCCCACCGACGTGGAGTCGGTGATCCAGTTGCTGAAGCGGCTTCGCGACAGCGGTAACAACGTGCTGGTCGTGGAACATGATCCCGACGTGATGGCGCAAGCGGACCAAGTGATCGAGATCGGCCCGGCCGCGGGCGCGGGTGGCGGACAACTCATCTTCCAAGGCACCTTCGCCCGGCTCCGCGAAGCCGGTACACCGACTGGCCAGGCCCTCGCCCGGCGTCGACCGCTCAAGCCCACGGTCCGGACCGGCGACGGCCATCTCACCGTCGCGGGCGCCAACCGGAACAACCTGCGGGATGTCACCGTACGGATTCCCACCGGGGTCATGACCGTACTCACGGGAGTGGCCGGCTCGGGCAAATCCAGCCTGGCGGACGAGCTGATCGCGCAGCACCAGGCGACGGTGATCGATCAGAAGCCGGTGAGCACGAACCGCCGTTCGACCCCGATCACCTATACCGGGATCGCCCCGGCGATTCGCAAGTTGTTTGCCCAACGCAACGGAGTCAGCGCGAGTCTGTTCAGCGCCAACTCCGAGGGCGCTTGCCCGGACTGCGAGGGCCTCGGGTACATCTATACCGACCTCGCCTTCATGGATGGCCAGAAGGCGATCTGCGAGACCTGCAACGGTCGCCGCTTCACCGCGGAGGTGCTCGCGCACACCGTGAACGGTCTTTCCATCGCGGACGTCGACGAACTCACCATCGATGAGGCCGTCACCCGGCTGCCCGGCAAGCGGATCGCGAATGCGCTGCGCCAGTTGGCCGAGGTCGGCCTGGGCTATCTCCGGCTGGGGCAATCGCTGAACACGCTGTCCGGAGGCGAATGCCAGCGGGTGAAGATCGCGAAGGAGCTCGGTCAGGCCGATCAGCCCACCCTGTACGTGATGGATGAGCCGACGACCGGGTTGCACCTGAACGACATCGACACCCTGCTGCACGTCCTGGACCGACTGGTCGAACGCGGCCACACGGTCGTGGTCATCGAGCACAACCTCGACGTCATCCGGCGGGCCGATTGGCTGATCGACCTCGGTCCTGGTCCCGGCCGTCACGGTGGAACCGTGCTGTTCGAAGGCCTCGTCGGCGACTACACCAACCAGCCGACGCCTACCAGCAAGGCGCTCAGCTCATTCCGGGACTGATCGGGACCTGTCAGGGGCGGACATGCGACGGAAGGCGGATGTGTGGCGCGATCCCATACTCGCGGGCCGACCCGGATCCTAGTGTGCTGCGAAGCCGATCCCGGGAGGGCCCCTCATGCGTCGCCGCCTCGCCTTGTCCATCGCCGCGGTGCTTCCTGCGCTGCTGCTCACCACCTCCGCCGCCGCAGGTGGGTCTGAGTGTGCGGGCCTTCCGCGCGTGCCGGGCGCCGAGCACCAGATCGTCGCCTGCCTCGCAGACCTAACTACCACCGGCACTGCGGCGTCCGGCCACACCAACCCGGCGGACTACGCGGGGCTCACTCACGCGGCACTCCCCCAGCAACCAGCCGTACCCGGCGTACAGATCGACGGGTACTTCCCGGACACCTCGCGGACCAACACGAACCACGGCTGGAACCACGACTCCCAGTTCGTACTACGCCTCCCGGCCAGGTGGAACGGCGGTCTCGTCGTCGCGGGCTCACCCGGCGTACGAGCGCAGTACGCGAACGACAAGGCGATCTCGGATTACGTACTTGCCAAGGGATTCGCCTTCGCAGCGACGGACAAGGGCAACACCGGCGTCAACTTCTTCATGGACGGCGTACGGCCGGGTGACGCCATGGTCGAGTGGAACCGTCGGACCACCCAACTGGCTCGCGCTGCTCGGGCGGTCGTCGCCCAGCACTACCGCCGCCCGGCGCGCGAGATTATCGCCGCGGGTATTTCGAACGGTGGCTACCTCGTGCGCTGGCAGTTGGAGAACCACCCGGAGCTCTATACGCGTGGCGTGGACCTCGAGGGAACGCTGTGGAGCGCGAAAGGCCCTAACCTGCTGACGTTCCTCCCGCCGGCTATCCGGGGCTACGAGCAGCAATCACCGGCACTGATCGTCAAGGCCGGGTTCGATCCACAGTCGGACTTCTTGTGGAACTACCACTACACGGTCTACTGGAAACTCACTATGCGCATCTACGCCGCGGAGCTGGACCCGACGTACCAGGGCAGTGAAGGCGACTACAACTACATGCAGCGGCCGGACGTGCAACGAGCCGTTCGACGGATCGCACTAACCGGGAAGATCGGCCGACCACTCGTCACCATCCACGGCACGTACGACAGCCTGCTGCCCATCACCCAGGACTCCGACCGATACGCCGAGCTAGTACGCCGTACCGGCCGAACCCGGTTGCACACCTACCAGCGAGTCGAAGGGGGCAACCACGTCGACGGCCTCGTAGACGCCTTCCCGGACAAGTTGGTGCCGCTAGTGCCCCTACTGCAGAAGGCGATTGCGAGGTAGGCGCGCGCGTCGATCCCGCGCCAGGTCGCGGCAGTGGCCCAAACTGACAGACCACCCTCCGCGTGTCGCTAGCGCGGGTGCCGCCGTCAGACCCGAAAGGCCATCTTGCTCACGAAGTACCGCTCCGCCCTTGGTACCGCCGTCCTCGCTCTAGCTCTGGCTCTAACCTCCACCGGCTGCGATGCCGCGCAAGAAGCCGCAGCCAAACCAGACCCGGCTGCGTCGTCCAAGGCCATCTCTGCCGAGCTTGCCAAGGTGAAGGTGGTATCCCGGCGACCGAAGGTTGCAGGGTACGAGCGGCGTTGCGGCCGGGACGACGCCTGCTCCTTCGGCCCGTCCTGGTCCGACAAGCACACGGGCCGAGGCGGCCACGACGGCTGCGACACCCGGAACAACGTGCTCGCCCGGCAACTCACCGAGATCAAGTACAAGCCGGGCGCCAAGCAGTGCGTAGTACTGAGCGGAAAACTCCAGGACCCCTACACCGGCCGGGCCATCGAGTTCCGGAAGTCCGACGCCGGCAAGGTCCAGATCGACCACCTCTACCCGCTCTCCCGGGCCTGGGACCTCGGCGCTTCGCGCTGGCCGCTGCAGCGACGCCTGGACTTCGCCAACGACCAGACGGACAATCTGCTCGCCGTGGACGGTTCGACCAACGCGAGCAAGTCCGATCACGGCCCGGGTGAGTGGATGCCGATCAACAAGGCCTTCCGCTGCACCTACCTGCTCCGCTACCTGCGAGTGGCCGCCAAGTACGGCCTGCCCATCACGAAGGACGACCAGCAGAGCGTGCAGACTCTGCTACCCACCTGCCGCTGATCCAGTTCCGGCGACGGTTGCTTATGGCAACGGGCGTGTGCACAGTGGAGAGGTGGACCTCGAGCTGGTCGCGGTGGACCTGTACGGGCTGGCCCCGGACTCGTTCACCGCTGCCCGCAACCAGGCCGCCGCGCAGGCGAAAGCGGCCGGCGAGATCACGGCCAGTGCGGCGATCAAGGCGCTGCGTAAACCGACCTTGGCCGCCTGGCTGGCCAACCAGCTCGTCCGCGCGGAACCGGATCGCGTAGATGAGCTGACGCGGCTCGGTTCCGAACTGCGCGAGGCCCACCTGACCCGGGACGGCGCTCGCCTACGTGAGCTGACCCCACGCCGTCACGAGCTCGTCGCCGAACTCGTGACCGCGGCAACGCGGCGCGCGGCCGAGCAGGGACGGAAGGTCACGGAGGCGGTCGCCGACCGGCTGACCGAAACCCTAGACGCCGCCCTGGTCGACCCCACGGCCGCGCAACTCCTGCGCTCCGGCCGCCTCACCAGCGCCCTCCGCCACGTCGGCTTCGGCGTAGTAGACGAATCCGGCACCCCCGCCCACCTAACCTCCCTCACCATCCGCCCCAACACCCCAACAACAGCCGCCACGCCCACTCCGGCCGCTACTTCAAAGGCCCGAGCGGCCGGTTCGGCAGGCCGGAGGGGTTCTTCGGCAGGGCGCGCGGAGTATGGTGTTCGCCCGACAGCGAAGCGGGCGGCGGATCCTGCTGACAGGCCCACGCCGATCGGCGGCGCGGGACGGCTAACTGCCAGGAACGCACGCATCGCAGCCACGGCCCGTACAACCAGCGAACGTCAGAAGGCCGAGCGGAACACCGCTGAGCAGCGGGCCGCTGAGCGGAGGGCTGAGCGGGAGGCCGCCGAGCGTCGGATCGCGGAGCGCAATCGCCGCGAGCTGGAGGCGCGATTGGCCGAACTCGACAGCGAGTACGCCGAGGCAGAGACCGAACGCGCGGCGGCCGAAGCCGAAGTGGACGCCAACGAACACCACATCGCCGACATGCAAACTGCCATCGAACGCCTGACCGAGGAACTCGACAACGCGCGCCGCGAACTCAAGCGCGCCCAATCCCAAACCCGCCGCCTCGAACGGACCCTCACCCGCACCACCCGCATGGCCGCCATCGCCGAACGCCGCCGCAACGCGGCAACCGCCCGCCTCGCCAGCCTCGGCTAACGCGTTCTGAGCGTTCGCCAGGACGATCAGCTCAATGCGAAGACCGGCTTGGAACTCCTCGTCAGCGCCCGACCGCCCGCTGCGAGCCGCAGCCATGCCAGCGACGCCTCGCTCGGCCGCAGGATCGCCCAGTCCTCTCCCGCCGGGTAAGGATCAGCGGAGTCGCGTTGGGGTGACGACGAACCGCCTGCCAGATCCCATGGCTACCCGCGTCAACTCGCCTGCCCACTCGGCAACCGGCTCATCGGGCCAGTGCGCCTCCGCCGTTACGACACCGACCATTTCGAGGTCTACCACCCGCCAGCGGTCGATTCGCTGATCCGCGACCAGCTGGACTTCCTCACCGCACACCTCCTCGCGCCGGCTAGAAAGTAGCTTTGGCCAGGTGGTTTGAGGAGTTGACTCGACACGAATGGGCACCTGGTCGGAACAGACAAAGGAGAACAGCCGAATGGATAGCCCTCGGGATGAGCAGCAGGTGACGGAAGACCCGGTTCTGGTACTCGACGCACTGGTCATCGATTGCGATGACCCGCAGGCCGTGGGTCGGTTCTGGCAGCAACTGCTCGGTGGCGACCTTCGCGAAGTCCGAGACGGGGACACCGAACTCCATGGCGCGGCCCTACGGCTCGACTTCGTCCGCGCTCCAGCCGAACGGACAACCGCCAAAGATCGGTTGCACCTGGACATCTTCGTGCAGCCAGACCTACGACAGAAGGCGATTGACCGGGCTATCGCGTTCGGTGCCACCACGGCGAACGACATCTACGACGGCGGCCTCTGGCAGGTGATGCGCGATATCGAAGGAAACGTGTTCTGCATCGTCTGGGGCGGCGCCGAATAGGCCAGCCACCCGGCCCAGTCTCTGGTGGGATCGCGTCAGCGTGGCAGGCGGCGCGTTTCGTGAGCCCACATGGCTATCTCGACGCGGTTCCGGGCGCCGATCTTGCTCATGATGCTGGTGAGATGGGTTTTCACGGTGCTCAGGCTGATGTGGAGTTCCGCGGCGATCTCGGCGTTGGTCCGGCCGTTCGCCACCGTGATCAGCACCTGCTCCTCCCGGCTGGTGAGTGGTTCGACCGGTTGCGCGGGCGGCGGCGTGGTGCGCGAATCAGCAAAAGCGGCCAGCAGCCGGGCGGTGATCCGCGGCTCGATCATCGCGTCCCCCTTGGCCGCCGCGTGGATCGCTTGCACCAGCAGTTCGGGTCCTGCGTCCTTGAGCAGAAAACCGCGGGCGCCTGCCTTCAGCGCGCCGTACACGTACTCGTCGATGTCGAAGGTGGTGATGACCACGATCGCCAGTGGATCCTCAACATCCGGACCGGCCAGTTCGCGGGTAGCCGCAACCCCGTCCATCCCGGGCATGCGAATGTCGAACAGGCACACATCAGGCGATAGCCGGCGAGCGAGTTCGACCGCTTGCAGGCCGTCAACCGCCTGACCGACCACCTCGATATCCGGTTGAGCGTCGAGAATCATCGACAGCCCAGTACGAACAAGATCCTGGTCGTCGGCGACAAGCACCCGAACCGTCATCTGGCCGGCCCCGCCTTCGGTAGCACCGCTTTGACAATCCAGCCCCGCTCCGGCCCAGGCCCTGCCTCGAAGGAACCACCGAGCAGTATCGCCCGTTCGTTCATACCGACCAGGCCGTAGCCCAGCGTGGTTCGTGTCATGGGACCAGGTTCTCCATCATCGTAAATTGTGAGGCGCACGCTCTCGCTGTCACCGGTGACGCGGACGACGACGCGTGTGACCAGCCGTGCGTGCCGGACGGCGTTGGTGATCGACTCCTGGGCAATGCGATAGAGCGCGGCACCTACCGAGGGGCCGAGGTCATGGAGGTCACCTTGGAACTCCACCTCGATCTCGGGTCCCTCGCTGCCGTCCCGGGCGAGCCGCTCGATATCGACCAGCCCCGGCTGCGGGGCAAACGTCGCCGTCGCGCCGTCCCGAAGGCCGCCCACCATCGTGCGCATCTCGGCGAGAGTACGGGTCGCCTCGGCTTCGATGATGGCCAGGGCATCGATCGCGGCCTTCGGCGTGGTGGCTCCGACGACCCGGCCGGCCTGCGCCCGGATGACGATCGCCGAAACGTGATGAGCCACCGTGTCGTGCAGCTCGCGGGCCAATTGCTCCCGCTCACGTAAGCGCACCTGGTCCAGCTCGCGAAGCCGGGAGGTGCCCCGATAGCGGACCGCCGCGCCGAGGGTGCCCGGGAACAGCAGGAACATGGTGCCCACCAGCATCTCCACCACGCCGGTGAAGTCGGAGACGTGGCCCAGCACCAGGGCGACCCCGATGAACCCCAGGCCGATGCCGATCTCGCGCCCGGACCCCCATCGCAACAGCGCATACGGCAGGAGCACGACGCTGATCATCGTGTACAGCCCGACGGAGCCGACACCGCTGATCAAAGCCCCGATATCGACCACGATCAGCGCGCCGAACACCGCGGCAACCACGGTCAGCGGATGGCTACGCCGCCACAGGAACGCGCAGACCGTCAGGACCGCGAGCGCCAGCGCCACCGGACGCCAGATCACCTCCTCGCGCAGTACGCCCTCGATGATCGCCGTCGGCAGCAGCGCCGCGACCAGCAGCCAGTCGTGCCAGACCCGGCCAGGCGGGTGCGGCGCTCGTGGCTCGGCCCACAGCGACCGAAGGGCGTTTCTCAGCATGCGCACAGCGTAGGGACCCGCGAGCGCTCACCGTATCGGCCCAAAGTACGGGATTTGTCTCGGCCTATCGGCCGAGGGAAGTCGGACCGATCGTCCGAGGTGCGAGCCGGCCAGCCCCGACACGATGAAACCGATCGGTTCTGGACCGCCCGCCGCACTGAAGGAGAGCAAGGATGATGTCGAATCTGTACCGGTTGGGGCGGTTCGCCGCTCGACGACCGTGGGCGGTGATCGGGGTGTGGCTGGTCGTCTCGGCCTTGGTGGTCGCGGCGTCCGGCACCTTCGGCAAGAAGCTCGAGGAGTCCTTCGGAGCACCGGGCGTCGACTCCCAGCATGCGACCGACCTGCTCTCGGCCGCCGGTGCGGACCAGGCCGGTCTCACCGCCCAGGTGGTGATGACGCCACTCGACGACCGCGCGACGTTCTTCAACTCCCCCACCGCCAAAGCCGCCTTGGCCAAAGTCCAGTCGGCGGCCGCCAAGCTGCCGCAAGTGCTCGGCACCAGTGATCCCGTCGGCGCTCTCGCCGCCGGGCCCGGAGCTGTCAGTAGTGGAGCGATCTCTGCCGACGGCCGAGTCGCCGTGATCCGGGTCCAATATCCCGTGCTCGCCGAACTCGACCCAGGCGTGCTCGCGGACCTCAAGGCGTTCGGCGACCAGGTGCGGGTGGGTTCACCGCTCCAGATCGAACTAGGCGGCGACCTGTTCTATGCCTTCGAGGAACCAGCGACCGGTCTGGGCGAAGCGGTCGGCCTGATCGCCGCGATCATCATCCTGCTGGTGGCCTTCGGGTCGGTCATCGCGATGGGGTTGCCGATCGGCATGGCCCTGTTCGGGCTCGCCCTGGGCATCAGCTCGCTGTCGCTCGTCACCTATCTGATCGACATCCCCAGCTGGGCGCCGGTGCTCGGCAGCATGGTCGGCCTGGGCGTGGGAATCGACTATGCGCTGCTCGTGGTCACCCGGCATCGGGAGTTCCTCGCCCGCGGAATCAGTGTCGAGGAAGCGGCCGGACGTGCTGTCGCCACCGCCGGTCAATCCGTGCTCTTCGCCGGTGGCACGGTCGTCATCGCGATCCTCGGGCTGGCCGTGGCGGGCGTGCCGTTCATGACCGCGGGCGGGGTGGCCATCTCGCTGATCGTGCTGATCATGGTGCTTGCCTCGCTCACCTTGCTGCCGGCGTTCCTTGGCCTGGCCGGGCATTGGATCAACCGCCTCGGAATCCACCGCCGGCGTACGTCGGGACGGGCCGTTCCCGGCGCGGGCTGGCAGCGCTGGGCCGGGCACGTCTCCAGGCACGCCGCTCCGTATGCCATCGGCGCCACTGTTCTGCTGCTCGCCCTCGCGGCGCCGGTGTTGGCCCTCCGCGTCGGTACTCCCGATGACGGCGCGCTGCCCGAGCACCGAACCGAGCGCCGGGCCTACGACCTCGTCGCCGCGGGTTTTGGCCCGGGCATCAATGGGCCGCTGGTAATCGCGGTCGACATCTCGAAGGACGCCGCCGTCGTCGAACCTCTGCTCAAAGCGGTGAAGGCCGACGCGGGAATCGCGGCCGTGGCTCCCGCCGAGGTGAACGTCGCGGCAGGCGTCGCAACGCTGATCGCTTTCCCCACCACTGGTCCGCAGGATGGCGCCACCATGGAGACCGTCAAACGTCTCCGGGCCGACGTCTTCCCGTCAGTGCTCGGGCAAAGCCCCGCGAAGGCTCATATCGGTGGGCAGACGGCGACTCTGGCCGATGTCGGTGCCAAGGTGAACGATCGGCTTCCGCTGTTCATCGGCGCGGTGATCCTGTTGTCGGTGCTGCTGTTGACCGTGGTGTTCCGCTCGATCGTCGTACCTGTCAAGGCAGCGCTGCTGAACCTGCTGAGCATCGGCGCTTCCTTCGGCGTGATGGTGATGGTGTTCCAGTGGGGATGGGCCGCCGATCTGATCGGGCTGGAATCGACCGTGCCGATCCTGCCGTTCATCCCGATGTTCATGTTCGCGATTCTTTTCGGGTTGTCGATGGACTACGAGGTCTTCCTGCTCTCCCGGGTCCGGGAGGAATACCTGCGCACCGGCGACAACGACGCCTCCGTCATTCGTGGCATCGCGACCACCGGCCGCGTGATCACCTCCGCCGCGTTGATCATGATCTCGGTGTTCATCAGCTTCGGGCAGGGCGACGATCCGACGGCGAAGATGTTCGGCCTCGGCTTGGCCGTCGCGGTCTTCATCGACGCGACCATCGTCCGGTTGGTGCTGGTCCCGGCCGCGATGAAGCTGATGGGCGACGCCAACTGGTGGATCCCAGCCTGGCTCGACCGCCTGCTGCCGAGCGTCAGCCTCGACAGCGAAGCCGGCCTGCCCGAACCAACGCGCCCATCGATCACTGGCCCAATCCCCGACGACCAACCAGCCCTCGTCTGACAGCGGCGGTCTAGCCAACGTCTGACAACGGCGCTGGGCGGAGATGACGGCTGGCCACCAGGTCACTGTCCGCTCCGCCCAGCTAGGCAGGATGGTGCAGTGGCGGCTATTGGATGCCGCTCATCAGGCGGCGGATGGGGCGGGCGGCGATGGCCAGGAGTAGGCCGATGGCGATGGCTACGGCGCCGATGATGCCGAAATAGGCGGTTTCGTGGCCGGCGCTGTAGAACCGCGCAAGCACGCCGGACATCGCAGTGCCGAGGGCGACCGACAAGAAGAACAGCGCCACCATCTGCGTACGGAAAGCCGCCGGGGCGAGTTTGGTCGACAATGACAGACCCACCGGAGAAAGCAGCAACTCGGCGATGGTGAAGACCAGCAGCACACCGATGAGCCCGAGCAAGGGCGCACTGTTAGGCCCACCGCCGGACATCGGCAGGAACAGCAAGAACGCCACCCCCATCACCACCAGGCCAATGCTGAACTTGACCGGCGTGGACGGCTGCCGCGGCCCGAGCTTCGTCCACATCGCAGCGAACACACCAGCCAACGCGATGATCAGCACCGGGTTGATGGACTGCACGAACGACACCGGCATTTCCCAGCCCAGGATGGTGCGATCCAGGCGTTGGTCGGAGTAGATCGTCACGACCGTGAACTGCTGCTGGTACAACGACCAGAAGGCCGCACTCGCGATGAACAGGGGGATGAACGCGAATACCCGCCGCCGCTCCACTCCTTCCACCTGCTTGCTGGACAGGATCACCACGAAGTAGATCACCGCGGCGATCAGGCTGATCACGGCGACGATGGTGGCCAGTCGGTCCGCGGGCAGCAGTCCGGTCGACGCGAGCAGGGCGACGACTATCAGCGCCGCGGCACCGATGCCCGCGTACCTCAGCAACTGCCCACGCTCGATTGGGTTCGGGACTTCCCGCGCGGCCTCGGCCAACTGCCTACGGCCGAAGGCGTACTGGGTGAGTCCCAAGGCCATACCGACAGCCGCGAGCCCGAAACCGTAGTGGAAGCCGACGTTCTTCTGCAACAGCCCGGTCAGCAACGGACCGGCCAGCGCGCCGAGGTTGATGCCTAGATAAAACAGCGAGAAGCCCGCATCGCGACGCGTATCACCTTCGGCGTACAGGCTGCCGACCAGTGATGTGGCGGTGGCCTTGACGCCGCCGCTGCCCAGCGCGATCAGCACCAGACCGACGCCAACCCCCACCAGCCCCGGCAGAAGGGCCAAAGCGATATGCCCCACCATCACGACGACGGCGCTGTAGAACAGTGTCCGCTCCGCGCCGAGCAGCCGGTCCGCGAGCCAGGCGCCGAGGATGGTCGACAGATAGACCAAGCCGCCGTAGGCCCCGACGATGCTGGTGGCGGTGTCGCGGTTGATGCCGAGGCCACCGTCGGTCGCCGAGTAGTACAAATAGATGAGCAGGATGCCCTGCATGCCGTAGAAGGAGAACCGCTCCCACAGCTCCACCCCGAACAGGTTCGCCAGCACCCGCGGCTGACCGAAGAAGGTCTTTCCCGAGCGCTCCCGCTGCTCCAGCATCTCGCTCATACTCGACTCCCAGGCCCTTGCCTGGTGGGATCAGGCTGCGCTCCTGTCGGTGTGCTGTTCATCCGTCGGCAGTACCCAAGCGCACTCCCCTGAATCCACCGCCGTCAGGACCGGACGAGCTTGAGCGCTTCGCGGGCGATCTGCCACTCCTCGTTCGTCGGAATCACCAGCACCGCCACCCGACTGTCCTTGGTGGAGACGGCCCGGGCCTCGTCGGAGGACTCGGCGTTCCGTTCGGCGTCGATCTCGATACCCAGGCCTTCGAGACCCTCCAGCGAAGCCGAGCGCACCTCTGCGGAGTTCTGGCCTACCCCCGCCGTGAACACGATCGCGTCCACCTTGCCCAGTACGGAGTAGTAGGCGCCGACGTACTTCCTGATGCGGTAGCAGTAGACGTCGAACGCCAGTCGCGCCTGCTCGTCTCCAGCCTCTCGCTGGCGGGACAACTCGCGGAAGTCGTTCTCACCGGCGAGACCCTTCAAACCCGACTCGAAGTTCAGAGCGTGGTCGATCTCGTCCAACGACAACCCGGCCTCCCGGGCCAGGTAGGCGTGGATAGCCGGATCCACGTCTCCAGACCGCGTCCCCATCACTAGGCCTTCCAACGGCGTCAAGCCCATCGAGGTGTCCACGGACTTGCCGCCGCGTACGGCCGCTGCGGAACAACCGTTGCCCAGATGGAGCACGATCACGTTCACGTCGGCTGGTTCGCGTCCAAGCAGCTGTGCGGCCTGCTCCGAGACAAACGCGTGCGAGGTCCCGTGGAACCCGTACCGGCGTATACCGTGCTCAGCCAGCCACCCCCGCGGAACCGCGTAGGTATAGGCCTCGGGCGGCAGCGTCTGGTGGAACGCCGTATCGAAGACCGCCACCTGCGGTAGGTCCGGGAACAACCGTCCGGCTACCCGCATACCTTCCAGGTTGGCCGGGTTGTGCAACGGCGCCAGCGGCACCAGGTCGGACACCTCGTCGATCAGGTCCTCGTTGATCAGCGCCGGATCGCCGAACCGGGAACCACCGTGTACGACGCGATGCCCCACGGCGGCGATCTCGATACCGTCGAGCGACGGGCCATGCTCTTCGAAGGCGTCGATCGCCGCGCGCAACGCGTCCTCGTGAGAGCCGATCGGCCGCGTCGTACGGGTTTCGCCGTCCGGGCCGCGATGACGGAACACGCCTTCCGGTTCGCCGATCCGCTCGACCACACCGGCCGCGGCCGCCTCACCGGAACCGGCGTCGATCAGGCTGTACTTCAGCGAGGACGAGCCCGCGTTGATGACCAGCACGTGATCGTTCATCGGCCTTCCTCCTTGCCCGCCTGAGCCGCCCGATCCGCCTGGGCCGCTCGGGCCGCCCCGATGTGCCGCGCCTGGATGGCCGTGATCGCGACGGTGTTGATGATGTCCCGCACGGTGGCGCCGCGGGAAAGGTCGTTCACCGGCTTCTTCAGCCCTTGCAGAACCGGCCCGACCGCGACCGCGTTCGCCGAGCGCTGCACCGCCTTGTACGTGTTGTTGCCGGTATTGAGGTCCGGGAAGATGAACACCGTCGCACGGCCGGCCACGGGCGACCCGGGCAGTTTGGTCTTGGCCACGGCGCTGTCGATGGCGGCGTCGTACTGAATCGGCCCCTCGACAAGCAGTTCCGGCGCGCGCTCCCGGACGATGGCCGTTGCCTTGGACACCTTCTCCACGTCGGTTCCGGTGCCCGATGAGCCCGTCGAGTACGACAGCATGGCGACGCGCGGTTCGATGCCGAAGGCCGCCGCGGTAGCCGCCGAGGAGATCGCGATGTCGGCGAGTTGCTCCGCGGTCGGGTCCGGGTTCACCGCGCAGTCGCCGTACACGAGCACCTGGTTCTCCAGACACATGAAGAACACCGAGGACACCACCGATACGCCGGGCAGGGTCTTCACGACCTCCAGCGCCGGGCGGATCGTATGCGCGGTGGTGTGGATCGAGCCCGAAACCATGCCGTCGGCCAGGCCCATTTGCACCATCATCGTGCCGAAGTACGAGACGTCCTTCACCACGTCGCGGGCGCGATCGAGATCCACTCCGCGGTGCTGGCGCAGCCGGTGATACTCCGCCGCGAACTGCTCACCCAGCTTGTCGTCCTCGGGGCTGATGGTCCGCGCCGCCGAGATGTCCACGCCGAGGTTGGCCGCCTTCGCGCTGATCGCCACCGGATCCCCGAGCAGCGTCAGTTCGGCGACTCCCCGGCGCAGCAATACGTCGGCCGCACGCAGGATCCGCTCCTCCTCACCCTCGGGCAGCACGATGTGCTTGCGATCGGCAACCGCCTCGTCGATCAACTGGTGTTCGAACATCAGCGGCGTCACCGCGCTACTACGAGCCACCTCAAGCCGATCCAGCAGCGCCGGCCCATCGACGTACTGACTGAACAGGGCGAGTGCCGTATCCACCTTCCGCGGGGAGTTCTTCGTCAACCGCCCTCGTACGGCGGTGAGCGCGGTCGAGGCGGCATGCGTGCCGAGGGTGGTCTCGATGATCGGCATAGTGCTACCGACGCCTTCGAGCAGTCGAAGCACCTGTTTCGGCAGGGCGAATCCCCCGTTCAGGAAGATCGCAGAGACCTGCGGGAAGTTCTGCGACGCGTGCGCCATCAAAACGCCGACAACCACCTCCGGGCGGTCTGCGGCGGTTACGACCACAGCTCCTTCGAACAACCGGTCGAGCACGTTCGGCATGGTCATCCCGGCTACAACCAGTCCACTGACTTCCCTGGACAGCAGCGCGGGATCGCCGCTGAGCACCTGACCGTCCACCGCCCGCATCAGGTCCGCCACCAAGGGTGCACTCAGCACTGGGTCCTCAGGGATGGCGTACGCCGGTACGTCGGGCGTGGTGATCGCAGCGACGGCCTGGTCGAGTTCATCCTTGGCAACGCGGTTGGCGATGACTGCGAAGAGCGAACCGTGGTTGGCCGCCAGTTCCGCGGTAGCCATGTCCGTCAACGTACGGAGGTCCTCCGGCGCTCGGCCCGCTCCGTTGAGAACAAGCAGCACGGGTGCACCTAGGTTAGCGGCGATCCTGGCGTTGTAGGCGAACTCTGTAGGCGTCCCTACGTCGGTGTAGTCGCTACCAACGATCAGGACCGGGTCACCAAGTTCGGCCACGTCGCGGTACCGCTGCACGATGCGGTCCAGCGCGGCGTTGGGATCGTGGTGCACCTCGTCATAGGTGACACCGACGCAGTCCTCGTATGGCAACGCCACCGCATCGTGCGACGTCAGCAACTCGAGCACGTAGTCACGCCCGCCGTACAGCGCGGTATCCGGCCGCACGATCGGCCGGAACACCGACACCCGTTCGACCCGCCTGGACAGTTGCTCGAGCACTCCCAGAGCCACCGTGGATTTCCCGGTGTAACCCTCCACCGATGCGACGTACACGCTGCTTCCCATGAAGGCACCCTAAACACTGCCCGTAGCACCACCCCTGGTGACCGCGCGTTCGCTGCCTACCGGCGGAGTCGTCGAGCCCCCCGCAGAACCGCCGGAGGGCCAGGCAAGCCTCCAGGCCCGGGTTCTCGCGACTACGAACCACGCTGTCCCCGCTGACCCGCTCAGGGTTTGGGTTTGCGTTTGGGGGGATTGGGGGTGGTTCGGTGGGGTTGGAGGGCTTCGGCGGTGGAGACGAGCAGGGTGAGCGTTTGGGGGTGAGTGGCTTGGGCGATTCGGGTGTAGAGGATGTCGAGGACGAGGAACTGGGCGTGGCGGTCGGCGAGGGCTCCGGCCGGTTCGGCGCTGGTTTGGCGTCCGGTGGTGAGGACGAGATCGGCCGCGTCGGTCAGGGGTGAGCCGGGTTGGGCGGTGATGGCGATGGTGGTTGCGCCTTTGCGGCGGGCGGCCTGCAGCACCTCGATGGTTTCCACCACCTTGCCGGATGACGAGATGCCGACGAAGACGTCCGCCGGTTCGGCCAGGCTGGCGGCGACGAGGCCAGTGTGTACGTCGCTGGAACTCCAGCAGGTGATAGCGATCCGCTGCAGGCGCTTGGCGAGTTCGTTGCCGCTCACGCCGCTGGTCCCGACGCCGAAGAAGTGGCAATGCCGGGCCGCGATCAGCTTCTCGACCACCTCGTCGACGGCGGCCAGATCGAGTTGCTCGGCGGTTCGGGACAGGGCTTGCACGTTGGTCGCGACCAAGACCTTGAGGACTTGTTCCGTGGTGTCTTCCGGCCCGATCTCGCGGCCGATGTCGTCGCTCCAGCGCTGCGCGCCCGTCCGGCCGACCTCTTCGGCCATCGCGATGCGCAGTTCGGCGAATCCCTTGAGGCCGCAGGCGCGGCAAAAACGCGTGACGGTTCCCTGCGACGTGCCGGTGCGCTCGGCCAGTTCGGTAATCGTCAGCCGCGCGGCCACGGACGGCTCGGACAGGACGAAGTCGGCGATCCGCCGCAACGATTCGGGCAGGCTCGCGCTCGCCGCCCGCACGCTGTCCAAGGTCACGGCGTTCTCCTCTCCCTGCCACCGAGAGGTAGCCGGATAATTATCGCTCAGCGTCGCCGGAAAGGGCAGATCCGGAAATAATAATTGCGCTTCAGTCTTGCGCGGCCTGTCGATCCGAGCCCATCACCGAAACGTAGTCAACCGGCCACCGCCCCGCCGGCACGGCTCGCCGCGGGTGCCCGAACCCCTTACGCCCAACCAGCTCGTCCCACCGAAGGCCGGCCGGACAGGCGGTGGCGATCCTCGGCAGTATGGCGGCCGCGACCGCGCGCGACAACGCGGGCGGACCAGGCGTACCAGGAGCGAGCTGGCGCGCCTCCAACGTCACCTTCCCGACCATGAACGGCGACAAGGTGGCTCAGCTGAGCGCGTCCACTGAGGATGGGTGAACGCCGTACCGCATCCGGGTACGGCGTTCACCCCATGCGTCTACTGGACTTCGAGGAAGTCGACCTCGGCATAACCCGCACCCTTGGTCAACCGAACCCGATTGAACCCAGCGTTGAGGGTGATCGAAACCGAGGCCTGCCGCCAGTTGTCCCACCCGGTCGCGGGATAACTCACCGAGCCCTGGTTGTTGCCGTTGACAACAACACCGTGGCTGGCGGTACCAGCCGTGCCGTTGGCGTAGCTGACGTGCAGGGTGTAACCACCCGCGCGAGGCGCGTACACCGTGTTCTCGACCCACGAGTCCGCGAAATCGATGTAGGCGGCAACGGCTCCTCCCGAGGCCCCGGCCGCGCCGGTACGGATCCGGCAGTGGTTCAGCGTTCCGGCTTCGGCCTCGTACCGCACGCGGCTCCCCCGTACGACCGGGTAGTCGTTGGCCCAGCCGAGGTCCGCGACGTACATGTGCCTGGATCCGTTCACCCAGCCATGCAGGAACACCTTGTCGGCCGTGAAGTCGGCACCACCCGGGCCGCAGATCCGGTTGTCGAAGCTGGCGGTGGTCATCAGCGGTCGATAAGCAACCGTCCACGGGCCACTGAGGGAGGTCGCCGTCGCATACGAGGTGAGGTAGTTGCAGTCGACGTAACCACCTCCTGAGTAGAACAGCACGAACCTGCTGCCGCGCTGAACCAGGTCAGGCGCCTCGATCACGCCGCGGGACGACAACAGCGCGGTATTGCCGCCGGTCAGGGCCCTGCCGTTGTTGGTGGTCCGAGTCAGCCATAGCGTCGAGTTCACGCCGATCGCGTTGCCGTCGTTCTTCCAGAGCAAGTACCGCGTCCCGTCCGCGGCCACGAAGGTGTTCGCGTCGATCGCACCGCCGAGGTTCAGCGGGCAGATCATCGGCGCTCCCTCGGCCGGGGCGAACGGGCCGAGCGGCGAACTCGCCGTCGCGACCCCGATGCACTGACGCCCACTCGACCGATGCCACGCCGTGTACGTGAGGGTGAAGCTGCCGTCCGGATTGCGATGTACGTCGGGCGCCCAGGTCCGGCCGCCCTGGGCCCAGCTGGCCGACGGGCCATCCGGCATCGCGTCGCCGCGAATCGTCCACGGCCCGTTCGCCGCGGGAGCACTCGCTACGGGCACGTTGCCCCGGCCGTTGTTCGTCGAGTAGGCGTACCAGGTACTACCGACCTGGATCACGTCCGGATCCGGGAAATCCGCGGCAATCACGGTCTGCGGAAACACCGCGGCCGCAACAGCCTGGTCACCGGCCGCGGCCGGAACGACGGGGGCGGCCAGCACGGCCAGTGCCGTCATCGCCACCAGCACTCGTCTACCCATAACAACTCTCCTCAGGTGGGCGGAACCTGCGAGGTTTCACTTTTACATCGTTTCACCGGCCACCGCGAGACCTCAGCCCCAACAGCATTTCGCCGGTCCGGCCTAGGATGATGCGATGCGAGTCTGGGTCAGCGGTGCACGCGGCAAACTCGGCGCCGAAGTCTGCCGCCAACTGACAGCGGCAGGCCATGAAGTCACCGCGGCCGACCTGACCGGCGACGCACCCGTTGACCTGATGGACCCGGCGTCCGTTCGCGAGTCGCTGACCGGCGCGGACGCCATCGTGCACTGCGCGGCGATTCCGACTCCGGAGGCGATCGACCCGGCGCAGCTGGTCCTGCGGAACACGATGACCACCTTCAACGCCATGGAAGAAGCCTGGAAACTCGGCATCAGGCACGCGGTTCTCGCCTCGAGTGGCTCCCTCTACGGGCCCGCCTGGTCACCGGTCGACCTGCCGTGGCCGTCGGCACCGGTCGACGAGCAAACTCAACTGCAGTACGTCGACCCGTATGCCCTCAGCAAGGATTTCCTGGAGCGGACCGGCGAGATGTACGCCCGCAGGGGTATGCAGGTGACCGCCTTGCGGTTCCACTGGATCCTCACGCCGGCCGAAGTTCGTGAGTTCGTCGCCGAGGCGCCACCAGCGGCCAACGCGTCCAACCTTTGGGGCTATGTCGACCTTGGCGAGGCGGCCAGAGCGTGTCTGCTGGCCCTTGCTCCGCGGGCGGACATTGATCGGTTCCTGACCTTACTGATCACCGCCGAAGACACCGGATCCCGCCGCCCGACCGCCGAACTGCTTGCTGAACACGCGCCGGCAACCACAGTGACCAGGCCGTTGCCAGGTACCACGTCGGTTTTCGACTGCGGTCGCGCCGCGTCGACGATCGGCTGGACCCACCAAAGCCGCTGGCGCACCGGGTAGCAGCAACGATCACGAGTGCGGCAGACTGCTGCGATGGCTGCCGAATATGTTCAAAGTGACCAGTTTCGTGGTGCCCGCATTCACCTGTGCGAACTCGGCGATCTTGAGATCCGCGACTGCGAGGTCAGCGGGCTGAAGATCGTCGACTGCTACGGCAGCGACGTCTACCTTGGTGGCGACTTCGAGCGCGTGGTGGTCAACGACATCGATGTGACCGCGTACGTCGAAGCCGAGCTCGACCGGCAGCACCCCATCCGGGCGATGGCGCGTGACGCCGCCTCGGTCGACGACTACCGGGCGGCCTGGCAGGCCATCGAGACGATGTGGCAGACCACGCTCGACCGCGCCAGGTTGTTGCCTGAGGCAAAGTTGTCCGAGCGGGTCAACGGCGAGTGGTCATTTGTCGAGACCCACCGGCACCTATTGTTCGCCAGCGACGCCTGGCTCGGCAGCGCCGTACTCGAAGAGGAGGCGCCGTACCACCCGCTGGGTTATCCCGCCGGCGGGATGCCGGCCGAGGAATCGGCCAAGCTCGGGCTCACGCTCGACGCCAAGCCAACGTTCGACGAGGCACTCGCGGCGCGGCTGGCCCGCATGGCCACGATGCGGCGAGTCATCGACGAACTCACCGAGGCCGAACTCGACCGGGTCTGCGCGCGCAAACCCGCACCGCCGTACCCCGATCAGGAGTACGTCGTACGCCGCTGCCTCAAGGTGGTGCTGAAGGAAGAGGCCGAGCACCACCGTTACGCGGTGCGCGACCTGGCCCAACTCGAGGCCACCGCCTGAGCCGCGGAGAGCCGGCTTAGGCCATCGGGACGATGACGGCGGCCGGCATGCTCGGTTTGGCCGAACCGCCTTCCGGTTCGACGGTCAGGCCGAAGGCGGCCATGCCGGCGACGCCCGCGACGACTCGGGCCGGTTCGTCCGAGTCCGGATCCGCCAGCCCGACGGAGTGGGCGGTTTTGGACTTGTCGATCAACCACAACTGGTACGTCCGCCCCGAGGGCAGGTCCGGCAAGTCCTTCAGTACGACGACCGCGGTGTCCTTGCTCGCCGAGGACACCACCGTGGCCTGCCCACCGTTGGCGACCGCGCCGTGGGCGGTGCGGGCGTCCGGCTGAGCGAGTACGGCCGCGATGGACTCGTTGACGCGGCGGGTGGCCGCGTTGTCGCGGTACTGATCGATGGCCACGCCGGCCATTCCCGCGATGATCGCCACGGCCGCCGCAAGAGCGAACAAAGACCTCCGGCTGACCCCCCGGCGCTGCACTGCAGTTGCAGGGGGCGACGGGGGCGACGACATGCTGGATGAGGGCGGCAGTTGCTCGACCTGCGCGATGGACGCCATCACGCTGGCCTTGAGCCCGGCCGATGGCGGCGTGGCCATGCCGACACTGAGTTTCGCGGTGGCTTCCCGCAGCTCGGCGACTTCGGCCGCACACGACGCGCATTCGGCCAAGTGAGCCTCGAACCGGGCCTCGTCTTCCTCGGGGAGCGCGTCGAGTACGTAGGCGCCGGTCAGCAGATGAAGGTCTTCACTCATCATCGTCACTCTCCCGCCAGGCCGAGGCAGTCGCGCAGCCGGATCAGGCCGTCGCGCATTCTCGCCTTGATCGTCGCCAGCTTCGCATCCAGCAGGGCCGCCACTTCCCCGTAGGTGTGGCCGCCGTAGTACGCCAGGGTGATCGACTCGCGCTGCAGTTCGGTCAGCGAGCCCAGGCACCGGCGAACCTGCTCGGCCTCGAGCCGGTTGATGACCGAGTCGGTGACCTGGTCGAACTCCGTCTCCACCGACTGCGCGGCGACGGCCTGATCGCGATTGGTCGCCGCCTGGGCGGAGCGGACCCGGTCGATCGCGCGCCGGTGCGCCATCGTCAGCACCCACGTGATCACCGAACCACGGCCGGCCTCGTAGCGGGCGGCGGTGCGCCACACCTCGATCATGACTTCCTGGGCGACTTCTTCGGATTGGGCCGGATCGCGCAGGACCCGGCGAACCAGGCCAAAGACCCTGGGCGAGACCAGGTCGAACAGCGAGCTGTAGGCCTCGGTATCACCACGCGCCACCCGGGCCATCAGTTGCGCGTCGAGCGGCGGTGGTTCCTGACCGCCGTTTCCGGGCCAGGGCCGAGCCGTGGATCGATCCACAATCGCTCCTCGCGCGAAACCTGTCAGTAGCGGTGGCTGAATCCTCACGCTACCTCCGATTGCCCCGCCAGACCTCGTCCAACGAACCGCGCCGACATCTGAGGCGCTTCCGCAATGTTTCCGACCCATAAAACGCTACGTTGCGTTCCCCGAACACGCAATCGCAGCGCCTGCATCAACGCAGGTCAACACCTCAAATAGACGAAGAGAACTCGCCATTTCAATGCAACGTCGACTCAACAGACGTTGCATTGAAGTGCTAGCCTGCGCGGGACGGGCGAAACCGCACGAAGGGAGCTGGTGGTGCCGGGAGGCAGACTCACCCAGCAGGAGCGCCAGCAGATCGCCCTGGGCCTGGCGGACAGCCTCGCCTATGCGGAGATCGCCCGGCGGCTGGATCGCCCGACCTCCACCATCACCCGTGAGGTGATGCGCAACGGCGGCCCGACCGCCTATCGGGCCGACCTCGCCCACCGCGCCACCGAACGTCGTACCCGTCGACGTCCACAAGCCCTGCCGCGCGAACGGCGCGCGCTCACAAGCGGCCATGGGCGCGACGACGCGGCGGTGCGCGAGTACGAGGAGACGTTCACGACCCTGCTGATGCGACAGGGCTTGCCCCAGATGATGGCCCGGGTGCTGACCTGCCTGTTCGTCACCGACGCGGGCAGCCTCACCGCGGCGGACCTCGTGCAGCATCTCCAGATCAGCCCGGCGTCGGTTTCCAAGGCGATCTCGTTCCTCGAAGAGCAAGGCCTGATCCGACGCGAGCGCCGAGACGACAGCCGTCGCGAGCGGTACTTCGTCGACGACGACGTCTGGTACCACTCCACGATCGCCGGCGCGCGGGGCATCGCCCAGGTGGCCGAGACCGCCCGGCAAGGCGTTCACGTGCTCGTACCCGGCACGCCGGCCGCTGCCCGCCTGGAGAACATCGCCCGCTTCAGCGACTTCATCAGCGAGGCGATGCTGCGTGCCGCCGAACAGGTCCGCGAAGTGCTCCACACCAAGCCCGAAACCACTCCGGACGACATCAACAACCCAAGCTGAGATGGCTGGGTGGAGATTGACGGCGTACGAGGTCTCGACCTATGGTCACCGGACCTAACTGCATATAGCGCTGTTCGAATCGGAGCGGGAGAGCTCTCACCGCACCACGGTTGAGGCGCCGGAGGAGCAACTCTCCCCAGAAACTCTCAGGCCCAGTCACCGCTCCGGCGAGGCGAACTCTGGAAAGACGGGACCGCCATCGGTCCCGCACCCACGGTGCAAGCCGCCCACCAGGCGGCGAAGCTCTCAGGTAGCGATGACAGAGCGGGGAGGTCACCCAACGGTGGCGCGCGCCGCGCGCTGCCCGAACCAGGGAGCCTCCGCCGTGCCCAACCGAACACCGCTACCTGCCCAGCTGAAGTACACCGCCGAGCACGAGTGGCTGGACCTCGGCGACGATGCCGCCACCGTCGGCATCACCGAGTTCGCCACCGACGCGCTCGGCGATCTCGTGTACGTCGACCTGCCCGCGGTCGGCACGATCGTCACCGCCGGCGAAACCTGCGGCGAACTCGAGTCGACCAAATCGGTCAGCGATCTCTACGCGCCCGCCGACGGCGAGATCGTCGAGATCAACGAAGCCGTTGTCGCCGAACCGTCACTGCTGAACGCCGATCCCTTCAAGGCCTGGCTTTTCCGCCTCAAGGTCGCCCGAACGCCCGACCTGCTCGACGCCACCGCCTACCAGGCCCTCACCGAAGGCGAGGCGGGCCAGTGAGCACGCTCGATCAGTCCCTCGCCGAGCTGGATCCCGAGATCGACGCCGCCATCACCGCCGAACTGAACCGCCAGCGGCAAACCCTCGAACTCATCGCCAGCGAGAACTTCGCCCCACTCGCCGTCCTCCAGGCCCAGGGTTCCGTACTCACCAACAAGTACGCCGAGGGCTATCCGGGCCGCCGCTACTACGGTGGCTGCGAGTACGTCGATGTGGTCGAGCAACTCGCGATCGACCGGGTGAAAAGCCTGTTCGGGGCCGGATTCGCCAACGTGCAACCGCATTCCGGCGCGCAGGCCAACGCCGCGACGATGGCCGCGCTGCTCGAACCCGGCGATACGATTCTCGGCCTCGATCTCGCCCACGGTGGCCACCTCACCCACGGCATGCGGCTGAACTTCAGCGGCAAGCTCTACAACGTCGTCTCGTACCACGTCCGGCAGGCCGACGGCCGGATCGATCTGGACGAGGTGGAACGGCTCGCCATCGAACACCGGCCGAAGCTGATCGTGGCCGGCTGGTCGGCGTACCCCTTGCACTTGGACTTCGCCGGCTTCCGGCGGATCGCCGATCAGGTGAACGCTTACCTGATGGTGGATATGGCCCATTTCGCGGGCCTGGTCGCGGCCGGGTTGCACCCCAACCCGGTTCCGTACGCGGACGTGGTCACCACCACGACGCACAAAACCCTGGCAGGTCCGCGCGGCGGAGTGATCCTCACGAACCGCGCGGACCTCGCCAAGTTGCTCAACTCGGCGGTTTTCCCTGGCCAGCAAGGCGGACCGCTGGAACACGTGATCGCGGCGAAGGCCGTCGCGTTCAAGGTCGCCGCGACGGCCGAGTTCGCCGACCGCCAGCGCCGTACGCTCGAGGGCGCCCGGGCTATCGCCGGACGGCTGCTCGCGGACGACGTACGAGCCGCGGGGATCTCCGTACTCACCGGCGGGACCCAGGTGCACCTGGTGCTGGTCGACCTCCGCAACTCCGAACTCGACGGGCAACAAGCCGAGAACCGCCTCGATGCGATCGGTATCACCGTGAATCGCAACGCCGTGCCGTTCGATCCGCGGCCGCCGATGGTCTCGTCGGGACTACGCATCGGCAGTCCCGCGCTGGCCACGCGGGGATTCGATCACCCCGAGTTCAAGGAAGTCGCCGACATCATCGCGACCACGCTGATCAAACCGCCAACCGACGCCCTGCGGGACGAACTCCGCCACCGGGTCTCCACTCTCGTGGCGAAATTCCCGCTCTATCCCACGCTCGCCTGCGGCTAGCTGCTGGATGCGTCGGCGAGGTCGAGGCCCGTGAGTTCGCGGATCATCGCCAGCCGGCGCACCAGCTCGCCGCGGTCTATGCCCAAAATGGTGGCCGTTCGCAACGGATCGCTGCCCGAGGCCAGATACGCGTCGACGGTGTCGATCATGATCGCCTGCCGGCGTTTGAGCAGTACGTCGACCACCCGCTGGATCGCGGCGAAAAGCTCTCCGGCCACGGGCAACGGATCACCGGTCGGCGCGTCGATCCACGACACCGCGGCCTCGGCGTGCCCCTCGTGCGCGGGCAACTCGATCCGGCTCCCGGCGGACAGCACGCTGAGGCCCGCCTGAACCAGCTGTTGCGGCAGCTGCGGAAATCGCCCAACCGCGAGCAGCGTCCACGTCGTACGGTCCGCGGCCTTCAGCATCGGGCCGAGCGCCTCCCGCACGCCCGCGGTACGACGGGCCACGATCGCGAACTCCGCCGGTACGACGAGTCCGCCGAGCCGCGTGCCGATCGTGGCCAGCAGGCGGCCGTTGTCCCGGTCGATGGTGACGGTCCACCCGAGCGTGTCGACGTACCACTTCTGGGCGGTTTCGAGATTGCTGATCCGCCCGTCGTCGGGCAGGACTTCACTGAGCATGGCGGAGGCTCACTTCCCCGGCCATGGCAAAGCCATGACCAGACCGGTCGGGCCTCCCCGCTCTGTCATTGGTACCTGAGAGCTTCACCGCGGGTAAGCGGTTTGCACCGTGGGTGCGGGATCACGTCATCCCGGCTTTCCAGAGTCGCCTCACCCGTCGGTATCGGTGCCTGAGAGTTTCTGGGGGAGAATTGCTCCTCCGGCGTCCACCACCCTGTAGGGCGTGGACTCTCCCGAGTGGGATCAACAGCGCGATGTTCACTTGTGCGGGCGACCGTAGCCGCGACCAGAGGTCATTGTCGAGAGCCGACGCAGATCAACTGGCGCCGGCATCGTCCGCATGTCTCAAGAAGGACATCGATCAACCGCCTGCCACTCGGCGGTCCGGCCGGATAGCAGGTGGATTAGTTGCCTTCAGCAACTTCCGCCGGACGGTACCGCGACAGGTACGCACCAGCTCCGCGAGCCGGCCCATGCTGGGTCCGGCCGGCGTGATGTCCGGGTCGAAGCCCGGCGACTCCTCCCGGATCGCCTTCCACCACGACGACGGAACCGGCGGCGCAGGGCTGACGGCGCCACCTGAGGTTGCTGGTGGTCCCGTTCGACGGGTGGAGCACTTCTGCGCCTAGGGTCAGGGGATGCAGATTGACGGGGACGGGTTGTACCTGGTCGCCGGGACGGCGCTGTTGCTGGGGGCGGTGCTGCCTCGACTGCTGCGGCGGTACGCGGTCTCGGCGCCGATCGCCTTCCTGGGCGCCGGGATGTTGCTCGGCCTGGTGGTCGACCGGGGCAAGGTGGACCCGATCACCCATCCGGCGCTGACCGAGCGCCTGACGGAACTGACCGTGATCGTCGCGCTGATGGGCGTCGGCCTCGCGATCGACCGGCCGATCGGCTGGCGAGCTTGGCGGACCACCTGGCGGCTGCTTCTGGTGGCGATGCCCGCCTGCGTTCTGGCGGTGGCCGGGGTGGGCTGGGCGATCGGACTCGCGCCGGCGACGGCTTTGCTCATCGGCGCCGTACTGGCTCCGACCGATCCAGTGCTCGCGTCCGACGTACAGGTGCAGGGTCCGTCAACCGGCCCTGGGGCCGAGCCCGAGGAGGACGATCCAGTTCGGTTCGGGCTCACGTCCGAGGCCGGGCTGAACGACGGGCTCGCGTTTCCGCTCGTCTACGCGGCGGTCTTTCTCGCCACCAAGGGCGCCATCGGCGAGTGGGCCCTGGAGTGGCTGGCGTGGGAGCTGCTCGGCAAGACCGTGATCGGCGTGGTCATCGGTGCCGGCGCGGGCTGGCTGCTCGGGCGGATGGCCTTCTCGGCGCCGATCGAGAGCCTGCGGCTGGCGGATTCGCGTGAACCGATCCTGGCTCTCGCGATCACGCTCGGCGTGTACGGATTGACCGAGGTGGCGCACGGCTACGGGTTCATCGCGGTCTTCGTTGCCGCCTTGACCGTACGAGGAGCCGAACGCGGGCACGAGTTCCACGAGGACCTGCACTGGTTCCTCGAACAGCTGGAGCACATCCTGACCTGGGGCATCCTGCTGCTGCTCGGGATCGCCGTCACGGGTGGCATTCTCGGCCCGCTGACCTGGCAGAGCGTGCTGATCGGTCTACTGCTGATCCTGGTGATCCGCCCGCTCAGCGCCTGGGTCTCCCTGACCGGTACGGCGATGAACCGGTCCGAGCGGTGGGTCACGGCGGCCTTCGGCGTCCGGGGCGTCGGCTCGATCTACTACCTCGCGTACGCCGGTAAGGACTTCGCGCCGGATCTCGGCTGGCTCTGGGCCACCACCGCCTTCGTCGTACTGCTCAGCGTGGTCGTGCACGGCGTCGCGGTCACCCCGGCGATGCGCCTGCTCGACGCCCGGCGTGAAGCGGAGTAGCTCGGTTGGTTCGGGCCCGCTGCGGCGGTTCCGCGCCGTGCCGGATGGCGTGCGCGGCGTGTATTCCGGCGGCGAAATCGGCGGTATGGCCTGCGATCGTCCGGAGCAGTTTTCGCATCATGACTTCATCGTCGAACTTCCCGCGCGACCATAGAAGTGGCGCATAAGACGACTACCGCTAAGATTCGGACATGGCTCGTTCCACCGTCTCCGTGCTCGCGTACGACGGCATGACGTCATTCGAGTCGGGCATCGTGATCGAGATCTTCGGGCTCAGCTGGCCGGATATCGGCCGGCCCTGGTACGAGCTGACCGTCTGCACGGAGACACCGCAACCCGTGCGAGTCCTCGGTGGCGCAACCCTGAGTACGCCGTACGGCCTGGACGTTTTCGCCGCCGCGGACACCGTGGTGGTGCCGAGCGTCGCCGACCCGCGAGCTGAGACCTCCCCCGAGCTGATCGCCGCACTGCGCCAGGCGTACGAACGCGGAGCCCGGATCGTCTCGATCTGCTCGGGCGCGTTCGCCCTGGCCGCCGCCGGCATTCTCGACGGCCGCCGCGCGACCACCCACTGGCAGTACGCCGACCTGCTGCGCGAGCGGTATCCCGACATCATGGTGGACCCCGAACCGCTGTACACCGACGAAGGCAACGTGCTCACCAGCGCGGGCTGCGCGGCCGGGTTGGACCTATGCCTGCACCTGGTTCGAAAAGACCTCGGCGCCGACGTCGCGAACGCAGTGGCCCGGCGGATGATCATCCAGCCGCACCGCGCGGGAGGCCAAGCGCAGTACATCGAATCCCCGCTGGCCCCGGAGCCGGCAGACGCGCCCGTGGCCCGGAGTCTGGCCTGGGCGCTGGAACACCTCGCGGACCAGATCGGCGTACAGGAACTGGCTGATCGGGCCGGATTGTCAACGCGGACCTACCTGCGCCACTTCACCCGTGCGACCGGGACCAGCCCGAGCAAGTGGCTGATCGCCCAGCGAGTACAGGCGAGCCTGGTGATGCTCGAGTCCGGGGACGCGCCGATCGAGGAGATCGCGACGGCCGTCGGTTTCGCCACGCCGGTCACCTTCCGGCACCACTTCAGCCGGCTCGTGCAGACCTCGCCCTCGTCGTACCGCCGGACCTTCCGCCGCCAGGCAACTCCCGCCCGAGCGAACTAGCCGAACGCGCGAAAGATCCGCTCGCACCGGACCGGGTCCGCGGGAACCGCCAGCCGGCGCATCAATCCACCCAGTACGCCGACCGCCTCAGCGAGCGGAATCTCCGTCAAGGAACTGCCCAGCCGTTCGAGCAACATGACGCCACGACGCGGGCAGCTCAACCATCCCGCCACCTTACAAAGCCAGCCCGCCAAGGCCGCGGTACGGGTGATGTACGGGCAGTGGCGTGTTCGTGCCGATGGATAGCGTGCGGCGGCGATCACTAGAGGTCAGCGAAAGCGACCTTCCATCACCTTGAGAGGCAAGGTCATGCAACGAGTCCGACGATCAGCCGCCGTCGTCGTCACCGCGGTTCTCGCGCTGACGACCACCCTGCTGACAACCACCCCGGCAAACGCCGAACCGATCAGACCTGACTCGGCCAGTCCCGAGTCGGCACTCGCCGCTGCGCCGAGCCGATCCGACGGCAGCAGTAACACCTTGTTCTTCATTCACGGATTCGACCCGAAGGACGCCTCGGACACCGACTGTTCCTCTTACTGGGCGAGCGCCAAAAGGCACTTCCAGAGCAAGGGCTGGCGCGGCGGACTAGTCACGTACGGCTATTACGCCGGCGGCAAGAACTGCACGTACAAGTACGCCGGCAGCCGTCAATCGTCCCTCACGACAATCTCCAAGGATCTGGCGAACCGGATCTATAACGGCTACTCCCGGCACGGCAGAAAGGTCGACGTGGTCGCGCATTCCATGGGCGGCCTGGTGATTCGCTCCGCGCTGTATCACGTCAGAAAGGGCACTGCGGGTTTTCCGCCCTATCTCTACGTCGAGGACGTCGTCACGCTCGGCACGCCGCACGACGGAGCGAGCACGGCTCAGCTCAATCTCTGCAAGGTGTTCCTCGGCAGCCCAAGGCAGTGTACGCAAATGACTCCGGGCAGCGATTTCCTCAAGGGTCTGCCCGAAACTCCGTCCAACTCGCGCTTCGGAACGGACTGGACGGTGGTTTCGTCATTCGACGACACCACGGTCAGTGAAGGTTCTGGCGTCGGGGTCAACGCGGAGCACAAGATCCAGTACGACGACAGCGGCGACAAGGCACTCGACCACAGTGAGCTGAAGAGCGTGCGAACCGGCTCGTATCGCGGTCGCCTCAAGCACAGTGGCAGCTGGACCCGGTGGTCCAACCGCGAGGCCCCGCTCGAGCGCGCGCGTTTCGCCGTGTACTTCCACGCGTCCAGGTAATACCTGATACACAACGGATGGGTCCGTAAGCGGCAACTGCTGCCTGGTTCGGACACCCCGGAGATGCCCGGCGTACAGCCTGGTTGAAGTGCGGGAAGGCCCGCACTTCAATCTCCTGGAGGGTGCTTGCCCATGCGTTCTGTGCTGAAAACCGGTGCGGCTGCTGTTGCGATCACCGCCCTGGGCGTGAGCGGTTGGCTCGTCGCTCGTCCTGGCGATGACGGTGCCGTGCTCTGGTCCGCCGGGCAGCCGGCCGGTGGCGCCGCGGGCGGCAACGTTGCGGCCAGCAACCTTTTGCTGCCGTGGCCGAAGGATGGGCAGTCGGCGGTCGAGGTCGAGGGCGTGGGCAGCCTTGGCGCCAGGGGAGATCGCGAGCCAGTCCCGATCGCAAGCCTGGCCAAGGTGATGACGGCGTACGTGATTCTCAAGCACCACCCACTGAAGGATGACGACGCCGGCCCGGGAATCGAGATCGACCAGACCGCCGAGAACGAGTCGGCCTCCCGCGATGAGTCGACCGCCAAGGTCCGGGCCGGCCGGTCCTACTCCGAGCGGGAACTGCTGGAGCTGATGCTCATCCCCTCCGGCAACAACATCGCCCGGCTGCTGGCTCGGTGGGACGCCGGTAGCCAGGAGGCCTTTGTGCAGAAGATGAACGAGGCCGCCCATGACCTAGGCATGGATCAGACCAAATACACCGGCGCGAGCGGGTTCGAGCCGTCCACGGTCAGCACGGCCGTCGACCAGCTCAAACTGGCCCGCGAGGTCATGAAAAGCAGCGTGATCCGCTCGATCGTCGCCAAGCGCAGTGTCACTTTGCCCGGCATCAAAGGCGAGATCGTCAACACCAACGCCTTGCTGGACGAGCCGGGCGTAGTCGGCCTCAAGACCGGATCAAGTACGCCTGCCGGCGGCGCGCTGATGTGGGCCGCAAAGGCGCTGGACGGCTCCGGCCGCCTGATTATCGGGGTCGTGCTCCACCAGCACCCCGACACCACCCCGGCCGAAGGGCGCCGAACCGTCTTCAACACCAGCAAGAAGCTCCTCGCCGGCGTCCAAGAAGCCCTGGCCGCCGGCAAGGTCCACTGACTACGGGTTCACGGTGATGAGGGTGGCGCCAAGCTCGGAGTTGGTGTCGGAGTAGCTGATCCGGCCGAGGTACTTCGTTGCCGGAGTGAGACCGGTCCACGCCACCGTGATGTTCGCCGTACCGCCGACGGTCGCGGTCGTCGTACTCGACGACGCGGCCAAATTGCCCGCGGGCGAGCTGGGCACGAGCCACCGGAACAGCGTGTACGACGCGTCCGGGCCGTCGGTGGCGAAGCCGTGGGCGTAGACGCGGTACGTACCTGCAGCGGGCTCCGCGACGTCGATGAGCTCGGCGCTGGTGGCAGTCAGACTGGACCCGAGCAGCGTGAGCTTGCCATCGGCACCGGCCCGGTACAGGTACAAGTCGATATCGTCGTTGCCATCGGTGAACTCGTCGAACAACTGCACCCGCAGCAGCGGCGTACTGCTGGGCACCGCGAACTCGTGCACCTGGATGCCCTGGTTCGCGTCCGGAGTGTCCGGGTTGAAGTTGTCCGTCCGGTCGTCGGCGACCCTCCTCGGCTCGGTCGTCGCCGCCACGAGACCTTGCGGCGACACGGCGAAGTTGCCCGCGTAACCGGTCTTGACCGAGTACTGGAGCGACCCGGCCGTACCGGTTCCCACCACCGCGGCCGGCGCGGTGATCATGACCGGACGAATGACGAGCGGGCTCCGCACGCTGTGGCCGGCGCCATCGGACCAGGTCAGCGAACCGAAGGCGTAGGCGTTCATGTCCGCGTCGGGCTTCGCCGTGAACGACACCTGGTACGACGCCGTCGCGCCGGCGCCGAGGCTCAGCACGCTCGGCGAGACCACCGCGTCGATCCCGGGCGGCGCCGCGACGGAGACCGTGTAGGTGCCGGCGGGTCCAACGTTGCGCACGGTACGGGTCACCGTACGGACGCCCGCGAGCGAGCGGATCGTGATGGCCGGAGTGTTGAAATCGGTCGCGGCGATGACCGGTGCCGCGGTGGCGCCGAAGCAAGCGGTGCAAAGGCCCTGGCTGCGCAGGAACGCGCGGTAGTCGTCGAACCCGGCCGGATACACGAGACCGGGATCCGCCGCGCTGTTCGGCACGATATGGCCCGCGCCGAAGTCGAACGGATCGGCCGGCGTAGTGCCGTCCTCCTTCAGAACGTCTTGCCGGGCACTGGTCATCAGCGCCGACTGCATCATGTCCGGCGTCCAGCCGGGATGCAGGTCCCGCAGCAGCGCACCGATACCGGCGACGTGCGGGCTGGACATCGACGTACCGGCGATCGCCTGGAACAGCTGGCCTGGCGCGCCGACAAAGGCGGTCGGGGTGGTACCAGCCAGGATCTGTACGCCAGGCGCGGTCACGTCGGGCTTCAGCAGATCACCCGTGCTTCGCGCGCTGTCGACCAGCGGCCCGCGGGACGAGAACGCCGCCATGGTGTTGCCACCGCCGAAGGCCTTGGAACCACCCGACAGCGATGCCGTCGCAGCGCCTGCGGCCGCGGCGTACGCCTTGATCGCGAGGCCGTCGGAGTTGCGGATGTGGACGGCCGGGACATGGTGATTGTCGCTCAGCAGGGCGTCACTCTGGGATTCCGTGTAGAGGATCATCCCGGCGCCGCCCGCGTTCTTGACCGCCAGGCTCCGCGCCGCGCGGGAGAAACTTCCCTTGCACAGCACGATCTTGCCGGTCACGGCTGCCGGTGACAGACCGGACAAACAGCCCTCGCTGCCCGCCGCGGCTCCGTCGACCAGCGGGGTCATCGGGAGGTCCTGCGTGACGGACGCACCTTGGAAGGCGGTGCCGTTGCCGAGCGTCGCCGTACCGGCGAAAGAGCGGTTGTGGGTGCTCGCGCCGACCGTCGTCAGCCACGGACCACCGTGGTCGACCGTACTGGCACCCGGACCGGAGTTTCCGGCCGAGGCGGCGACAAAAACGCCGGCCTGGCGGGCGAACAGGAAGGCGACGTCGTCGGCGTCGAGGAAGTCCGGATCGCCGTCGCCGATCGAGTAGTTGATGACGTCAACGCCGTCGCCGACCGCCGCGTCGATCGCGCTCACGAGGTCGCTGGACGCGCAACCGCCCGGCCAGCACGCCTTGTACGCCGCGATCCTTGCGCGCGGCGCCATCCCGCTCACCGTGCCGTAATCGCGCCCGAAGATCGACGCGTTGACCCCGGCGTTGCCGCCCGCGGTCGAGGCGGTGTGCGTGCCGTGGCCGTCGTGGTCGCGCGGTGACAGGTAGTCGTCCCGCAGCGCGCCGCCGAAGTGCCCGAATCCCTTGTGGAAATAGCGTGCGCCGATCACCTTGTTGCTGCAGTGCTGCTGGCTCCAGAGCTGACCGGCCTGGCAGATCCCGTTCCAGCCGACCGGTACGGCTCCGTAACCGGTGGCAGCGAAGCTCGGGTGCTCCGGCCAGATACCGGTGTCCACCACGCCGATGACGACGTCCTCCCCCGCGCTACCTCGCCCGCCGAGCTGGCTCCAGAGACCGCCCGCCGCGTTCAGCCCGAGGAAGGTTGGCGTGTTGTCGGTCTTGACCTGCGAAAGCGAATCCCGCTGGATGGAGACGACGCCGGCCGTCGTACGCAGCTTGGCGAGCTGTGCCTTGGTAAGCGTCGCAGCGAAACCGTTCAGCGAGTACTCGTAGTCGTACACCCGTACCGCGCCGACGCTGTTCGCCACCTGGGCGTGCCGGGAGCGCAGGTAGTTGACGTATCGCTGGACCTGCGCGTCCTTCTTGTTCAGCCGCTTCCCGGCCGCCGGTTTGGTCGCGGGATATCCGGCGACGCCACCTTCGTACGCGCCCGCGGGAGCCTCCGCGAGCAGCACCAGGTAGACCTCACTAGCGCCCACCTTGCCCGCGACAGGTGTCCCCGGACTCTCGCCTTCCAACCCAACCGCGCTAGCGCCGGCCGCGATCAGACACGAAGCCAATAGGACAGTAAATCCCGCCAGGAGTCGCTTCATCATCGTCCCCCTCCCCAACCCACCATGCACCCGCCCAGCCCGGCCGCGCCAGATTCCAGCCAACTACCCAGAGTGACCACTGCATGGGTACGCTCAAGCCGCCGCAGTGGTCGGCGGGTCGGTCGGGCGTGGGAGGTCGTATTGTCCGGGGCACCGACGGCGCGATAGCCCTCGACGTGAACCAGCCCTGACGCTGTAAACCAGCCTCAGCGCTTGACGTCGTACACCAGCTTGAGGATTCCGTTCGAGTAGCTCTCGGACTCGCGCAGCGTCAGCATGTACTTGTCCCGGTCGGCCCGGTCGAACAGGCTCTTGCCGGCACCGAGCAGTACGGGAAAAACGAGCAGGTTGTACTGGTCGATCAAACCCGCGTCCGACAACCGCCGGGCCAGTTCGGCGCTGCCATGAATGAAGATCGCGCCACCCTCGCTCTCCTTCAGCGCAGCGACATCCTCGGTCGAACGCAGGATGGTCGTCTCCCCCCACCCGTCAACGAGAGCGTCGTCGGACAACGTGCCCGATACGACGTACTTGGGCAGTTCCTTGTAGGCCGCGTGGTCCTCCGACTCACGCCAGTACGGCGCGAACGCCTCGTAGCTGCGGCGCCCGAACATCAGCGCCGTCGTATCGGCCAGCTCCTCGCCCTTCAACGACCAGGCCTCCGGTACGAACTCGAGGTCCTTGGCGACCCACCCGCCGCTACGGTGCCCCTCCTCCGGTCCTCCCGGCGAGTCCACAACGCCGTCGAGCGACATGAAACCGGTGTACACCAGGTCACGCATCTGCTGTCTCCTCCTATGCAGGCGAACTACTGAAGCCTCACCCTAAAGGGCCCCCGCGCCCTCGTCTTGGACAAAACCGACACCGTCCGCGCAAGCCGCCTGGCTCAAGCCTGACGGACTGCTTTCACCAGGAGGAGTGGTGGCCGACGGCGATGTACGGCGAGCCTCGGGTGTCGCTGGACCTGATCGGTGGTCGGCAGTGGTTCGTCTACGACGTCCAGGTCGAAGCCGTGCCGGCGTAGCACGGTCAGGATCGTGCCCAGCGTGCGGTGGTACTTGAGCACCCCGTCGACGAACCAGGCTCGTTGTCTAGGACCCTCATCCGCGTAGTCGTCGACCACGGTGTCCGCCGCTTCCAGTGGTGCCGTCACCACCGGATGCTCGATCGAGAAGACGAAGAATCCGCCAGGCGTCAGCCATCGTGCGATCCGTGCGACCAGCCCGGCAAAGTCCTCCACGTAGTGCAGGGCAAGACTGCTCACCACCAGGTCCGCGGACCCGGGCGGCTGATCGAACGACGCCAGGTCCGCTCGTACGTAATGCACCCGCGGATGTTGGGCGGCAGCCGCCAGCATCTGCTCGGACGCATCCACCGCGACCACGTCGGCCGCGCCCGCCGTACACAACCGAATGGCCAGACCACCCTCGCCACATCCGAGGTCGACCACCCGCAGGCCGTCCACCGGTGGCAGAACGGCGTCCATCGCGGGGATCTCCAGCTCGTCGTTGAGCCCGAGACCGTTTCGCCGCAGCTGCCGATATCCGCTCAGGAAGTCGGGATCGTCGTACAGCTCGGCGCCCTTCACAGCCACCGGACCAGGTCGTGAATGTCGATCATCGGCAACTCCCAGCGCAGCGCGAACTGCTCCAGATCGGCGGGCCCGGCCATCGCGCCGTCCGGCCGCATCACCTCACAGCACACCCCCACCGGCGCCAGGCCTGCCGCGCGACACAACGCGACCGTCGCCTCGGTGTGGCCCAGCCGCTCGGCCAACAGCCCTGGCCGCGCTGCGAGCGGAAACACGTGCCCAGGCCGGAGGAAGTCGCTCGGTACGGCGTCCGGCGACGCCAGCCTGCGAATCGTCGCCGCCCGCTCGGCCGCCGACACCCCGGTTCCGGTCGCGGATGCGAGATCGATCGACACGTGCATCGCCGTACCCTGCCGGTCGCCCTCCCCCGGCATCGGTGGAATCTCCAGCCGCTCCAGGACGTCGGCCGCGGCCGGAATCGTCGTATGCCCACAGGCGTTCGTGAGCAGGAAGGTCATCGCTTCGGGCCGGTACCGCTCGGCGGCGAAGACGACATCGCCTTCGTTCTCCGCGGTCGGATCCCAGACCACCACACCACCGCCGGCAGCGATCTGCGCGACGACCTTCTGTACGCCGATCTCGCCGCTGAGCTGACCGGCCCACGGCAACCGGCTGACCGCCCTCAGCAGTTCGGGCCCCTGAGCGTCACGGGCCATCCGGACCAGCAGGTCGCTTTCCAGGTTGACTCGATCTCCCTCGGCCAGGGTGGCGAGCGTGGTTCGCTCCAGTGTGTTCGGCACCAGCACCACCGAGAACCGGTCCTTCAGTACCTCCGCCACGGTGAGGCTCACGCCATCGATCGCAACCGAGGTCTTCGCGACCAGCTTGGCCAGCAGACGATCCGGCGGTTTGATCCAGACGCGCCGTCCGGCCGGTTCGGCGGCGACGCGAAGAACCTTGCCGACACCCTCGACGTGACCCTGCACGAGGTGACCGTCGATCCGGTCCCCGGCCGCGATCGGCAGCTCGACATTCATCGTCGTACCGGCCGCGACGCGGTCCAGCGTCGTACGCCGCCTGGTCTCCTCCGTCACGACCACCCGCACCTCGCCGGCATCGGCCGGTTCGGCCGGTTCGGCCGGTTCGGCCGGTTCGGCCGGTTCGGCCGGTTCGGCCGGTTCGGCCGGTTCGGCGGTGAGCCTGATCCCGTCGAGACAGACCGCACCACCCGGCATCACGGAGATCCCGGTCTTGACCCGCAGTACGTCGCCGATGACCTCAGCGACCGTGGCCGTGTGCTCAATTCGTCCTGTGAACATACTTCGCTCTCCGGCTGTCAGTTCCGGCCAGGGACCCGGGAAGGGTCCGAGCTGAAGCGGGATGTCACCGCGTGGCCCCGGTCATTGCCGGGTTACTCCGCCGATCCGGCGAAGCCGACGGGCCCGGGAAGCTCCCGACCGTCACACCTTGGAATCGCACCAATGGAAAGTTAACCATACGACGGGACCACCCACCGTCGCGTGATGCCCTTGCCCTCAGGATCGCCCGTCCGCTTCAGAGTCTCCAGGGCGACGATCTACCGCTATCTCGAAACTAGAGGTTCGGGACTAGGTTTTGATACACATCTGCCAGCCGAGGCGCGGCCAGCTTGTTTCTGAGGGGAAGACGCATGACCGGCATGACCATGGTGGAGGACCTCGACGTCCGCGGTATGCAGCACTGCGAGACGACGGCCCTGGGCGTGCTGTTGCGCCACGAGGGACTCGATCTCTCCGAGCCGATGCTGTTCGGGCTTGGCTCCGGGCTGTCCTTCATCTACTGGGACAGCAAGGCCATGGGCTTCCCGTTCCTGGGAGGCCGGGTCAAGCCGTTCGAGCTCACCAGGAACCTGGCCGCCACTCTCGGACTGGACCTACTCGTCGCGGAGACCACCTCCCCGCGCAAGGCCTGGCAGAGCGTGGCGGTCCCCCTCGAGTCCGGTCGGCCGGTCGGACTTCAGCTCGACAGCTACCACCTGGACTACTTCACCACCAAAGTGCACTTCGGCGGGCACGTCGTGGCCATGTACGGCTTCGACGAGCAAAACGCCTATCTGGTCGACACCGACCAGCAGGGCGGAGCCGTCTCGACCAGTCTCACCAGCCTGGCCACCGCCCGGGCCGAGCGCGGTCCCATGGCGGCCAAGCACCGCTCGTTCACGATCACCGCGCCCAGCAACTCGACGGCACCGCAGGACCGGATCATCCCGGCGATCAAGACCTGCGCCGACGCCTTCCTCAACCCGCCCATCGCGAACCTGGGCCACCGGGGTATCGAGAAGACCGCCAAGCAAGTGCCGAACTGGTTGCACCGCAGCGACAACCCGCAGCGGGACCTGCCGCAAGCCGCCGTACTCATGGAGAAGGCCGGCACCGGCGGCGCCCTGTTCCGCAACCTCTACCGCGACTTCCTCGCCGAGTGCGCCCAACTGGTCGACAGCCGCCACCTTCGTACTGGCCACAGCCTGTACGCCGAAGCGGCCACCCACTGGACGCAGGTGGCCGCACTCATCACGACGGCAGGCGAATCCGGCGACGCGGAACACCTCCTGCAGGCCGGCTCCCTACTCCACGACCTCGCCCGGATCGAACGCGAAGCCATGCAGGCGCTCAGCAGGCTCTAACCCGTCAGAACTACGGCTACTTTCAGCGCGTAGACACCTCGGCACCAGGCCTTATGCGCCGCGCTAGTCGCGTTCGATGCCGCGGGTGGGGGTTTGGTGAGTGGTGGGGCGGTCGGCGGGCGTTGTGGCGGAGGGGGGAGTTGCGCCTGCTGTGGGGGAGGTCGGGGCGCTGGGGTTTCCGAACGCTGCTTGGAAGGCTCGGAGGGTTTCTGGGTCTGTCGTTCGGCCCGATGGCGGGGTGGTCTCGCCCTTGGCTTCTGCTGTCTCCGGCAAGACGGTTTCGTCCTGCATCAGCTCTGCCGGCGCGGCCGGGGTGGGACCGTTCTGGGCGAGGGCGTAGGTGTCGGGGGCTGTGCCGCCGAGGCGGGCTGGGACCAGGTCGCCGTACCCTTGGGCGACATAGTCGTTCCAGAGATGGTCGCGTCGCTCGATCGACTGGTGATCGGTGAGGATGGCGTCGAACTCGACATCGGCGTACACGGTCGGCTGGTCGCCACCGATGGCCTTGTATCCGTCCATGGCGTACACCGTGGTGTTCGACTGCCGTGGGGTCGGCTCGTCGTCGTAGTACGAGCCGGGATCCGGCGGGCGGTAGCCGAGGTTGGGCTGCTCGATGGTGGTGCCCTTGCCGGCGATGACGGTACGTCGGGACTCGTCTCGACGAACCGTTCCACCGCGCTGGTATTCCAGGTTGGCGCTGGCGAAGCTGGCGCTTGAGTAGTTGACCTGCCCACCCTTCGCCAGGTGCTTCTGCACGAACTTCAGGTAGATCGGCAATGTCACTGCCGGATCGTTGCTGTATTCCGCTTCACGCTTGCGAATTCCGAACGCCATATCTCCAGGCTAAACCGGCAAGGAGTCACCGCACCCGGCTTCCACCTACTTGAGCTCGGTGGAGGATTTACCCAGCAGGCGGCGGGCGATGATCAGTTGCTGGATTTGCTGGGTGCCTTCGAAGATGTCGAGGATCTTGGAGTCGCGGGCCCACTTCTCCAGGAGTTCGTGTTCGGTGTAGCCGAGGCTGCCGGCCAGTTCCACGCAGCGCAGGGTGATGTCGTTGCCGATGCGGCCGGCCTTCGCTTTGGCCATGGATGCCTGCAGGGAGTTCGGGCGACCGTTGTCGGCCATCCAGGCGGCTTGCAAGGTCAGCAGGTACGCCGCCTCCCAGTCCGCTTCCATCTGGAGGTACGACGCCGCGGCCGCGGGCTGGCGGTGGACCGGGCGGTCGTAGTCCGGCTCCACCCCGGCCTCGGCGAGCAGGTCGCGCGTGAGTTCGAGGGCCGCTCGCGCGCAGCCGACGGCCATCGCGGCGACCAGCGGCCGGGTGTTGTCGAAGGTCTGCATGACCCCGGCGAATCCCTTGTCCGCGTTGACTTCCGGCGTACCGAGCAGGTTCTCGGCCGGGACGCGGCAGTTCTCCAGCCGGATCGTCGCGGTGTCCGACGAGCGGATGCCGAGCTTGTGCTCGAGCCGTTCGACGGTCAGGCCCGGGGTGTCCTTGAAGACCACGAACGACTTGATCGCGGCGCGCCCGAGGGACTTGTCCAGCGTGGCCCAGACCACCACCGCGTCGCAGCGACCACCGGCGGTGACGAAGATCTTCTCGCCGTTCAGCACATAGTGGTCGCCGTCGAGCCGCGCGGTCGTCTGGATGGCGGCCGAATCCGAACCGCAGCCGGGTTCGGTGATCGCCATCCCGGCCCACACGCCCTCGAACCGCTTCAGCTGTCCGTCACTGGCCACCGAGGCGATGGCGGAATTGCCCAGGCCTTGGCGTGGCATCGACAGCAGCAGGCCGACGTCACCCCAGCACATCTCCATGATCGACAGTACGGACGACAGGTTGGACCCGTTCTTCACTCCCCCATCGGCCTCGGCCTCACTACGCCGTACGCCGCTCGCTCCCGCGCCGGTTCCGGTACCGGAGGCGCCGAGGCCGTCGACCATGGCCGCGAGCATGTCGAGTTCTTTCGGATAGGCGTGTTCGGCCAGGTCGTAAGCGCGGGAGTTCGGCCGCAGCATCTCGGCCGCGACCTGGTGCGCCTGGTTGACGAACGCGCGGAACTTGCGAGGGGTCTCGAGGTTGATCATCAGACCAGCACCGCGCCTTCCATCACGCCGATGGCCCGCAGGTCGCGGTACCACCGTTCGACCGAGTGTTCCTTGACGAAGCCGTGACCGCCGAGCAGCTGGACGCCGTCGGTACCGATCCGCATGCCCTGTTCGGTGCACAACCGGCGGGCCAAAGCGGTTTCGCGCGCGAACGGGAGACCTTGTTCCGCACGCGAACCGGCCCGGTACGTGATCAGCCGCATGCCCTCCAGCTCGATCGCGATGTTGGCCACCATGAACGCGACCGACTGGCGATGGCTGATCGGCTCACCGAAGGCCGTTCGCTCGTTGACGTACGGGATGACGTAGTCGAGCACCGCCTTCGCGGTACCGAGAGACAACGCGCACCAGCCGAGCCGCGACAGCCGGATGCATTCGGCGTAATCCGCGGCCGAGCCGTCGCCCAGCAACGAGGCCGGCACGCCGTCCAGGATGACCCGGCTCAGGCTTGCCGCCCGCAGGCCCATCGCCGGTTCGGCCTCGATGGTGAGTCCCGGGTGATTCGATTCGACCAGGAACAACGCCGGCCCGTGGCCTTCGCGTTCGGCGGCGATCACGAACAGTTCGGCCTCGGCGCCGCGCGGCACGAGCGACTTGACCCCGGTGAGCACATACCCGTCGCCGGATCCGGCGACGGCCCGGGTCTTCAGCTCGAACGGGTCGAACAGCGGCCGGGGTTCGACGACGGCCAGCGCGGCGGCCGGACCGGAATCGCCGGTGAAGGCCGGGAGGTACGTCGCCTGCTGGGTCTCGTCGCCCCACAGCGAGATCGCCGTACTCACCGCGGCCGGCGCCAGGCACGCGACGGCCTGACCCATGTCGCCGTACGCCATCGCTTCAGCAACGAGTACGCCGGTGAGGGCGGACCGTTCGGTGACGATGCCGCCGAGTTCCTCAGGTACTTCGATCAGGTTGAGGCCGATTTCGGCGCTTTGGGCCAGCACCTTCGGATCAGTCGCGCAGGCGGTATCGGCCACGGCAGCCGCCGGGCGCAACGCCTCGGCGGCGAACTCGCGCACCACGCCAACGACCATCTCCTGGTCCTCGGTCGGCGTCAGGTCGAACTTGCCACTGCCCTTCGCCGCCGGCAACCGTGCGGGCTTTGCCGCTTTCGAAACGGCCTTGAAGTTCCGCGTCAGCGCCCCGGCCGTCCGGAAGCCGGTCTTGGTCGCCTCGAACACCACTCGCTCGGTCTGCTTACGCAGGCCCAGCCGGTCGATCGTTCGCGACTTCGACAGCCGGTTCAGCAGCGCGACGCCCATTCCGATCGCGTCCCGCCGGCTTTTCCGCGGCACCGTCATGCGCACACTCCCTGCTTCGGCACTCCGTGCGCCCACTGTAAACCGAAGTTACACCTCGTTTCACGTGACCCACGACACACCGCGGCCGTCGGCGGCAGCCGGGCGCGGTGGTCAGGCGCGGTTGACGATGAACTGTTCGACGGTGGTGACGGTGCCGAGCATGGCCTTGGTCTGCTCGGGATCGACCGCGACCTCGTTCGCGGCGAGCCAGCGCCACATCGTCGTCAGGTCCTTGCCGGTGAAGCGCTCGAACAGCCGAACCGGCATCGGAAAGCCGCGCGGCGACCGGCCCGTCACCCGTTGCCAGGTCTCGCGGCACTCATTGACCGACCGAATCTCCGCGGCCAGCGGAAGGTCCGTTCCGGCGTAGGTGTCCGGATCGGCGAAGACCCGCCCAGCCGCCGCGCCCAGATCGTCGACCGCCAGCCAGGGGATCGGCGTGTCCGGGCCGGCGAACCTGGGCATCAGCCGCCACATCGCCACCGGTGGATAGAAGTCCTTGTCGGTCATCAGTTCCATGAACGCCATCGGCCGCAACACCGTCAGCGGAATGCCCAATTCGCGCACGTAGTCGGCGATGATCAGCTTCGACTCCCAGGAGCCGACTCCGGTGCCGCGCAGTCCCGGACCAGCCCCGCCCTGAACCAGGTGCCGGACCCCCGTCGCGTTCGCGACGTCGGCGACATTCTTGCCCTGGGCCACTTCTCCGTCGATCCCCGCGATCATCGGGTTCTGCACGCTGTAAACGCCCCAGGCGCCTGCGAAGGCCGGAACCAGCGAGTCCGGATCCGCGAGATCGCAGCCGACCACTTCCGCGCCGAGGGACTTCGCCGCTCGGGCCCGGTCCGAGTCCGGCTTGCGGGTCAACGCTCTGACCTGCCAGCCATCCGCCAGCAGTCGGCGTAGTACCGCACCACCCTGCCGTCCTGTTGCCCCAGTCACCGCAATAATTCTGCTGTTTTCCACCCCACGGCCCTCCCCTCCACTCCCAGACTACGACGGCCAGCGGGTTTTGTAAGGAGGTCGGACGTGGGCTAGGCCTGCAGGCGGCGGAGCAAAGCTGTGGTGGGGCGGCGGGTCAGGAGGCCGAGGGGTGAGGCGTCGCGGAGGGCGGCGCGGGCGGCCAGCCAGCCGCAGGCGCCGTGTACGCCGGGGCCTGGGTGGATAGCGCTGCTGCCGAGGTAGAGCCCGTCAACGAAGGTCCGAGGTCCACCGAGTCCCAGGGTCGGACGGAAGATCAATTGCTGGTGGAGCTGGCTCGTGCCGCCACCCAGCGCACCGAGGCCCATCGCGGCGTTCTCTGCCTCGAACTGTGCGGGCCGCTGGACCTCCCGGTCGACCACCAACTCGGCAAAACCCGGCGCATGCCGTTCGAGCTGGCGATCCATCCGGCCTGCCAGCTTGTCCGCGGAGGCGTCATCTACGACGCCGCGCGGCAAGTGCGAATACGCCCACAAGGCCTCTGTTCCAGCCGGAGAACGGGTCGGATCCGCCGTACTCGTCTGTCCCACCAAGAGGAACGGGGCCGCGGGCAACCTTCCGGTCTCCAGGTCGGCTCCGGTGTGAACCAGCTCGTCCGCGTCCCCACCGAGATGTACGACGCCCGCGCTGCGTGCCGGTGGGGCGGTCCAGGGCACGGAGGCCGACAGGCGGTAGTTCACCTTGACCGTCGGGAAGTCCCATTCGTACTTGTCGAGGTCCCGCCGCAAACCCGCAGGGATACTTGCTGACGGCAACAGCTCGTCATACAGCACGGGCGCGGAGGTGTCCGCGATGACCGCCCGAGTCACGCCGATCGATTGCCCCGATGCCGTCCGTACGCCGCAAACGCGGCCGGCCGAAAGGGTGATGCCCAGCACCGGTTCACCGGTCCGGAAGGCCACACCCGATTCGCGCGCCCGGGCCACCATCGCCTCGGCCAGGCGGCCAGAACCACCTTCGACCACGGGGAATCCGACGTCCTGCGCCAGCATCGCGAGGAGCCAGCCCATGGTTCCGCTGACCGTCGCGGACGGCGGCGCGTCCGCGTGCATGGCGTTGCCCGCAAGCAGGGCTCGTCCGCGCGGACCGGCGAACAGCTCCTGGCCCATTCGATGCACCGGCAACGCCATGAACCGCGCGAACCGGCCCAACTCCCCCAGCGAGCCAAGCTGCCTGGCCAGCCGTCCGGCCGCTCCGACCGGCGGCCATCCGGTGAAAAGCGCCCGCAGGAACGGCTCGCGAATCCGCACATAGTCCTGGTAGAGCCGCAGCCAGGTGTCACCGTCGGCCGGATGATCCTCCGCGAGGCACTCCGCCGTACGCTCCGGGTCCGGGTCGATGAACGCCGTCGAGCCGTCCGGATCCAGCAGGTGCACCAAGGGCCGCGGGGCGTTCGCCCACTTCAGGCCGAACCGTTCGAGCTCCAGCGCTCGCAACACCGGCGAGGCCACCCCGAGCGGGTAGCACGCGCTGCAGTGGTCCGTGGTCCAGCCGTCCGCTGAGCTGGATCGAACCGCTCCACCCAGATGGCCGGAGGCCTCCAGCACCAGCACGTCCCACCCGGCATCAGCGAGTGCGATCGCGCTGACCAGACCGTTGGGCCCTGATCCGATCACTATCGCGTCGACGTTCTCCACCATGCCTTCGACCATAGGCCATGGCCCCACCGCGGCGGTTCAGCGTGGAGCCAGCGCCACCAGTTCGCGCGCCCGATTGAGCATGGCAGGGTCGACCATCCGCCCGTCCGGTAACACCAGCACGCCGCCATCCGCGGTACCCGCCTGCGCCACGGCGTCGAGCAGTTCCATCGCCTTGGCCAATTCCTCCTGCGTGGGCGTGAACGCCTGCACGATGACGGGAAGTTGTGCCGGGTGGATCGCGGCGCGCCCACTGAAGCCGAGAGCCCGGCCGGCCAGGCAGGAGTCGCGCAACCCGTCGGAGTCGTTGACGTGTGGATAGACCGACATCATCGGTGCACCCAGTCCAGCCGCACGAGAGGCCGAAACGAGCCGGCCACGCGACCACGCAAGGCCTTCCGGTCCATCAACGCCGAGCAGACCCGCCAGATCGGATTCGCCCAAACCGATCGCGGCGACGCCCGAACACGCGATCTCGAAGGCGCGTTCGACTGCCAACGGTGACTCCAGCAGCGCGGTGATCCTTGCGCCGGGCAACAAGTCCAGCACGCGTCGTACGTCGTCCGCGCTCTCCACTTTCGGCAGGCGGATCCTCAAGCCGGCACCCAGTTCCGCCAGCGCCCGCAGATCGTCGTGTCCCCACGGCGAGTCGAGCGAATTGACCCGAACCTCCACCGCGGTTTGTTGCCCATCGAGCCATTCGGCCGCGTCCACCCGCGCGGACGCCTTAGCCGCAACGGGCACCGCATCCTCGAGATCGACGATCACCAGATCCGCTCCGGCGCCAGCGGCCTTGGCAAAACGCTCAGGCCGGTCGGCCGGCACGTAGAGCGCCGTCAGCACACGCCCTCCGCTCGCAGCTCCGCCAACCGCTCGGGCGAAACCCCTACCTCCGCAAGCACCTCGGCTGTATCAGCTCCATGCGCACGCCCGGTCCACTTGATCGCGCCGGGCGACTCCGACATCCGGAACAGCACGTTCTGCATCTGCAACGGCCCGAAGTCCTCGTCGTCCACGGTCGCGATCGTGCCGAGGGCAGCGTACTGCGGATCGGTCGCGATGCCCCGTACGTCGTACACCGGCCCCACCGCGGCCTCGGCCTTCTCGAACGCCGACAGCACCTCGTCCAACGGCCGGGCCGCGATCCACGAACCGACGGCCTCGTCCAGCTCGTCGGCATGTTCCGCCCGCTCGCGTCCGCTCCCGAACCACGGCTGCTCAACCAGGTCGTCGCGACCGACCAGCCGCAGCACGCGTTCGGCGATGCTCTGCGAACTGGTGGAAACCGCGACCCACTCGCCATCGACGGTCCGGTAGACGTTGCGCGGAGCGTTGTTCGACGAGCGGTTCCCGAGCCGCGGCTGCACGTACCCCAACTGCTGGAATGCCGTGATCCCGCCGCCGAGCATCATCAGGATCGGCTCGATGATCGCGAGGTCCACCACCTGTCCCGCGCCGGACACGTCCCGCTCGCGCAGCGCCACCATCACGGCGTACGCCGTCGCGAGCGCGGTGATGCCGTCGGCCAGCCCGAACGGCGGCAGCGTCGGCGGCCCGTCGGGTTCACCCGTCACCGCGGCGAATCCACTCATTGCCTCGGCCAACGATCCGAACCCCGGCCGGGACGACCACGGTCCGACCTGACCGAACGCCGTCACCCGGGCGATCACCAGGCGCGGGTTCGCCTCGAGCAGGACGTCCGGGCCAAGGCCCCAGCGTTCGAGCGTGCCGGGGCGGAAGTTCTCGATCAGTACGTCGTTGGCGCGAACCAGGTCGAGGAAGACCTCACGCCCTCGGGACAGATCGAGTGTGGCGAGCCGTTTGTTGCGCCCAAGGGTCTTGAACCACAGGCCGATCCCGTCCTTGCTCGCACCGTGCCCGCGCGCGGCATCGGGCTTGCGCGGGTGTTCGATCTTCGTGACGTCGGCCCCGAAATCGCCGAGGAACGTGCCCGCGAGCGGTCCCGCGAAAAGCGTTGCCGCCTCCAGCACCTTGATGCCCTGCAACGGAGCGGCACGGGTCATGCCGCGTCCACCGCGCAGCGGAATCCGATCCACGCGGACCGGTCCAGCCCGGCACCGGTGAGCACCAGCTTGAAGCTCACCTCCGGGTCCTGCGGGCCACCGTCGGCGTACCAATCGGAGCCTTCGGCAACATAGTCCGAACCGCCCTTGAGAATGACGAACCGGCTCCGGCCGTCGTCGTGCTCACTCTCGGTCCAGTTCCACACCATCGGCGCGGCCCGGCCGAAGGCCTCGTCGCCGGCCGCGACCTGCCACTCGTCCTCGGTGGGCAGGCGTCCGCCCCGCCAGGCCGCGTAGGCGCGCGCGTCGTCGAGGTCGACGTAGGTGACGGGCTGGTTCTCCGTTCCCGGCGACGGCGACCCGCCTTGCCAGTGGGCCAGGAAGCGGTTCGCGATCAGTGGTTGGTAGTTGGCCTCGGCAACGAATTCCGCGAACTGCGCGTTCGTCACCTCGCTGGTTGCCACCGACACCGAACGAAGGGATACCGCGCGCTCGATCGTGACGATGTCGTGCAGCCTTGGCGGCAACGGCTTCCACTCCTCGACGTACGGCGCCTCGCCGTACAGGCCCGTCTCGCGACGGCGGAAGCGCACCGGCAACGTCAATTCCTGAGCCGGTACGGCGATCAGCGGGCCAAGATCCGCCTCGCCACCGGTGATCGGTGGTTCGCGCCGAACCGCCGGCGCAGCCGGGAAGGACGCGTCCGAAACGTGGGCCCGGGGCAACGATCCGAGCTCGCGGGCGGTCGCGCGGCACGAGGAACCGGCGGTCGCGCCGACCCGGACGATGCCCGTCACGCCGCGCGCCGGTACGAGCACTCGCACGCCGTCGGAATCCGCCGTCAACGGAACACCCGTGGTCACGTCGTACCAGTCGCCGACCAGGTCCTCCGAACGCAGGGCCAGGCCGTCGAAGTCTTGCTCGCTGCGGTTGATCAACGTCCAGAAGGTGACGTCGGCCAACTCGAACCGCGAGCCGAACACGCCGTGGACCCGGGCCTCGTCCGGCACCTCCGGCGTGAGCGGGGTCCACTCGCCGCCGATCAGCACCGGCGAGAACGCACGCTGCGCGGCGGTCATCCGGCGCAACGTCGAGCGGTCGCGCGCGTTCCAGCCGACCCAGGACGAGAAGACCGACTCCCAGACGAGAATGCCGCAGCCGTTCACCCAGGCGGACTGCAGTTCGTCGCTGTGATCGCGGTTCCAGCGACGGGTGTGGTGCATCATGTGCCGGCGCTCGAACACGTGCGCCCGCAGCACGCCAGGCGCGCGCGAATCCGCGAACCACTGGGCCCAGGACAACGCGTGATCGCCGATCCTTGCCAATGGCAACCGTGATTCGCCTTCGAACACGATCGCCGGGTTCGCCTTCTCCAGCGCCCGGGTGAAGGTCGGCGAGCCCTCCTTCAGCGTGTCCAGGAAGACGCCGTCGGCACCGAGGTCGCCGACCAGCGCGGCGAACTCGTCCGCATCGGGCCTTTCGGCACGCCGGGTGCCGATGTCCCAGGGGTTGTAGTCCAAAAACACCTTTACACCCAGCTTGTGCAGGCTCGCGACCAACGCGTCCAGCCCCGGCACATCGCGGTAGAAGTCGAACTGGTTGCGGTCGTCGATTCCGATCACGGGATACGCGTGCCAGAGCACCACGGCGTCGTAACCGCCGAAGTCCTCGACGCCACGTTCGATCAGGCGCGCCGGAGTGAAACGGCCGGTTTTCGCGTTGTACAGCAGGTTGTCCCACAGCCAGACGAGTCCGACGCTGTAGCAGGTTCGGGTCCATTCCCGGCCAGGTACGTCGTAGTGGCTGCCGTCGTACGCCGTCCGGATTCGGGCGTCATCGCACCACGCCGCCAGCCGGGCGCGCCAGCGGGCCCAGTCGGCGGGATCCTCCGGCGCGGCGAGGATCTTGCCTTCGTCCAGCCGGCTCAAGTCTGCGTTGTCGCCCAGGTCGACGACCGTGGGCTGATCGATGGGTCGGGGTACGAGTGGATCGAACGGGGTCACGGGTACACCTCGGCATAACGTGCGGCGATGTCGTCGGCGGTCGGCACGGACGGAATCGCACCGGCGGCCTGGACACTGAGCGAGGCAGCAACTGTGGCCCGGCGAACGGCCTCCGGCAACTCGGAGCCTGTCGCCAGCGTGGCGGCCAGCACCCCGCAGAAGGTGTCTCCCGCCGCGGTGGTATCGACCACCTCGACCTTGACCGCGGCGACCTTCAGCGGTTCGGCGTCCCGGGTGAGCACCAGTGCACCCTCGCCACCAAGCGTGATGACCACGGCCGGCACGCGCTTGAGCAGCACCTCGCCAGGGTTGTCCGACGTACCCGCCACGACGGATGCCTCGTGCTCGTTCACCACGAGCAGGTCGACATCGGCGAGCAGGTCGTCGTCCAGCGCGGCGGCTGGTGCGGCGTTGAGCACGAAATACCGGCTCTCGCGGGCCGCCTCGCGGACGGTGTCGAACGGGATCTCCAGCTGCGCGAGCACCACGTCCGCCGCCCGGATCGCGGCCCGGGTGTCGTGGTTGAGCCGCAGGTCGGCGTTCGCCGCCGGCGCGACGGTGATCGCGTTCTCGCCGTCGGCGTCCACGGTGATGATCGCCGTACCGGTGGGCGTGGTGGTGGTCGAGGCCAGCGAGAGATCAACGCTCGCATCCGAGAGCACTGCTCTCAGTAGTTCGCCGGGCTCGTCGTCACCCAGCGAGACGACGAACCGCGTGGTCGCGCCCGCACGGGACGCCGCCACCGCCTGGTTCGCGCCCTTGCCGCCCGGACCGCGGCTGAGCCCGCTCGCCAGCACCGTCTCCCCCGGCCGCGGGATCCGCTGCACCGGCAGCACCAGGTCGACGTTCGCGCTGCCGACCACCACCACACCCTTGCCACTCACCGAGTCGCCACCTCCACTGTCCGCCGTGCCAGTTCGTCGATCCGTACCTGGTCCATGCCCGGGAGACTGGTCGCGATCCGGTTGCGCAACAACCCGGCCCACTCGTCCGGAACGCCGTGCAGCGCGCCGAGCACGGCACCCACCGTCGCACCGGCCGAGTCCGTGTCCCAGCCCCCCATCACGGCAATGCCGATACCGGTGCCGAAGTCCCCCTGGGCCGCGGTCAGCGCATAAGCCGTCAGAGCACTGTTGTTCACCGAATGCACCCAGTGCAAACCTCCGTAGCCGGCGTGCAACTCGTCCAGCGCCTTGTCCAGGTCGAGATCCGCCAGGCTCACACCGAACCGGACGGCCTGTGAGATCGCGCCATCGGCCGGCAACACCCGCAGGCTGGCGTCGATGACTGACTCCGCATCGTCGAGCACCAGCGCCGCGGCCGACATCGCGGCCACCCAGACGGCGCCCTCGACCCCGGCACCGGTGTGACTCAGCCGCGCGTCCGCGACGGCCAGGCGGGCGGCGGCGCTGAGGTCACCCGGATTGACCCAGCCGTACACGTCGGTCCGGATCTGAGCGCCGATCCACTCGCGGAAGGGGTTGCGGACCAGCGCCGTACGGCCCGGCTCAACACCGGCCAGCAGGTTCCGGTACGCGACCCGTTCGGCCGTGAAGACGCGTCCCGCGGGCAGGTTGTCGAGCCAGGCCTGCGCGACCGCCTCCGTACTGAGCCCGGCCCCGAACCGCTCGACCATCTGCAGGGCCAGGATCGCGAAGTTGAGGTCGTCGTCCTCGGGCATGCCGTTGATGTTCTCGCGCAGACTCGTCGGGCGGCTGCGCCGGTTCCACGGCCACCGCGCCTGCACGTCGTCCGGGACCCCCTTGGCGGTGATGTACCGCCGCAGTGGCCACTGTCCGGAACTGGCCAGGATTTCCCGGATACCCTCGCGCGGAATCTTCTCCACCGGTTTGCCCAGCAAACACCCCGCCGCCCGGCCGGCCCACGCCTGTACCACCCGGTCGGACTTGCTTGCCCCAGACAACGAAACACCCGCTGGTACGACGAACTCGGGCGGCGTCGGCGTACGGGCGTCCAGGAGGTCGAGCAACTCCAGCGCGAGCCTGCGTTGCGCCTCGTCGGCCGGTTCCGCGGAGGCACCTGATACCGGCGCCACGACCGATCCGCCCGCGGCGATCCAGCGGGCAGCCACGTCCTCCACCTCGACGCCTTCGGAGCGGGACTGGACCAGCTGATGCGGCAGCAGGTCCTCCGGTTGCACCCACGTCAGTCTCATCGCGCCAGCGCCGCCATCGTTTCCGCGCGGGCCTGGCGGCGTCGTTCGTCCGCCTCGTGCAGGTCGCGCGCCACGGAGGCCATCACCCGGCCGGGCTGTTCCAGGTCGGTACGGCTCGCCTCGGCGACCGTGGCGGCCCAATCCGCGGGCACCCCGGCCAGACCACCGAGCGCCCCGGTCACCGCGCCCGCCATGCTGGCGATCGAATCCGCGTCCCGACCGTAGTTGGTCCCACCCAGCACAGCCTGACGGACATCGCCGTCCGTGACCAGTACAAAACCCAGCGCGACCGGAAGTTCCTCGATCGACTTCGTCCGGCTCGGCCTGCGCGCGTCGAGGGACTGGTCGCGGTAGTGCGGTCCCACCGTGTCGAACGGTTCGACAGCCGCCCGCAATACGGGGATGGCCTCTTGCCAATCGGCGAGACCACCTGCCGCGTCAACTACCGATTGGACAGCCTGACGCGTGCCGTCCTTCGCGAGGGCCAGCGCCGCCTCTACCGCCGTACGCGCCGTCGCTCCCGGGATCATGGCCGCCGCGACGGCCGCCGCGAACACCCCGGCCGCCTCCCGCCCGTAGCTCGACTGGTGCGCGCCCGCGAGGTCGATCGCCTCCGCGTAGGCCCCCGCAGGATCACCTGCGTTCGCGATACCGACCGGCGCGACGTACATCGCGGCGCCACAGTTGACGATGTTGCCGACACCCGCTTCGCGCGGATCGATGTGCCCGTAGTGAAGACGGGCCACCAGCCACTTCTCCGCGAGGAAGACCCGTTGCAGCAGCAGCGCCTCCGTCTCCAGCTCGGGGATCCACCTCTTGCCGTCGAGCAACTTCGGTACGAACGACTCCGCGATCGCGTGGGCGTCCAGGTGCGTACGCCGTTCGTCGTACACCTCGACCAGCGCATGCGTCATCAACGTGTCGTCGGTGATGTGCCCGTCACCCTTGTGGTACGGCGCGATCGGGCGCGCGTTGCGCCAGTCCTCGAACCACGGGCCGACGATGCCGGTCACCCAGCCGCCGTGGCGTTCGCGGATCTGCTCGGGCGTCCAGCCCTCGACGGCGCCTCCGATCGCGTCACCGACCGCGGAGCCGACGAGGGCGCCTACCGCCTTGTCCTCGAGTCGCATCAGCTGTTGGCCTGCTCCCAGCCATCGTTGAGCTTCTTGCCCAGTTCGGCCAGATCGATCTTGTTCGCCAGGAACTCCTGCAGCGCGGGCGTCGCCACCTGGTCCTTCCACTTCGGATAGTTGTCGACGCTCTGGAACGGCGCCTTGGTCAGTTCCTCGCCACTGGCCAGCATCTGCTTCCACCCCTGCTTGCCACCCGTGGCCTGCTCGATCGCGTCCCGAGCCGCCTTCGTGGTCGGGATCAGCCAGTCACCCTGGCCCACTGCCGCGAGGTTCTCCGCCTGCATGAAGAAGTCGATGAACTCGGCCGCCTGCTTGACGTGCTTGCCCTCGGCCGGAACCGACAGCGTCTGCGGGTTGGCGGCCTGCTTTTCGCTCGTACCCTTCAGCGGCGGCAGTACCTCCCAGGTGAAGCCCTTCGGCGCCTGCTCGACGATCTGCTGCGCGGTGTAATTGCCCGCGACAACCATCGCGTACTTGCCGGCGAAGAATCCGGGCAGTGCGTCCGAACCACTCTGCGTCAGCGAGGTCGGCTCGATCGACTTGTCCGTGTGGGCCATCTCGTGAATGCGCTTCGGCACCTCGAGTTCCGGTTCGCCGATCTTGGCCTTGGCGTCCCGGCCGCTGCCCTCGAAGAAGGCCGCGTCGAAGTTCATACCGAGGTTCAGCACGGTGGCCGTCGGGCTCTTCAGACCCCAGCCCAGGCCGTACTTGCCGCCGGTCGTGAGCTTCTTCGCGTTGGCCCGCAGGTCGTCCCAGCTGAGGCTCTCGCCCGTGGTGGCGATACCCGCCTGCTTGAGCAAGGCGGAGTTGCCGAAGACAACGTACGACTGGAGCAACGTCGGCGCGCCGAAGATCTTGCCGTCGCTCGAGACCGAGTCCCAAACCCCTTGCGGTACGGAGTCTTTGGTTGCCTGCGACAAGTAGGGCGAGAGGTCCGCCAGGTATCCCTGCTGCGCGAAACCGGTGATGTCGGCGGACTCGTCGTGAATGATGTCCGGCGCGGTGCCGCCCTGGAACTGCGTGACCAGCTGGTCGTGCACGGAATCCCAGCTGCCCTGCACGTACTCGACCTGGACGTCGGGATGGGCGGCGTTCCAGTCGGCAACGATCTTCTTGCTCGCGGCAACGGTGGTCTTCTGGAAGGCCAGGCTCTGGAACTTCAGCGTGATCTTCTCGCCGGGCGCCGGATCACCGCCGCCATCGCCGCCGGATCCGCCACAGGCGGCCAGCAACACCAGTGAGCTCGCCGCGATCAGGGCGATCAGTGGTTTCCTCATTTTGTTACTCCTCAGGGGATCGCTCGGGAAGTACTAGCCCTTCACCGCGCCGCTGAGCAGACCCGAGGTCAGCCGGCGTTGCAGGAAGGCGAAGAACACCAGGCTCGGCACGGTGGCGAGCACGGACGCGGCCGCGAGGGGCCCGATCTGGACCTGGCCCTCGGCCCCGACGAAGCGGGCGAGCACCAGCGGCAGCGTTTTGAGTTGCGGGTCCTGCAGCAGGACCAGGGCGAAGAAGAACTCGTTCCACGCCGAGATGAAGGTGAACATCGCGGTCGCGATCAGCCCGGGCCGCAGCAACGGCATCACGATCAGCACGATGGTGCGCACCCGGTTGGCGCCGTCGACCGCCGCGGCCTCCTCCAGCTCGCGCGGCACGGCGGCGACGTACCCCTGCAACATCCACAGGGCGAACGGCATCGACCAGACCATGTAGACGATGACCACACCGGGAATCGTGTTGGTGAGGTGCAACGGCCGCAGGATCATGAACAACGGAATGACGATCAGGATGACCGGAAAGACCTGGCTGACCAGGATCCAGCCGTTGGTGATCGGCCGCAGCCGGCTGCGGAATCGCGCCAGCGCGTACGCGACCGGGAGCGAGACGATGATCACCAGGATGGTCGTGGCGATCGAGATCTGCAGGCTGTTCGCCATCGACCGGATCAGGCCTTGTTCCTGCAGTGCGCCGGTGTAGTTGGACAGCTGCGGGCTCTTCGGGAACAGCGAAGGCGTGACGCTCGCGAACTCGCGCGGTGACTTGAGCGAGGTCGAGATCAGCCAGAGCAGGGGAAAGCCGAGGAAGATCAGGTAACAGCCGACGGCGACGTACTGGAAGGTGCGGGTGGTCCGTTTTGTTCTCATGGTCCTCACGCCTCGCTTCGGAGGCGGTTGCGGAGGTAGAACCCGAGGAACACGATGATCAGTACGACCATCACGTCACCCATCGCGGCGGCCATCCCGAAGTTGCCGTAGCGGAAGGCCTCGTTGTACGCGAACAACATCGGCAACATCGTCTTCCCACCGGGGCCACCCGCCGTGAGCACGTAGACCAGGCCGAACGAGTTGAAGTTCCAGATCATGTCGAGACTGGTGATCGCGACGATGACGGTCTTCAGCTGCGGCACGGTGATATGCCAGAACTGGTGCCAGGTGCTCGCACCGTCCACCGCCGCCGCCTCGTACAGCGACCGGTCGATCGACTGCAGCCCCGCGAGCAAGGTGATCGTGGTCATCGGCATGCCGACCCAGATCCCGACCACGATCACGGCAGGCAACGCGGTGTTGAAGTCGCCGAGCCAGTTGATCGGATGGTCGGTGATGTTCAGGCCTTGCAGTACGCCGTTCACCGGGCCGTTGGTCGGATGCAGCAGCAGGCGCCACATGATCGCGACCACCACGGGCGGCATCGCCCACGGGATCAGCGCCAAGGTGCGGGCGACGCCGCGGAAGCGGAGGTCCGCGTTCAGCAGCAACGCGAGCCCGAACGCCGCCACGAACTGGAGCACGGTGACCGCGACGGTCCAGATCAGGCCGATCCGGAACGACGCCCAGAACAGGTCGTTCTGCAACAGCCGGGCGAAGTTGTCGAAGCCTACGAACTCGGTGGTGACGTTCAACCCGGCGCGGGCGTCGGTGAACCCAAGGGCGATGCCGCGGATCAGCGGGTAGACGCTCAGCAGCAAGACGGGCAGCAGCGCGGGCAGGAAGAGGTAGATCGCCTCGCGGTTCTGCTTCCTCTTCGGCGTGGGCCGGGGCTCGCTCTGGTGCGGAGCCGGGGCGATCACGGTTGTCACGGGGTGGACCTCCGCACGCTCAGCGTCGGCTGTACGACGATGCGCCGCGGCGCGCGAGTGGCGTCCTCGATCCTTGCCAGCAGCAACTCGGCGGCGCGCCGGCCTCGTTCGGCCGAGCCGAGGTTCACGCTGGTCAGCGGCGGGAAGGACTGTTCGGCGAGCTCGCTGTCGTCCATGCCGATCACTGCGACGTCATCTGGGACTTTGAGACCGCGCTCGGCCAGTACGTGCATCAAGGCAACGGCCAGCAGGTCGTTCGCGCAGACGATCGCGTCGGGCCACGTGTGCTTGAGCAACTTCGGCCCGGCTGCGCGGCCAGCGGCGAAGGTGAAGTCCGCCGCCTCAACAGTCCCTGCCGGGGTGAGGCCGAACTTCTTCATCGCCTCGGCGAATCCGCGTGCCCGGGCCTCGCCTGGCACGGTGTCGGCTGGACCGTTCACAAAGGCGATACGTTTGCGGCCGGCCTGTTTGAGGTGACCTACCGCCAGGGTCATGCCCTTGGGCGAGTTCGCGCGCACGGTGTCGACGCCGGCGCTGGCGGGGACGCTACCGGCGACGACGACGGGAACCTCGCACTCGCGGATCGACTTGATGAGGTCGTCGTCTACTCGCAGCGGGCTGATCACGAGTCCGTCTGCGTAGCCGCGGGCCATTCCTCTCACCAGGGCTACCTCGTCCACCACGTCGGGGCCGGTGGTGGTGACGACCAGGCGGTACCCGGCGGCGGCGACCACGCTCTCGACTGCGCGCATCATCGTGACGTAGACGGGGTTACCGACGTCGGCGACAGCCAGGGTCAACTGGAACGTACGGCCCACCTTCAGCGAGCGAGCCCGTGAATCCGGAACATAGCTGAGCTCCTCGGCGGCCCGTCGTACCTTGTCCGCCATCTCGGGCGTGGCCGGCTGCCCGTTCAGCACCCGAGAAACCGACGCAACCGACACCCCGGCCGCCCGAGCCACCGCAGAAATAGTCGGCCGACTCACCGCCACTCCCCTCTCATTCGCACTCGCTGAACACCTGGGCCGGGTCGCCCTCGGAACCGCGGCTAGTCGCCTCCAGTAGCCGCGGCCGTTTTGCCATCGAGACATGGCTGGTTGCCGTCGCCGTGACACTTAAGGCGGGGCCGTACCGTCTGCGCCGACGCTGGCGCCGGCCGTAGCGCTTTGCCTCACTTCACTGGAGCTACCACCGTCTGTAATCGTTCTTGTAATCGTTTACAGACGATAAGCCGCCGGGCTGTGACCGTCAATGCCCGAGAATGTGCTCGATGAACCTCCAGGCCTTCTGCCCCTGCGGCGCAATCGCCCCCACTGACGACTCCACGTTCACCCCCGGCGTCGGCGTCGGTTCAGGGTTGGGTGGCGGCGGGCGGTTGGCGTATGACGCGTGCTGTCGGCCATTGCACGATGGGGAGGCGCAGGCGGAGACGGCCGAACGGCTGATGCGCTCGCGCTATGCGGCTTATGCCGTTGGCAACCTTGACTACGTGTTCCGTACTTGGCATCCCCGGACCCGGCCGGACGACCTGTCCCCCGATTCTGGTCTGCGTTGGACCGGGTTGACGATCGTGGACACCACGGATGGCGGACCTGACGACGAGACTGGCGAGGTCGAGTTCGTGGCCACCTTCACCAACCACGGCACGGTCGGCGAACTCCACGAGCGTTCCCGCTTCAGCCGCCGCGCCAGACGCTGGGTGTACGTAGACGGCACTCTGTACTAGCCCTCCCGCCGCCGCCGCGGACGCTGAGCGGCCGCGGATGGGGCGCCGCTCAGGACGATGCGACCCTGTGCGCCACGACTGAACGGGTGGTTGACCGATGCCGCCGCCCCGAGGCGTCGTGGGTGACATTGGCCGCCTGGGTGGCGGGCGCAGTCAGGGGCATCCTCGGGGGCGCGGGGCGACGGGTCTGACGTTCGGTTTTGTGGGGGGACTCGCCTGGGGGGCGTCGGGTGGCATTGGGGGTGGATCTGCCGGGGGTAGGTCTTGAGTCGAGCTGCGGATCGTCTGCGAGCGCAGGGGCGTCTGGGGTTGGGGAAGGGGTGGGGTGAGGACTCCCGTGGTGAGGTTGACTTGGCCGAGGTATTGGGTGCCGGTGTGGTCGACCAGGTAGCGGGCTCCTCGTGGGCTGGTCCATTCGACGCTGCCGTCGGGCAGGATGAGGTTGCGCCAGCCGCCGTGGGTTTTGGCGTTGTGCGGCAGGCGTGTGACCGGTGTGAGGTTTTTTGTGCTGGTTTGGCCGGGTGGACCGTTCTTGCTGAACGGCCGCACATGGTCGAGATCCGCGCCCAGGGTTGTCTCGGTTGTTGCCCAGGGCACCATCGGAGTCGGGTAGCGCAGTTTCATCCACTCTCTGAGCCGGTGGGGTGCTTCGTAGGCGTCCACGCTGATCTGTTCTCGCAGGTCGATGACCGGCTTGAGGACGACGTGTTCGTGAGCGATTAGTTCCTTCAGCTGCGAGACCAGCATCGGGCCGATTCCTTCTACCCGCGCGACGCCTTCGCCGGAGAGCAGGGCTGCGTCGGTGATGTGCACGTAGAAGGTGTGCGGCGTCCGCTTGCCACTGCGGTACTTGATGTCAGCGAGCAACTGGTCCAGCGGCACATCCTCGTCGTCGGCTTCGCGTGCCTTGGAATGCCTTCCGCCCGCGAGCTTGCTATCGGCGTCAGCGGGGTGGCTGGCGTTGGGGTCCGCGTCCGTGCTGGCACCACGGCTCGCTTTCGCCTCGGCGTCGGCGTCGGCGTCGGCGTCGGCGTCAGTGTCGACGTCACCCTCGTCCTCGGCATCGGTATCGAGGTCGGTGCCGGCCTTGGCCGGAGCGTCAGCGTTGGTGTCGGCGGCAACGCCAGCGTTGGCGGCAAAGTCGGCGTCGGCGTTCGCGTCGGCGGGTGGATTCGCATTGGAGGGCTGGGGCGAGGGGGTGCCGGGCGGGGTGGAAGTGGGGCTGGCGGCTTTGCGGCGGCCGTGGCTGCGGAGTTCGAGGGCGGCGGCCGGATCGGCGAGTAGGCCGAGGGCCTTCGCACGGCGCTGCTGGTGACTGTCGGTATCACCGCACAGCGCCAAGATCTCGGCGAGTTCCTCGACGGCCGCGTCCAGGCGGTTCGCATCACCGACCGCGGTACGAGCGATCACCGACTTCGTACCGTGCTCATTAGCCCGGCCCAGCCACACACCACGCTGCCGGGCGAACAACTCCGCGTCAGCCTTCGCCTTCTCCGGATCGGCCTGCATCTTGGCAGCGGCGACGATCCGGCCCAAACGGGCTGGAGTGACCTTGTTGATGATGCCACTCACCCGGTCATCCACGATTCCCGCCGCCACCAGACTCAGGGAAAGGCAGGCACGGGCAACCTGACGGGCACGCCACGGTTCAGCTTTGCCGGCCAGAACCTGCGCGAAAGTCTTAGGGAAACGGTGCCGCAACGCCAGAGCCTCACCCAGATAGGCCGCCGCCGCCCCGTGCGACATCCCCAACCGCCCACCGAACTCCATCGCACAAAACTCCGCCAACGGCGGACACCCCTCACCC